>CAYUMU010000007.1:0-141869 GCA_964445985.1 uncultured Pirellulales bacterium | reverse complement strand
GCCTTGTCCAAAGCACGGGAACCTACTGAACGGAAAGCCGCATGCGGGAAAACCGCCCGTACGGTTTGGAGGGAGGGGAGCCCGAAACCAAGCGGGCTTCCCTACCCCTATCGGTTCGCGGCGCCGTCGCATCGCGAATATGGCTGGCGGCGTGGTTCAACTTCCGGTTCGAGGGCGGGCTCGGCGAGCCTCGCCCTACGTTACCGAAGCTCTTCCAGCGACTTCATCGCAAGGGCCACGTGCATCGCCGTGCCGATGGGCAGGGCGTCTTCATCCACCTTGAACTTGGGATGATGCACGCTATAGATGGCGCCTTGCTCGGGGTTTCGCACGCCCAAGGCCACAAAGCAACCGGGGGCTTGTTCGGTGTAAAACGCAAAGTCCTCGCCGCCCATCACGGCGGGGATTTCTTCCACGCGCTGTTCCCCCAGCATCTCGTTGGCCAGGTGTTTTGCCACGTTCCAACACTCGGCGTCGTTCACCGTGGGTGGATAGTCGTTGCCAGGGTAAGCCAATTCGATTTCGCAGCGATGGGCCAGGGCCACATGCGTGGCAATCTCTCGCACCCGCTCTTTAATGTGATTGAGCGCGCTTACCGAAAGGGCCCGCATGGTTCCCCGCAGATGGACTTCTTCTGGGATCACGTTGCAGGCCGATCCGCCGTGAATGGCCGTCACGCTCACCACGCCCGATTGCAGCGGATCCAGCTCGCGGGAAACGATGGTTTGCAGCTCGGTCACGATCTTGGCTGCCACCACCACCGGATCGATGGCAAGTTGCGGCATCGCCGCGTGTCCGCCGCGTCCTCGCACCGTCATTTCCATGAATGAAGTGGCCGCCAGAAACACGCCCGGCCGTGAACCGACCGACCCCACCGGCAACTGCGGCCACACGTGCAAACCGAAAATGCGTTGCACGGCCGGCTCATCGAGCACGCCTTCGTCGCGCATGCGCCGTCCGCCAGCGCCCCCTTCTTCGGCCGGTTGAAAGATCAGCTTGATGGTCCCCTGGATCTCGCTCTCCCGCTCCTTCAACAGTCGGGCGGCCCCCAGCAGCATGGCCGTGTGGCAATCGTGGCCGCAAGCGTGCATTTTGCCGGGGTGCTCGCTGCGAAACGATACGTCGGCTTCTTCCTGCATTGGCAGGGCGTCCATATCGGCCCGGAGAGCCACGCAGGGGCCTTTGCCATTCCCAAGCGTGGCCAGCACGCCGGTTTCGGCGATGGGGTGCCGGTACGCAATGCCCAACGCATCGAGCGTGCTCCGCACCAATTGGCTGGTGCGCACTTCCTCGTACATCAATTCGGGATGGCGATGCAACTGCCGGCGGATCTGCACGATCCATTCACGAATTCTTTCGGCGTCTTTCCGGGGGGCGTAATGTGGCATGGCGGGATGGCGCCGTTCTCAATAGTGGGAAAGGGGGTGGAAGAGAGCAACCGGCGAGCCGGCTGTCGCCAAAGTTTATATCCGCCAACAAGCCAACGAACTACATTTTGCTGGCGCGTTGCCGGTAATACTTGAGACCAGGAAAGAAAAACGTGGCCGCCGAAACGACCCCAAACATCGAGATCGCATACGTGGGCCAGATGGCCATGGGAATCGCGGTGAGATAGAGCAGCACGGCCTGCACGTAGAAAGTTCCGGACAGCACGCCGGCCTTCGCCAGAAACACGCTGCCGCTTATGAGCGCCAGTACCGGTGACAGGCTCAGCACGGGCAGTTGCGGCGTTATGAGCCGTTCCACCAAGAACAGCAAACCGGTCGCGCCCATGCTGCCCGCCCAAATGTGGGCAATTTGCCGCTCCACAAAGGTGACGGGCCCCGCTCGTCGCCGCAGCCACCAGAACACGCCGGCCCAGGCGCCAAGGCCCACGGTCCATAGCCCCACGTAAGGCCAGGGCGTTTCTACCCCAGCCAACTGCATGGCGTTGGTGCCCAGGCACACGATCAGCAAGGCCGCGCTATGCAGCATCCACAGCAGACCCCAGTTTTCCAAGATGGTGGCGTGATGCGTTTCGCGAAACCACCGTCCCACCACTTGCCGGAACGCGCCGCTGCGGGCGGAAATCGGCTCGCCATTCAAATAGGCTTGCAGATCGCAGGCCAGGTCAGCCGCCGTGGCGTAACGCAGATCGGGCGCCTTTTGCAGGCAGCGGAGAGTGATCATCTCCAAATCGCGATCGGCCTTGGGATTGAGCATCCGCGGTGGCAGGGGATCTTGCTCCAGCACCAGCAACACCGTGTCCACCGGCGAAGCGGCCTGAAATGGCGGCCGGCCCGTCAGCATTTGGTAGAGAATGGCGCCCAGGCTGTAGACGTCGCTGGCCGGGCCCAGTTCGCCGCGTCCACCCGCGGCTTGCTCAGGCGGCATATACGCAGGCGTGCCAATCACCGCTCCCGTGCGAGTTAAGCTCGCGCCCGAATCGATCTGCTTGGCCAGGCCAAAATCGCTGACGTGCGGATGGTCCGACTCGTCGATCAAAATGTTGGAAGGCTTCAAATCGCGGTGCAACACGCCCCGCTGATGCGCGAAATGAACCGCTTCGGCAACCTGGGCCAAAATTTCCGCGGCCTCGCGCGGAGGCAGAGGGCCATCTTGCAATCGCCTTGCCAGCGTGGTCCCGCGAATCAACTTCATGGTGAAGAACGGCCGGCCGGCGGTCTCTCCCACATCGTAAAGCGGCACAATGTGGGCGTGTTCCAGGCGGGCCGCCGCCGCGGCTTCCAGCCGGAAGCGCGAAAGTTCTTCCGCCGAGGCACTGCCGCCTGCCCGCATCATTTTCAGCGCCACCGTGCGCCCCAACTCGGGCTGGTAAGCTTCGTAGACCATGCCCATGCCACCGCGACCCAGTTCGCTTTGCAGCAGGTAATCGCCAAAGCGGCAGGGCAACGGTTGATGAAGCCGGGAATCATGTTCGGCCGTGGGCCAGTTGCTGCCCGGGGGGCTTCCCTGGGGCGGGGCAAAGTTGCCTCGGGAGTCAACGGCCAGATTTTGCGACGACGCCCCGCGAACCTTGGCCGCGCCCAACGCCATTTCCTCGGCGATCAGCACGGCCGGCCACAGGCGGCGCAGCTCTTGGCCCAGATGCGGATGGGCCGCCGCGGTCGCGGCCACATCGGGCGTGGCGCCAGTTCGCAGCTGCGCCGTGAGCGCTTCGAGCAACGCGGCGAGCTCGTCATCACTTTCCGCGGAAGTATCCGCGGCCGGTCGCCCTGGTATGTTCATGTGGCTGCTTGCGGAGGTTCTTCGGCCGGCGGGGGTGGCAATTCCAGGATCACGTTCTCCAGGAACTTGGCCAGCGCGTCGGCGGCGAGCAGGGCGTTCTCTTTGAGCTGATACATGTCTTTGATGCTGCCGGGCCGGCGAAACAGAGCGCCAAAGGCCGCGCCCAGTTGTCCGGAGGTCGACTTCTGCTTCACCAAATTATAAACCTCGGGCGGCAGCGTTTCGCTCGAAGTATCGCTGACCACGCGAACGGCCAGCATGGGCGTTTCCAGTCGCGTGCAAACCGCCAGCACGGCGGCGGTTTCCATATCCACGGCAACGGCTCCATGCCTGGCGGCGAGGGCCTGTTTCTCTTCGGCCGTCCGAACGATTCCCTTTACCGTCAGCAGTTTGCCCACGTGCAGCGTGGCCAGCTCGGCGGCTTCGCCGGTTATTTTGAGCCCAATGGCCTGCGTGCCGCCGTCGAGGTCCAGCACTTCGTTGGCCAGCAGCACGTGGTTGCGCTTAAGCTGGGGATGCAAACCACCGCAAAAACCGGCCGAAATGACGAGCGGCGGATGGTGCCCTCGAATGAGGGCTTCGGTGGCATGGGCGGCCGCTTCTTGCCCCACCCCCGATTGCACGGCAACCACCGAGTGACCTTGGAGCATCCCGCGCAGCACGGTGAGCTTGTTGCCGCTGCCGCGAACGCTATCGGTCAGGCGGTCTTCAAAACAGCCCATCTCTTGAGGCAAAGCAAACACCACGCCGACTTCGGCGGGCGGAAAGCCTGCATCGCTGCCGGCATTGCCGGAGCGGTTTTGCATGTACTGCCGCGCGGCCTGGCTGGCAGCCTGCATGACTTGCTCTTTGCCGGCGTACATGAGCCAGCCGCGCAACAGGTGGTGCATCATGGTTCGTGGGCAATCGGTTGGAGAGTCATCGCGAAGCTAAGGAGCGTGGGCGCCGTGTCCACGATACCATTGTAGCCAATAGCAGTGGGGTACACGAAACAGGCGTTGACGATTCCTCGGCCCGCGACTAGCATGCCGCCCCCCTTCTTCGTGGCCGAATTCTCATTTGCCAGCATAACTAGCGAATGTCTATGTCGTTTGTTCGACTACAAATAACCGGATGTTGCCTGCTGCTGGCCGGATGTTTGACCGGGTGTGAATTGCTTTCACCGGCCAAAGACACCAAGCCCGCCGACGCGCTCCTGCAGGCCGCGCGCATGTCGCCCGACAGCGTCGCGGTGGAGATCTTTTTTGTGCGGCTGCCGCACGACGATCAGCAATCGTACGATGCTATCTGGCGGGAAGTCGATGAAACCAGGCTCGATCCCCAGGTTCGAAAACGGCTGAGCGAGAATGGGCTGCGAGCCGGGTTGCTTTCGGCGCAACTTCCCACGCCTGTCCAGCAGTTCTTGCAGCGTTACGAAGCCCTGGAAGATGAACCCAAGGCCCCGCCCGAGGAAGCCGGCTTGCAGCAGGCGAGCAAGGTCACCTTCGAAAAAGAACCGCAAGTGACCATGCGGCGGCTGCAACTTCGCAGTGGGCGTCGCGGCGAAATTGTGGCCTCGAAGCTGAAGCCTTCGGTCGAATTGCTGCTCAAAGATGCCGAGAGCGTTCGTGGCCGCAGCTACGAAGACTGCCAGGGCATGTTTGCCGTGAAGGCCTTTCCGCGGAACGACGGCCGAGCCCGGTTTGAGATCATGCCGGAATGGCATCATGGGGCGCCCTGCCAGCGATTTTCGGGCGCCGATGGGATCTGGCGGTTGGAAACGGCCAAGCCGAGGCAAATGTTTGAGGAACTGTTGCTCGATCTCACGCTGGCGCCGGGAGAAATGCTGCTGGTCGGTTCGCTCCCCCATCGACCCGGAAGCCTGGGCCACCACCTCTTCACCGACGACCAATCGGGCGAACTCCATCGAAAGATGCTGTTCGTGCGGCTCACGCACACCCAGTGGGACGATCGGTTTGCAAGCTCGCCCAGCGACGAACGCCGCTAGTGCCGGCCTCACCCGCTGGGAACAGGCAGGGCTCGAAATGCGTTCTGCCTTGAGATCAATTCGGGGGGCACTCTACTGCCCCCCCACCAGCAGTACTCCGTGACCTTCCGGCACGCGTGTCTGTATTTAATCTCGCCGCGACAGCGTGACTAGCACGGGCGGGAGAAGGGGGAAACCCCCTTGGTGGCCGATCATTAAGGCCCCCTCTGGCTTGCCAGTCCACCCGCCGCCGGGGCGGAAAGTGCGACTTTCTGACGGTCTCTCCTCCGAGGTGGCGAGTCGCGATGTTTCTGCTCTTGAAGGGCTTACGACTTGGGCATGGGGAAAAATACCCAAAAAGACAATCGCGGTAGGGTTATTTCCCATTGCCGCATGGGGGAATAATGTAGAATTACTCGGCCATATTGCCCGAGGGGGGTTCACTTTATTGATGGGATGGCACCGTGTCTGAATTGATCAGTCCCGCCGCCTACCGGATTTTACGGCTGCTGGTGGGGAAACCGCCGCAATCGATTGCGCAATTAACCAACGCCTCGGGCGTAACCCGAACGGCGGTGATTGAGCAGCTCAACGAGTTGATGGCGAAAGAGTTTGTGGAACGCGAGGTCGACAAGGGACCACGGCGAGGGCGACCTCGGCATCTTTATGCCTCGACTCAGCTTTCCTTAGACAAGGTATTTCCTCCCAGTCGCCACTTGCTCGCCTCGCTGATGCAAGCCATCGAAAACTGCGGTGGCCCCGAACTGCGCAACGGCGTCTTCGCGCAGCTAACCAAGATTCTGGCGGGCCGGTATCTGCCCAAGCTGGAGGGGCTCCCGGCCCACGAGCGATTGGAACGTCTTGTCCAATTACTAAGGGAAGAAGGCGCGGTTGTCGACTTGGAACTCGTCGATGGCAAGTTGCTGCTCCGCGAGCGTTCGTGCCCCTTTGTGGGATTGGTCGACGAGGATCGGGCCACCTGCGAAATGGAGCGGGCACTGCTATCGGGATTGATCGGCTCGCCGGTCACGCTGTCCGAGTGTCGGTTGGATGGCTGCAATAGTTGCGCCTTCCAGTTGGCTCCGCCCGATGCGGTGGAGCAACCGCCGCGGCTGCGCGTCGCCCCCGTCGAAGAACCCGAAGCGGTCGATTCCCCTGAGGTTTCGTTTCACGTCGAGGGAACACGCCGCCACGAAAACCGTGCTTCTGAGAATTGCTTTCGGGAGCCCGAAAACGCGCTGGGCACTCGGTACGCGAAAGCCGGCGAAACCGCGGGAACGCTCGTCTAAGACTTATCGTGTCGCCGTCTCGGCCGGCCATCGATACGCCCTGATGCGTCTTTCAGCAACATCGGGTTTGCACCGCTGCCCTTGGCGGCCTGGGTTTGCTATCTTGTCCGCAGTTCGCAACAAGATCATCAATGTTCCCGTTCGCCCCGTGGTCAGGTTCTCAATACCGGCCCACGGCGAGCTCCATACCCGGCCGCGGAGAATTTGCCATGCCTGTAACCCCTGCCACCATGGAAACCTGGTGCCGTAATCTGCTCGGCGACCATCCCGAAACCACCCGCCGTCCGCTGGGCGATTATCTGCAGGCGATTCCTCGACTGGACTCCCTGGCCGATTTGCCGGCCGGCAGCGTGGTGCTGGTGCGCGGCGACGTGGACGCCAAGCCGGGCGAAAAAATTGGGGATGGCGACATCCGCCTGCGTTCGATGGTGGAGACGCTCAAGTTCGGCCGGGGGCACGGTTGGAAGCAGGTTATTTTCGGCCACATTGGCCGCGATCCGGCCGGTTCGCTGAGCAAGGTGCGAAAGCGAATCGAGGAACTCATGGAATGCCCCGTGACGCTCGTGGCCGATTGGCTCGATCCCGACACGCTCGAAATTCGGCCCGAACTGACCGACGCGATCGCCCAAACAGAAAATGGCGGGCTGATTCTGCTCGAAAATACCCGCAAGTACGACATCGAGCGCGTGCTTTGGAAAGCCAAGCCGGCAGACGCGCCTAAATTGGCCGATCCGCTTTCCAAATTGGCCAATGCGTTCGCCAAGAGTGTGGGCACGGCCTACGTGAACGAGGCACTTTCGGCGGGCAGCCTCGATGCTTCGAGCACCGTGCTTCCGGCAGCCATGGAAAAGGTGGCGATGGGTCGCTACCTGGCCGAAGAGTTCGATGGCCCAATGACCGATTGCCTGGCCGCCAGCCTGGTGGTGTTCAGCGGCCTCAAGATCGACAAGCTGGACGACCTGCAAGCCATCGTGGAGCGCGGCAAGGTAAAAATGGTCATCGCCGCCGGATCGCTGGCCATGGCGCTCGCGAAGGCGTCTGCCCGGCTCGATGGGAAAGAGTTTTCGATGGGCGTGGCCGAAGACCCGGCCCACGGCGATAAGCCGTACTACATTCCTCCGGCCCGAGTGGACCAGGCGCAAAGCATGATCGACGCCGGCCGCAAAGAGGGCGTGGAGTTTGTGCTGCCGGCGGATTACGTGCTGGCCGATGGATCGGTTTCCACCACGATTGGCCCTGGCCAGCAGCAGTTGGATGTGGGGCCGCAAGCGAGCGATTTGTTTGCCGCCAAGGTTGAGGAATTCATCGCCGCCGATGCTGGCAGCCAGCCCAAGGTGGCGTTTCACAACGGCGTGTTCGGCAAGTTCGAAGACAGCCAATTCGAGGCCGGCACGCGGAAGTTCGTCGAGCAACTCAAACGCATGAGCGATGCGGGCGTAAAGGTTTACGTCGGCGGCGGCGAGGGTGGCAAAGCCCTGGAAAAGTATGGGCAAGAAGACTGGGTAACCCATGTGTTCACCGCGGGCGGCACGGTGCTCAACGCCTTGGGGGGCGAACCGGTTCCGTACCTGGTGGCGCTGCGCATGGCCGCGGCTGGCGCCCGTTTTTGACGTAACTCCAGTTGCGAAGAATTGCCCGGATGGGCTTGCCCCGGCGGGCGTTGCCTCGCGTTGAACGCGGCTGCCCCGTTTGCCGGCGCACAAGAATCTTGGCAATGCAGAAAAAACTCATGTCTGCCAACCGTTATCTCTAGGCAGGTAGAATCGCGGGGGGGGGGGCGAACGAACCTGTTCGCCACCTGCCGCGGGTCGTGCCCACGAAACAATGTCGTCGCCAGCGGGATAGCCCCACTGCCCGAAACGGAGCCCGGCTGTTATGATTGAACTGCGGGAACTTTGCTTCCACCGCGAACCGGCCGAAACGCCTTGTATGTGTGGTGAGCAAAAATCGCCCTCCCGCGAAACCTTTCCGCTGCAATCCGGGTTTGCGGATTGAGAGACTGGGAAGGGCGGGATTGGCCCGCAACCGAAGGACGACGCAGCGCGTTCCCCCTGGGGGGGGCACGTTGCCACCCACAGTATCCATCGAAAGTGAGCGATCCTATGTCTGTCACTGCCGATGTGCTTCGAACTCTGCATCGCATCCACCAGCAGCTCAGCGATCTCCAAGAACGACAAGCACGCGGGCCGAAGCAGATCAAAGCACATGCAGCCAATGTGGCTCGGGCTGAAGAGCAGGTCGCAAAAAATATTGCGAGCACCAAGCAAGCTCAAATCGCCGCGGATCAAAAGCAGCTTCAGTTGCGAACCAATGAGACCAAGATCGCCGACCTGAAGCGCAAATTGAATGAAGCCAGCAGCAACCGCGAGTACCAAACGCTGGTGGAGCAGGTGGCCGCGGATGAGATGGCCAAAAGCGTTCTCGAGGACGAGATTCTAGAAGCCCTGGGCAACATCGACGAAATGCAACTGGCTGTTGGCGAAGCCAAGCAAAACCTGGCCAAGAGCAAAGAAGAACTGCAGAAGATCGAACAAGCGGTGGAAGCCAAGGCCGCCAATCTGCAATCGGAGATCGACCGCTTGATGGGCGATTTACAAGCGGCCGAAACCCAACTTCCGGCCGACTTCAAGGCCATGTACGACCGCGTCATCAAGGCCATGGGGTCCGACGCCCTGGCGCCGGTGGACGGCGAGTGCTGCGGGGGCTGCTTCCACCGGCTCACGCCCAATGTCTACAACCAGTTGTACATGTCGCACGCCATCTTTTGCAGCAGTTGCGGCCGGTTGATCTACCTTCCGGAAGATCGCTCTCCCAGCGGGCGGAAATAACGCCGGGGGCACCCAGGCGGCGTTCAAAGTTGGCTCATCTGGCAATCCTCGCGGCCGGCGCCAGTCGGGTTGCTGCCCCGGCGGTCACTGTTTCTGGGGGGAGCGCATCTATTGCGGCGATGTTTGTGGATGCACTGGCGGCTATCCCCAGCGAGCCTCGTTGGGTAAAGTTTCTTGGGGAGTGTTGAAGATGAACATCGGTTGACCCGACAACTTGGATGTGGCGCCACCATCAAGAATAAGAACGTAATGCCTCGCAGGATCAACGCAGACAAACCGCATTTGTGGAAGGCGGACATTGCGGCTTCGGTGGACCAGTTCAACCAGTGGTTCATGCGTTTTGCCCCCGAGGCGTTCCGTTCCACGCGGTCAAAACCACGGCGCAAGTGAAAGCCGCATTACTGGCCACGAACGACCTGCGCAACATCGATCCGACGACGCTCGCGGAAAACCCGGCCGCTTTGCCTACCCTGCGAATGTGTACCGCGCCACCGCTGGCCGTGGATCGATTGATCGGTTTGGCCGGCGCCAGCCGCAATGTTGTCGGTCGTTTGGAGAAGGGCCAAATTCCCCCTCGCTTGAGTGCCGCAAATTTAGAGGTAGAACTCGCGAAACTTTGCCACATCATGTCCGCATTGCTCGATCACGATATATTTCCGTGGTTGAATACGGCTCAGGGACCGACGGAACAGCAGCGCGAGCGAGGTGCGAGCATTGTGGCCGACCGGCTATGCAGCGCAGTGGCGAATCCCATCGTGCGAAATGCCCAGGAACAACGTCAGCTCAAACTGATTGGCGATTGGCTCGACGCCCGAGGATACCGGAAGCAAGGGCATCCCAGCGGCAGGCTCCTCGCTGAAATGGAACCCGCGACCTATTCCTTTCGGATGAACATCGTGGTTGGGAAGACGCTGAAGGTAAATATTCCAATTGACGTCGTCATTCAGCCAAGAAAGCTCCGCAAGGATCGGCTTCCCATTCTGATCGAAGCCAAATCGGCGGGCGACTTCACCAACACCAACAAGCGGCGGAAAGAAGAAGCGGCAAAAGTCCACCAGCTTCAGTCTGCCTACGGTCACTCCATATCGTTTATACTGTTTCTCTGCGGCTATTTTGGCAGCGACTATTTGGGGTACGAGGCCGCCGAGGGTATTGACTGGGTCTGGGAACATCGCCTGGACGACCTGGCAAAGCTGGGGCTGTGAGTTGCATGATCGCCTCTGAACACAATCCAATCGAGTCACGCCGCCAGGCGATTCAGGCGGAGCTAGATCAATGCAAGTCGGCCGCGGAGCGAAATCGCCTAGGGCAATTCGCCACGCCGCATTCCCTGGCAGTCGATATCGCTCAGTATGTCGCCTCACTGGTGGGCAAGTCGAAAAAAAGCATTCACTTTGCCGATCCGTCGATCGGCTCGGGCAGCTTCTTCTCAGCCGCTCTTGCTGTTTTCGGCCAGCAGCGAATCAATAGCGCCGTCGGGGTCGAAATCGATCCCGCGTTTGTCCATGCTGCCCGCAATCTGTGGGCGGAATCCGGGTTGGAAGTGATAGCGGGCGACTTTACCCAACTCGTTGCCAACGGCAGCGATCTCGCCCGACCAAATGTGGTGCTGGCAAATCCCCCCTACGTTCGGCATCATCACCTCAGCCGAGAACATAAAGAGCGGCTCCAACACCTGACAGTCAATATGGCGGGAGTTGAAGTCAACGGTCTGGCGGGACTTTATGTCTATTTTGTTTTGCTCGCCACGGCCTGGATGCGAGAAAAAGGGATTGCGGCCTGGCTCATTCCTTCGGAGTTCATGGATGTTAATTATGGAGCGGCGCTAAAGAGGTTTCTAACGGATCGCGTCACGCTCATCCGCGTTCATCGGTTTGACCCCGACGAGGTTCAGTTTGGCGATGCCTTGGTGTCATCGGTGGTTCTGGTCTTCCGCAAATCGCCGCCGGGAGAAGATCATGCCGTGGAGTTCACTTTTGGCGGCAATTTAGCCGATCCTCACGCTCGCGAATTGCTTTCGCTCTCCCAATTGCGCAAAAGTCGCAAATGGACCGTCTATCCAGGCCATGCCAAGAACGATCGACAAACGCAAACCGATGGTCACGGCCCCACCCTCGGCGACTACTTTCGAGTTCAACGGGGGATCGCCACGGGCTGCAACAAGTTCTTCGTGCTCGATCGCGTCCAAGCCCAAGAGCTCGACCTGCCGAACAAATATCTCCGGCCAATTCTTCCCAGTCCACGCCACCTCAAGACCACCAAAATCGAGGCAAACGCGGACGGTTATCCACGGCTCGATACCCAATGGTGCGTGATCGATTGCGACCTGCCCGAGCCAACCGTCCAAGACCAATACCCGGCGCTGTGGTCTTACCTGCAAACCGCCCAGTCGCTGGGCATCATGGATGGCTATCTCATTGGGAAACGCAGTCCCTGGTATCGGCAGGAGCAGCGCGAGCCAACGCCCTTCCTCTGCACCTACATGGGTCGCGGGTCGAATGACAAACAACCCTTCCGCTTCATCTGGAACCGCTCGCAAGCGATTGCCACGAATCTCTACCTGATGCTCTCTCCCAAACCCAATCTGGCGGCGATGCTCCGCCGCCATCCCAATCGCGCGGAAGCCGTTCACGCCTTGCTCGGCCAAGTCACCGGACACGAGCTTCGCGGTGAAGGCCGAGTTTACGGCGGCGGTTTGAATAAAATCGAACCGAGAGAATTGGCGCGAGTTTCGGCATCCTCTTTCGTCAAGAAATGGCCGGAACTGAAACCCGAAGTGCAGCGGCAGGGGAGCCTTTTCGACTAACGCCCGCTGCTGGGCCTGATATGCCAACGCCCATTCTCCAATCAGCTTTACCCCAGCCAACCGGCGGCAGAACCCAAAACGGGCAAATGCCATCGTGAGTTCCCGCCTCAAATTGTTCGCGTCTGGCTAGTGGGACGGCCACCCGAAAACCGTTAAGCTAAATATATCAAGATGATATACATGCGTGAACCGGCGCCAGCTCTGCCCCCAGCCCCCCAATCCCAGCACTTTGTAGCTAGCACGGTTTTGCCGAGAAAAACCTGCATTTTTGGCGCATCGGCTGGCATCGGTTAAAAACGCTGTCCTTGAATTCCTCGAAAAAACCGCTGTTAGCACTTCGCGGCCAGCACTGCTAGCCACAAAGTGCTGCCCCCAACCCCCAGCCAACCGCGCGGGCGTGGCAATTCCGCGCGAATATGACCGGTTTTCGCTTCCCGCCGGCATTATGATGGAGTCGCGCCGCGGGTAGCTGCGAGGCAGCCAAGTCCTGGGAGGGCCTGCCCAGTGTCGGCTGTGGTCACTTTGCAACCGGAACGCGCTCATCAGAGATTTCTTCCACTTGGGGATGCGGAATATGCTCGGCAAACCATCCAGCATTGCAGTGCGGCACTCGATGAACTTGCCTGCGGAGGACGCGAAATTCCCCGCTGCTTGGGCATTCAGCTCAAGCCGGCCGTTATTCAGCATGCCCCGCGCCCTATTGCTGTTTGTCATGGCAGCCACCCTTGGACCAGGTGAAATCGCGCTGGGCGAAGGGTTCTCTCATCAAGACTACGGCGCTCGAGCCGACATCAGCACATTCGAAATTCTCAAGGCTCCGCCTCGGGCGGAGATCAATGCCAGGCAAGCCATGGACGGTTTTGCCCAACTGATTCGCGATCGGCGGATCGCCAAAATCTGGCTGGTGCACGGCACGTTTTCGGGGGAAGACGGATTTGGCGTATTGTCGCTGGCCGCGGAACGGGCGCCGGCCCTCCTCACGCTGCTGGGGCTCGATGGCGATGGGTTGCGAAAACTGAGCCTGGCCTTGAACAACGACCGCAATGGCCCCGATGGCTTCAATCCCCTGTTTGCCGAGGAGTTCAATCGACAACTTGGGACCCAAGACCTGGTGCAAGCCGCTTTTGTGTGGGGCAGCGAAAACAATCACCTCGATCGAGCCCATGCCGCCGTGTGCATGATCGATGCGCTGCTCAAGCTGGAACTGCCGGCGGAAAGCACGGCCATGCTGTGGGGGCATAGTCACGCCGGCAATGTGTTCGCCCTGGCAACGCAACTGCTCGCGAACGATCGCGAGGCCAACGCCCGGTTCTTTGAGATCGGCCAGCCGATCTACGGCGAAGACCCCCGCTGGAAGAACGTCCAAACGATTCTGGAGGCGGCCGCTGGTCCGCACGCCTTGGGCAAGCAACTGTACATTGTGACGTTTGGCACGCCGATTCGGTATGCCTGGAATCCGGCCGGCTATCGGGAACTGATTCATTTCGTGAATCACAAGCCGGTGGACGAAACCGATCTGGAAACGCCCGCCTATCGCACCAAGGTGCTGGTGGGATTCGACGACATTCAAAAGGCCAAGCACGGCGATTGGATTCAGGCGTTTGCGATCGATGGCACCGATAGTTTGCCGCTGACCGAGTCGCGTCGCCAGGTAAACGCCGAGATGGCCGAACTGTTTGGCGCCCTGCCGCTGATGTCTTCGGAAGAGGGCGTGTTGGCAAACCTGGCATTCTGGGCGCGGCGGGTGGCCTTCTTTCAACGCACCTGGGGGATTCGGCTCCAATCCGCGGGCACGACCCTGCTAGTGGATTACGGACCCGATTCCGCGGAGATGCTAGGGCATGCGGTCTACATGCAACAAGCCTGGCTGCCCTTTCACGTGTTGCAAATCACCCGCGTTCTCAAGCGTAGCGACGCCGAACCGCCGCAACCCTAGTCGGCGGATCGTTTTGCTATTAAGATCGCTCGAAATAAGTCGGCTTTCGCTCCGCGAAAGCACATCCTTTCGCGGAACGAAAGCCGACCATGAGATCGCATCCAAAGCCGGCCCGGAAACTACCCGCCGTCGTTTGGCAACAATCGGCCGACGGCTGTCGCACTTCGTTTCGAGATTGCATCCTTTCATGATTCGCATTGGCATTGTTGGTTGTGGACGCATTCTGGCCGCGCATCTGCGTGGGTATCGCCTGCTTCGCGAAGCCGGCGTGGACGACTTTCGCATTACCGCATTGTGTGCGCGCAAAGCGAGCGACGCGCAAATGTATGTTCGCCGCGGAGCGGGTCCGCCCCAGCGACCGGCGGTGAGCGATATTCCGGGAGACCCGCTGGCGATTGGCGACGAGTACCTGTCGGACCAGCAAGACGACGTGGAAGTCCAGGTTTACACCGATTATCGCCAGATGATTGCCGCCGGGCCGATCGACGCGGTCAACGACTTCACCACCCATGCCATGCATCATCAGGTGGCCGCGGAGGCATTTGCCCACGGTAAACACCTGCTGAGCCAAAAACCGCTGGCGATTACCATGGCCGCGGCCAGGCAAATGTGTGCCCAGGCGGAAGCCCGCGACCTGACCTTCGGGGTGTTCGAGAATTTTCGCAATTCGCCCGGCACCCGGCATTTGCGGTGGGCCTTTCATGGTGGACCCGCGGGCCGGCTGCAAATGATTCTGCTGGCCTATGCGGGTGTCTGGTGGGCGCCCGATCGAATCGTGGCCGAAACGCCCTGGCGACATCAACAGCTGGAAGCGGGCGGCATCAGTTTGGACCTGGGGGTGCATTTTTTCGATCAGATTCGGCACGTGGCCGGTGAAGTGAAACGGGTGACCGCCAGCACCGCCGTGCTGGAACCGCGGCGAAAAACAATCAACGCCGCCGGGCAAACCACGGAAACCATGGAGTGCGATGCCGACGATACCTTTCAGGCCGGCATCGAAACCGCCGACGGCGTGTTCGGCAACCTGGTGGCCACCTGGGCCGGCCACGGCGGGGGCGTGAAAATAGGCAACGGCGTGGTTTACCTGGGGACCGGCGGGCGGATCAGCGGCGCCGAACTGACTTTGAGCGACGGTTCGCGGCACTCGCTGCCCGAGGTTTACGAGCAGCAAGCTCCCGCGCAAGAACGCGGGCGATTGTTTCCGCTGGGACTTCAAGACAGCTTTGCCCTGAATCAATACGACTGGCTCGACGCTATCCGCAACCATCGCCAGCCCGAAACGAGCGGCCTCGAAGGCATGCGCGACCTGGCGGCGGCATTCGCCATCTTGGAATCGGCGCGCGCTGGCCGCACGGTTGACGTGGAGGAGGTCTTCTCGGGCGAACTTCGCGAATACCAACGGCCGATCGATGCGGCTTTTGGGCTGGGATAAACCCCTGGGCCAACCGGCCACGCCCTCGAAACCGTACGGAAATCGGAAAGACCTCGCTCTGTTTTTTTCACGTCATTTTGGTTCGCAAGTATCTGATGATTAAAGGTTTGCGACTCAAGGTCGGGCAGCCAATTGGCATCTGGCTGGCGATTGCGCAAACTGCAAGCTATAGGTAAAGTGGTGCGTTTGTCCGCCCTGACGGCTGGCCTGCGCGCTAGACTTTCCCTCCCAGCGAAGCCTTCCCCCTCTCCCCCACGCCCCCCGTAACTGTCATGTACAAATCCCATTCGTTTGCAAAATTGGCCGGGTCTCCGGTTCGGGCTGGAATCGCCACTGGTTTGCTGCTGATCTGCGTTCTGTCGGGAACGCTGGCGGCTCAAACGCAGGACGCCGCTTTCGAGCAGTGGGTGAGTGTCTACGGCGACCGGCTTCCTAAAGCGGCTAGCGACTGCACGGAGGACCGTATCCAGCCGATGCGGAAAGCCTCGGAAATGGTCGAGCAATGGGCCGCCTATCTGGCCCGCTTCGAGGGCGCGGCTCAAGGCGAGCAGGTGCTGACGCATGTCGACCGGCTAATCGCCGCGAAGCAACGCGTGGATGAACTGCTGGAAGAAACCCTGGCGATGCGCACGCAGTTTGTGAGTAGCTCGGGCGGCGAGAGTAGGTACGACAAAGATGCGATCCGCTGCTGGCTAAAGACGATGTCGAACCTGATCGACCTCTCGGGCCGGCTCAAATTGCAATTAAGCGAGGCCGTGAACTACGCGGCGTTCCGCGTGGCCGCCGACCCCACGTTGCGAGAACGGCTGGTGGAACTATGCATTCGCCGCAACAGCGAGGTGGGCGCCTCGGTCGTCGGCTTGTTAGTGCTGCCGCCTCCGCCCAGCGCGCCGGCGGGTGTCACACCGGTTTCGGAAGCGAATCGTGCCCGCATTTTGGAACTGATCGCCAAGACAGGCGAACGGAGCCAGATCCCACGACTGGCCCAATTGTTGCGTGATCCGCAAACGCCGCTGAACCTGGTGGTGCAAGCCGTGGACACGATGCGCAAGATTGGTCTGCCACAGGATCTTCGGCCCAGCGAGTTGGAAGACGAAGAATACGATCGCCCGCCCATTACGGCCGACGAAGCCCATGGCTTGCTGGAAGGGGTGCCGGCTTCGAAGCTTTCGCCCGACATGGCCGCGCTGCGCAAAGAGTTGTTGGCGTGGCTGGATCAGCTTCGCAAACATGGTCTGGAAGGCGACACCTACCGGCTAGGGCACTTCGAGGTGAAGGCCGGCGATTGGCTGCTGATGCGGAATCCTTCGCCTTACAACCTGTTCACGGACCTCAACCCGGGGCTGTTCACCCACGTGGGCGTGGCCACCATTGAAGAAGGCGCCGACGGCAAGCGACGGATGGTAATTGTGGATTTGCCGGAGCGGGGTTCGCAGATCCCCGCCGAGAACGTGGAAAACTACCTTCGCGATACGCTGCATTACATGTTCTTGCGGCACAACGATGAGCCGGTTTCCCAGATCATGGCCGATCGGGCCGCCAGCATTATCGGCAACGATTCGTCGTTCGATCTCAACTTTCGCACCGATCGCGTGCTGAACCTCAAGGGCAAGCCGCTGGATGGCGTGGCCATTAAGACCTACTGTGCCGGCTTGTTGCTGCTGTGCGCCCAAGAGACCCCGCTGGTTCGCGAAGCGTTCTTCCCCATTGGCGAAGGGGCGCGGCCGGGCAATACGGCGGAAAACTTGCAAAAGCTGGGGCTCTCGATTGGCAAGGACTTCATCTCGCCCACCGGCTCGCTGTTCTCGCGGCAAATGAAGGTGTCGGGGCGGGTGACGCCCCTTTACGAACCGACGCGGGAAGTGGAAGAAATGGTGTTCGACCATTTCTCCCATGGTTTGGAACACAAGGAGTTCACCCCCTCGCCCGACCTGTATCAGTCGTTGCGAGTAAAAATGGCGGAAGCGGCCGAGAAGAATCCCGCCTTGGCCGAGGCCTTGCGGCAGCAAGAGAACATTGGCCGCGAAATGGATCTGGTAACCGCCGCCAAAACCCAGGCCGTGGTGGAGACCTTGGACGATATCGCCTATAGCCATAGCGATTTGTTCACCGACGCTCGCTTTGCCGTGACCTGCGGAGATCTGAAGAACTTGCCCGCCCTGGGCTACACCGAGGAGCAAATCGCCAGGTATCGCAAACTGCGAGAGACGCACCAGGATTTGCTGCAACGGTTCAACGACCGCAATCTGACGCCGCGCGAACTGCGCATTGCGCTGGTCAAGCACTATGGCGAACAGGGCAAGGCCCAACTCGATGAGCGGTTTTTCAGTCCCAGCAAGTCGGCGCGCCTGGTGAATCCCTAAGGATTGCAGGATTGCACGAAAAACAAAGTCGGCTTTCGCTCCGCGAAAGCAAATCCTTTCGCGGAGCGAAAGCCGACTATGCCCGAAAGTTATTCTTCATGGGTTCCCAAGCCGCCGCCGCCAAGGCGATCGCGCGGTTAGGCTGGCCGCTCGCCCAGGAAATAATACCGCGATTGCTGCCCACAATTGGGTAGTCAAGCCATCTCGCAAGCGAACATAATGGGAAGGGGGGAAGACACCGCGGGGGGCCAGCGTCTGGCTTGCTCCTTGGCGGGTGGGGCTTCTCTCGTGTTTTCAGCCAACGCTACTTCCCATTTTTCCCTTGCGAGGACCGGCCGTGCCCCGTTCGCACGAGCTTTCGGTGCGTTGCATTTGGGCCGCCACCACCCTGATGGTATTGGGCGCCGGTGGAATCGGCGCCGCTAGTGTTCCCTGGATGGGAGCCAGCGGCAGTGTGTTTTCGTCGGCAGGGATCGACGTGTGGCGTGTGGTAACGGCGATCTTGGCCGGTTCGTGTTTGCTGGGCGGCATCTGGTGGTTGACGAGCCTGCTGCGACAACCTCTGGCTCATTCTTCGGCCGCCTTGCAGCCCAGGGCGTTGGGCTCATCTGCTTTGCCACCGGCCGGTGAACCTCCGCTGAAGGACCATGCCTTGCCCGTGGCAACCAGTGCCCAGCCCGTGGCCACCAGCGCCCAGCCCGAGGCCGAAAAGCGAACCGCCGCGGACCATGATCTGATCGCCCGCTATCGCACCGTGCTGGAGGAAACGAACGACGCTCTGATTGTGCTGGATGCCCAAGGGCGGGTGGTGGAATGGAACGACAAGGCCGAGAAATGCTGGGGGCGGCGGCGCGAGGATGCCGTGGGGCAATCGTGGGAAACTCTGGTGTCGCCCTGGAATCATCTGCATGGCTCGGCAGTTGCGCTGGCCGATTTGCTGATCGCCGAGCGATCGCACCCGCAGCGCATCGCGGCCGTGGCTCGCGATGCCGACGGGGGCGAGTTTCCCGTGGAGCTGTCGGTGGCGGCCACGCCCCATGGCGAAACCATGTTGTTCACCGCCTGCGTGCGAGACCTCCGCGAGCAGCAACGGGCGGACAAGGCCTTGCGAGATTCGGAAGCGCTGTACGCCTCGCTGGTGGAAAACCTGCCGCTGTTCGTGCTGCGCAAGGACTTGAAAGGCCGCTTTACGTTTGCCAATCAGGCTTTCTGTGGGCTGATCCATCGCCGCTACGACGAAATCATCGGCAAGACCGACTTCGACTTCTTTCCCGACGAACTGGCCGAAAAGTATCGCCGCGACGATGAACGGCTGATCCGCACGGGCGAGCTGTTTGAAGACATCGAAACGCACGTGCGCGACGACGGCAAGAAGCTGTATGTGCACGTGATGAAGACGCCGCTGCTCGATGCCACCGGCCGACCCGTGGGCACGCAAGGGATCTTTTGGGATGTGACCGAGCGCAAGTTGGCCGAGCTGGCCCTGCAAGAAAGCGAGCAACGCTTCCGCCAATTGGCCGATCACTTGAACGAGGTATTTTGGATCACGACCGCCGACGGCGATCAATTCGAATACGTCAGCCCTGCGTACGAGGAAATCTGGGGCCGCAGTCGTGAAGCCCTGATGCAGAAGCCAGAAACCTGGAACGACGCGATTCACCCCGAGGACCGCCAACGCGTGAGGGACGCGTTCGCGGCCCAAGCGGCGAAGGGCAACTTCGAAATTCGGTATCGAATTGTGCGGCCCGACGGCAGCATGCGGTGGATTTACGATCGCGGTTACCCGGTGCGCGACGCCGACAACAACGTCTACCGGATCGCCGGCACGGCGGAAGATGTGACCGACATGATGGCGGCGGAAGCCGAATTGATGCGGGCCAAGGACCAGGCGGAATCGGCCAGCCGAGCCAAGAGCGCCTTCCTGGCGAACATCAGTCACGAAATTCGCACGCCCATGAATGCCATCATTGGCATGACCGAACTGGTGCTCGATACGCCCTTGGCGCCCGAGCAACGCGAGTACTTGCGGATGGCGCGCGAGTCGGCCGAGTCGTTGCTGGCACTCATCAACAGCATCCTCGATTTTTCGAAAATCGAATCCGGCAAGTTCGAACTCGATTTGCAGCCGTTCGATTTGGGACAGACCTTGGGCGACACGCTCAAGTCGTTGGCCGTGCGGGCGCACGTGAAGGGCGTGGAGCTGATTTACGACATAGACGTCTCGGTTCCCAGCGATCTGGTGGGCGATGCCGGCCGGTTGCGCCAGGTGCTGGTCAACCTGGTTGGCAACGCCATCAAGTTCACCGACGATGGCGAGGTGGCTCTGGAAGTTCGCGTGGGGCGCCGGGAAAAGGATCGTGTCACGCTGGCGTTCGCCGTGCGAGATACCGGCATTGGCATCCCTTCAAATAAGCTAGCGCAAATTTTTGAAGCGTTTGAACAGGTGGATTCGAGCACCACGCGACGCTTCGGCGGCACCGGACTGGGCCTGGCGATTACGGCCAAGCTGGTGGAAATGATGTCGGGCATGATTTACGCCGAGAGCGTGGAGGGGGTGGGGAGCGTGTTTCGCTTTACCGCCGATTTTCGGATTTGTCCCGATGCCGGCCCCGCGCCCGATTGGAGCCGTTCGTTGAACAATGTGCGGGTGTTGGCCGTGGACGACAACCCCACCAATCGCCGCGTGCTGCAAGCCATCCTCGAACGCTGGAAGATGCAGGTAACTTCGGTGGAGTGCGCTGCCGACGCGTTATCCATGCTCAAAACGGCCGACGATAACGGCACGCCGTTTCGCCTGCTGCTAAGCGACGTGCAAATGCCGCGGATGGATGGATTCGAGCTGGCCAAGCGGGTCAAGCAACACCCCTTGTTCCGCGATATTCCGATCGTGATGCTCACCTCGGGCGATCATCATCTCGATTCGCGGCGATGCCGCGATTTGGAGGTGGCGGCCTACCTGTTCAAGCCGATCAAGCCCAGCGAGCTGGGGCCGGTCCTCGTTCGAGCCCTGGGCGTAACGCCGGCAGCCGCTTCGTGCGAGGCCGGCGATGAACCCGAAATCAAACTCCCTTCGCTCCGCATTCTCGTGGCCGAAGACAGCCTGGTAAATCGCAAGCTGGCCGTGGGATTGCTTACCCGCCGAGGGCATGACGTGCTCGCCGTGGAAAACGGTCGCCTGGCGGTGGAAGCCATCGCGCGTGGGCACTTCGACGTGGTGCTGATGGACATTCAAATGCCGGAGCTCGATGGCCTGGAAGCGACCCAAACCATTCGATCGGCGGAAGCTCAGGCTGGCCGCGGCGAGCACATTCCCATCATCGCCTTGACGGCGCATGCTCTCAAGAGCGACCGCGACAAATGCCTGCAAGTGGGCATGGACGGTTACGTTTGCAAGCCGGTGCGGATCCGCGAGTTGTCGGCCGCGATTGCCCAACTGGTGCCCCGCGCGAACAGCGCCAACGGACGAACCGCCTCGCGACGGAGTGTGGCAGCGGCCGGCGAGCTCGCCGCGGGCAAGGACTCGGGCGTGATCGATTGGAAGATGGCGCTGCAATCTGCCGGTGGCGACGAGGCGTTGCTGGCGGACCTGCTGACCGCGTTCTTGCAAGAATGCCCGGCCATGATGGAACAATCGCTGGCGGCGTACCGCAGGGGCGATGCCGCCACGTTGCGACGTGCGGCGCACACCTTGAAGGGCTCGTTGCGGTATCTGGGCGCCGGGGCGGCGGCGCAGTTGGCCTCAGAATTGGAATCGGCCGCGCAACATGCCGAGTTGGCCCTGGTTGTGAAACTGCTGCCCCGATTAGAATCGGAAGTCGGTCCGCTCTTGGCCGATGTGCGAAGGTATTTGAGCCAGGCGACCGCCTCCGTGGCCGACCTCGATTCGCTCGGCGTTCCCAAGGCGTCGGGACTGAAGCCAAGATAGGCGCTCCAGCCGATACCGCGGCGTTGTAAAGAAAGGTGGAACGATGACGACTGTGCTCGTGGTCGACGACGTGGCTGCCGACCGCGCGCTGGCAGGGGGCCTGATCGAGAAAGGCACCGCTTTTACCGTGACGTACGCCTCCGATGGCGACGAAGCCCTGGAACGCATTCGACGGTTGACCCCCGACCTGGTGTTGACCGACTTGCAGATGGAGCCGGTCAACGGCTTGGAACTGGTCGAAATCTTGGCGTACGAGTTTCCCAACCTGCCGGTCATCTTAATGACGGCGCATGGCAGTGAGGAAATCGCGACGGCGGCCCTCCATGCGGGAGCGGTAACGTACGTTCCCAAAGCGAGTTTGGGCGAGCAGCTATCGAGCACGGTGCAACAGGTGATGGAACTGTTTCGGCCCGAGAATCATCACGAGCGGCTGCTCAAACATTTGACCGGCCTGAATGCGTCGTTCGTGCTCGATAACGACCCCAAGCTTATCTCGCCGCTGGTGCGGCACATGCAGCAGCAACTCATCCGGCTGGGGCTTTGTCCGCCGGGCGAATCCATTCGCGTGGGCATGGCGCTCGAAGAGGCGCTCACCAACGCGCTCTACCACGGCAACCTGGAGATCAGCCGCGAGGACTTCGACGATGCCCGCTCGGCCATGATCGTGGGCAAGCCCTTCGACGTGATCCAGGAGCGAAGCCGGCAATCGCCCTACGCCGGTCGGCAAATTCGCGTGCACGTGGCATTGGCGCCGAGCGAAGCCCGCTTCACCATTTCGGACGACGGAGCCGGGTTCGATCCGGCTTCGATTCCCGAGCCTTCACGTGGCGAAAGCTGGGATCGCCGTCGGGGCCGAGGCTTGATGCTGATTCGCTCGATCATGGACGAAGTGTGCTACAACGAGCAGGGCAACTCGGTGCAACTGGTAAAACGCCGCCGCCGGGGCGAGGCTGAAGAGATCGACGAGGGGGAGATTACGCTGTGAAAGAAGTAGGGAAGAAGCCTGGAGTGGGACGAGCGTCTTTGGGTGGCGGCTCTCAACATTCCGCGATGTAATGGCAATATCCAGTCGCTTTGGTTTGCAACGAGAAATTTCTTGACACACTCCTTTGAGGCGGTCCGTTGCGGCTATCTGGATTGTCTCGGCGCGCCGGCGCTGGTCATTTCTTCGCTTCGGCCGCCAGCGGCACATTTCTCATCAAAGATAAATGGTAGGGGTCAGGCCATGCAGGCAGTGGATGATGTCCGAGCGCGCGCATCCGGAGGTCTTGACGACAAAACGGCGGCTCTCTCTGAACAACAGGCGCAAGACCTGCTTTTCGCATTGCTCGCCCAACGCCAACACGGGCAGTCGTTGGAAGAGACGATGGAGTCGCTGGGCCTGCTCGCCGAACAAACATCGGACGAATCCTCGGACGTTTCCGCGAACGCTGCTCCGAAGCAAGATACCGAGCCGCCGCAGGTTGCGGCCTTGACGGATGAACCGCACACGCCACGAGCTGTTGAACCGCCACAATGCGCTTCCGAGCCGAAATCGACGGTGCCCCGAATGAACGGCGTGAAAGTCTTGCGCCGCGAATATCTCCCCGCTCAAGATCGCCGTAATGTTGACGGCGGCGCGGGCTCGCTGATTGGCCGGCTGTGGCTGCCGATGTGTCTGGCGTTCGCGCTGTTCTATTGGGCAGGAGCCACGTGGTTCTTCCCGGGCGTCAATCCCAATCGTGAGTCGGCGATTGAAACCACGGCTATCGAAAATGTTCGCGTTGGAGACCGCTCTCCGGCGAAGAACCCGCTGCGCGAACAGGTTGATCCGAACGTGCAGGAGCCCGATCCGGCGACGTGGCGGAAGCTCTGCCTGCACATGACGAAGGAGAACGGCTATTCGCTCTGGATCAAATTGCTCCGGCCGGATGAATGGATCGTGGCGCACGGCGCGGAGGTGGGCGGCGCGATTTTCCTGGACCTCGAGGAAATGGGGGCGTTCGGGGAAGCGACCGTCACGTACCTCGGACCTTGCCCGCCGATCAAGCCGGGCACGGGCGCGGTGATCACCGGGACGTTTCGCCACGAGGCCTCGCCCGACCAGAAGATTCTCCGCGTGACGTTCGCCAACGGCGCCGTCCTTCCCGGCGTGACGGACAATCACCCAATTTTCTCCGTCGATCAGAACGACTTCGTGCCGATCGGCGGGGTGCGGCAAGGGGAGTTGGTGAAAGCCGATGGCCGCCACACTCGGGTTGCGCGGATCGTATCCCGCTTTGCCCGGCCAGGCGAAATGCTCCACAACTTGGAGGTGCATGGCGAGCACGTGTACCAGGTGACCGAGGCCGGGATTCTGGTGCATAACAATTGCATTACTGGTTCCATTCGTGGAAAACCGCCCAACAAAGTGGCTCAAGACATTCTTAGCAGAGAACCTACGTGGAAAAAAATCCCCGCTGACCGAGGTCGTGGATGGAAGATCATTGACGGCAACGGCACCGAACGTATGCGCTACATGTATCCACAAAAGACGGGGTTTCCGCATGAACGGGCTGGCTATTTCGTCAGGCAGGACGCTCAAGGTCGTTTTCTCGATATTGATGGATCTGTGATTCCAGACGGCGATCTACAAATCACGCTCCGCCATATATTCGATTCATCACCATGAGCATTACCGAAGTAGACCCCAGTAGTTACTTTCCGTCGGTACAGTTGCGTGAGTCCACCCTAGTTCGGTTTCGGATGAGGCCATCCCAATCGCGACTCGACTTCGTTGTCATTTATGCCGCAGAGGCAATCGCCACGTATTTTTCCCATCTTCAGACAGGTGGATCTCCGAAAGACTACGAATGCAAAACGGCGGATTTTCGTCTGTTTCAGTTTCTTGGCGTTGACCTCATTCACACAAAACTCGGTCCCAATGTTCCCGATGACCGGTCACCGAAAGGTAATTCGGACAGCGATTGGGAAGCACACGAAACGACACTTCTTACTCCGCGAAGACGCACGATTACTGGCTTCGATTGCGGCCGTTCTAAATCGGGATATGAATGCCGCGTGTACTTCGACTCATTCGGGGAACATGGATGGACCTTTGAACGCCTTCTCGTTGATCGCGTACTCGCAACGATTTCGCTCCGCGATGGCCAGTTTGAATACCGAGACGCGTCCATCGGCGATGTCGTTGACCCTTCTAACCCCTTCATTGGTGAAGTGCTTTAAGACAGAATTCCGAATCAAAATGCCATTGGTCGAGCATCGATTTTCGGCGCAAGATCGAACGAAGCATCGCACTGAATCAAAAATCGAAAGGGTTAACGGCGTAGGGTGCCACTGGCGGCAGCCGCGAAGCGGCGAAATGTTGTAGCCCTGGGCGCTAGCCCAGGGTCGGCGTTCCCATCCGTTCGTCAGTCCCGAAGGGACGGCAGGCGATGGCGCGCCGGAATTGCGGTGTTCGTTCCTATCGTCCCTTCGGGACTTGGGGATTGCGGCGTTTCCGTTTCCTGGCGCCCGCGGCTACAACCTATCGTCCCTGCGGGACTAAAGTAAATGTTGCCTGCCACAATGCGGCTTGAATCGGCGGGGTGGGCACTGGCGGCTGTCGCCCCCCAACGCCCTCCAGTGCCACTGGCTATGCCGGGCAAAGCCAGTGACACACGAAAGAAAATGAAATAGCCAGTGCCAACCCGCCGGGCTGGCTATTTTTCCCAAACTGGCCAAGTTTGATGGCGATTGGTTGAATCGGTCGTGCCAGCCGCTAGAATCGCAGACATTCCGGCCACGGTTCGGGGGGGACACACAAGCGAGGATACAACCGGCGAAGCGTGCCAACACGTGTTCGTGGGATCGTATGTTCGTCTCTTGAGAAGCGAGTGCGCTCTCCGCGCCAAATTGCCGGGATGTTCTTTGAGTCTTGCACCTATTAGTCTGGCAAAGGGAGGGTCCTTTCGCATGAAGGATCACGATCAAGGCCGGCAGCGCTCTGGCTTCAACCGCCGAGAGTTCATCAAGGGCTCGAGCGCCGCGGCAGCCGCCACCGCGCTCTCGGTTGCTCCAGCGCTTTCGCCCGCTCAGGAAAAGGGTTCCGATCTCGTCGGCCCAGGCATGACCAGCCTGAAGCTGAACGTCAACGGCAAGGATCACACCGTGCAGGTCGAGCCGCGGATGACGCTGCTCGAAGTGCTCCGCTACCAACTCAAACTAACCGGCGCCAAGCCGGTGGCAACCGATGGTTGCTGCGGCGCGGCCACGGTGCTGCTCGACGGCAAGCCCATCAGCGCCACGATTACGCTGGCGATGGATTGCCGCGGCAAGAAGATTGAAACGGTGGAAGCCCTCAGTGGCAACAAGGCCGACGCCGTGGCCAAGGCGTTCACCAATGCCGACGCCCAGCAATGCGGCTTTTGCACGCCCGGGTTCGTGGTCGCCGTGCGGGCGTTTTTGGCGAAGAACCCGCGGGCTTCGGAAGACGAGATTCGCAAGGGCCTCAACGGCAATCTGTGCCGTTGCGGAACCTACTACGACGTGATCGATGCAGCCCTCGAATGCGTGAAAGGAGGTTCCTGATGGCGAATATTGATTGGCCCAAGCATGGGACCGCGTCGGTATTGGGGACCAGTCCCAGCCGAACCGATGGCCTGGAAAAGGCGACCGGAGCGGCCAAGTACGCTTACGACATTGCCCCTGAAAAGATGTTGCTGGCCCGGGCGCTCGGTTGCCCCTCGGCCCACTGCAAACTCAAAACCATCGACACCACGGTCGCGATGAAGGTCAAAGGTGTGGTGGCCGTGGAGTTGATGAAGCAGCCCGGCGACGAAGTACTGTGGGAAGGCGACCTGATTGCCGTGGTGGCGGGCGAGACCGAAGGCGCGGTGGCCGAAGGTCTCAAATCCATCAAGTTGGAAATCGAGCCGCTCGATATCTACGTGGACGACGCCAACCTGGCAGCCGCCGAGAAGGCCGAGCGCACGCGCCCTGCCGGCCGGAACATTCGCACTCCCGACGACGTGGACGATGAAGACGCCCACTTTGAACAATTGTTCAAGGAATGCGAGAAAGATGGCGCGGTGGTCGAGGCCGAATACGGCATTCCGGTCATCACGCACATGTGCCTGGAGCCTCACGGCTCCACCTGCATGTGGGATGGCGACAAGCTGATCGCCTATCTGTCCACGCAAAACGTTTCGGGCACGGCGCCGCAGTTCGCCAGCCCTCTGGGAATTGCCGCGACCGATGTGACCGTGATTTGCGATTTCATTGGCGGCGGGTTCGGCAGCAAGTTCGCGGCCGATACCTGGGGCGTGGCCGCGGCCCGGATTGCCAAGAGCACCGGTCGCCCGGTCAAGCTGATGCTCGATCGCGCGTTGGAATTGAAGAACGCCGGCAATCGGCCGTCGGGCTTTATCAAGGTGAAGATCGGCGCCGACAAGAACGGCGTGGTCAAGGTCTGGGATTCGCACCACTGGGGAACCAGCGGCACGGCCGGCGCGCCGGTGAGCCAGGCCGTGGTGCCGTACGTGTTCGATCCGCCGAATCGTCGCCGCGTGGCGACGAGCATTAGCACCAACACCGGCCCGGCTCGGGCCTGGCGGGCTCCCAATCATCCGCAAGCGTGCGCCATTACGCAAACCGCGTATGACGACGTGGCCCGGGCGCTGGGAATCGACAGCTACGATGTGTTTCTGCGCAACCTGCCGAGCGTGACCAACGATAAGGCCGAGGTTTACGCCGACCAGATGAAGATTGCCGCCAAGTTGATGGACTGGAAAGCCAAGTACCATCCGCATGGGCAAGGCAAGGCGAAAGACGGCGTGGTTTCGGGCCTGGGAATGGGCATCCATACCTGGGGCGGCGCCGCCCACAATTCTTCGTGCACCGTCAAGATTCATCCCGACGGCGGCGTGGAAACCAGCCTGGGCAGCCAGGAAATTGGCACCGGCACCCGCACCATCATTGGCATGGTGGTGGCCGAAACATTGGGCTTGCCGGTGCAAGCCGTCAAGGTCAATATCGGTTCGTCCAAGTACCCGGCTTCGGGGCCTTCGGGCGGCAGCACCACGGTGGGTGGCGTTTCGGAATCGAATCGCCGCGGCGCCACGGCCGCCTTGAACCTGCTGTTCGAGAAGGTGGCCGGCAAGCTCGACACCACGCCCGACAAGCTGGAGGCCAAGCAGGGCCGCATCCAGGTGGCGGGCGAGCCCAAGAAGAGCCTGTCGTGGAAAGAAGCCTGCAGCCTGCTGGGCATGACTCCCATCGAGGCCCAAGGCAACTACCAGCGCGGTCAAACCGAAACCAATCTATCGGGCTCCGGCGTGGCCGGCGTGCAGATGGCCGAGGTTGAGGTGGATCGCGAAACCGGCGTGGTCCGCATGAAGAAGTTCGTGGCCGTGCAAGACATGGGCCTGATCATCAATCCGAAGCTGGCCACCAGCCAGATCAACGGCGCGGTGGTGATGGGCATTGCCGCGGCCTTGTTCGAAGAGCGGATCATGGACAACAAGACCGGGATCTTTGTCAACGCGGAACTGAGCGACTATAAGTTGCCGCGAATCGGAGACGTGGGCGAGGTCGTGGTGGAATTGTACGAGCCGGAAAGCGAGTACAACCGCGGCGTGATTGGCCTGGGCGAGCCGCCGGCGATTGCCCCGGCCGCCGCGATTGCCAACGCCGTTTGCAACGCCTTGGGTGTTCGCGTGCCCGTGCTGCCGCTCACGCCCGCCCGGGTGCTGGCGGCCCTGGGTAAGTCCTGATTTGTGCTCCAGGAGCGGCCTGATCTTCAGCCCTTCCCCCGGGCCGAGCTTGTATGCTTGGCCCGCGGTTGGGTTCGAGCGACGGACCGCTGCTGGCTCCCGATAGTCTTAAGGAATACCATCCCATGAAAGCCTTTGAATATGCGGCGCCCACCACCCAGGCGGAGGTGCTCGAACTCCTCTCCGCCGAGTGGGGTAAGACCGAAGTTTTGGCCGGCGGGACCGACCTGGTCGGCCTGATGAAGTTGATGGTGATCACGCCTGACCGCGTGGTAAACATTAAAGAAGTGGATTCGCTCCGCGGCATTCGTCGCACCTCGCACGGTGTGGAAATCGGCGCGGTAACCAACCTGGACGACCTGCTCGATAGCCCGCTGCTGGATGAATTTCCGGCCGTGAAGCAGGTGATCGACAACCTGGGGAGCATGCAGTTGCAAGCCCAGGCGACCATCGGCGGCGAGCTTTGCCGCCGGCCCGCCTGCTGGTACTTCCGCAACGGGCAAGGACTGCTGGCCCGCCGTGGCTCGCTGGTGGCCGAGGGGGACAATCGCCATCACGCGATCCTCAACAACGCCGGCCCCGCCAAGTTTGTGAATGGCTCTCGGTTGGCTCCGGCGCTGATCGCCTTGGGCGCCGAGATTCGCGTGATTGGCCCCGCCGCCGATCAAGAACGCCGGATGCCGCTGGCCGAGTTGTATCGCACCCCGCGGGAAGAAAACCAGCGGGAGAACGTGCTGGGACCGCGCCAGTTGATCACCGATGTGATCATCCCCACGGCGGGGCTGGTGAGTGCGGCTTATGAAGTGAAGCAGGGGGCTGGCCCCGAGGTTCCCATGGCCGCCGCCGCCGTTGCCTTGCGAATGGAGGGAGGACTGGTTCGCGACGCGCAAGTGGTGTTGGGGCAGGTTGCCCCCACTCCGTGGGTGTCGGCCGAAGCCCGGCAGGCCTTGCTGGGACAAAGCGTTAACGAAGTGACCGCGGAATCCGCGGCCGCGGCGGCTCTCGCAGGCGCCACGCCGCTCTCGCAAAATGCGTACAAGGTTCAACTTGCCCGGGTGGCGGTCAAGCGGGCGATCCTCCGCGCCGCCGGCCACCAGACAGGAGGCTTCTAAAATGCCCAACCAAGAACTGAATGTCGTCCGCCAGCCGGCCTGCCGGCACCTGCTCAGCAAGGGCATGTTCGTAACCGGTCAACTCGATCCGGCCGACGATCCCGTGGAACCGAGCGACGACGGTTACTGCTGGTGCAACCGCAACCAGGGCATGTACGGCCCCGATGGCGGGTTTGTCGAGCGGGCCAGCTGCGCCCCCAATCGGGCCTGCTACGAAGGCCGGTTGTAAACAGCGGCCCGGCTTGCGCTGCACGCCAGATAGGCCGTTTGACGGTCGCCCCTTGCAACCGCGCATGAACAAATCCCCTGCCTCCCCGCGCTGTCTGGCGCTGGGGGGAGGCAGGGGACTTTTCGCGGGCCGGTTAGTGATTGTTCAGCTCAGGCAAACCCCGGCAACGTGGTCCAGTGCCACGGGCCGTTGCCGGAGACTACTTGTCGTCCGATTTCTTCTGGTCGTCGTTCTTCGATTCGGGCTTCTTTTCCGACTTCTTGTCGTCGGACTTCTTTTCACATTTCTCACCCTTGCCCGCTGGCTGCTTGTCGTCGTCGGACTTCTTGCTGCTGGGTTTGGTTTCTGGTTTCTTGGTAGCAGGCTTCTTGCGGTCGTCCTCTTTCTTCTTGGCTTCAGCGGCTTTCTTGGCGGCTTCTTCCTTGGCCTTCTTTTCAGCCAGCTTTTTGGCCGCTTCTTCCTTGGCCCTGGCTTCGGCCTGAGTGCGGGCGGCTTCTTCCTTGGCCTTCATTTCGGCGACCTTCCTGGCAGCGTCTTCCTTGGTTTTGGCTTCGGCGGCCTGCCGTTCTTTTTCGGCGGCTTCTTTGGCGGCGAGGTTCGATTTCAACGTGTGAATTTGTTTTTCCAACTCGCTGGCGTGCTGATTTAGCTGTTGGAGTTGCTTCAGCATGGCTTGCTCGCGGGCATCGATCTTGGGTTCTGCCTGAGCGGGGGCCGGTTTGGGCTTGTCTGACTTCGTGGTAACGGGCGGGACGGGGGCTGGCGCCTCGGTGACTTCCGGCGGAGCCTCAATGACTTCTTGGGCGGCAGGCACATCTTGCGGCATCACAATCGCGCCGTCGGCCAGACGGACTCCGGGAGCGACGAGCAAGGTCAGCGGTTTGCCATTCCGCAGCAGTTCGAGCTGGATTCCTCGCCCGCTGCATGCCTGAACTTGCTGCACGAACGCATTGACGCTGTTCAGGTGACGGCCAGCGGCAGTCCGGAGAATATCGCCTTCCAGGATGCCACCCATGGCCGCCGGGCCACCGGGCATCACGGCTTGAACTTGCAAGCCTTGCGAGACCGGGTCCACGCGAACGGCCATCCAATACATGGCCCCTTCGCCAAACTGCGCCAGGCCAGCCGGCCCGGCGTTTCTTACGACCAGTTCCCCGCCAACGAGCTGGGCTTCGTCAACGCGCGGGGCTTCGCTAACGACCTTCACCACCGGATCCGGTTTGGGATTCCGCCGCAGCAGCAGGGGAACTTGCCCATCGTTGGCCGAGGTCACGGTGCCAATCCCCAACAGGGGAATCAGGCAAATCAACCGAGGATGCCGTCGCGTAAGACTCATGGAACGGAACTCCAGTTCAGATGAATGGGAGGTTTGCTTAGAATGGGAAAAGGCCAGTACGAGTTTGATTGGCCGCCCCGATAAATGCAACCATTTGGGGGGAACAAGCTCGTGTTTGTTAGCGGTCGCTTGCTCCCACAAATTCGCGGCAGACAATTGCTTGCTTTCTTTCCAAGGGCGCGGTTAGATGAGCGAAACACTTCCAGTTAAATATTCATTGAGGGCAGTGATCGTCCATTTCGGCGGGTCTCGGTTGTAGCGGGGGGCAGTTCCATCAGGGCCTCAGCCTTGCGGTTGAGCACTGGGGGGCTGATGGCGGCCAGGGGTGCGACCGACCGTTGCCAAACCGACAGTCCCTTGGCGGGGACCGCGGGGCTGAACGCTGGTTTCTTTGCGTGCCGGAGAGATTGAAATGATGCACTTGCTCGTGGGCCGTGCGGCCAGCGTTCGTCTGCGATGGGTCATGGTTGCCGCTTGCGTGTGCAGCGGCGCTTATCTGTTCACTCCCTCGGCGCAGGCGGCCGAGGCCCTGGTTCCCGAATCGTATTTGCCGGCCGACGCGGCAGCTTATGTGCGGTTCGATGGCCTGGATGGCACGACCAAAGAGTTCGCGGAGACCACCTTTGGCAAGCTGCTCGACACCGATCTGAAGCCGCTCGCGGATTACTTGTACGAGCAACTGGTAGACACCTTTGGTGCGGGTTTTCTGAGCCAGCAGTTGCTCTCGGGGAGCCGCCCGGAAACTTTGCTGGAACTGCAGCAAGCCTCGGAGGCGTTTCCGCAATTGCTGACCAGGCTCAAGCGCCAAGGCCTGGTGGCTTCGCTGGAAGTGATCAATGTGGTGAAGCCACGCGTCCAACTGACGCTCGTGGTGCCCGATATCAAGGACGACGCCGATGCCGAGATCGTGATCGGCGGCTTTCGCTTGATCGCTCTGATTAACGAGGCGAAGGTCAGCAATCTGGACCTCGCCGGCCGCAAGGTGATTCAGTTTGAGATCGACGAGGTCAATTTCGCCTGCTGGCGGGAGGGTGACCATGTGGTGGCGAGCATTGGCACCGAACCGCCGCGGCACGCTTTGGACGTGGTGACCGGAAAACGCCCCAACCTGGCCAACTCGCCGCTGCTAAAGCGGGTTCCCCAGAACGTGGGCTATGCCACGTGTGCCCGCGGCATTGTGAACGTGCGCGGCGTGATGGACATGTTGGCGCGGGTGTTTCCGCCCGCCAAATTGGTCACCGACGCCCTGGGGCTGGGTGGTCTGGAACACGCCGGGTTTTGCTATGGGTTTGCAGGCCCGTTTCAACGCGTGAGCTTGGAACTGGAAATGCCTGGGGAGCGGCGGGGGCTGCTGCGATTGCTGACATCGCCGGCGGCGATTTCGCTGGCCGACTTGCCGGCCTTGCCGCCCGACGCCACCACGGTGTATGCCAGCCGCCTTGACTTGCCCGGCCTGTACGAAGACACCGTGGCAGCGGCGACCTCCATTACCCAATTGGTGTTCCCGTTCGATCCCCCCAACATCGAAGACTCGGTGGAGGGGTTCAATCGCCTGCTCGGCTTCGACCTGCGGGCCGACTTGATTGCCTCGCTAGGCGATCGGTTGCTGCTGTACGACAGCCCCAGCCAGGGACCGTTCATGATGGGAACCACGCTGGCCATCGAAGTGAAGGATGAAGCGCGACTGCTCAAAGCCCTCAACAACCTGGTGGTGGCGGCGTCGGCCGCGGCCGGCGAATCGATCCGCGTCCGCGAAGTGATGTACCGAGGCAGCCGGCTGCATGTGATCGAAGTTCAGGCTTCCGACTTTTTCTTTCAGCCCACCTTTGTGGTCGATAAGGGCTGGATGGTCGTCTCCCTCTTCCCGCAACCGGTCCAAGGCTTTGTGCTGCGTAATGATTCCACGGCCTACCAAGCGTGGAATCCCCCCGCCAGCATGCGGCATGCGCTGGAAGCGGCGGCCAGCGTAAAGAACGGCAAGGTGGTGGCATTTTCGGCTACCGACCCGCGTCCGGCCATCAATCAGTTGTCGTCGTTCTTGCCGCTGCTGCTGGGGGTCACGCGGCAATTCAATGATAGTGGGAGCGAAGCGTTCGACTTGACCATTTTGCCGCCTCCGCAAGCGATTACGGAGATCGTTTCGCCCGGTTCTAGCGTTACACTCGACGACGGCAAAACGGTCAGGATTGAATGGCGAAGTTCACTTCCCTTGCCAGCGGGACTGGCAGGGTTGGATATTCAAAGTTTCTTTGTGTTCGGACTGGCATTCCGGTTTTGAGTGAGTGCCGCGCAGGGCGTCGGGGGATCGTTGACCACCCCGTTGGAAAACTCCGAGCAGTGGTTTGGGAGACCGAGGGCCATGGCTGAATTGCTGAAAACCATCGATCCGAAACAGGCCTGGCTGCCTGCCGATCTGGGGGAGTGGAATCCGCGCAGGGCAGCCCATCTGTACCGCAGGGCCGCTTATGGGTTTCCTCCGGCCGCAGCGGCCAGCGGCGCCACCGCCTCGGCAACCTCTTGGGAATTACTCCAAGACCGCGTGAAGCTGGGCGCCGAGGGCTGCCTGAACGAATTGCTGCCGGAGGCCGCGACCGCGTCGCCGCAGCCCTTGCCGTTCGACCGGTTGCTCGACCCGCTGGGAGAGCGGATCGCCAAGGCGGGCAATGGCGACGAGCATATCCGCCGTCTTCGGGGCTGGTGGCTGTATCGCATGCTATATACCCCGCGGCCGTTGGTCGAACGGCTCACGCTGCTCTGGCATAATCACTTTGCCACCAGCGTGAACAAGGTCCGGCAACTGCCGCTCATGCTGCGTCAGAACCAGTTATTGCGGAAACATGCGCTGGGGTCGTTTTCGGAGTTGCTGCTCGCCATGGGCCGCGATCCGGCGATGATCGTATGGTTGGATTCGGCCCGGAACGTGAAAGGCCGGCCCAACGAAAACTACGCCCGCGAGATCATGGAACTCTTCAGCCTGGGGGTTGGCAATTACACCGAGCACGATATTCGCGAAGCAGCCCGGGCCTTGACTGGGTTTTCGGTCAATGGCGACCAGTTTGTGTTCCAGGCCGCTTTGCACGATGAAGCTCCCAAGACCATCTTTCAGCAGACGGGCAAATTCGGGGGCGACGACGTGGCCCGCCTGGTGCTAGCGCAGCCGGCGGCCGCTTTGTTCATCGCCAAGAAGCTGTTCCGTGAGTTTGTCAGTGATGACGAACCGAGCTTGGAATTGCTCGAGCCCCTGGCCCAGCGACTGCGCGAGACCCAGTTTGATATTCGGGCCGCGATGGACATGATTCTGCGATCCGAGCTGTTCTATTCCGATGCCGTCTATCGAGCGCGAATCAAGAGCCCCACGGAGTATGTGGTGGGGTTATTGCGGGCGTTTGAAAGCCGCGTGCAGTGGCAAGAGCTGGCGACCGCGATGGACGGCTTGGGGCAATTGCTCTTTGCTCCGCCCAACGTGAAGGGCTGGGACGGCGGCGTGGCCTGGTTGAACTCGGCAACGTTGATTGGCCGTCACAACCTGGCCTGGGATATGGTCCGCGGCGATCGGTTCAGCAGCAAAAAGGGCGATCAACTGTTGGCGGCGGCCAAGGGCCAAGCCCAAGTACGGCTGGCGCTGGAGATTTTCTTGCAAGGCGATGTGTCGCCGCAAGTGCGGCAGGCGCTGTTGCAGTTCGCCAAGCAGGGATCCGCGAGCGATCCAGCCCAAAGGGCCCGAGAACTGGTGCATACCGTGCTGATGTTGCCTGAGTATCAATTGGCGTGATTCCAAAACGCGGCCTGAGCGAGGGGGACGCGTTGGGCGTTCATCCCGTCGCTGGGGCTGGGTATAATATTGACCCTGCCGCCCTTTGACTTGCGGCGGAAGGCAAACGCTTTAACGGAGACTGGTCCGATGCTATCGCGACGAGAATTTCTGGGACGAACCATTGCGGGATCCTCGTTGTTGGCGTTCGGCGCCGCCTCGGGTCTGACGGTGCCAGGCTTCTTGGCGCGCGCCGCCAGGGCGGCCGAAATGGGCCAGGACAAAATTCTCGTGGTGCTCGAAATGACCGGCGGCAACGACGGCTTGAACACGGTCATTCCTTACGGCGACGACAACTACCACAAAGCTCGCCCGACCTTGGCCTTCAAAGAAAAAGATGTGCTGCGGGTGAACGATGAGATTGGCCTGCACCCATCGCTGTATGGTCTGTCGAACCTACTCGAGAGCGGGAAGTTGGCGATCGTGCAGGGGGTGGGCTATCCCAATCCTAACCGGTCGCACTTCGAGAGCATGGATGTCTGGCAATCGGCCGATCCGCGGGGCCGCCAAACGACGGGCTGGCTGGGGCGAACCACCGCGGGTCTAAAAATTCAACCAGGCCGCATGCCGGCGTTTCACGTGAGCAAGGACCAACTGCCGCTGGCCTTCCGCGGAGCAACCACGGCGGTCCCCACCTTGCACCCCGACAAAGATTTCGGCCTGAACCTCGACGAAACCGCGGACGAATATCAAGACCTTCGCCCGCCGACGGAGGCAGTGGAGGAAGCAGCCGTAGTAAGCCCGGCGACCGCCGGCAACCCGCGCGAGAAACTGATCCGTGAGCTCACCCAGCTTTCGGGAGGCGCCAGCCCCGGCTCCGCCGCCGAATTCACGCGGCGGATGGCGCTCGATACCTACTCCACGATCGACCGGCTGCGAGAGATCGTGCATGGTCGCTTTGAACGGCCGCAGGGGCAGTTCGAGTTCAAGAACGGGGACGTCAGGTACGTGCAACAAGGTCTGGCCTACGAGTTGCAACTCGTGGCCCAAATGATCCAGGCGGAGTTCGGTTCGCGGATCTACTACGTTTCGCAGAACGGTTACGACACCCACAGCGATCAGTCGGGCGATCATCGCAACCTGATGCAAGCCATGGGCGATGCGGTCAGCAATTTCTTCGCCCTGTTAGAAGGCTCGGGGCACGCCGATCGCGTGGTATTGCTGACCTACTCGGAGTTTGGCCGCCGCGTGGATGAGAACAGCAGTCGCGGCACCGACCACGGCTCGGGGTCGTGCCTGTTCTTGGCCGGAGCCGGCGTGGAAAGCGGAGTGGTGGGCAAACACCCGAGCCTGAAGGCGGACGACCTGGATGATGGCGATCTGCGGTACCACACCGATTTCCGGCGGGTGTACGCTTCGCTGTTGGATCACTGGCTCAAGGTGGATAGCACCGCGGTGCTTGGGGAGAAGTTCGACCCGTTGCCCATTATCAAAGCCAAGGCTTAAACAAAGTCGGCTTTCGCTACGCGAAAGCGAATCCTTTCACGGAATGAAAGGCGACCATGGCCGGCAGTTATTTTCCGTTACTCCTTGATTACTCCTTAACCGGCCAACTCGCGGGCTGGTTGTGCCTTCCCCTATCGAATTGCCGGCGGATTCGGTATCTTGCTCGAACTGCGCCCCCTCGGGCGGCGTAGAAGTCACAAGCTTGAGAGAGAACTGACGGACCGAACCGGGAACGAACCCGTCCCCCCCAAGAAGGAGTTTCTTATGTGGCGTTCCACCTTTCCGCGTTCCCCACGCTGGGCACGCTTGGCGCTCTTCGCCGGCAGCTTTGCCTGGTTAGGCGCTGTCGCCTCAGCCGCCTTAGCCGACGACGCACCCTCTGGCAAATCCTCCGCCAAGCCCCAGGAGCAATCCGACGTGTCGCTGATCCCGCGCGAAGTCTTATTCGGCAATCCTGACAAGGCGGCTGCCCGCATCAGCCCGGACGGCAAACAGTTGGCCTTTTTGGCGCCCGTCGATGGCGTGCTCAACGTGTGGGTCGGCCCGCTCTCCGACCCCTCCGCGGCCAAGCCGGTCACGCACGACAAAAAACGCGGCATCCGCTCCTACTCTTGGGCTTATACCAACAAGCACATTCTCTATCGCCAAGATGCCGACGGCGACGAGAACTGGCACGTCTACAAGGTGGACCTCGAAGACGGCAAGACCACCGACCTTACGCCCTATAAAGAGGTGGCCGCCCAAATCGAAGGCGTGAGCTATCGCTTCCCTGAAGAAATTCTGGTGGGGCTCAACGATCGCGATCCCCGCTTCCACGACATCCATCGGTTGAATCTCAAGACGGGCGAAAAGTCGCTCGTTCAAGAAAACCCCGGCTTCAGCGGCTTCTTGACCGACGAAGACTACAAGGTGCGGTTCGCCACGCGGTTCGATCCCGATGGCAGCAACGTGATCCTTCAGCCCGACGGCAAAGAATGGAAAGAGTTCATTCGCGTGCCGCCCGAAGACACGCTGACGACCAGCCCCATTGGCTTCGACAAAACCGGCGAGGTGCTGTACCTCATCGATAGCCGCGGCCGCGACACGGGCGCCATGACCACGGTCGATCTGGCCACCGGCAATCAAAAGGTGATCGCCCAGCACGATAAGGCCGATATCGGCGGCGCGCTGGTGCACCCCACCGAAAACACGATCCGCGCCGTGTCGTTCGAGTACCTTCGCAACGATTGGCAAATCATCGACCCCACGGTGAAAGAAGACTTCGACTTCCTCCGCGAAGTAGCCGATGGCGAAGTGGTGATTGCCAGCCAATCGCTCGACGACAAGCACTGGATCGTGGCCTATCTCAAGGACGATGGGCCGGTCAATTACTACCACTACGATCGCGGCGGCAAAGACAAAAAGGCCGACTTTCTCTTCACCAACCGCAAAGACCTGGAAGGCTTGCCGCTCACCAAGATGCACCCGGTGGAGATCAAGAGCCGCGATGGTCTTACGCTCGTGTCGTATCTCACGCTGCCCAAGAATTCCGATCCCGACGGCGACGGCAAGCCCAGCGAGCCGCTGCCGCTCATCTTGAATGTTCACGGCGGACCTTGGGCGCGCGATAGCTGGGGGTACGACGCCGAGGCGCAATGGCTGGCCAACCGCGGCTATGCCGTGCTGTCCGTGAACTTCCGAGGCTCGACCGGCTTTGGCAAGAACTTCCTCAACGCCGGCCGCAAAGAGTGGGCTGGCAAAATGCACGACGACCTGATCGACGCCGTGAAATGGGCCGTCGATAACAAGATTGCCAAACAGGATCACGTGGCCATCATGGGCGGCAGTTACGGCGGTTACGCCACGCTGGTGGGCCTGACCTTTACGCCCGACGTGTTCCGGTGCGGGGTCGATATCGTGGGTCCTTCCAATATCATCACGCTGCTCAACACCATTCCGCCTTATTGGCAACCGGTGCTGCAAATGTTCAAGGATCGCGTGGGCGATCACACCACCGAAGAAGGCATCAAGTTCCTCGAAGCACGCTCGCCGCTGAACTTTGTCGATCGCATCCAGCGCCCACTGCTGATTGGCCAAGGGGCGAACGATCCCCGCGTGAAGCAGTCGGAAGCCGACCAGATTGTGAAGGCCATGCAGGCCAAAAAGATTCCGGTTTGCTATGCCCTCTACCCCGATGAAGGCCACGGGTTCGCCCGGCCGCAAAACCGCATGTCGTTCAACGCCGTGACCGAGGCCTTTCTGGCCGAGCACATGGGCGGTCGGTTTGAGCCGATCGGCGATGACTTCGAAGGGACCAGCCTCAAAGTGCCTGTCGGGGCCGACGAAGTGCCTGGCTTGCGGGAAGCGTTGAAAGACCTGCCAGCGACCGAATAGTGGTTGGCTCTGGCAACCCTCGCAGCTTCGCGGCGGCGTGGATGATTCTGCTCTCCGAACCTGAACCAAGGTTGGGGGGGAAGATCGTTCACGCCGCCGCTTTCGTTGGCTCGTGTTTCATTTGCGAGCAGCGTGCAATCCCCGCTAGCTTGAACGTGAATGCCCCCCGCCAGGTCTTCGCGATTGCCAAAATGCGACCGATACCTGCACGGCCATGCGGGGTTCAAGGTACTAGGTATTCCAAACTTCCCACGGAGGTTCGGCAGTAAACGAACCCAGACCATTTCGCCCAGTTCTCATCGGAGGAGTTGATCCATGTCGCGTTGCACGCTGATTATTGTGATGGGGTGCGCCATCAGTTGGGGGCCACTCGCCCACGCTCAAGAAACAGGCGCCCAGGCCCAGCTGGAAAAACTGGAGGCCGATCTGGTTCAGGTAAAAGCTCAGATTCAGCAGATCGAGGCTGAATTAACACCGGTGCAGGTATCCACCACGGCCACGAAAGACGACAAGTCGAAGAGCGAAAAGCCCAAGAGCCCTCCCCAAAAAGCCCCGTCGAAGGACGATAAATCCAAGGCTGATAAGCCCAAAGACGAAGGGCCTGCCCGATCTGGCGAGCGCGACGGTCGGCCGCCGCTGGGCGGAATTCGCGGCGGGTTTGGAGGCGGCTTCGGCGGCTTCGGCGCCGGTCGCCCCGGTTTCGGCGGCCCTGGTTTTGGTGCCCGCGGTGCTGGCGACGACAAATCGCGCGAAGAACGCATCGAGGCATTCCACAAGGCCATGGAAGAGCGCTTGAGCTCCGAAAAAGCCAAGGAAGTGCGCGAGCGCTTCGAGAAAATGCGCGAAGCGCACAGCGATCGCGGCCCCGGCCCTTGGGGTCGGCTGTCGTCCGAAGATTTCCGTAAAATGCGGGAAAGCATGGCACGGGGCGGTGATCACAAGAGCGGCGACAAACGCGGTGAGCATGCCCGCGGCGATCGCAGGCACGGCCATCATGCCCTCGGCGACCGTAAAGGCGGCGATCATGCCCGTGGCCATCAGGCCCGCGGCGATCATGGCAAGAGCGGCCATCAGGCCCGCGGCGATCATGGCAAGAGCGGCCATCAGGCCCGCTCGGGCAAGCCCGGGGCCAGGCACGGCTCCCAATTCTCGCACCGCGGATCTTGGGGACGTTCCTTCGCCCCCAGTCGCGGCTGGAACGCGCACCGTTTCAATGCGCCAAGCCGCGGCTTTGGCTCTCGGTTTGGCCAGCATTCCAGCCACCGCGGCCCGGAAGTGCGGCAAGGCAACTGGCGTTTTCACCAACACCCAGGTCCGAGCCGCGGCGGCAGCCAGAGCGACCTGGAAAAGAAGGTTGACCAGCTCGCCAAAGAGGTGGAACAACTCAAACGCGCGTTGAAGAAATAATCTCGGTCGCGCCCTCATCATTGGCCAGCCCTGGCCATTCATTCCCTGCCGGGGTGCTGGCCGGTTGACAACGCTCCAGACGCAATGGGCAATCTTGCCTGGCCTGTTGCGTCTGGAGTTTTTTGAGACCTGCATTAGCCCAGGTTGCCTTCGCAGCGCGTCCGCTGGATCTCGGCTCGGAGCGATTCAATCTGCATCAGCGCTTCGGCGTCGTCGGGGTGAATACGGTGCTGCCGCTTCTTGAAGGCCAACTCGGCCAGCAGCGAAAAATAGTGGTTCCAAACCTCGGCGGAGCTTTGCTGCATGGCGGCCAGCTTGGTCGTCACGCGCTTGCGATTGCGTGTTACGGTTCGCCAATCGCGGTGCGTGATCAGCCCAGCCTGCACTTCCTCCCGCAACTCTTGCCGCATGCAGCGGGCTTCCTGGTGCAGAGCGAAGCCCACCAGCAGCAACCACGCGGCCACGCCGCTCCAGTTGCTGATCAGCGCCGGAGCCCAGCTATCGTCGGTCATTACCGAATAGTTATGGAACATGTGCAGCGCCACGCCGAGCGCCAGCCCCAGCGTGGGGGCCAGCAGGCGAACGGCACGACGTTTGGCAAACCGAGCCACCGCCAGCCCCAAGCCCAGGCACGAAGAATACAGGGCATGATTGAGCCCAAACACCAGCGAACGCAGAAACACCACCTGCCAACCCAGCCCGGCGTCTTGATGGAAGTAGGTCGTAAAGTAAAACACGTTCTCGGTCATGGCAAAACCGAACCCGGCCAACGAGCCGTACAGCAAGCCATCCAGCAGCCCATCGAACTCGTGACGATACCACCAGAAGATGACCACGACGGGCACGGCCTTGGCAAACTCTTCAATCAGCGGCGCCACCACCGCCGTGAACACCAGCTGCAGTTCGGCCTGGTTCACAAAGAAGTGTAGGGAAGCGCCCACATACTGCTCGGCAAACAGCGACAGCAGCACCGCCGGCGCCGCTCCCCAGCCAAACGCAAACAGCATGAACGGCCACGGCTCTCTTTCGTGCCGGTCAAACGACACCAGCAGCCCCACATAGGCCAAGGCGGAACAGGCTGCCGCCACAAGAGAAACGGCGATCGCCTGAATCGGGCTCATTCGAGTGCCACCTGGGGAGCGCCGCGTTGGCGCCAGTTGTGAACCATGTTGGTCAGTCGCAACAGCAGGCTGCGCGGACCGCTCGCATAATGGGTATAGCTTTCGGTTGCCGTGTGCCGGGTTGGCCAATCGCAGCCACCTGGCAACCACCCAATCCCCAAATCGTAACTGCGATCACCAGCCCGGCAACAACTTTCCAAACATCGCGCCCACAACACGCTCATCGCGGCCTGGGCAGATTCGCTGGGCAACCCCCGATCGACGCCCCAGCGGCGCGCCAGCCCGCGGCCATGCAAATGAAATCCATATACAAAGGCCACGGTTCGTCGCTCGATCCGCAACAGGTGCAGGTCAACATTGCCGGAGGCGGCCGCTTGCTCGTGAACGTCTTGCCGGAAAGCCTGCCCGGCTTCGCTCCCGGTTCCGCCCAGGCCGCCATCGCGACACGCCCTGCCATCGCCTGGGCCGCTACCCGCGGCAATCCGTTCGCACGACTGGTAAAGATCCCAGCGGGGGTCATCATCGCCGCGGGCCGAACCTTCCGGCCGATAATGCACGTGCTCCCAGTCCCCCAGCCGATTCAACCGGTTTTCCGCTCGCCTGACCTCTGGCAACCATTGGGGACTGCGCGAGGCCAGGTAGTCCTGCCAACTGCCGGAGAAATCGACGATGGCCTTGGTGGCTTGCATGCGGCGCGTCGGCCGAAAGCCGGCCCGACGCAAGGCATGCTCGGTGCGGCCCCGATCCGTGCCGGTGTTCACCCCGTTCAAGTTGAGCAGATCCCAATCGCGGCTGCCGTGGCTCAAGTGTCGCAGTCCGGCAGTCAGCGTCGCCGTGGGATGAGGCCCCAGCGGACCATAACAACTGCCGTCCGAGAGCACCGGGTACGTCAATTGACGCACTATACCCAAACCGGTGCGACGCCGCGCCACCACCAAAGGCAAGATGCCCAGCGCCTGCCGGCCGTGCGAAATACTCAGAACCTTCAGGCCGACATCCTCTCCCGCATGCTTGAGAAAGGTTTCCAGCCAGTCCAGCGACTGAAGATAGCTCGCGTCTCGCGTTTCTCCGAGCAAACGCCGCCAACGCAGCCGGTAAGGCGCCAGGTCAGAAAGTTGACGAAGTTCTTCGACTCGAGTCATCGTGCGCCGCGGGGGAAAGCGTGGCTGGGTGAGCAAAGGCCTGGTGAGGGGACAACGCAACCGGACATGCCCCGCACCGCAGCTATCTATCATGGGCTGCCGAACCGAATCCAACCACCAATCAATCCGTCAAATCGTTCCCCCCCGACCGCATGCCCATCCGCGAAGACCGTTCATCTGTTACAATCGCTACTGCGCGCCCCGCGGGCCGTCCTATTTTCTTCTGGCCAGGCGTCAGCGAGTGCCGGCGGCCGCGCGGACCCGCTTCCCGAACATTGGCAACCAGGTTTGAGCTTCGCGGAGATTTATGCCCGGCAATACTTTTGGCCAAGCTTTTCGCGTGACCACGGCCGGCGAAAGCCACGGCCCCGGCAACGTGGTGATTATTGACGGCGTTCCGCCGGGCATTTCGCTCACGGTAGACGACCTGCGCGTTGACCTGGCGCGCCGGCGGCCGGGGCAAAGCAAGATTGTCACGCAGCGGAACGAAGCCGACGAGGCCGAGATTCTCTCCGGCGTGTTCGAAGGCCGCACCACCGGCACCAGCCTGGCCATCCTCATCCGCAACGAAGACCAGCGAAGCCGCGACTACAGCGATATCAAAGACCTGTACCGGCCCGGCCACGCCGACTATTCGTTCGACGCCAAATATGGCTTCCGCGATTATCGCGGCGGCGGCAGGTCGTCGGCCCGCGAAACCAATGTGCGGGTGGCCGCGGGCGTGGTCGCCAAGAAGCTGATCGAATCCGCGTTCGGCGGCCAGGTGGTCGGCTACGTGGCGCAGGTGGGCGATATTCATGCCCACATTGACAACCCGGCCTCCGTCACGCTTCAGCAAGTGGAACAACTCCCCGGTGGCGAACCCAACATTGTGCGTTGCCCGGATCCGGCGGCCGCGGCTCAAATGGTGGCGCTGATCGAAGCATTACGGCTCGATCAAGACAGCATTGGCGGCGCCGCCGAAATCGTGGCCACTGGCGTGCCGGCTGGCCTCGGCGAACCGGTGTTCGACAAAATCAAGGCCGATCTGGCCAAAGCCCTGTTCAGTTTGCCGGCCGTGCTGGGCGTGGAATATGGAATTGGCTTCCGCTGCGCCAACATGCGCGGCAGCGAACACAACGATTTATTCACCACCGAGCAGGCGACGCCAGCGTCGTCTGCCCCGTCCGCGGGGCAAATCGTAACAGCCACCAATCGTCACGGCGGCATGCTGGGCGGCATCACCACCGGCATGCCCATCGTGCTAAGGGCTGCCGTCAAGCCCACCAGCAGTTTGCCCCGCGAGCAAGCCACGGTAACGCGCGAAGGCGAGCCGGCCAGCATCCGCACCAAAGGCCGGCACGACCCCTGCCTGCTACCCCGCTTCATTCCCATGGCCGAAGCCATGGTCGCCATCGTACTGGCCGACCACTGGCTCCGCTGGCGCGGCCAACGCCGGTAGGGTATCGCACCCCGCGCGTACCACCCGTGCCAAGCAATCGCCCGTGCCGCAGTTCCTGGCAGACGGTTGGGCGAGTTTGGAGTTTGGAGTTTGGAGTTCGGAATTCGGAGTGGGGAGTTCGGAATTCGGAGTGCGGAGTTGAAGAGGGCTGATCGGGGGCGTGTTATCGGGGCTGGGGCGGATTGGCTTGAAAAATTGAAAATTGCTCACCCTACCGTTTTCTAGGTGCGGTGCAGTTTTCCTGGCTTTTCGCGGCTGGCCCCCCGGTGTTGTGAATGCCTGATTCTTTGCAAGCTCGACGCGTTAGCGAGGGACGTTCGGGGGGACTCCCTCGCTAACGCGTCGGGTTACGAATCCGCGGCGAAGGCCCGCATTCCCCGCGAAAAGGACGCACCTGGAATCCGTTAGAGTCAGGAAAATTGAAAATTGGGGGAGGCCCTCGCTGACGCTTCGGGTTGAAGAATGAGATGTGTGTGTTTTGATTTGACGTGGTGAGATCTGTCAGGGTGCAGTTTGCCAAAAATGTTCGTTTGGACCTATATGTATTTTTGGTCTGACGGCTATTTTTTTGGGGCGTAATGGCATGCGCTTGAGTGCGAATCCGGTTTCTATTGGCTTCGATTTCCCACGCACTCAAGCCCCCTTTAGCCCATGGCTGGGCAGATGGTAGCGAGGAACTGGCAGTTCCTTGGGAGCAGTGGCACACGGGGCGGTTAGAAAAATGGTTAACGGCGTGGCATGACCCCGGCGAGAAACGCCCCCCAGGAAACCGGCGCCGCGTCCCTAATCGCAGCACGGCTCGAAACACAGAGGGCCGCTTCCAGGGCCTTCAAGCCAGCGGCGTCTCGTCGTCTTCCGCTCGGATCAGCCCAATGAGCTGGCCTGCGTGAACTTCCTGATCGTCGTCCACCAGGCAGCGGGAGAGAAAGCCGGCCACGGGGGATGGCAGGTCGTAGGTGGCGGGGCCGGCCAGCAGTTCGGCGATGCGATCGCCGACTTCCACGTGTTCGCCTTCCTCAACCAGCCACAAGCTCAGCCGGATGGGACCAATCTCGCCCAGGTCCGGCACATACAGCGCGTATTCCAAGGCAGGCATTTGCAACAACACCACGGGGATACAACGATGGATGCCCAGTTAACCGCTCGTTACCAGTTGAGGCCGAAGGTATCGCCGCCCGATCCTCGGCCTGTTCCGCCTTTGAGGGGTTGGTTGCTTTTGCGAAGGGGCCGGGGAGCTTCTTCCGGTTCTTCTTCGGCCTTGTTTTCGACCTCGGGCACGGCATGCAGGGCTTTCATGGAAAGCCCGATGCGTTTGTTTTCCTTGTCGACCGAAACCACTTTGACTTCGACTTCCTGCCCCGATTTTACGAACAGGTTCACGCGGGTGACGCGGTGGGACGCCAACTCCGAGATATGAACCAGCCCTTCCACGCCGGCTTCCAGTTCGACAAAGGCGCCAAAATCCATGGTTTTGGTGACCGTGCCTTTGGTGACGGTGCCGATGGGGTACTTGTCGGGGGCGCGATCCCAGGGGTTTTCCACCAGGTCGCGCATGGAAAGGCTGATGCGTTCGGTTTCCGGATCGAACTTTTCGATCTGCACCTTCACGGTATCGCCTTCTTTGAGCACGTCGCTGGGGTGCTTGACGCGCCCCCAGGACAGGCGGCTGACGTGCAGCAAGCCATCGACGCCGCCTCCCAGGTCGACAAAGGCCCCGAACTCCATGATTTTGCGGACGGTGCCTTCGCGAATTTGGCCCGGCTCCAGCGAGGCGAAGGCGGCCGCCTTGGCTTCTTCTTGCTCGCGTTCGAGCACGGCGCGGCGACTGAGCACCAGGTTTTTGCGCTCCGGCTTGCACTCGGTGATCATGCAATTGAACTTTTCGCCGACCAGCGTGGAAAGATCTTGCACGCGGTACAGCGAGGCCTGGCTGGCGGGAATGAAGCCGCGGATGCTGCCCACGGTGCATTCCAGGCCGCCTTTGTTGTGGCCGGTAACGTGGGCCGTGACGACGTCGCCTTCGGAGAGGGTGAGCCAGTCGCCGGAGATTTCCATCGGGGCGCCGGGCAGCGTGAGTTGGAGCAGGCCGTCTTCGTTTTCTTCGCGGACGACTTTTACCTCGATCTGGTCGCCGATATTCGGCTGCTCTTTGAATTGATTGAGCGACAGCACGCCCTGGCGGCGGGCGCCCAGTTCCACGAACACGTCGTCGTTGTGCATGGCCAGGATGGTGCCCATCTGCTTGCCTTCGCCCTCGGCGGGGGCGGCCGGAGCACTGGCGGCGGCGGCATTTTCGGCGGCCACGATCTGGTCGAGCGACATTTCGCCCAGTGCCGCTTGCAACTCTTCTTCCAGCTCGTCGGAAAGCGGAGCGCGGGTGCTGGGGAGCGGCGTGGTGCGTTCCACCTTGAGCAGCGGAGCGGGCTTGGGCTTGTCGCGTTTATCGAACTTACCCCGGCCGCCTTTGCGAGGGCCGCGGTCGGATCGTTCGCCTGGGGATTCCTCAGCGGCGGCCGCGCCCCCTTCGGCCTGTTCGGCCGCGGGCTCTTCTGCCGGACGCGGCGGCGCCACCGGCTGCGGCTTGGGCCGGTGGATGTCTTCGGAGTAACGCTGCGAGCCAATGCGAAACGGCCGCTTGGGCGCGTCACCGCCAGCTTCGGCACTGCCTGCGTCATCGGATTGCGACGCCTCGCCCGAGTTCTCAGCCGCCAGGTCTTCGCCCATGGCTTGCGCATCGCCAGCGTTGCCAGCAGGAGTATCGCCAGCGGACGATGGCTCAGGCCGCGGCGGCGTTTCCCCCTGGGGTTGCGAACTGCCAGCAGGGTTATCCCGCGGGTTGTCGTTCTCGGGGTTAGAAATGTCTTTCGGGGTCGAATCCGGCTCCGCAGTCATCGGAGGTCTCACCAACGTCTTGAACTGAACGATCTGTAACAGCAACAGCAAAGCTCAGCAGTGTAGCAACTGAACCGCTACTAAGATAGCAAATCTCCAGTCTTCGCAGGGAGTCGGTTGCGGTTTTGAGCCTGGCTGCCTAAATTAATAGGTTCGCCGACATACTCGCACGGTTGGGTGAAATGCCCCCCCCCATGGGGTCGCCTCCCCCCAATCGGTCGAACCTTCTCGCCCGCGGTTGTGTCGCAAGGTTGGGATTCAAATTCGAGGGAGATACGCTCGTGGCCGATATCGTGACGGGTGCCGACGCCGTGGTTCAATCGTTGATCAACCACGGCGTGGACATCATTTTTGCTTACCCTGGTGGAGCCAGCATGCCGCTTCACCAATCGCTCACGAAATATAAGGATAAAATCCGCACCATCTTGCCTCGCCACGAGCAAGGGGGGGGGTTCGCCGCGCAAGGTTATGCCCGCAGCACCGGCAAGCCGGGCGTGTGCATGGCCACCAGCGGACCTGGGGCGACCAACCTGGTGACGGCGATTGCCGACGCCAAGATGGATAGCATTCCCCTGGTCGCCCTCACCGGGCAGGTGAAAACCAAGGTGATCGGCACCGATGCGTTCCAAGAAACGCCGATCGTGGAGGTCTGTCGCGGCATTACCAAGCACAACTACCTGGTGACCGACCCGGACGACGTGCCGAGGGTGATGCGCGAGGCATTCCATATTGCCACGACCGGCCGGCCCGGCCCGGTGCTGGTCGATCTGCCCAAAGATATTCAAGAGGCCAAGATCGCTCCCAACTACAACGCCCCCATGAACTTGCCTGGCTACCGGGTGGATCATCGCGTGGCGCGTCCGGAGCAAATTGCCCAATTCGCGGCGGCCATTCGCCGTTCGAAGCGGCCGGTGATTTACGCTGGCGGCGGCGTGATTCACAGCGGTGCCTCGGGCGAATTGGCCAAACTGGTCGAGAAAACCGGCATTCCCGTGGCCATGACCGTGATGGGCCTGGGTGGGTTCAACAGCTACGACCCGCTTTGCCTGGACATGCTGGGCATGCACGGCAGCGTGTATTCCAACTACACCGTGAATGAGTGCGACTTGCTGATTGCCCTGGGCGTGCGGTTTGATGACCGCGTGACCGGCAAGCTGCAAGAGTTCGCCAAGCACGCCAAGATTGTGCACGTGGATGTTGATCCCTCGGAAATCAACAAGAACAAGTCGGCCCACATTCCCATCATCAGCGACGTGCGGTCGGCCTTGCAGCAGCTCAACGCCATTGTGGAGCCGCCCGAAGACATTTCTGATTGGGTGGAACAGGTGCAAAAATGGAAAGCGGACGACCCGCTGACCTACGATAAATCCTACGGCGGCATATTGGCCCAGCACGCCATCAGCGAAGTTTCGCGGCTGACCAAAGATCGCGACGCCGTGATCACCGTGGGCGTGGGCCAGCACCAAATGTGGACCGCGCAGTTTTATCGCTTCCAGCGTCCGCGCACGTTTCTGTCCAGCTCCGGCTTGGGAACCATGGGCTTTGGTTTGCCCTCGGCCATGGGCGTGCAGGCCGCCAACCCCGACAAGTTGGTGATCGATATCGACGGAGACGGCAGCTTTTTGATGAATATTCAAGAGCTGGCCACGTGCCACTGCGAAAAGCTGCCGGTGAAGGTGCTGTTGCTCAACAACCAGCACCTGGGCATGGTGGTGCAATGGGAAGACCGCTTCCACCAGGGCAATCGCGCCCATACGTACCTGGGACCGGTCGATAATCCCGAAGCCACTGGCCAAGGCACCGGTTTGGGGCCTGACCAGCGTTATCCCGACTTTGTGACCATTGCCAAGGGCTTTGGTTGCGGCGGGGCGCACGTGCAAGCCAAGGCCGACTTGGTCGACGCGATCGAAGAAATGATCGCCTACCCAGGCCCCTTTGTGCTCGATGTGGCCGTGCCCTACCAGGAGCACGTGCTGCCGATGATCCCCGCTGGCATGACCGTCCGCGACCTCATCAAGCAGTAGCGGTTGCGGTACGGGCCGCCTTGGCCCAGGCGTATATGCAACACGCGGACCAGCGCATGCCGTGCTGGCTCCGCGGGCATTGCCAGTGGGCTTTTTCGCCGTTTCTGGCGATCTTTATCAAGTTCGCCGGCTTCCCCGCCGACCATCTTACCTGAGGGGGAGTTTACCGATTGCGCAAGATTCGCATGCCGCAGGTGCTAGCGTATGGACACGCGAGAACCGTCGTCCCCTTCTGAACGAACCACTCGGATCGACGATCCGCACCAGGTCACGGTGGAATCGTCCCAGACTGAGCACGGAGTGCTTCCGTTGGGGTTTGCCACACTGGCGGTGCCCTTGGGCTCGGGTCGCTCGATGACGGCGTCGAGCGATCACCCCGGCATCATTCTGAAGCACGACCGCGGCGAGTCGGCGGACGACAGCGCCGATGACATCTCCGCTCTGCTTTCCGACGCCGATGGCGACATCTTCCAATCGATGCGGCGGCAGGCCAATCAACTGGCCGAGCATCTGCGGCGCCGGCAGCTCATGCTGCAAGAACACGAGGCCCTGTTGCAAGAACAGGCAGCGCAGATTGAAGAGCAGCTGCAAACCGCCCAAACCTGGGCCGCTGGCCAGGAACGGCGGCTCACCGAGTTGGAGCAGCGGCTCGACGAGCGGCATCAGCGCTTGGACGATCGCGAGCTCACACTCGATGAGCGAGATCAGGAGCAAACCGAAAAAGCCCTGGCCTTGCAAGAACGTGAGGAAGCGCTCGATCAACGCGCGGCTTCGCTGCGAGCCGCCGAGTGCCGTAACAGCGAGCGAGCCGCCGAGTTGGAAGCCCGCGACGACGACCTGCGGATGGTGATTGCCCAACTCAAGGCGGATCGGGCCGAACTGAGCGATCGAGCCCAGGCGGTGGCCGCGGCCGAAGCAGCCACCGATGCCCATCGCTTGCACGAGCAGCAACAATGGCTCGCCCAACAGCAAGCGGCGAACGAACTGCTGCGGTTGAGAGCGCGAGGGCTGGAATTACGTCGCCAGGCCGTGGAGCGGCAGGCGCTGGAATTCGCGAAACGCGGCCGCGACCAGACCGCCGCGCTCGGCTGCCGGGAGTATGAGCTGCAGCGGGAACGCAGCGAACTGGAACGCCGCCGCGCCATGCTCACCGAGGTGGAAACCGCCCTCGCCGAAGAACGCGCCCAGTTGGCCGTGAACCGTGCCCAGTGGGAGCGCACCGCGGCCGAGCGCCTGCGGCAGTTCGAAGCCGAGCGCGACCGGATTGCCCACAGCGCCGAACAGGCGGAGGCGGAATTCCAACAGCAGCGGCAGGCCGTGGATCTGCGGTCCGCGCGGGTCGATGCCCGGCAGTTGGAAGTCGAACGGTTGCAGGTCAAATTGCACCAGGCCCAGCAGGAAACGCTGGAGATGCGGCTCGCCACCGAAGAACTATGGGGGCAGCTCTCGGGCGTGTTGCCCGCCGCGGCCCTGACCCGCAGCGTGAGCCGGCTGCGGAGCCGGCTGGCCGACCAGTTTCGGCTTGCGACCGATGATCTCGCGGAACAACGGGCCGCGTTGGAACAAGAACGGGGCCGCATGGAAGAGTTGCTGGCCCGATTTGTCGAGCAACGCTCGCACCTTCAACAATGGTTTCAGCGGCGACAAGATGAGCTGCAAACCCAAGCCGCGGGCCTCGCGGCGCAAGAGCAAGAGCTTCAGCAGCAACAGGCCCACCTCGAACACGTGCGCGGCCACTGGCAAACGGAGAAAGCCCGGTATCAAAGAGAACTTCGCCGGCTGTTGAACGAGCGCGAGCCGAGCTACACGTAGGGCCAGCCTTGGTGCGCCGTGAAACTGCGGCGATTTTCAGTGGGAGTCAGTCCCACCCGGCAACTGGGTCGCTCCAGCCGGTAGCAATCGGCGGGGGTGGCTGGGGGTCAAGTTGTGGCTTCTGGAGCTAGCTACTGGCATAACCCTAGTCCACAACTTGCCCCCCAGATGAATCTGGCCAAACCGATTGGAAGCACGGCGCCGGCTCAAAGTCCCTGGGGGCAGGCCGCCTTGGGCAATCATCGCGCTGCGCTGCTTTATGTTGGCGGCCTGACCCCAGCCACCCCCGCCGCTGCCAGCGCTGGCCTACTTGGCGAAGTGGGCCAGTACGCTTTCTTCGAGCGGAATCACGTCGGTTTTGAGCGGCGTGGGAATGTACAGGACGTCGGAGCCGGTGGCTTCGGCCGGTTGCTTGGGCAGCACGAAGTGGACGAGGAACACGCCCAATTCCACATCGCCGCGGCGCACGTTGGGGGGCCAGAGGGCGTCGGGGTTTTTGCGGAGCACATCGCCCAAGCAAAGCGTGGCCGTGCTGGAGAAGCCTGCCAGAACCATCTCCACCACCCGGCGGTTGGGCTGATAGGTGTACATGACCAGCGCCGCATCGTTCACGTCGTTGGCCGGAATCAGCGACCAACGGTCGGGGGTCTGCGCGTAGTAAATGCCAGGCTCGTCCGATTTCATCCCCCGGGCCAACTCTTCGCCGCCACAGCACGAAGGCGGCTTGGGATCGTTCTGCCGATAGCGAAAGAAGAATGGGCAACTCCGCTCCGAGGGTGACTTCCGGCCGTCTTCCGACTGAAAACTGGCCGCCTGGAAGGTCTCGGCCACCACGCGCTCCATCAGCACGTTGCTCTTCATGCTGCCCACGCACACCAGGGCTCGATCCCCCTTGATGCCGTGAAAAGCCGAGTAGGCGGCGTCGGCGTGGCGATGTCCTTCTTCCACGGAGTTGGTGGCTCCGGGCAGAAAGCCGGGCACCAGTCGCTGCTCGAGAAAGTTGGGCTGATTTTCGTGCCCCAGCCCAAACAGTTCGTGCAACAGCACGCCATGCAAGTAGCTATCGGCGGCCATCACCCAGCGCTTCTCGCTCAGCGATTCGTCGCGGCGCACGCCAAACGCAATTTCCACATAACTGCGGTCGCTCAGCAACTTCCAGAATCGCGAGGCATCGATGCCGAACAGCAACCCGGGGAGTTCATCCTGCGGGATGCGATGCTTTTCCATCAGGTAATCGCAAACGGCCGCCAGGGTGTCCAGCGACACGTATTGCACCTTGTTCGACAACAGCGCGGCCACCTTGTGGCGTTCGAGCGAGGTGTGCTCACAAATGCGAGTAATGATGCCGCGATTGTCATCCTGACGTTCTTCGAGCAGTTCCTTCAGTCGAAAGCTGATTTTCATGGCGGCGCGCCGTTTCGATAAAACAATGATTTGCAAGAGAGGATGAGGGGGGTGCTTGGGCTTGAGATTGCAAACCCAACTCCGCTCCCCAAAGCCCCTCGACCCCTCTCCCTGGAAATACCGGGGAGAGGGGAGAAAAAGATTTTTTTGGGCATCTTTTCAATCCAAGTGCGGCGGGTAGGCCATGTGCTTTGGATTTGCCGGCAGACCGCGAATAGCGGTTCATTCGACAAAATCCCCAGTTCCGCACGCTGCTGGGGCTCATTATAGCGGTCGATAGCCCGTGGAGGAAACGATAACCGCGGCTGGGGGAATCTCCTGGTTTTTCCGCAATTTTATCAGTTTTTACTGGTTCGGCCGTTCGAGGCGGGCCGCCGGCCTGGCCGTCTTGGGCGAAGGGGCGGGGGCCGAGTTCGGGGCACGATCTTTGGGCAATGATCCTCCGAAACGCAATCGTGGCTAGGTTGCGCCGCCGACGCGTCCGTAAAAATCGGCCTCGAGCAACATGATGAGTTGCTCGGTCGTCTCGGCGGTGTCGTCAATGCGTTCCATCCAGGCGTTGTCGGCCGGGACGGCTGGGCTTAACCAGCGGGCGTCGCCCACGCAGGCTTGAATGCTATTGTGAATCTGCTGATTCAATTCGGCTTGAGCGGCCGACGATTTCAGCGTTTCGGTAAAGCCATGCTGGATGGAAGTGATGAGGGTGGCCCACATGGCACTGACCTCGGGCGAATCGCCGCGATCGAAGTCGTCGCCAAAATCTCTGGCCCTGTCGGCATCGACGGCGAAGTCACTCACATCGGCCAGATCGAGCAGCGACCCAATCAGCAGATCGGTCCAACGCTCCACCTGGCTGCGAAGCTTGTTGATTTGCATGGCGTTTTCGGCGGCCACGCCTGGCGCGTAGAGCACCAACCGCAGCACGCGATTGCGGGCTTCCATGTGGCCTATCAAGATGCTTTTCACGAGCGGTTCGGCGTCGGCATGTTGTTGTTTGCGATCGCGCGCCGTGGCCACGGCTGCCCAAACACGGGTGAGCACTTCGCTCGCCAGCACCTCTTCGAGGAGCGGCCAGGCTTGCGAGCACTGCCACTGCCGATCGTGGTGAAAGGTCTCGGCGTACGACTTCAGGTCGGCATACCAGCGATCGAGCCGAAGCTTGGAGTAGCACCAGTAGTCGTTGAGGCCTTGTTGGCTCCAGCTGGCTTTTCGTTCGATCAGTTCCGACCCTCGGAACGCGAGATTGGCCGCCATTAGAATCAGGTCGATCGCGTGCATATCATCCACGGTGAAGGTCGGAGTAGCCTCGGCCAGCGATGCCGCGATCGCCGCTGCCTGCCTGTCATTTCATTGGAGACGACCAAATCGCAAACACAATGCCGAAATGAATTGCCGCCGGCGATCGACCGCGAATTCGCCGGGCGGTCGTGCTTAAACTGCCGTCTGGGCAAAGAGTTACGCCTGTTTGCCGATTGCCTGCCCGCCGCGGGCCGGCAGGTGGTGTTCCGGCAACAACCGCGCGCCGCCGTGGAGAACGGTGAACATGTTGCCTTGCATCAACATGCCCCCCCTGAACGCGACTCGCCCCGGGATGGCGCTGGGCTCCTGGGAGGGCAACTGAGAAAATTCCCCCACTCGCTTGACGCGATTCTTCCACCGCCAGTCACACGTTGCTCAAGGTAAACTACAAGGCTCAATCACCCTGGCAGGGCTGTTCAGAGAATAGGTGCGCGCGTGGAAAGTCTTGTGACACAGTGGCAGAGATTCACTGATGGATTCGAGGTAAACGAACAAAGCGTTCCTTTAGCCGTGCTGCAATCTTGGGAGCGCAGTCGAGGCGCGGGCGTGGAATCTTGCAACGGCCGCCTGCCAGGGGTGAGCGCCGTCGAACTGGAGAGTCGGCTGGAGCGGCATGCGCGGCTGGTGACGATCGCGCGAGCGTTCTTACACCAGGCGTCGGCCGCGCTTCGCCACCTGCCGCACCTCGTGTTGCTGACCGACCACGAAGGCGTGGTGCTGGAATGCGAAGGCCACCACCCCAGCATGCACGACCTGGGCCTGGTGGCTGGTTGCCATTGCGGCGAATCGCAACTGGGCACCAATGGCCTGGCGCTGGCGCTGGCCAGCGACGCTCCCGCGCAAGTGTCTGGACCCGAGCATTATCGCCACGAGTTGCACGGCTGGAGTTGTGCCGCGGCGCCCCTGCACCAAGCCGGGGGGCAAACCGCCGGCGCCATTGCGATTTGTGCGGACTTCAAGGACGCCACGCCCGAGCGGTTGTTGCTTGTCGAGCACTTGGCGCTGTCGATCGATCGGGCCTTGGCGCATGGAACGGCGCCCGAGATACATCGTGGCGATGCCCAACTGTTCGATGAGCGGCTGTTGAGCATGCTGCCCACGGCGGTGTACGTGTGCGACGCGGCCGGAGGCATTCGCTATTTCAACGAGCGTGCCGCCGAGCTTTGGGGCCGCAAACCCGTGGGGGGCCAGGGCGGCGAACAGTTCTGCGCCTGCCATCGGGCCTACGCGCCCAATGGCGACCCCATTTTGCCGGAGCAATCGCCCATGGCCGTGGTGCTGCAAACCGGCGAACCACGGCGAAATCAAGAGGCGGTGATCGAGCGGCCCGATGGCTCACGCATTACCGTCATTGTGAACATCGACGCCATTCGAAACACGGCGGGCGAAATCATCGGGGCCGTGAACGCATTCCAGGATATTTCTGACCGCAAGGCGGCGGAAACTTCCAATGCGATGCTGGCAGCCATCGTGGAATCGTCGGAAGTTGCCATCGTGGGAAAATCGCTCGATGGCACCATCACCAGTTGGAATCCGGGCGCCGAACGGTTGTATGGCTATGCGGCCCGCGAAGCCGTGGGGCGTTCGGTGGCCATGTTGATCCCTCCCGACCGCGCGGACGAGTTCCCCCAAATTTTGCAACGGCTGGCGGCGGGTCAGCAGGTTGAGCCGTACGAAACCGTGCGGCTCCGCAAACAAGGCGACACCGTCGAGGTGTCGGTGTTGATGTCGCCCATTCGCGACGCCCAGGGCAACATCGGCGGAGCGTCGGCCATTTCCCGCGACATTACCGAACGCAAACGGGCCGAACGAGCCCGCCGCACTAACGAAGAACGGTTGCGGCTGGCGCTCGAAGCCGGGCAAATGGGAACCTGGGATTGGGATATCGAACGGAACCACGTGGCATGGTCCCCGGGACTGCACGCCATTCACGGCCTGGAGCCGGGCGCCTTTCCCGGCACCTTCGAAGCCTACCAAAGCGACATCCATCCCGATGATCGCGAGGAGGTGATCCGCTCCATCTCCGAAACGGTGCAATCCGGCCGCGAGCATCGGCTGGAGTATCGGCTGGTCTGGCCCGACGGCTCGCTGCACTGGGTAGAGGCCCGGGGCAAGTTGTTCACCGATGCGGCTGGGAAGCCATCGCACATGATTGGCGTTTGCATGGAGGTGACCCAACGCAAGCGGATGGAGCGCGATCTTCGCATGCTGGCCGAGGCGAGTCGCTCCACGATCTCGCTGGGAGATGCGGATAGCACGCTGCAGGCAATCGCCCGGCAAGCCGTGCCCGACTTCGCCGATTGGTGCATCATTCATACGGCCGACAGCGAAGGCCAACTGCAGCCACTCCCCGTCTTTCACAACCGGCCAGAAAAGGCTAGCCACATGGAGGAGCTGTGTCAGCGGTATCCGTCGCTGCTGAAAGAGGAATGCCGCATTGGCGAAGTGTTTGCCACGGGCGAGCCGTACTTGCTGGAGGACGTCGCCGAGGCCATGCCAGGCGGGCGGAGCTCGGCGCCCGAGCACGCCGCGGTTCTCAAGAAGCTTTCGCTGCGATCCATCTTGTGCGTGCCGCTCTCGCTTCGCGACCGCAATCTGGGGGTGATGACGTTTCTCACCTCGGAGGCCGGGCGGCGATACCGCCCGTCCGATCGGGCCGTGGCCCAAGACCTGGCCCATCGCGCCGCCGTGGCCGCGGAAAACACCCGGCTGTATGCCGAGCTGCAACAAGAGGGTCAGCGGAAAGACGAGTTCCTGGCGATGCTGGCCCACGAATTGCGAAACCCGCTGGCTCCCATTCGCAGCGGGCTCGACGTACTGCGGCTGCGAGGACGCGACAACGACATGATTGAGTTGATGCAGGAGCAAGTTGCGCACCTGGCGCGAATGGTCGACGACTTGCTCGACGTATCGCGCATCATGCGCGGCAAGATTCAGCTTCGCCGGCAGTCGGTCGAGCTGGCCGCCATTGTGCAGCAGGCCGTGGAAACCGTGCGTTCGTACATCGAAGGGAACGAGCAGCATCTGCGGCTCTCGCTGGCCGCGGCGCCGGTCTATCTGCAGGCCGACCCCATGCGGCTCACGCAAGCGATCACCAACCTGCTGCACAATGCTTCCAAGTACACCGATCGGCAGGGAACGATCACGCTGACCGCGGGCCAGCAAGGGCACGAAGCCGTGGTTTCGGTGCGCGACACCGGCATTGGAATAGGACAGGAATGGTTGCCCCACGTGTTCAAGTTGTTTGCCCAGGCCGATCAGTCCTTGGAACGCTCGCAAGGCGGTCTGGGAATCGGACTGACCCTGGCGCAAAATCTGGTGAATATGCATGGCGGTTCGGTGCATGCTTCCAGCCCTGGGAAAAACCAAGGCAGCACCTTCGAGATTCGGCTCCCCTGTTCGAGGGTCCGTCTTCCTAACCTGGCGGAGTCGCCCGTTCTAGAGCAAACCAAGCGGTGGCGAATTTTGGTGGTGGATGACAATGCGGCCGCGGCCAAGATGCTGGCCCGGCTGCTGGCCACGCTGGGCGCCCACGATGTGCGGACGGCGTCGGAAGGAAAGCTGGCTCTCTCTTGCCTGGATGAATTCCAACCTCAAATTGTGCTGTTGGATATCGGACTGCCCGGCATGGACGGCTACCAGATCGCCCGCGAAATTCGCTCCATCCCGGAATGCGAACAGTTGCTGCTCGCCGCCGTTACCGGCTATGGCCAGGAAGACGATCGACGCCGATCCAAAGAGGCCGGCTTTGACGAGCACCTGGTGAAGCCTGTGGCCGTGGCGGAGATTCTCAAACTGCTCCGGCATCCCAAGCTCAGGCTGGCTCAATAAGCGGCCCCTTGGGGGGCGTCGAAGAATAACTTCCCTGATTCATAACCCGATGCGTTAGCGAGGGACGTTCGTGGGACTCCCTCGCTAACGCGTCGGGTTGCAAAGAATAAGGCATTCACAACACCAACCGCCAGCCACTCACAGATACGTTTCAAACCAGGCTTCGATCCGCCGCTGGGCGACCTCTGGCACAGCGTGTCCTTGGCGGTGGTTGAATTGGCCGAATCGCGCCGGTTTGCCGTAGAGCTCATAGGCGGGCAGCGCCGCTTCGATATAGGGCCAGCCGCGGTCGCCGTCGGCGGAATTGCCGCCCAGCAGCAAGAACGGCCGCGGGGCAATCATGGCCAGCAACTCGTGATGATCGCGAGTGAACGTGCCATCTTGGATGGCGGGGCCTAGGTACCAAGAAGCGTGCCAGTTGGAGAACCCTTTGCCGATGCCCCCTTCGCTGCTCACGGTCACCTGGATGCGATCGTCGAAGGCGGCCAGGTACAACGATTCTTTGGCGCCCAGTGAATGGCCCACGGCGCCAATCCGCTGGGCATCGACCTCCGGCAGGCTGGCCAGAATGTCCACGGCCCGCTGGGCGTCCCAAAGCATTTTTGCCATGCCCAGGCTGGCGGGATGCCGCTGCTGAAACGCGGCCACGCGGCTGGCGTAGTTCCCTTCGCCTTCCCACAAGAAGCACTTGGGCGAAAACGTGACGAAGCCCCGGCGGGCCAGGTTCAATCCAAAGTGTTTTTCCGGCGGCCCCTGGAGGCCCGCGGGCTGGCGAATGGTGTAGTCCACCGTTGAATGGAGCACGACCACGCCGGGCAACTTGGCCGCTTCGGCGCCTGCGGCCCGAGGGGCAGGGGGCGGATAAATCAAATAGCCTTCGACGGCGAGACCCGGCTCGCAGTCGTATCGCACCTTAAGGCGGCGGCAACCGTGGGGATTGTCCTCCTCAAGCACGGTGAGCCGATTGGAAGGCTGCTTGCATTGCAAGGGATGCAAGAACTGCTCCCAGGTTTTTCGCAGCTTTGCGCGGCGGTGCTCCCAAGCTGCGACCGTGCGAATGGGCTGGCCCTGCTCGTCGATCAATAGCGGAGACAGCTTCACCCGATCGGCGGGTAATTCAGCTGGCGGCCGCTGGATTTCTGCCAGCCAGGGGACCTGAGGGGCCGGCTTTTCCGCGGGCTGGGGCAAAGCCGGCGACTGTGACCAGCTCGGCGACAGGGCTCCGCCGCCAAGCACCGCCGTGCCGCCGCAAACCGCAGCGGCGCTGGTCACAAACTCTCGACGAGAAATCGGCATGGTGTCCCTTCGCCTCTTTATTCCACGAGTTCAATCTGGATGTCGCGACGCTGGTTGCCTCGCACAATGGTCAGCGGCAGACGGTCGCCTACTTTGTAGTGCATCTTCACATAGGCGTTGAATTGTGGCGTGGTCATCGTGAGCGATTTGCCATCGATGGCCACGATCAGATCGCCGTTCTGGAGGCCCGCGGCCCTGGCTGCTTTGCCGGCGGGATCGTCGCTGATGTATTTCACTTGGAGCGCGGTTTGGCCCGGCGCGAGTTTCAGCTCTTGCAGTTGCTCGTCGCTGGCCGGCGGCGCCCAGAATTTGAGCCGGGGAGAGACGGACCACATGGAGCCCCGCCACGAAAAGTCGCTGGCCTTCCAACCCTGGGTGAGTTGGAGCGTATGGGCGGTGGGAGCCTGGCCTGTGGAAGCTTCGCCTGATTTGGCCGCGACTTCGATGACCACTTCGGTATCGGTATTGGGAAGCGGGTTCAACGCCCACTGCATATCGGCAATGGAGGAGATGGCTTGCCCGGAAATACGGATGATCTTCTGACCCGCTTTCAGGCCTGCTTGAGCGGCGGGCGAATCCTTGGCAACTTTCGAAATGATTGTGCCGTCCTTGGCATCGATGGTTAGGCCCACATTGTCTGGCAGAGGGTAACGGTAGAGCATTTCAATATCGAAAGTACCGTTGGCCGTGGCGGCAAAATGCTGGGCGTCGTGAATGTTGTGGCAGTGGATGCAGTTCTGACGGGTCGTCGCTGCGGCATACTTTTCTTTGTTGGGCAAGCCCGGCATCTCCAAGGCGGTGGTGTAAGGCTTGGGGGCCGAGCGTTTGCCAGCCAGTTGCGGGCGATTGGCGGGGTAGTTGGCATGGAGATCGAGGACGCGCCGCATGGTGTTTTCCAGGCCGGCGATCGAGTTGTAAGCGTCGGGACCCGCGGCGCTTTGCGTGCCGTAGCGGGCGAAAATGGTGCCGTCGGGATGGATGAACATGGCGGCCCAGTTGAGGTCGTGATCGAACTCGAACTGATTGAGGTCCACCCCTTTCATTTCCACCTGCCGCACGGCGATGAATTTTTCTCGGGCCAGCTTTTCAATCACCTCGCTGCCCTGGGCCACTTCGGCGTCGAAACCGGCACATGCCTTGCATGGTACGCAACGGAACGTAACGAACAGCGGCTTGTTCTCCTTCTTGGCTTGGATGAGTGCCAGACGGAGGTCGTTGTAGATCCAAAGATCGGTGTCGAGCGCGTGCTCGTCTTTGAGCGTTTGCAAGAGCTTGGGAATATCGACGGCCCCCTTGGCCGGCGTTTTTGCCTCGGAGTTTTGAGCGTGGGCGCTGGCAGATAACGCCATCGAAACGACGACGAAAGCCAAAAGGGTGGCAGGCTTGCGCATGGCGACCTCAGGAGAGCGTGAAACACAAATGACACAGTTTTGACATAGCCATGACAAACCCGAGCCGGCCGTGGAATCAAATGGATGTTGCACGTTGATTGCACAGCCTGGATGGCGGGCGCTCAACAGGCCCGCGGGGTTGACCGGCAACTCGAATGAATGGTTGTTGGAACGAAATTGAACCACAACCCGCGGCGGATTGCCAGCATGAAAGTCCACTCGGGAAGTCCAGCGGAGGTCTGCGTCAAAATGACCCAACCCCGCAATCAGGCACTTGTGGAAAGCCCCCTTCTGGCCCTACAAAGGTTGGTTTGCTGAAATAGCGGCGCCGGCTCAAATGCGGCCCTTCCTGTACCACAATCATTTGGAATTGAATCGCCCGTGAGTAACACGTCAGCCTCGCCCTCGGTCGCTCCACCTCGATTGGATTGGTTTCGCCCCGGCACGATTGGGTTCATCGGCATGCATTTAGGATGCTTGCTGGTTTACTTTGTCGGCTTTAGCTGGGTGGCATTGGCCGTGGCGTTTGTGTACTACGCCGTACGTGTGTTTGGCCTCACGGGCTTTTACCACCGTTACTTTTCGCACCGCTCGTTTCGCACCTCCCGCTGGTTCCAATTCGTGGGCGCGCTGATGGGCAGCGCCGCCTTGCAACGCGGGCCCCTGTGGTGGGCAGCTCACCATCGCCGTCATCATCGGCTGAGCGATCACGAGGGAGACGTGCATTCGCCCCACCAGGTAGGGTTCTGGTACAGCCACATGGGCTGGTTCCTCAACAAAGAGAATTTTGCGACCGACGAAAAAACGATCTACGACTTTGCCAAGTACCCCGAACTGCGGTTTCTCGATAAATGGGATTACGTGGTGCCGTTCATTGGCGGGGCCTTGCTCTACGGCCTGGGCGCGCTGCTGCAAGCGGTGGCGCCGGGATTGGGGACGAGCGGCTGGCAGATGTTTGTATGGGGTTTCTTTGTGTCGACCGTGGCGGTCTATCACGTTACCTACACGATCAACTCGCTGGCCCACCTGATTGGCCGGCGCCGCTTTGCCACCAAAGACGATAGCCGCAACAACCTGGTGCTTGCCCTGCTCACCGGCGGGGAAGGCTGGCACAACAATCATCACCACTACCCGGCTTCGGCCCGGCAAGGTTTTTACTGGTGGGAAATCGACACCACCTATTACGGCCTGGTGATTCTCTCTTGGCTGGGATTGGTATGGGACCTGAACCCGGTGCCTGAGAAAGTGCTGGCGCAAGCGGTGGATAAAGCGCCGGCCGTGCTCGGCCCCAAGCCAGGCGCCGCGCTCGAAGCTAAACCCGAACCCAAGCGCAAATCGGCCGCCGAACCGGCAACCACCGTCGTCCGCGAAACCTCGCTGGCGGCGCCGCCCACCAATCAGTTGGGGTAATCTCCAGCCAGCGCGGTCGCGGCGCCCTGTCAGCAGGCAACTCCACGTCATTGCGTTCCACGCAGGATGAAAAGGGGGAAGGCCCGCGAGGCCCACAACCATGCAAATTGCACTCACGGGCGCGACCGGTTTCATTGGCCGGTATATTGCCCGGCAACTGGTCGCCGATGGTCATACGCTGCGGGCCTGGTATCGCCGGGGCAGCGATCGTTCGGCGCTGGAAACAATCGATAGCCAGATCGATTGGGTGGAAGGCGAGCTGGGCGATTCGCGCGCGGCCGACACCCTGGTTTCGCGCTCAGACGCCGTGGTTCACGCCGCGCTTTACCACCCGGGCGGTGGTTTCATGGGGGGCGAAGGGCGACTGCTGGAGTTCGTTCAAGCGAATGTCGTGGGCACGCTCGAGCTGATTGAAGCCGCGCAGCGTGCCAGGGCCAGCCGGTTTGTGTTCATCTCCACTTGCGCCGTGCACGATGTCATTCTGCCGGATCGACCGCTGGATGAAACGCACCCCCTGTGGCCCAAGAGCCACTACGGGGCCCACAAGGCGGCTATCGAAAAGTTTGTGCATAGCTTTGGGCTGGGGCTCGGTTTTCCCATTTGCGCGCTGCGACCGACCGGCGTGTACGGCGTGGCCCATCCCATGGACCAGAGCAAGTGGTATTCGCTGGTGGCCAACGTGGCGCGGGGCGAACCGGTGGAATGCGCTCGCGGCGGCAAAGAGGTTCACGCGGCCGACGTGGCCAAAGCGGCGTTGCTGCTGCTAGGCGCTCCGGAGAAAGAGATCATCGGTCAGGCGTTCAACTGCTACGACCGCTACATTTCGGAATGGGAAGTGGCGCGCCTGGCCCAGCAGCTGGCCGAAACCTCCGGCCCTATCGGCGGCGAACAGACTTCGCCCAAGAACCAGATCTCCACGCGCAAGATTCGCGAGCTGGGGATGAAGTTTGGCGGGGAGGAATTGCTGCAGCAGACGGTGAGCGAGTTGGTGCAGGCGGTTTCGTAGGGCAAGCCGATGCCGAGGCTGCCCTGGGACCGGAAGATGCGGCGATTGGCGCGATGGATTGGCGCGATGGATTGGCCCGATGGATTGGCCCGAGGATGGCGCGGCGGATTTCTTTGGTGGTGGCTGCGTTGGCTTGGGCGCGGAAGCGCCATCGCTGCCGCGTCCAGCGGCCCATGCTGGCGCGGGCTTGGTTCAATCTGCCGCTGATTAGGCCGCGTTCGGCGAACGCTGTCTACGCTGTCTACGCTGTCTACGCTGGCGAACGCTGTCTACGCGAGCCAGGGGGGCATTTCGCCGGCCGGGGGTAGTTGGATCACATCCACGCTGTTGATGTGCGGGTGCTCGGTGACGGCTGCCACGGCCGCTTCTCCTGGCAGGCTGTCGAGGTTGAGCACGCCGATGGCTTCGCTGCCGGGAGTATCCGACGCCCGCCCCACCGCCATTTGGGCGATGTTCACCTGGTGTTCGCCAAAGATCGTGCCGACGCGGCCGATGATGCCTGGCACGTCTTGATGGCGGAAGATCAGCAAGATGCCGTCGAGGTAACCTTCCAGGCGGTAGCCATCGAGCTGCACCAGGCGGAGCATCTTTTGGCCGAACACGGTGGCCGCCGCCGAATAGGCGCGAACGTCGGTTTGAACTTCGGCCGTGATCAGGCTGCGGAAGCCGCCCATCTCGCTGCGGCTTTCTTCCGAAAGCTCGATGCCCCGCTCGCGGAGCAGCACTTCGGCATTCACAATGTTGACGTCTTCTTCCAGGGCGCTCTCCAGCAACCCGGCGGCAAAGGCCGAGCTGATGAGCTTGGTGTTCTTCTCGGCTACCTCGCCCCGGTAGGTGAGGTGCACGCTTTGGCAGTTGCCTTGGTGCAGTTGGGCCATGAGCAGGCCCAGGCGGTAGGCAATGCCGATCTCGTTGCGAATGGCTTCGAGTTGCCGGGCGTCGAGCGGGGCCATGTTGACCGCGTGGCGGATCGCCCCCGTGGAGAGGAAATCGATCAGCAGTTCGCAGGCTTCGACCGCCACTTGCGTTTGGGCCTCTTCGGTGCTGGCGCCCAGGTGTGGCGTGCAAACCACGCCTGGCATTCCAAACAAGGGGCTGTTGGTGCAGGGCTCTTCCTCGAAAACGTCCAAGGCCACGCCGGCAATCTTGCCGCTCTTGAGCCCCGCGACCAGCGCGGCCTCGTTGTAAATGCCGCCGCGGGCACAGTTGATGAGTCGCACGCCGGGCTTCAACTGCTCGAGCTGCGGCATGTCGATCAGGTTGCGCGTTTCGTCGGTGAGCGGGGTGTGCACCGTGAGGTAGTCGACCAGCGGCAGCATGGCGGCCACGTTTTCCACCGGTTCGACGCCCAGCCTGGCGGCTTTGTCGGCGGTGAGGAAGGGATCGAACCCCAGCACGCGCATCTCGAAGGCCTTGGCCCGCGAGGCCACCGCCTGGCCGATGCGTCCTAGCCCGACCACGCCCAGGGTTTTGCCGGCCACCTGGGCACCCATGTAATTCTTGCGGTCCCAGTTGCCGTTGCAGAGCGCCTGATAGGCGGGGGCCACGTTGCGGCTCATGGAGAGCATGAGCGTGAGGGCGTGCTCGGCCGTGCTGAGCGTGTTGCCACTGGGGGTGTTCATGACCACCATGCCAGCTCGCGTGGCCGCGGCCTTGTCGATGTTATCGGTGCCGACGCCGGCGCGCACGATGGCCTTGAGGCGGCGGTTGCCGGCCAGCACGTCGGCGGTGAGTTTGACGCCGCTGCGGCAAATGGCGCCGTCGAACTCGGTCAACGCCTGACGAAGTTGCTCGCCCTTGAGCCCGATTCGCGTTTCGTATTCGATGCCCTGGGCCGCATCGAGCAGAGTCAGGCCCTCGGGGGCCAAGGGATCGAGAATAATCACACGGTGCATGGCAGCCTCAAATAGTCCTACAAGCGCGCAAAACGATCAATCGCGCAGGCGATGATACCAAACACGCGCCGGAACCAACATGCCCCTGGCGGCGAAGAAATGCCGCCCCAGTCGCTTTTCGCTCCTAGGCTGTGAATCTATGGGATAGGCGGAGCGGTGGCTGGTTTTTGGTGGGAGTTTTCTTGGCGCTGGGTTGGTGGCGCTGGGTATTAGAGTGGCAGGCTGGTGCTCCGCTGGGTAACGATGATCGTGGGGGGGCAATTTAACCCCGGCCGCGGGGGCTTCCGCTTTGCCTGGCTTGCCGAAACTCCTGTTCCGATCCAGCCCAAGCAGAGGAATCGCATCAAGTTGAACGCCAGGGCATGCCACAGGGCAACGGCTTTGACTTTCGCCAACCCGCGGACGCGAAACTGTCTCAGGTTGCGGTTGCGGCAGTCGGCGTTGGGGAACTCCGCCACCGAAGGTCGCTGCCGGTACATTTCCTGATATTCGAGGGTCGCCATCCGCTGGCGGAAGTCCGCGTATTCGGAGGTGTCTCCGCGTTGCGGCGCGTGCGGATCTCTGCCGTGTTTTTCCAGTTGTTCCGCGCGAGGAACTTTCGACACGACCTTCGTCCCGCCGCGCTCCGCGGCCGTCACCGATTCTTTCGTGGCGAACGCGCCATCGACGAGCGCATGCTCGGGAGTCTGGCCGTAGTCGGCGCTGATTTGTTCGAGCATCGGCGGGAGTAGATCGCCGTCAGTCCCTGCATTGGTCACGTCCACGCCCAGGATCACGCGGGTGCATCTCAACCTGGTCCCGCCGCGACCGCGACACCCGAGCGGTCTTTGAAGAGTTCTGATTATTCATATGGCAGTTCTAGCGCAAGCACCCACCCCTTAGCAATCCGGGTACAATAAATTCACAGCCTCTCCGCGAAAGGCGACTATGGTGGGCTTAAATGTCGGGATTGAGAATGCGACGTGCCCAGAAGTAGGCCAGCAGATTGAGCACAATCGCCGCGCATAGAATGATCTGGCCAGGAACCGTGGTGAACAGCCGCGAAGTGTTGAGTGGATCGACAAAGGTGTAGACCACGAGAATCATCAGCGGAGCGAGCGCCATGTAGAGCGCGGAGCGACGGGCTTGGGCAGTTTCCGAGCGAATCTTGCGTTCCAGCCGTTGCATTTCCAGCACGCTGGTGGCGATGCGGTCCACCGTTTCGTTGAGTTTGCCGCCCGCTTCGCGGCTAGCCATGAGAGCCGCGGCAAACAGGGCAAAGTTCTCGCTCTTTAATCGTTCTTTGGCCTCATCCATCACGCGATCGAGCGGCTTGCCCAGGTTATATTCGCCCACGATCTGGCGAAACTCATCGCGCATCGGGCGTGGGCCTTGTTCGGCCAGCAGTTCCAGTGCCTGGGCAATCGAGAGGCCAGCCCGAATGCCGCCGGCAAACGAGGCCATGCCATCGGCCAATTGATCTTCGATCTTTTCGCGGTATCGCTGCGACATTCGCCGCAAAATGTACCAAGGGCCGCAGAAGAGAATCAAAGCCGCGAGCACGGCGAGAGGAAAGCTATCCAAGCCCACCCACAACGCCCCGGCGCTGCCCACGATGATCACGCTCCAAGCCAGCAAGTACGTGCGAAGCTTGTTGGTCGAAATCCGCATTCGCCGCATCCGCTCGGTGAAGTCCGACTCCACAAAGTCGAGAAACTGCCCGTAATAATCGTGGCAGAAATACACAAAAGTTGCGATCGACGCCCCGAACAGGCTGCTGGAAATGAGCGGCTGGAGATCCATGAAAGCGTGTGGCGCGAGATGAGGAGAGGGGATTGGGGTTGGGCGTAAAGGTGGCGTCGAAGGATGACTTGGCGATTCGGAACTTCTGTTCGGGCCGCACTCAATTGCAGAGTCACATCCGCCGCAACTGGATTCCCGCCTTCGCGGGAATGCGGGGGCGGCAGTGTCGTCAATGGCCTTTGGTCACAGGTCTATTTTTGTCCTTGCAGCAAGGTGGTTGAGCCGGCCGGGAACCATTGGCCTTGCGAGCCTTCTCGCACCAGGTCGTGCGCGGCGAGTTGTCCTGATCGGAAAATAATGATGAGATCTTCTTCTGTCATGGGCCCAAACTCAGCGCCCATGATTCGGCAGTACCAGTCGTTGCGAGATGTTGGTTTGCTGGCCGAGGCGGCAGCGGCTGTGGGCGTTGGAGTCGGAGTGGAAGCCGCAGGCGCTGCGGGGTGCAACGCCGCCGACTCAATGGGAGGAGGAGCCGCTTTGCTGGCTTCAACGGTAGGCCGCTGCGTGGCCTTGCGCGGAGTGCCCGCGGCCGGGCGGCCCGGCGTGGGGGCAGGCGGAGCGCCTGGTGCGGGGATCTTCGTGGGTCGCGCTGCTTCGCGCGACGGGGAAGCCGACGGAGCCGCCTTCGCCGCTTCGGCTTTGGCCGGCTCAGTTTTGGCCGTTTCTACTTTGGGAACCGCATCGGTCTTGGGTTTGGCGGTGATGGTTTGCGGCACCGCTTTGGGCGAACTGGTACGCGGCGGTTGAGCGCTGGCGGGCAGAACGGGACTGACCACGGTGTGAACGTCGCGTTTGCTTTCCCAGCCAGCGTATAAAAACTCCAACTCGAGCAACGTCTTTTCCACGAGCGAGTCGATGAACGAAGGCAAGTAGCCCGTAGGCTGAAGCCGCTTGCCGTCGCGGAAGTTGAAGATGTCGGCCAGGAGCACGTCGCCGTTGTCGGGATCGAGCCCAATCACTTCGGCGATTTGCGTTACCTTGCGGCGTCCGCCCGGCAAACGCGAAATATGCACGATCAGGTTGATGGCGGAAGAAATCTGGCGATGGATCGAAAGCACAGGCAGGTCGGCTGCCTGCAGCACCAGCACTTCCAACCGTTCGATCACTTCCTCGGCACTGTTGGCGTGAACGGTCGTCAAGCTGCCATCGTGGCCGGTGTTCATGGCTTGCAGCATATCGAGCGCTTCGCCGCCGCGGCATTCGCCCACGATGATGCGATCGGGCCGCATCCGCAGGGCATTGCGAACCAGGTCGCGAATGGTGTAGGCGCCGGTGCCTTCCACGTTGGCAATCTTCGATTCCAGGCTGACCACGTGTTCCTGGTGCAACCGCAGTTCCTGCGTGTCTTCGATGGTGACAATGCGCTCTTTGTACGGGATGAAACTGCTCAGCACGTTGAGCATCGTGGTCTTGCCGGTGCCGGTGCCGCCGCTGACCAGAATGTTGCGATGGTCGATCACGGCGGCGCGCAAGAAACGGGCCGCGGGCTCGGTGATGCTGCCCAGTTCCAGCAGGTCGTCCATCGTCATGCGCTGGATGGGAAACTTGCGAATGGTAAGGCACGGGCCGCGCGTGGCCAACGGCGGGATGATGGCGTTGACGCGCGAGCCATCGGGCAAGCGGGCATCGACCAGCGGCGTGCTCTTGTCGATGCGGCGGCCGACCTGGGCCACGATGCGTTCGATGATGCTCTCGGTCACCTTCTCTGAAATAAATCGCCGGCCGGAGCGTTCAATCACGCCGCCGCGTTCCACGTAGATTTGATCGCTCTTGACGACCATGATTTCCGAAATGGTCGGAGCACGCAGCAGGTCTTGCAGTGGGCCAAAGCCAAAGACGGTGTCTTTGAGGTCTTTCTTCAGCGTGCGAAGCACGATGTATTTGCGAAGTTCGGCGTGCAGATGCAACCGAATCAGGTGAGCCACCTCGGTAAACTTTTCTTCCAGCAGAAAGATCTGGCTGCTCACGTCGGAGAGCTTGTCGAGATCCATCTTCTCGCGCATGTACTGCAGCAAGTTGTGCAGTTCGGTCTCACGCTCGGGCACCAACGTGGCAGGCACGTCGAACTCGTTGGAAGTGAGCGTGGCCAGATCGAAAAACTCTTCTTGCCCCGTCTCCATGATCAATTGATTGATCAGCAAATCGCGGAGCGTGAGCACGGTGAGCTCATCGAGAATGGGCTCGTTGTCGGCGCCAAACACCTCCAACTCGCGGCACACGTCTTCAATGTTGTTTTCGAGCAGCAGGATGTTGTCGCGGTTGTGAACGCGGTTGTTTTCCAACTCGTAAAGGTCGAGCCGCTCCAGCAGCTTCTGGTGGATTCGCAGTTCCAGGGTCGCCAGCACGCCGCGCAGGTGCGACTCCACCTCGCGGGGCGTTACGGTGGGAGCGATTTCGGTTTCGAACGTGATGGTGAAGGGCCAGATGCGAACCTTCATGCCGGGCGCGAATTCGGCCTGTTCGCCGCCGAGCAACTCGCGGTCGCCAACCACGCAGCTATTCAAGCCAACGTTCTCGATCAGCAGCCGATCGCTCTCGACGCGAACCACGGCATGCTGACGCGACACCAGCGGACTCTTCAGCACGATATGGTTTTCCACATCGCGACCGATGGTGATCGAGGTCGCCGAAGTTTCCAAAACCGAACGCCGACTCTCGTTGACCTTGTTGTACCAAATCTTCACGGGGGCAATTCTCTAACTCGGAGGGCGAACCGCATGCATGCGCCCTCGGCGGCGACGAGTCGTAAACAAGGGACGACGTATGGCAAGTCACGGCTGCCCGGATCGCACTTTCCTGCCAACCCCAGGGACGGCCCTGACTCGGTTCAGCTGAGACCTGTTCCTGGCGGCACGATGGCCCTGTGGGGGACGAGAGCCTGGGATGGCCTTCTCGAGCGGGGGCTTTCGTGCTGCCAACCGAGCATTCTAACGACAATCATTAGGCCGATGCTACGCCCTGCTCTGCGATTGTGCCCTGCGATTGGCCGCCGAATTTCCCCCGTGGTTGGCCAATTCAGCTGCCGGCGCGCTCGGTTCAACCTGATTGCGGCCAAAAACATCGGGGTTCTGGCCGGCGCAAGATAGCGAGGAAACTTTCGAGCGGAATCGCTAGCGAAACTGATAGAGCTTGCCGCGTTGGCCCGTTCGGAGCGGCGCCGGCGTGGGATTGACGTCGAGAATGCGGCCCGAGGGGGCTCGGACGGGCGTCACCGCCTCGGCCGTGATGAACTCGCCCACGTTGCCGGCCTGGTCGCGCACGCGAATGCGAAGGTGAAACGAACTGGGGGTTCGCTCGGGCATTTGCCAGATGTAGCGGCCCGAGTTGCCCAGGTCCACGGCGATGGGGAACCAGGGTCCTTGCAGGGTGCGGGCATATTCCAAGGTAACCGCGGCCGTGCCCAGGTGGCTATCTGCCGCTTCCCACTCGATCGTGAGCTCGTTGTCGCGGGGCGATACGCCCTGTTCGGCGCGGACGAGCCGGCAGTTGGGAGGTGTTACGTCTATCTGCAGCCAAACGTCGGGTTCGTCGCCCCGGGCCGGTGGAAACTCCACCAGGCCCTGATCGTTTTGCGCAACCAGCTTGAATCCATACAAACCTTCGCTGGTTACCGAAACCGGCACGGGGCTTCGCCCATCGGCGTCCACGGCAAATCGTTGCCAGTTTTGCCCATTGTCCACCGTGCCCCACAGTTCCACGCGGCCCGGTTGGGCGGCGGCCTGTTTCAGATCGTAATTGAGTTCGAAGGTGTAGGAACGCACCATCCACGGAACCCGCGCGGCCACAGGTACTGCCGCTGGCGAGCCAGGCAACGACGAGGGGTGCGCTGTATCGATGGCCTGGAGCGGCGGACGGTAGCTTGCCCCCGTGTTGCTCTCTTGAAAATGGATGACGTCGGATGCATTCGGCGGGCCGGTGGTGCTGTAGGCAGAACGGCCTTGCCCTGGCGTTGAGCCCGCTTGAAATTGCACCGATGTTGAGCCTTGCGATCCGCCTGGCGGTGAAAGCGGCGTTCGGCTCAAGGGCTGGTTGCTATGGGCATCGGCGGGCCAATTCACCGATGCGCTGGGGATGCTGGTAAAGCTTGCTCCTTCCCGTCCGGTCGTGAGAGGATCGGCAGGGCTGGTGATTCGCTGGTCGCTCGCGCCGGTAACGGAGGGCAGCGTGGTCACCTGGCCTGCGCCGGGGGAAGGCGAGTTAGCGTACGAATTGGTGATGGCGCGACTGCCGGCCGCCGCCCAATCGGTCGCTGGGGGCGTGGCAACCGGAACCATGTTCGCAGGCATGCCGCCGCGCGGCACGGTTTGGGGCGAAGCTGCCGCATAGCCAGCCAGGGGCGGCAGGGGCCGAACGATGGGTCCTGCGGTCAAACTGGCAGCAGACGCGGCCGGCGGAATGTAATGGGCGGGCGGAGTGCGAACGGCATGCTCCGCCGTATTCGCATCGCCCGGTTGCGCCGCGCTAGCAGCAACGCCGGGACCCTGGCTACCCGTGGTCGAGGCCCGGTGGACCGTGGGATTGCCAGCAAAATCGCGGATGCGCACGCGAACTTCGTAAGCCTGCGCTTGTTCGACCGGCAGCCAGGTGGTCATGCCAACATATTGTTCGCGAACCGTGCCAGGCGGCAAGCGTTCGAACGCAATCTCTTGCCACGCGCCCTCGCCAACGCGGTAATCGAGTTGCAGCGTGGTCACATCGAGGTTGGCGTCGCGAATTTCCCATTGAGCATTGAGCTCGCCGGCGCCGCCTCGCCAGGCAGTCAATTTGGGTTCGGGCGTCGTGGTATCGACGATGACCCGCAGGTCGGGGGTTGGCTCGCCCGTCGGTCGCACTTCGCCAGCCGCGTCTTTGGTGCGGACGCAGAACCAGTACTCGCCGTCGCCTGGGGCACGAACGGCAAACGATCCTGCATTGGGAGCCGCCGTGCGGACAATCGTCCACTTCCGTCCGCGATCGGAGGACGTGTGTAGTTGAATCTCGGTCGGCTCGTGGCCCGGCTGAGTGGAAGCGCTAACTTGAAACGGAATGGTGAAGGCCGATTGCCGCGTGTAAATGGGGGCGGGACGCTCAGGTGGAGGCGCAGCCGTGGCCACGGCGACGAGCGTCGCCGAAACCAGCGTTGTGGCCATCCATCGCCTGAACAATCGTCACCTCTCACTGGATTGCGAAAAAAGATGCAATTGCCATGCTCGCGTGCTCTCACCAGTTTCTCCGCAACAGGCGGAAGATTCCGTACGGGCGAAACCGACCCATGCCGTTGATGCCCGCGCCGCTGGCAGCGGTCGTCTTGAACCAGGCTGGGAGAATCTCGCGCATCTCTAGGTGCGCATCGGAATCGCGACGGAACTGTCTGTAAGCTAATCCCGTTGGCTCGCAGAGTTGACGCAATCGGAAGAGCCGTCGCGCGTGGCAAATCGACCGCAGGCGCACCGCGTCGAGGTTGGCATATTCCTTCGCCGAATGCACGAGTGGGTTGTCCGAAGAGACGCGACTTATTCGCGTTCGCTCAATCGGGCGCTTTGCAGAAGCAAGAAGTTATGCCCTCGATACTCGGTCATGGAACCGCTTACATTCCAAGTAAGTGGAGTGATGCTGTCGTCGAGCGCACGCGTCACGCGTTCGAGGGCAAGATTTTCCAGGATGGGAAACCGCTGCTTCTTATCAAGCGACACGAACACATATCGCCCGTCTTGCCGTTCGATGAGTCCCTGCAGACCGCGAACGGCCTGACCCTCGCGGAAGAATTCGGCCCGCTGCGTCTCGCCCATGGCTGGGATCGTAAAATTCGCCACGACCGCTAATAGGGCGACAATTCCTGCCATCATTGTCAGGCGCAACTTGGGCAAGGTAAGTGCCAAATGCGATAGAAAGGAGAAAGCCATGAGCATGGGAGGGGCTCCGCGAGGACAGGCACGATTGGGGGGGAGCATGCGAGCAAACCGGTCGGCTGCCATGGGGAATGCTACCTCGGAATTGACGCGCGGTTCCACCAACTTCGAAATTCGTGCTTCCCCTCTTGCTCGCTGGATCTCCGCCGTCGTCCCGCGGTGCAAGCTCTTCGCGGAGATGACGACACTCTGGGTGGTCGTTGATCCATGTTCGAAAGAATCGCGCGGGTGGCGAAGCACGCGGCTCAGGTGGGCGGCTTCTGGCGTTTGGGGAGCACGCCCAGGCGAAAGATGATCCAAAGCGCTCCCCAGGCCTCGCCCATATTGATTTTGGATTGGCCTCGGGTGCGGTCGCGGAAGGTGATGGGCGTTTCGGCGAATGTCGCGCCGGCTCGCCGCGCTTGCCACAGCACCTCTTCTTGAAAAGAATAACCCCGCGAGGTGATGCCGGCCAGGTCGAGCCGCTTCAGCAGCGAAACGCGATAGCAACGATACCCACCGCTGCAATCGCGGGGCTTGAGCCACATCAGGGTGCGCGCATAGAAGTTGACGGCGCGGCTCATAAAGTGGCGTTTCAGCGGCCAACCTTCGATCTTTCCACCAGGCACATATCGGCTGCCGATCATGATATCGACCGGCTTGCCGCTGGTGGGATTCATGCCGCCCAGCATTTGCGGCAGGTGCTCGGGGGCGTGGCTGAAGTCAGCATCCATATTGAGCACAAAATCGTAGTTGCGCTCGATGGCCCACTGCATGCCAGCCACGATTGCCGTGCCGAGGCCCTGCTTGCCTTCTCGGTGCAGGCAATGAAGTCGAGGATCTTCCGCGGAACGCTCATCGCACCACCGCCCGGTGCCATCGGGCGAGTTATCGTCGATCACCAGAATGTCGGCGTGCGGCGCATGTTGATGGATGCCTTCCACGAGCAAGGGAAGGTTTTCCAGTTCATTATAGGTGGCGATGGTGATTAGCGTTCGCGGTAAACTGCTCATGTAAGCAAAGGCTCATCGATAAAACCGAGTCCGCGCTAGGGGGCAACAGGCAGCCACGCGAATGATGGGTGATCGCGGCCAGCTTCAGACTTTGGAAAAACTAGGGAATCAGCTGCGATCCGGCCAGGGCGCCCGGGTTGGAACCTGCCGCTTGGGGTGGCTCGATCGCGTGAACCGGCGCGGACGCCGGAGCCGCCGTCATGGGCGAAGTGGGCCAGCTGGCATGGCGCGAAGGCATTAAACTTTGCGGTGGTTGCGGCGTGGGCGAAAAACCTTGCGGCGTTAGTGAGGGTTCGGCGCCCGGTCCGCGTGCGGCTGCCGCCACGTATCCCCGGTTATCGACTCCCGAGAAGGGAATCTCTCGCGATATCGTTCGCACCCGAGGATCGTGAAGCGTTTGGACGGATACTTGCCGCGCGTCGGCCGACGACGAGGGCGCATTTGGGCCTAAGTTGGGCGAAGGATTGTCCGCCATGTTGAGCGTGGGATTTGCCTGGCCGCGAACTTCCGTGGGGTCATGCTTAACCAGTTCAACACGGGCATCGGGCTGGGCATTGGGGCTTGTTGGCGCGCTAGGCCTGACCGGACGCGCCGGCTTGCCCTGAATGGATGCCAACTGCAGCAAGCCTTCAGCCGCGGATTTCAGGCCATGGTTCAACTCCAAAGCGCGGTGGTAATTCTTCTCAGCTTCGGCGATCGCACCCAGTTGCACTTGCACATAGGCCAGGTTGGATAGTGCCTCGGGTTCTTCGACGGCGTGGCGAAACGCTGCCAGCGCTTCAGGAAACCGACCGCTCTCCGCCAGCACCAACCCTAGCGTGTTTTGAGACCGCTTGTGCTGGGAGTCAGCCATAAGGGCCGCTTGTAGCGTGCGCTCGGCCGCGGCCAGGTCGTTCTTCATATAGTGCATGTAAGCTATATCGCACAGCAAATCGGCGCTCTTCAAACCGGCCGCCTGCGCCGCGGCAAAGGACCGCTCGGCTGCTTCAAAATCGCCGCGCTTGGCGGCGATCACTCCCAAGCGGTGATGCGGGAGCGATTCCTTGGGATGATTCGCCGCGATCTTGTTGTAAATGTGTTCGGCCTGTTGCACGTTGCCGTGCCGCTCCGACAGACGGGCCAAACTGAGTGAACGGTCGAGCGTGTCGTCGGATTTGCGGCCCATGCCGACTTTCCCCGCCAGGGCGCAGCCCGAGCAGGCGGCAAGTAAGCCAACGATGAGGATACGTTTCATGAGGTGAGTGCTCTCCCCTCGATTAGGGTGTTCGTGCCGAATTGGGCCGCGGACGATTTCTTGGAATGTTCAAGCAAGCGGGCGGGTGTAATTTCTCGTTGAAACCCGGCGGAGGGATTGTCCCTGCCGCCGGATGGAATGCTGCAAATTTTCGTCGTCAGACTATCGCAGCCCGAAGCCGCCGAAGCCGCCGAAGCCGCCGAAGAACGTGCCCATGTTGCCGCCATACGAGCCGTTCGTGCCATACAGCGAGCGGTTGTAAGCGCGGGCCGCTTCGGGCGCGGTGTAGCCTTCCGCGAACGAGGGCGCCACCACGACCACTTGCTCGGCGTTGGGTATCCCCAGCATTTCCAGCGATCGCACCACAATTTGTCGTCGTTGGTCATCGAGCTGCGAGTTGAAATGGATGGGGTAGTGGTATTCGGTGCCTGGTTTCACGCTGGTTTGGTTGCGTTCGACCACGACCGGAAAGGTGGCTCCCCGTTTGAGATCCACGGCGATCTGTTTCAGATGGTCTTCGCCATAGGCATTGAGCCGATAGCCGCCGATGTTGGTCCCATCGGTCTGAGCGTGGTTCATTTCGAATTCGTGCATATACACAATGAACTTTGCCGCTTCGGCATTGTGCTCTTGGATTTGATTGATTTGATCGAGTTCTGCCCCCAAGGGCGGCGGCGCATTTGCCGGAATGTGCGGGCAACGCGACTGGCAACCCGTGCCGCAGGCCAGAGCCACGGCCGGTCCTCCCAGGGCTAAAAACAGGCGACGTGTGCATTTCATGGGTATCTTCCTTGAACTGGGTCTTTGTGGGGAAGCTGAGGCGCTCGGGAGGGCGACGCGTGATCGAGGCGGCCGGGTGATGGCACTCCGAGCGAATTGCGGGTTCGTTCGGCTGACATCGTTGGCGCTCACCTATCGGTCGGTCCAGCCTCGGGCGCTGACGGATCAAGCAAGCAGCATGGAGTTAGTCAGAAAATCCTTGAGGGCCAGACATATAGTAGCCCTGGCTCTGCTGATAAACGGGATAGCCTTTGGAACCTTGAAAACGGGCTTTCAAAATCTGCGAGTTTTCTCGCAGCGTTTCCATTCGCACTTGCGGCGCCATGGTGCTGCGATGATGCACATCGGGGTGACCTTCGATCATTTGCCACAAGAAGAAGGCGTTGTCGGTGGGATCGGTGACACTCATGCCAGGCAACAGCGGCGGCACCTGGTCGCGCTCCATGGGATGCACCAGTTCCGGGCTCACCAGCACGACCAACTCCGTTTCGTCGCGTTGCGTGGATTGCACGCCGAAAGCCATGCCAATGATGGGGATGTCGCCCAGGTAGGGAATCCGGCCGCGGTTACCGCGCTGCTCGTCTTGAATCAAACCGGCGACCGCCAGCCATTGGCCTTCACGCAGGTCGACCGTAGTGGTCACGGCCCGACTGTTCAAGCCGGGGATACCGTTGACGGCAATATCCTGATTGAGCGTGCTGAACGAAGGCGCGACTTGCAGCCGCACCTTGTCCTTATCAATCACCGTAGGCAAGAACGTAAGCTGGGTGCCGAAGCCTCGGAACGTGGTCGTGGCGGCTTCGACGCCGCCGACGCCAACCACGGTGGGCACGGCAAACTCACCGCCGGCGATGAACGTGGCCGGTTGGCCGCTCAATGTGACGAGCGTGGGCTCGGCCAGGATCTTGCCATAACCATTGCTGGAGAAGGCCGTGATGAACAGGTTGACATCGCCGCCGTCGAGTATGGCCGTGATGTTGCCGGCTCCACCAATAAAGTTCGAGATGGCGAAGTTATTGCCGGCAATGGCGAAGTCGTTACCCAACTGCCGAGCTGCACTGCGCGAAATCTCGGCGATTCGCACTTTCAGCATCACTTGTTGCTCGCCAGGCACGTTGAGCAAATTGATCACGCTTTGGGTGCGCAAGTCTTCGGCGCCCGGCAGACCGGCCACGCCGCCAATATTCACAAAACTACCGATGTTTCCCAACTGGTTCGTGGATTGCCCGGTGATCAAGGCCAGAATTTCGGCGGCCTCTCTGGAGTCGCGCGCCTGCCCTCGCACGATCAGCTTGTCGGCGATGGGGATCAATTGCACCTGGCTATACGGAAACATCTCGTTGATGCGCGTTTGCAATTTGCCGAATTCGACTTCGGCCCGATATTGCTCTGCTTCATTCGCAGCCACGCGAACCAGGTAGCGCAAGATGGTCGATTGTCCGCCGGGCTGGGTAAACCACAACGTCATGGTGGTTTCGCCCGCCTTGACTCCGATGATTTCCAACTCGGTGGGGCCAAACTCGTTAACTTCAACGATGTTTGGGTCAGTGATCGCCAGCCGGGTGACGGGCAGCTTGGTGCGAATCACCTTGGATTGGTTGGGCACGACGCGAAAGATTAATTCTGGGGTAAGAACTTCGTCGATCAGGCTGGCCTCTTTATCTCGCACGGCCTCTCCCGGATGCTCTAGCGACTGCATATCGCTAAAATTTGGCAACCGAACGCCGACTTGAGCCCAACCTGTGGCAACCATTACCGCCCACAATGGGACGGATAACCACCAACCTCGCCTTCTTAAAGGGATCCAAATGCTCATGGGTCTGCCTAACCTTGTCGTCTTTGAAGTTCTGGGTCTCAAAACCTTCTCGGGTTTTTCCGGCTGCCAAGCGGGGGGAGCCAGTTGAATCGGGTTTGCCGAACAATCCGATTCATTCTTTTCTTTCGACACTACTGACCGCGGTTGTTTAGCAAGAGCCGGCATATCTTCCGTGGAAAGCAATTGCTCGTTCAGTTTCTTGCTCGTTAACATCTCTGCAAGCCGCGGAGAACCTTAATGCCTCAGCGTCCGTTTGCGGTTTACCCTCGCTAAGTATGAGGATGCAGAGCTGGCATTGCTCTCACAATGAATCGGAAACTCGCCCCGTTGAGAACTTTATTCGGCGGGAGTCGAACGGCTGCTTCGGTTTACGCACGCTACATCAAGTCTACCGGTCGCGCAATCTTTGCGCGACGAGCGGGTTTTGATTCTTAATTGCTGGCCCCCCCACCGACTTACCGAATATAGAGATTCTGGTGACTGACCGCGTGCACGCGAGACTGGCTTGACTTCCCCAACGATGGGAGCCCGCGCAGCTTAGGTCCACATGAGGAATCTCCGAGCTAATTGACCAATATCGCCGCGGCGAATTTCCCCGGCCAACGTCCGTTTACAGGAGTTGAAGATGGGCCCCACATTGATTCTGTCATTAGCAATGGCTCTGCCCATTGGCGGCGGCCACGGTGAATGTCAAAGTTGCACTAGCGCCGCGTCGAGCTGCCAGTCGTGCGATCAATGCTGCCAGCATGGCTGTCTGATCGGTTGCGGCTTTTGGACCCGGCATGGCTTGCCGCGGCCCTTCAAAGCCCCCGGCAACATGTACCAGCGTACGCCCTATCAGGCGGAAGGGGCCTACTACTACTTCCGCCCCTACAACTACATGCAGATCCCCGTGCAGCAGGCAGAGGCGGTCAGCTTTGGGGCTTCGCCAGGTCTGCCCTATGCCAACGACATCTTTGAGCAAGTTTATCGCTCCTTCGAGCTGCAGTCGGTCGAAGAAGTGCTCCCAATGACGAACGAACCGCCCGCTCCTTTCGAGCCGCCGGCGTTGCCGCAGCCAGCCGCCAGGCCTATGCCAGTACCACCAGCACCACCAGCACCGCCGATCATTCCCTAGGTCAAGATTGCATGAGCTGCAACTGAGGGATGCATGCTTACGCCAGCCACCGGCGTAAGCATGCGATGCAGTCGGCCAGTAGGCTGGAACCGGGGGCGACGTTTCCCATGAATTATGCCCCAAGGCGGCCACGAAAAAGGGCTACCATCATTAACGCGTGGTCGGCGGCAACCCGGGGGGAGGAGGCTAGTGCCACGAACTTGCACTCAGATGGACAACGCGCGGCGGCCTGCTCGCAAACTACCGCGGTCTTAACTTGGCGGTTGTCTCCAGGTCGATCTCGCCTCGACGCACCAAGAGTGTTAAGTCATCGCCAGGCTTTTGCCCGCGGACCAGGGCTTGCATCGCTTCGACGGTAGCGACCTTGGCGCCATTGGCCTCGACGATGACATCGCCTTCTCGCAATTGGGCGGCCTCGGCGGGGGTCCCCCGATACACTTCCACAATTTTTACACCTTCAACCGGTTCGGCCACGGCAGCCAGTCGAACGCCCAAAACTGGTTGCGGTCGCAGCAGGGCTTCCAGGTCGCCCGCGTCACCTCCCAGCAGTTCTTCCAACTCGCCCCCGCCTCCTTGCCGACGCGTGACGGGCTTTTCACTTTCGGCCAACTCCAAGACCACGTCGGTGGCCATCAGCGAGATCCGCCGGATGCCCTCGTAGTTGATCTTGTCGAAGTCGTCGCTGGGGCGATGGTAGTCGGCATGCAAGCCCGTAAAAAAGTGCAGCACTGGCACCCGTCGGGCGTGAAACGAGGCGTGGTCGCTCGGGCCGTATCCGCTGGGGTCTTTGCGCACTTCCAACTGGTAGGGAGCGGAGGTGCGTGTCAACATTTCGCTGAACTCGGCTGCCGTGCCTACTCCGGATATCGTCACGCGCTCATTACGCAAGCGGCCCACCATGTCGAGATTGACCATGGCCACGGTTTGTTCCAGGGGGAAAGCAGGCCGGCGCACGTAAAACTGGCTGCCGATCAGCCCTGATTCCTCAGCGGAAAAGGCAATGAACACAATTCGGCGGCGCGTGTCGCCGGCTCTGGCGGCCACTTGCCGGGCAATTTCTAACAGGCCGGTCGTACCCGAGCCATTGTCATCGGCGCCGTTGTGAATGGCGACCGTCCAGGGGGCCAGCGATCCTCCTCCGCCCATTCCCAAGTGATCATAGTGAGCGCCAACCACCACCGTTTCTTCGGCCAGGTCGCCGGCGCCGGGCAAGATGCCAATCACGTTTTTCAGTCCGCCTTGACGGTGTTCGATTTGCGTGGTGGCCATGAGTTTGACACCCGGTATTTCAAACGACTGCGGCTTGAGATCCGCATCGATGGCCGCTTCAAGCTCGCTTAGCGATCGCAACTCGCCCCAGGTCAGCACATTCTCCAATGCGGGTCGCCGCATGTGAATGACCGGCACCTTGGGAGTAAGATCGCTGGGACGCGTGCGAAAGTTCAGCAGCCGGTCAGAAGTTACGCCACCCTGATTCGCGGGAGCTCGCTGACCGGCTTCTTTATCCACCAGAACCTTGTCGCTGCACAGCACCACGGCCACGGCGCCCCGCTCGACGGCGTTAGTGATCTTTCGCGAAACATACGCGTGCGGAGAGTTGTTGACCCCGTCGAAAACGCTCTCCGGATCAGCCTGCCGCGGTTCGTGTCGCAGCATCACCGCGACTTTGCCGCGCACGTCGATGCCGGCATAGTCGTCGTAACCCAAGTCGGGGGCTGAGATCCCGTAGCCCACAAAGACCAGGGGTGCATCGACATCGCCCGAAATGCCTGCGGCCAAGGGCAGGTAATCGACCGAGAGCGTCATTTCTTGACGATGACGATCCGGCCCCACCAGCACGGCACGGTTCTTCTCGCCCAATCGCTCCACGGAGTAGGTCTGAAAGGACTGAAACGGCTCGCCGTTCAGCACATTTGTTTCCAGCCCTGCTTTGGCAAATTCGATCGCAATATGATCCGCCGCCAACTCCAGGCCGCGTGTTCGCAGTCCTCGGCCTTCCAAGGCGTCGGAGGCCAGGTACTTCAGATCCTTTCGCAACCGCTCCTCAATGGCGGCCTCGTCCTTGAGCTCGAATTCGACGCGCTTCGTACCCCGCAGCCGTTCCAGCCAGGCAGCCATTTCCGCGGCCGCTGCTTGCTGTTCGGCGCGGCCTGCCGCCTCCTTCGTGGCGGCTTCGTTCTCAACTTTTTGAGCCGCCTCGGCCTGATTGTCTGCCGCCTTTTCAGTCACCAGGCTGTCATCGGCAATGGCCAGCGAGCATGGGCCGTTCCCCAGGCTGGCCACGGCAATCCAGGCGAAGACAAAGAACGGCAACCGGGGCTGCGCGATGCGAGAGCGGGGCGAACGCCAGCGGGAACAAATCATGTTTGAGCACTCCACCGCAGTTTGCTTTCTTTCAGGCTGATTTCTTGGCAAGCCAGAGCGTCAGTGAAGGTTGCTTGTAAAACTCCCTTCCTGAAGCGAGGGGTTATGAATCAACCACGACTCGCATTCTCTAAACGCTACGGCAACCGGGCGGCTTGAGAGGGTTCAGGTTTGGCGCTGCGCCACTCGCTCCAACGAGACGTTCCATCGATGGTTTGCGGACGCCGTTGCGAGAATATGGCATCGAGCACGGTGGGCAGCAGGTCTTCTTGCCGCACCGGCGACAGTGACTGCACTCCCCTGGGAAAGCTGCCTGGCCCGCGCGCCACGATCAGGTTGCCACGTTGAGCCGATGTGCCGCCCAAGTTCACCAAGGAAGACCGCGGCGAGTCGCTCAAGCCCACAATCATCAACAGTGTGTTGGGCGCCAACCCTAGATGATTGATCTGCATTTCGATCAGATTGATCACATCGTCGACCTCGCCCCAGGCCAAACGTTGAATATCCGTGGGCGTGGCGGCGGCTGCTTTGTTGGCACGAAGATCGTCGACCGTTAGCGAAACGCACAAGGCAAAGGGACGGCCGCGACGATGCCGCTGCAGGTAGGCGAGGGCTTCTTGCGCGAACAGTTGGATCGCCGGCTGCTTTGGTTTGGTTTGCCCATTTCGAGCCAGCCCGATCCTTCGCCCGTTGCTCCACACATACTCAGGAAAGGCGCATACCTCGTTCGACTGGCGGAAACCGAGCCACGCTTCCCACTCCGCTTGAGCATCGCCGACTCCCCAAAAGGAAACATCACCAATGGCGGCGGTGGCGTATCCCGACTGCCATAGCGATCGAGAGAACCTCGCCGCATCGCTTTCCGGGTTGCCGCCTGGGCGGCGCAACCCTGTTGCCAAGGCGTGCTGTTCTTCTGGCAACGCAAACGACGGCATGGGGGCTGTTAAACCGTGCTGGGCAATACGGTGCAATGCAGGCATTGTCTCGGCCCGGCCATCGAGTTCGCTGGCCGACGAACAGCCGAGACCGGCCACCGTAATCAAGACGACATTTGGCGATTGGCCCGGCAGGCGCACCTGGCGATTTGCCTGGCGAATCGCTTCCGCGTTTTGCTGCTTGGCATTCCACAGTATCTCATCGGCGGCGAGCAAGCCGTCGCCCAAATCACCGGCTCCCGCCTGTTCGAATAATTCATTGTTGCTTTCAATCATCTGCCCCAGGCCGCGCATCAACGGATTCTTCAACTCACGATGGACGTCGTCGGCGCCTGAGTAGGGACCACCTGCCCCTAAGCCTGGCTGAAGCGCATCTGGGGAAGGAAGCACGCTTTCGATGGGTGGCCGTTGCGTGGGGTGCGCGGCGCCGCCACTCAACTGGTCTCCGGCGGTAACGGGTGCCGTGGTGATCGGCCCCGTGGCTTGCGGATCGCCCTCCAGAGGGCGCCCGGCAAATGCGAGCGGCGTGTTTCCTTCTGGCGAAGGCTGTTGGGATTGGAGTATTTGCCAGGTCACAATCGTCGCGATTACCGACAACGCAACCAGGCAGATCCCACGTAGTAACCACACCATGGACGACACTCCAGCAACTCGTAAGAACCTTCCCGCCCAGACATCACATTGCCGGCGGACTGCCAAGCTAGGGAGCCCAATTGCCGCGGATGACCCCGACAACCGGCATAAATAGATAGTATGCGGAAACTGGGCCAATTCAAGCAAAACCCGGCACGAAGCGTTTGGGCAGCGAGGAAAAACCAGTCAAAAGGCCATGCCGAACTGCCTGGCATGGGAACCGCTGGCCCCGCGGAAAGGGCGCCGGTCGCCATGGGGACCATCAGGAAGGGCGAGGGCGGAATCGCTGTTGGGGCTGCTCACCATGGGGCCAAAAAAGGTGGGAGGCCTGGCTTCAAGCCCGGGGGCGAGTCGGCTTGGCGGGAAGGAGCGATGCCCAAAAAATTCGAAGGCGGCAAGCAGGCGCCTTCAGCCCAGCCGCGCTGAGCTTCCACACCCGAACCGGTGATCCGGCAAATCGATCTCCGTGGGTGAATCGCCGTTCAGCCGCCTTCGAGGAATTTAATCACGTCGACGCGAGCCCCAGCTTCAAGACGAACCGCACCAGCAGTCAGACCGACAGCGAGGATTCATTCGAAGGCGACCTCGAAGAAAAATTCTTGATTTACCCTGAGGTTTTCCCTGCTTATGCTGACGGGTCGTGTCAGGCCAACGTGTCAGCGTAACCAGGAGCAATTCTGGTGGCACCTTCGGGCGCGATCCTCCCATCGCCGCCGGACTCCGCCGCCCAAGAGGCGGCGGAACCGGCTCAGCCATTGCCGCCCAAACGGCTGGCGAGAAATCGTCATCCGCTCGTTTGGGTGTTTGCCGCGGTCGCCGTTGGTATTCTGTCAGACACCGTTCTACCCTTGCCATTTGGGGTCTGGTGCGGTTTGGCCGTGGCCGCCCTGGCCGGCTGGGTCCTGCTGCATCTTCGCGGCCGTAGCGACATTGCCGCGGTGCTGATGCTGGCGGCGATTCTCGCTTGGGCGGGCGGTTGGAATCATCTCGACTGGCATCTGTTTCCGGTCGACGACCTGGCTCACTATGCCAGCGAGGACGATGCACCGGTCGCCTTGCGCGTTCGAGCTTTGGAAGCCCCGCGGCGGTTGCCGGCCCAAAAGTTCGATCCGCTCCGCGCGATCCCCTCGGGCGAGCGCAGCCGTTTGGAAGTGGAGGTGGTGGAACTGCGGTTTGGCCAGGCATGGCGGCCTGCCACCGGCAAGGCCGTGATGATGGTGGATGGGCATTTGCTCGGCGTGGCGGCTGGCGATTTGTTGGAAGTGTTCGCCCGCGTGCGTCGAACTATTCCCGCCGGCAACCCAGGCGAAATGGACTTTGCCGAGCACGCCCGCGCCGATCGCATCACCTGCTCGCTGCAATGCAACTATCCCGATTGCGTGACGGTGTTGGCCCAAGGGGGTTGGAGCGAGCAACGGTTTTACGATTACATGCGCGCCCATGGCAATCAGCGGCTCTGGGATCAATTGGGCTCAGGCCAATCGGGGTTGGCGGCGGCGCTGCTGCTGGGGTCGCGCGAGCAACTCGATTACAGTCGCACCGAGGTGTTCTTTCATACCAATACGATCCATTTTCTGGCGATTTCCGGCTTGCACGTTGGTATTCTCGCGGGAAGTTTGTTGTACCTGTTGCGGCGCGGTTTGATCGCCCGCCGCCTAGCCTTGGTGATGGTGGCCGGGCTGTCTTGTTTGTACGCCACCATGACCGGCGGCGACCCTTCGGCCGTGAGGGCGGCCACCCTCATCGTGCTCTTGTGTTTGTCGTTGGCAACGCAGCGTCCCACGTTGACATTCAATTGCCTGGCCGCGGCGGCGTTGTTCATTTTGTGGCGCAATCCGGCCGACTTGTTTCGCGCCGGCCCGCAGCTTTCGTTCTTGGCGGTGGGGGCCCTGGCCTGGTTTGGCCCTCATTGGCTGCGCTGGCAAGAGCGAGACACGCTGGAGAAGTTGGCGGAAAAAGGTCGCTCGCGGCCGGTTCGCGCCGGCATTTGGCTGTGGCGGTGGTGGTTGAGGGCCACGCTGATTTCGGCCGTGATTTGGGCCGTGACTTTGCCGCTGATTATGTTGCGGTTCCACCTGGTTTCGCCGGTGGCAATTTTATTAAGCCCGCTGCTCACGTTGCCCATCGGCGTGGCCCTGTTATCAGGCTTTGCGCTCTTGCTGTTTGGTTGGCTCTCGCCGTGGTTCGATGCCGTGCTGGCCGCCGCGTGCCGCGCCAGCTTGCAATCGATCGACGCCGTGGTTGATTGGGGAAGCCGGCTGCCAGGCAATCATCATTGGGTGGCCGGGCCGCAACCGTGGTTGGTGGCCATGTTCTATGTGGTGCTGCTCGGCTGGGCCGCCTGGCCGCGACATCCTTACAAACGCCGGGCAGGTCTGCTGCTGCTGGGCGGTTGGTGCGCCCTGTGGTTGGTGCCGCAAATTTGGCCCAGCGGGCCGCCGCGCAAGTTGGAATGCACCTTCCTATCGATGGGACATGGCTGCGCGGTCGCCGTGCATCTGCCCGACGGCGCCACGTTGCTCTATGATGCCGGCCGGCTCGGTTCACCCCCGGGCGGGGCCCGCAGCGTGGCGTCTTACTTGTGGTCGCGAGGGCTGACTCGCATCGACGCCGTGGTGGTTTCGCACGCCGATGTGGACCACTACAACGCCCTGCCGCAATTGCTGCGGCAGTTCGAGGTGGGCGTGGTTTACTTGTCGCCTGCCATGTGGGAGAAATCGGGCGGGGACCGCGCCGGTGGAAGCCCGCCCGACGCCGACGATTCCGCGGCGGTTCGCGTGCTGCGCGACGCCATCGACGCGGCGGGCGTGCCCATTCGGTTGCTGTGGGACGAGGCCGATCCCATCCCGGCAGGGCTCGGCGCGCAAATCGATTGCATCCATCCGCCTCGCGAAGGCGTCGCCGGCAGCGACAACGCCAACAGCCTGGTGCTCAGCGTCGAATACCAGGGCAAACGAATATTGCTCACCGGCGACGTGGAAGGGGCCGGCCTGGCGCGATTGCTGAACCGGCCCCAGCTCGATGCCGATGTCATTCTGGCGCCCCACCACGGCAGCAGCCGCAGCGACCCGCCCGGCTTTGCCGCCTGGTCGTTGCCGGAGTGGGTCGTTATCAGCGGCGGCTTCGCTCGCGCCGATGCTCAGGTGATTGAAGCGTTTGAAGCGCACGGGGCACGGGTGCTGCACACGGCCCGCGATGGCGCGGTGATGGTGGTTGTGGAGGACGGAGAGTTAACGGTGGACTGGTTTCGGCGCGAGGAATAGCCGGCGGAGGACTAGGTAAATCCGGGGACAGCTTGGGTTGTTCCACCATGAACGTGCGGCAGGCCAACGCCAGACCGGGAGCGGAAGCGCGAGGTCGCCCGCTTCGCCTTCGATCGCGTTCCCGTTGCGGGCGATGGTCACGGCGTTGCCGCCGGTGGTTTCGAGCAGCTTCACGCCCACAACCTGATTCACGCGAGGGCTGCCTGGCAATGTTACGGTGAATGAGCCACTGCTGGCGTCGCATTGCACCAGTTCGCCGGAACGGGCGGCATAATTGGCGGATTTGATGCTGGTGACGTGGAGCGGAGCCGGGTCGGCTTGGGCGATCATTTTGGTGTGAGCGTTCCGCCAACCGCGTCTTTTTTCTTGGCTGCTGAAATGGCAATCTGCTCGCTTTCCGAGTTCTTCCTTGGAGGGTGTGCATGGCTGGGTTGTCGCGGGGTGGGCAGGCTTTGAGTTCCGAGCGGGAGTTGTTTTGGCGGGGCAAGCTGGCTGAGTTTGCCGCCAGCGGGCTTTCGGTGCGGGCTTTTGCCGTCGCGAAGCGCTCGCCGAGTCGGCGTTTTACGTTTGGCGGCGAGAGATTGTGGCTCGCGATGCCAAGGTGGCGGTTGTTGGCAACAAGCGCGCCAAGGCCAGCCAGCCGGAGCGGCCCGCCTTTATGCCGGTGGTGGTGGCTGCGCAGACTTCGCCGTCTTTGCCACACAAAGGTTTGGCCATCGAGCTGCGCGGCGGGCGCGTGCTGCGGATGCCGGGCAACATGCCTTGGCGCGAGGTGGCTCAACTGATTCACGCCTTGGAAGCGGAGGATCGGCGATGATTGGGCTTCAATCCGCGAGCGCTGGCCAATTCTATTGTCGGTTCGCGTAAAAAGCCTGCGCATCCTCCCGCCAGTTCTGTTTAGCCAAGTCGATCGCCAGGAAGAAGCACGTCTCGTCGCGCAAGAGCGGGTATTCTGCGGCGCGGAGAGCAATTGCTTCAACTCCCGCTCGAACGCATTCCAGCCGAACTCGCGGCACGCCGTAACGATGAATGACTTCAGCGGCAGCGTCTGGCCATTCCTAGTTTCAATGGAAGCCGAACAGCGCCCACACCCTCGGCTTCGAGACCTGGATCGACGTCGGGCAAGCAACCCGTGACACAGAACCTGGCGGTTCTGGTAGCTCGTCCAATCGCTTCCGCCAGCCACTCGACCGTCGCAGAATCGTTCATGCTTCACTTCCTTGACCATTGGGGAATCTCGACGAAGGGAGCAATTTGATCGCCGCTTAAGTCGCGAAGCAGTTGCTCCATCACGGCTTCCTCATGAACCGCGGCGCCACGTTGCTGCATCGCACTGGATAAGGTGGAATCCCAGGGAGATTCTACATATTCACCCTGGAGTGTGCGCCCTCGTGGCGCGGCGAGATAGTCGGCGCATTCAAATCGCCAAGGCTGGAAGGAGAACTTGTTCCAGATCCCAGCGGCAATCCGAATTCCGCCCCAATCAAAGTCGCCATGGTAGCGCAAGACAAATCCTTGCCGAACCAGCGATTGCAACAATACCTGAGCCGCCAGGCTGGGCTGCCCTTCGACGCAGACGAGCGGCTTGGCGCGGACCCGCCAGCGATCGGCCGCCGCGGCCATGACCGCGGGATTTTCACACACAAAGATTTCTCGGCAAGGCGACGGATCAAATTGGCAGGCCTCCTGCAACTGGCGAAAGGTCAACCTGGCCGGCTGACCTGCTTGACCCAGCCGAATCAGGATGTCGCCCAGCGAGCTTCCCGGGCGCGCGGGAAGGTTGAGCGCAAGGACCGTGGTGGAAAGCTCATCGCGCACCAGCCCGGCGAGCGACCAGAGCGCCCGCACATCGGCTGCGGAGCCTGGTTGCGGCCGATCCCATTGCACCGCGAGCGCTTGGAGCACGACGCGGCCCAGCGGAGTATCGCTATCGAGCGCATGACTGGAGCCCGCGGTTTCGGCTGCGAATTGCGCTAACAGCGTCGGTGACTTCAGCGGCAAGCACCTGAGCAGACATTGCAAGCTATGCAGCAGTGCTTTCGTGTTTCGCAGGTCTGCTTGAGCGCTGCGGCGAATCCAAGCTTGAACGCGCGGCTGGGTTAACCAGGCTGTCACGCGGGGCGGAAAATTGCCGTCCTGGAGTTGGTCACGCCAGAGTTGTTTCCACTCGTTGGAACGATCCAGGTGCGCGGCGCGGTTCGCCGTGATTGCTTCGCCGTGAGCAGCTTCCACCAGTGCTGCCAGCGATGGGAAATGTCCATCGCGGGTCGCAAATTGAGCGAGGACATCGAGCTCGATGGCGATCGACTTGCGACCGCGAAAGGGAGTTCCCAGCAACCTGCCCAGGGCGTTTCGTTCTGGTTCAGAAACTGCCGTCAAACGCAGCTGACCACTCAAATCGCGACCTTGGTGGAGGCGCGCTACCAAACGACTCAGCAACCGGCGAAAGTCCGGCTGTCTTAGTAGTTCGACTAGCGATGGCAAGTCAGAAGAGTTCGCCATTTTTCTTGGCTGCCGGCAACGCGGTGGATAATTCCTCGGAGACTGCAGCATTCGCGGTCACTTCAAACGGTCCTTGCTGCTGCTTGCCATTCCAGATAAACACGTCGTTGAGCACGACCTTCAGATCGGCGGCTCGCGATAGTCGGCAGATGGCGAGCGCGGGAACTCCTGGATAGCAGCCCCGTTCGTTCTCACTGGTCATGACGACATCCAGGTCGAAGGCCACCAACATTTCCAGGCAACTGCCGCGATTATCGGTGCTGACGCCGGCGAAAGCCTCATCGAGCAAGATGAACCGCGGCGCGTGCGGATGAGCCGAAGCGTAGTAAGCGGCCGCCGCGGCGCATTGCGGCACGGTCAGGGCGATCGCTTTCTCGCCGCCGCTGAGGGCCGCGTAAGTGCGGCGCGTCAGCGTACTCCAATTTTGAGCGGAGTTCGCCCGGCGGAGAATCTTTAGAATATGCCACCGGCGATAGTCGAGGGCCAACTGCAAATGAGCCTGCCAGGCGGCCGAAGGATCCTGGTCCCGTTCGCTCTGAATCCGCTTCTGCAGGAAGGCAATCAGCAACTGACGTTCGTCGGCCGACCAGGTGGCCTGGGCGCGAGCGAGAATCTCCCGGGCTGCCCGGAGCTCGTCGTTCGCATCCTCGGCCAGTTCCCAACGAAAGCGCATCTGCATGCCGGTGCTCATCGGGCGGCGGAGCACTTCGGCGTTCATCCGGTCGATCTGCTCCACGGCGGCTGCGAGCCGTTGATGCAGTTCCGCGCCCACCTCGCCGAGCATGAAGTCCTCAAAGACTTTCCGTTCCTTTTCACTGAGCACCAATTCCCGTTCGTCAGCTTCGGAACGCAGCTGCACGACTAGCTGATCGATCCGGAGCAGCGCGCCGCGAAAAGCGACTTGCACCAGTTGCAGGCCATCCGCGAGCACTTCCAGGTCGGGGGTTAGATCGTGACTGGCCAGATCGCTGCCGAGGAGTTGGTGGGCTTGATGCAGTTTCGTTTGCGATTTGTTCCAGGCTTCATCCGCAATGTCTGTTGAATCGCAGGCGCGCTCGATCGCGCGGGCCAATTCCAGGCCCTGCGTGAGCGACCAGACGCCGTCCGGCAGTTCGGGGAGATCATCGACGAAGGAAAACAGTCCGCGACTCGCGAGACTTTGCAGCGCGGCGCTGGCGGTGCGGCGGGCTTCGCTCTGCTCGGTCAGGGTCGCGGTGAGCTCCGCGATCTGCTCTCCCTTCGCGCCGATCTGCGCTGCAGCCTCGGCAGACAGCTTGAAATTCTTGCCGGCCTCCGTGCTCGCCGCTTGTGCCCGCGCCTTGGCTTCCGTCAACTGGCGGCTGATCTCCGTCTCGGCGGCTCCCAGCGTGGCTTCCAAGGTTTCCAGTTCCACCTGCTGCCGGCGGACTTCCTGCTTGGTCGTCTCCAGGTCCTGCCGCGCGGTCGCCAGTTTCGCCGACGCCGCGGAATGATCGGCCTGGCCGCGGACGGCGGCCACGTGCGCCGCCGCCGCGTCGGCAAAGTCTCGTTGGAGCAGTGTCAGCCCCGTTGCATACTGGCTCAACTGATCGGCCAATTCCGCCGGGCGTTCTGCCCATTCGCTCAAGCCCTGTTCCTGCGCGACGCGATTCCGTTCGTCCTGGCGCTCGGCATAAGCAGATCGGGTCTTCCCTTCCTCTCCGGCGGCGATTTGCGTCGCGGTCTCCGCTTCGGCCAGCAATCCTTCGGCAGAGGCGAGCTCCAGCAAGGCAGTGCGCAGCGGTTGATCGCTGGGATAACGCTGGCGGAGTCCATCCAAATGAAGGATGGATTGCCGCAGCGCGAAATGAACCTTCCGCCAGCGAAGTTGCTCGACCTGGTGGGATTCGATCTCCCGCTGCAGTGACTGCCGCCGCCGCTGCCGGTTTCGTTCGCGGGCGGCAGTGCCGATGAATTCGGCGTCCTCCTTTTCCCAATGACCGTGGAGCGGACCATTCTGCCAGCGCCCCGCGCGATCCACCCAAACTCCCCCTGCTTCAGCTCCCACACCGATGCGTTGCAACACTCCGTTCAGCAGTTCTTCGCTAATCGTTCCGGCTGGTCCCGCAAAACGCAGGACACGCGACAACTGCCGGTCCCAGGGTAGCGCTTCTCCTGTGGCGAGCAAGAACACCTCGCAGCGCTCGTTCTTCAATTGACCCGAGGGAAGGAGCCAGGCGTCGAGCAAACCGGCAGCCTGCAACGCCGCTTCCCAGCCCGCGTGTTCCTCCGCGGGAACGGCCGGAACGAAGTCCACCAGTCGCCAGAACGGAGCCCCCGGGCGAGCTTCGCGCAAGGCGACCTCGCGCGTGGCAGGCGGCAGCGGAACGATCTCGCCTCCAGACCGCAGGCGCGCGAGCTCGCGCTCCGCGGTTTGAATCTGTTGTTCGAGCAGCGCCCGCTGTTGTTCGATCCCGGCTTGCCTGGCGGAAATCTCGCCCAGCCGTTGCTGATAGGCGGCGTCGGCGGCAATGGCGAGCGGATCGCGACCTTCCGTGTGCTCTGCCCAGGCGAGCCAGGCTGGTTCCAGCTCAGCGAGCGGATTGACCTTCGCAAACAATTCACCGGACGCAGCCAGCCAATCACCAATATTCTGCCAAAGCTCGCCGCGAATTCGAACGATCGCGGCGGCGCGGGCGGTCACTCGTTCCGCCTGAGCCTGCTGCTGCGCTTCCCGCTGCGCGAGCACGGTCTGCTGCGCCTGCCAGTGCTGGTGCAGCTTGCGGAGTTCTTCGTTGGCCTTGCTCAATCGTTCGGCCTGGCGATTCCAGCGCTGGGTTTCTTTCTGCAACGCGGCAAACACCGGATCGGCTTCCGCGGTGGACCAATCGCCACGACTGAGCAGCGGGCCAAGTCGATCCGCTTGCAAACGGACGAGTGGTACCGGAACGGTGAGTTTGCCAGCGGCCTGAGATTGCCGGGCCGCGGTCTGCTGGCGGGTGTTGAAACTTTCTTCCGCTTCCGCCAACCTCGCCGCGAAGCGCTGAGTCTGCTGTTCGGATTGAGCGAAGCCATTCTCCTGCCGCTCCAGGGCCGCCTGCGCCTGCTCGACACTGGATCTCAGATTGGTGAGCCGTTGAGCGTTGCGCGCCGCTTCGCTCTCCTGCAGGACGCGAATCTGGGATTCATAGTCGGCTGCTTCCTGCTGGGCTCGTTCATGCGCCGACTGATATTCCTGCCGCTGCGCATGCAATTGTTTAACCGTTTGTTCCAGATTGCGGACCTTACGGCTATCGTTGTCGAACTTACGCTGAGCCCCCAGCACTTGCTCAGCGGAACGGCGCAGGCCACAGCGCACGTGTTGACGATAGGGTTCCAAAAAGGCCGCCGCGCGTTCCCAGGCATGCCGCGCCTCCCGCAATTGACGCCGGTCTTCGTCGAGCGAACGAAATGCCTCCGCCGCCGTCGTCAGCAGTCTCTCCGTGAGCGGCGGCAACGATTCCTGCAGCGCCAGTTCGAGCTGCTCGAGTTCCAACTTCTTGGCCAGTTGCGGCTGCCGGAGCGAGAGGAGCAATTCGATCAGATAGTCGTAGCGCTCGCCCAAGCCAAACAGTTTTTCATCGACCAGTCGGCGATAATCCTGCGCCCGCTCGAAAACCTGGCCCCGATCGTCGAGCGCTTCGCTCAGTTGGCGTCTGGTGAGGGCGGTGCGGTGCGGCGTGACGAGTTGCAAATCGGCGTCGATGCGGCGGGGCGTGGAGAAAAACCAATGTTCGACGATGCCGCGATCCTTGATCGCCTTCAGACCGCAGCCCAGCGTGAGGTACTCCGCTCCCCGCTCTGGATCGAGCCGGCCGAGCTCCAGCCAGCTGTATCCCAGCCGATCGTGATGCTCTCCCATGAGCAGATTCCAGGGCACCTGCCGCTGTGCGTCCCGATCCGGTTCCAGCCGTGTCGCGCTCAAGTTGGCATCCAACAAGAAGGGGAGCAGGAACGCGAGCGCTCGACTTTTGCCGGAAGCGTTGATGCCGCGAATCAGCAGCCGGCCGTCAGCGAAAGGAAACCGCTCATCTTCGAAGAGAAAAATATTGACCAGGCCCGCCCGCAAGGGCTGCCAGCGCTCGCGGCCGGGCAAAGGCAATTGCCGCTGGAGCAATCGCTCGACGAGCTCCGCGGAAAACGCGGAAGGGGATGTTCCGTCCGCTGCCAGAGGTGCATTCATTCCGCGACTCGCAGCGCGTAACGCGCAATGGCGGGGCGCGGAAACACCAGGCCCCGCCGCAGTTCAATGAGGCCGAGGGCTTCGAGCCGCCACAACACCTCGCGCGTCAGCTTCTCGCAATGGGCCGGTTGTGTGACCCCCTTTTTCCAATGTGTTTCGTGCTCGGCAGCCAGCAACGCCATCTGCTTGCCGATCAGCGCCAGCTCGATGCCCTCCGCGCTTCCCGACCGTAGTTGCAGGGCCAGCCACTCGGAAAGCAGCAGCGTTGCGTGTCCCAAGGTGCCCGCTTCGGGCAGGACGATGTCGTCGAACTCCTGCGCGAAATCGAGGAGGGCAATTCCCTCGCCGCGCACTTCCGCAATCAGGCCGGTCGCCTCTTCAATCTCCTTGAGCAAGTGGCTCCGCTGACTGCTGAGATAGGCCAATTCCTGCTCGCTCAGTTGAGCGTAATAAATCACCGGTTGGTCCAGCAGTCGGCGGACGAGTTGATGCCTCAACTGCCGATTCCGGGCTTCATCGGTATCGGGAAATTCCCGCTCATGCAAGGCCGCGAGGCGATCGGGCCAAACCATGTCCGGCAAAGTCGAAGGGGCGCGGCTCACGCACAACAGCGACGACAGGATGGGCCGCTGAATGCGATAGAGCGCGTCGCCGGTGCCGTGAATGAACAGCTGCTCGTCGCCATCGTTGCGAACCATCACTCCCAAATCGACGAGCACGTGAATCGCGCAAACCAGATCCCGCCGGCTTTCTTGCTGTGTCAGTTCGAACCGAAAGCCGTGGGCGAGCAAGCGCGGATCGCCCGCGGCCAGCCGGGAGGTGCGCTCGGCGAGGAGCCCCAAGGTCGTTTGCCGCTCCTCGCTCTCCAGAACCGCCAGCACGATGCATAGCAGCGCATACCGCTGCCGCGTGAGAGGCTGATGGTTACAGGGATCGGCGGCGCCGCGCGTGCAGTCTTCAAATCCGGCCGGTTCTTTGCGCAGTCGCGCCACATCGCTTTGCAGGACGAGGGTCCAGCCTGGGAACCGCTTGAGCCAATCCTGCAAGTACTCTTGATGCCGCCAGACCAGGCGATAGGCGTCCGCCGTTGCGCCGGACGCGGGCAAGATCGGCTGTTTCAATAAGGTGACGAGCGCAGCCCGCCGTTCGGACTCGACCGAGATTGCCGCTGCCCGCCGCAAGCGCGCCCCCGCCGTGAGCGTGCGGCTGGAAACCGAACGCCCGGTGAGAGAATCAACGGAAGTGGGCTCGGGCGGAGCAGGCATGAACACGAGGCAATCGAGAGGCGCTCAAGCTGGACAAACTTCGGACGCAGCCACGGTGTCGTCGCTACGGGACACCGAGTGATGAGCGAGGTCGCTCGCTTCCATCACCTGCACCCTGGCATCGTCAGTATGCAACCAGCCTTGCGACGTTTCAATAGAAGCGATTCGACGGGGCACGTTCCAATCGATGACGATGGCGAGTGAGCCATCTTCGCTGGTGGCCGTCGCTTCATCCCCTGATGCTCGCGCCGGGGCCGCGCGATCGAGCAATTCGAGCAGCAAGTTCAGCGCTTCCTGCTCCAGGAAACCGATTTCGGATAGCCGCCGCCGTCCGACCGCCAGGAGGCTTTGCCGGGCTCGGGCCGCTTGCAATTGCGCTTCACGCAGACGGAAACGCAGCAGGCGGCGTTCGTGGGAGCGGTCGACGATGGGCCGCGCCGGGGCCGATTGAGTAACTCGGCCCGTTTGCCGGAGTTCGGGTGCAATGTAAACCGGCGGCGCGGCGAGCCAGCTTTGATGCGCCGGCACGGGCTGCTGTTCGCGCTGCTCGAGCGTGGCCAGATTCACCTGCCAATGCCGCACCGGATGCGCGGCAAAGGCCGCTCCCCACAAGCGGTGTGCCTGACGGTCGTCGTTCGCTTGCAGGAACCAACCCGCGAGCGTCAGCAAGTCGGCCCGGCGGTTGCTGCGCATAGCCCGCTGGTCGTGCAACTGCGCCGCGATGTCCAGCAGTTGGGGAATCGCGGCCCCGGCTGCTAACCGGAGTTGCTTGACCTGCGGGGCGCCTGCCACGCCCACAAACCAGCGGTGCAGGCCAAGCCAACGCTGCCGCCAACGCTGCAGCGCCAACTGGAATTGGTGCTCGCGTTCGGCTTCGTCAATGGAAAAGGCCCCCGCCGTTTCCTGTTTAGCGGCGCAGTGCAGAAGACGCTCGATCGCAGGCTGGATGTCGCGGATCCGTTCACTAATGAGTGGACTTTGACTCGCCAGCTCTTCCAAAAAGCGGCGGAGATAATCGATCAGGCGTTCTTTGTAGGCAATGAAGCTCGCCAGGTCGGCGCCGCGCTGCGCGGTTTGTTCGTGCAGCCAGCGGAAGAACGATTGCGCATGCGCAGTGATCGCTTCCGCGTCGGCGGCGATCGTTCGCAAGACTCGCGCCGCCTTGGCCTCGTCTGGATCAGCATCCCGCCCCAGTTCGCCAAGCTCTCCCAGGAATTCATTCAGGCGAGCGAGCGCTTCCGTCTCCAAAGTGACCGGCCGGTCCAGGATCAGCCAGAACTCCGCAATGGCCCGCTCGGCAGCTTCACCCGCGGCCGTCAATTGATACAGAAAGTGCCGGCGCTGAAAGTCCGCCAGCGAAGCGACCTCGGCAGAGTCGTGATAGGCCTGCAGATTTCCCCACTCGACCAATTGGTCGAGTGCTTCGCCCACTTCTTCGTCGGAGACCAGCGCTCCGCGGTCCCGCATTCGAGCGGCGATCTCCGCAGGGCGAAGATGAAGGCGAAACTCGGCCTTCGCAAGAGTAAAAACGTCAACCACGTTTCTGTAGCGAGCGCTCAGATCGACGTTCAGATGGCGAAATACCGCCAGCGAACTGTGGTTGAAGTGATGCGGCATCTTCAATGCGGGATGGTCGAGATTTCAGCAGTTTTCCGTCGATGAAATACAACTGTAGTGTAATTAAAGTGATATTGCTACCAAAACCAGAACTGCACCAGCAGACCAAGGCGGAGTTGGTCGCGCTGATCTTGGGAGTCGTCCAGGCGTTAATGCCCGCTGTCGAACACAACTGAGCACAAACTGGGTAGCAGCGATGCCCTCTACATGATGATGACCGCATTTGCCGCCATGGCTCTGCTGGTACAGGCCACACTTGTACCGGAAGGACTCTCCGTAAGGCGTACTGGGCGTCCGCTGCTCGTCTTTTTGGCACAGTTGACTGTGACAAACGAAACGCCCTCTGCAAGTCATTGTGCTTCAAAGGGTTGCAGAGGGCGTTTTGAAATGAGCGGAGAGGACAGGATTCGAACCTGCGGAACGGGTTGACCCCGTTCACCGATTTAGCAAACCGGCGCTTTCGACCACTCAGCCACCTCTCCGGGGGGACTGGGCGCACTGTTAGGTGCTGTCACTTGGGAGGATTTTACTCTTTCTCCGCTTCGGAGCAAGGCCGCTTACGGTTTATGGGGTTGTGGCCGATGCTATCATGGGCATACCGACCCTCGCCCACCCAAAATGCCCATTTGGTATTCTCTGCCGACCGGTAGGCCGAATGTACGGCTGCCCGTCATTTTTTTCCTGCCCCATGTGAGCCCCCCCTGCCATGCTTCGCATGATTCTTCTTTGCTCTGGCATGTTTGGGCTGGCGGCGACAGCCCAGGCGTTTGAGGCTGCCGAAAATCTGGCGGCCCGGCGGGCGATGGCTTTCGAGTCGATCATCAGCCGCGACCTCAAGCGTCACGCGTTCTATCTGGCGGAAGACAGTTTTGAGGGCCGCGAGGCCGGCAGTCGGGGCGGGTATGCCGCGGGCGCCTACCTGGTTCGCGAGTTCGCCAGGCACAATCTGCAACCGGCGGGCGACGGCGGCACGTACTTCCAAACTTTTGGCAGCGGGTATCGCAACCTGCTGGCGATCTTGCCTGGCGCCGATGAGCGGCTCAAACACGAGGTGGTGGTGGTCGGCGCCCATTACGACCACGTGGGCTACGGCAATGCGTCGAACAGTTTTGGCCCCACCGGCTATATCCACAACGGGGCCGATGATAACGCCAGCGGCACCGCCGCGTTGCTCGAATTGGTCGAGGCGTTTCAGCAGTTTCCCACCAAACGCACGATTCTTTTTGCCCTGTGGGATGCCGAAGAGAAAGGCCTGTTGGGCTCCAAGCATTGGATCGAACAACCCACCCTGCCCCTCAGCCGGGTCAAGTTCGCCATCAATATGGATATGGTTGGCAAGCTGCGAGACAACAAGCTGGAACTCACCGGCAGCCGCAGCAGCTGGGGGCTGCGAAAGCTGGTCGCCCGGCACAACCAGCAAGATCTGGTCGTTGATTTCACCTGGGAAATCCAGGAGAACAGCGATCATTATCCGTTTTTTGCCCGCTCCATCCCCATTCTCATGCCGCACACCGGCTTGCACGGCGACTACCATCGCCCCAGCGACGACAGCGAAAAGCTGAATCCCGAAGGCATGGAGCGCGTGGTGCGCTTTACGTTTGGAGTGGTGGAAGACCTGGCCAACGCCGACGAGTTGCCGGGCTTTCGGGCCGCGGCTCGGCGAGAAACGCCCGAGTTGCGAAAGCTGGTCGAAGCCCCGCAGCCGCCGCTGCCTGGCCGGTTGGGCGTAGGCTGGGAGGCCGAGGGGTCCGCGGGCGAGGGCTTGTTGCTCACTCGCGTGATGCCAGGCACCGCCGCCGCCAAAGCAGGGCTCCGCGTCGGCGACCGGCTGATGCAACTGAACGGCGAGCCGCTAACCGATGGCGGCCGGTTGATACGCCTGGTGCAACTGGCCAACCCGCAGTCGGTGTTCGAAGTGGAACGGCAGGGCGAAAAGTTCAGCCTCCAGGTCACCCTCGACGGCAATCCGGTGCGGGTGGGTCTATCGTGGCGAATGGACGAAGCCGAGCCAGGCGTGGCGATCGTGACCCGACTGGCGGCCAGTTCCCCTGCCACCGACGCCGGCCTGAAGCAAGGCGACCATATTCAGGCCGTCAACAGCAAGCCGTTCGCGAACAGCGACGAATTTCAGCAGTTGCTCCTCGCGGCCGCCGGGGAGTGCCCAGTGGTCTTCGAACGAGCAGGCAAGCTGCACACCGCGGTATTGAAATTGGAGCCCTTGGACGAGTCGCCCGTATCGCTCTTCCAACCGCGCGAGCGGGGGGAGCTGTAGGCAGTTGAGCCGCGGAGCTTGCGCGCCTCTCTGGAACGCGGCAAGTTTGGCCGCTAGCATGAGATAACAGCTGGCCGAAGACTTGCGTTTGAGGATCGCCCACCCGAGGGCAGCCCCCTTGAGGGCAACTCACCTGAAGGTGGCTCAGCGCGGCCGTCGGCCAAGGGGGTGGGGTTCAATCCCACGCAGATGGCTCAAGATTCAACCTGCCGCGGAGGACACAGCATGGACGTTCAGAACATCGACCAGGTTCCGGCCTTTATTACCAAGGATGGTTCCGAAATTCGCGAGCTGCTCGCTCATCGCAACTCGGCCATTCGCAATCAAAGCCTGGCCGAAGCCCGCCTGGAGCCAGGCCAGCAAACCGCGCCGCACTATCACATTCGCACCGAAGAAATTTACTACATTCTCACGGGCGAAGGCCGCCTGGAAGTGGGGCCGGAAACGCGGCTGGTCCAACCGGGCGACGCCATCGCCATTCCGCCGGGCGAGGTTCACACCATCACCAATACCGGCACGGTGCAGCTCAAATTCATTTGCTGCTGCGCCCCCAGCTACGAACACGAAGACACGGTGCTGATCGACACCGCTTGCTAGTGCCGCTGGCCAGGCACGCCTGACTTCTCAATCTGGCGCTTTCGTGCCGAGTAGCGCTTGGGCGCCGGTTCGAACCTCAACCCCGCTTTTGCCCAGCGAATTGGCGACCAACGGCTTTTCTGGCCGTTCAGGTTTGCCGGCTGCAACTTGACATCGAGTGGCAATTTTTCTTGAACCGGTCTTGCCAGTCTGGCCGGCCCTCGGTAGAAGAGCGGCCCTTTCCCGCGTAATCCAGTTGCCAACGACCCCAGCTTCTGAACGGCGTTCCGCTGCCATTCAGGAACCGGCGGCTGGAGAAGATCAGTTTTCAATTCACATGTAACGATACCGTGGAGTTTCCGGCCCTGTTTCCAACGGCCTGGTTTCTTCCGCAGTGGCGCTGCCGGCTTCCCTCAGCCTGCCCAGCGTGCATTGCGGAGGAGCTTGCCAGAGCGTGGGAGAAGGACCGCGGCTCCAAGATCTTGGCAATTTTACGCGCGGGAGGCACCGTCTATGCGACGGCTCATTGGTTGGGCATGTCTCGCAGGCATCGTTTGCACCGGATCACTTGCGGTCCAGGCTCAAGATACCTACAGCCCTAAATGGCGACCTCGTTTGGCGCAAGCCGAGCTTCCGATTCCCAGTCATGGCAGCGCGATGCGCGTGCCGGGGCCGGCCGAGTGGGAAGCAGGGGAAAGTTCCGGCGACCATTCGCATCGCGTGAGCGAATTGCAGGCCGAGCTGAATATGCTCCGCCAGCAAATGCGAGGAAACATGATGGGTCCGCCGGGCGGCATGCCCTATCCGGGTGGACCCTCGCCGTACCATCAAGGCGAAGTCGTCTACGGACCGGGCGAAATGCCCTATCCGCCGGGCGATGACATGCAGCCCTTCCCCATGGAAGAAGGCATGGTAGCGCCCTCCATGCCGGCCGGAGGCGGATATGGCGCCTCGTGTTCAGCGGTCGGTCCCTGTTGCACCAATTGCACCACCTGCGGGCCGTTTAGCTTTGGGGCCGAAGGCGTGTTTCTGCAGCCCAGCTTTGCGGGCAACGAGGCGTTTGCCACCTCGAATTTTCCCCTGGGACTCGATCCCGGGCCCAATCCTCTGTCCACGCCGGGTAACTCCACTCCCTTTGATTGGGATGCCCAAGCTTCGGTTCGCGTTTGGGCCGCGGTGAAAGGTTGCGACGGCTTTGGAGTGCGAGGCCGATTCTGGCGGCTGGAAAGCGATGACACGGTCACCCAAACTTTGGGTCCGGGCCAGTTTGGCTTTGCTTCGGTAACACGTCCTAATAGCGCCACCTTGGGCGGGATCAGCACCCCCGGCCAGGCAATCCTGCTGGGAGCACTGGGCGATACCATGACGGCTTCGCACAGCCTGGATCTGGCCACCGCCGACGTGGAACTGGTCAAAGACATTCTGTTCCCCAGGGCCATGCTCACGCTGGCTGCCGGTATTCGTTATGCTCGCAACGAGCAGATCTACCAGGTTAGCAACTCGGGTACCATCGGCGGTAACCTCCAGCACCAGCACCGGTTTGAAGGCTCCGGCCCCACCATCGCCATGGAACTGCGCCGCTGCCTGGGCTGCTCGGGCTTCTCGGCCTACGTGAACACCCGCGGCTCGGCCATCTTTGGCGAAACCGACGTGTGGGTCGGCACGCCGGGCGGAATTAACAACTACACCGCCAACGGCCTGGACGAAACCCTGCTGATTGGCGAAACCGCCTTCGGCCTGCAATATAGCTGGCACAAGCTCTGGATCCGGGCCGGCTACGAAGCCCAATACTGGATGAACGCCGGCAACGCCAACACCACCGGGGCCGACATGGGCCTGGTCGGCTTCCAAGCGGCGGCCGGGTTGGGATTCTAAGGTTGGGTAAACCAGCCAAACCCTGGTTGGCCGCATGGCGAAACGCCTGAAAAATCCACAAAACGCCTGGATCGCCCTAGGACAGGGGGCATCCAGGCGTTTATCTTTGCGCTACGCATCTATCTTGCCAAATGGTAGGCTGTTACCCATTGCAACTGCCCCCCGACTTTGGCCCCCCCGCCTAAAGGATCCCCACCCATGCCCCGCGTGTTGCTGCTGGCTGCTTGTTTGTTGTTTGGCCTGGTCGCTCCTGCCTGGTCCCAGCCAGCATCCACGGCGCCCTCGTGGCCGCAGTGGCGAGGCCCTCATCGCGATGGCAAGTCGGCCGAAACCGGCCTGCTCAAAGCATGGTCGCCCGCCGGGCCACCGCTGCTGTGGCAGTCCGAAGGTTTGGGCAGCGGCTATTCGAGCCTGGCGATCGAGGGCGAGCGGATTTTCACCTTGGGTCGCCGCGGAAAAACCGAGCAGCTCATCTGCCTCTCCACCAAAGACGGCAGCGAACTGTGGGCCACCGACGTGGGTGAAGGCGGACATTCCAATGGCACGCCCACCGTCGATGGCGACCGGGTGTACGCCATCGGACTGAAGGGCGACCTGATTTGTGCCGACGTGAAAGACGGCAAAATTCTCTGGCGAAAGAGTTTTCCCAAAGACTTTGGCGGCCAAATGATGTCGGGCTGGGGATACAGCGAATCTCCCCTGATCGACGGCGATACGCTGCTGTGCACGCCCGGCGCCAAAGAGGCCATGATCGTGGCCCTGAACAAGAAAACCGGCGAGGAAATCTGGCGTTCGCCGGTGCCGGAGTACAGCAAGCGAGGGAAAGACGGGGCCGGGTACTCGTCCATCGTCATTTCCAACGCCGCGGGCGTGAAGCAGTACGTGCAGCTCACCGGGCGAGGCGTGATTGGCGTGGCCGCGAAAGACGGCAAGTTCTTGTGGGGATACGACGGCGTGGCCAATGGCACCGCCAACATTCCCACGCCCATCATCAATGGCGACTACGTCTTCGCTTCGACCGGCTACAACACCGGGGCGGCCCTCCTCAAGCTTTCGCCCTCGGCCGCTGGCGTGAGCGCCGAAGAGGTCTATTTCCTCAAAGGCAATGACTTCCAAAACCATCACGGCGGCATGATCCAACTTGGCGACTATGTGTACGCGGGCGCCAAGCACAACAACGGCCTGCCCACCTGCATCGAATGGAAGACCGGCAAGATCGTCTGGGGAAGCGATTTCCGCGGACCCGGCACCGGTTCGGCCGCGCTGACCTACGCCGACGGCCACCTGATCTTCCGCTACCAGGACGGCGTGGTGGCCCTGATCGAAGCCACGCCCGAAGAGTACCGCCTCAAGGGGAGCTTCATTCCGGCCTACCAAAAGGGCAACAGTTGGTCGCACCCCGTCATCCTGGCCGGCAAGCTCTACTTGCGCGAGCAGGAAAAACTGATGTGCTACGACATCAGCGCCAAGTAGACAGCTCTTGCCAAGAGCGACCTCATGAGCGGCGGGTGGAAGCGCCCCGCGCCATCATTCGTCAACGGACGTGGCAGCGATAGCGCGCGGCGGCTGGTTCGCCACCCGCTCATGGTTTGGGCTCAATAAATCTGAGATACGGCGCTAACTTCTGAGTTCGCTTTTCATCTCGAAGTCTCGGCATCTCAAATCGCTCTTTCAGGAAGACCACGAGCGCTGATTTTCCAGCCCGCTCGGCAGCGAACACCTCCTCCATCGTGCCGCGAGGAATGCCACAGCCGTCGGCCAAGAACATCAGGAACGAGTCACTCTTCACCTGATAAAGTTCACTAAAGTCCATAGGGCAAATCTGGATCACCGGCGACCCATCGGTGACGAAATCGCCTGTCGCCAAGATCGCGTAATGAACCCCATCCACTCCCATGCAGCCGAAGGTCAGCGCATTTCGGGGCGTACTCTCGTAGCCATAGTCGGGGTTGGGCGGATGAATGACCCATTCGTCCCCAAGAACGCCTTGTACATCTGCACAATCGTCAAGGGCTCGCAGATACGTTTCGAAGTAGGTCGCACCCATGTTGCATCTACCCGCGAATGGCAATTGTGACCGGGCGGTCGCGCAAAAGTGTGGATTTCAAAACCTGCGTTGACAGCCGCGCTGGTTCACGGCTTCATTTCTCCGAGTTTCATTCGACGAATTGTTCAGCAAAGCAGCAGCGCTGCTCGTTAGCTGCCATTATCGATCAGACGTTGTCTTGCGAAAACTGCTGGAGCATGAAAGTCACAAAGCTTGTCTCGATCTGCGTCCAAACGAACGGTGCGTCGGCAGGCTCCTCGGAGTACTCGTGGTTCCAGCACCAAATTGCGTATTCGCCGTCACCGGTTGGGTGGTATGTATCAAAGCAAAACAAGCTACCACCCCAATCGCTGGCGAATGGGAGCATGATTTTTGCTTCGATCGACGGAATAAACGAAGACAATTCGGTTAATTTGGCAACGAAGTCGAGGTGGTCACCACGATCGATGCCAAATAGTCGAATTCCGCCAATGGCGCCGCCGTTCACCTGGGACAAGAACTCTTTATAGCTCGGCGGCAATGGGTGCCCAAGTTTGTCTTCAGCAGTGACGATCGATGCCATTCGCGTACCGGGGAGCAACACCGCTGATTCTGGATGCGATCGCACGATGTCGAAAAATGCTTGTTCAAAATATGCCATGTTTCGTCACAGGTTCGTGGCGATGAATTAACCGGATCGGCGAAGTTCATTGTACCAGAGTGGAATCGTGAGCGGCGGTCGGCAGCCAATCCGCGCCGTCATTCGCTAGACGACGTGGCAGCGAAACGCGCGACGACAATGACGCCGCCACGCGGATTCTTGGGCGAGGACGCCCAAGCCACGGGTGGCTTCGCTACGGCGTCTGCTGGCCAACCTCACGCGCCGGGTGGTTCACCTGCCGGTTCGAGGGCCGCGTCGGCGAGGCTGCCCCTTTTCGAAACCATTCCGCCGTCACGCTTGCGACTGTCGGAATTTAACGCTCAGCTTTGAGGCGAAACACGAGATCCGATCGTGGAATAAATATATGGGCCGGAAGGTATCCATCCTTTTCAATGCTGACGCCGACAGCATCGGCGTTCCAGTAGGTTACGGTTGCCAGTCCGTTTTCGTCCGACGTGTCATGACTGTCCTGATGCGGCGTTCCACCCAGGCAGAGAACCCGGACCTGTGCATCGCGGAGCGGTAACGAAGTAGCAATACCATCGCCACATAGTATTTTAGTGGCACGCAGCGCCGCACTCAACACAGCCACCAAGATCGGGCCGCAGGCCGATATCTCCGGAAGGGCGATTCAAGGTAGGATGCGCGCGTTTGTAGCGACGACTCTGGAAAGACCTCGCCGCGCAGCCCTCTCGACCATCGCACTGGCGATGCGCCTCACCTGCCGCTCCGAGGGCCGCCTCGGCGAGGCTGGCTCTACACGGCTGGCCCTACGTGAGTTGCCAGAGGGCCATCTTCACCGAATCGCCGAGTTTCTTGTTCACGCCGAGCACGGCCGCTGGCTCAAAGCCGCAGTGGACCATGCAGTTTTCGCAGCGGGGGTCTTTGCCGGCGCCGAGCTGGTCCCAGTCGGTCTGCTCCATCAGGGCTTGATGGCTGGGATAGTGCTTGTCGGTGATCAAATAGCAGGGGCCTTTCCAGCCGCGAATGTTACGGGTGGGGTTGGCCCAAGCGGCGCAGCGCAGCTCGCGCTCGCCGCGCAAAAATTCCATATAGATGGGCGAGGTATTCAATTTATGACGCTTGAGCAATTCCTTGGCTTCACGGAATTTCTGATGGATATCCTCGCGCGTCATGAAGATTTCTTGAGCGCCCAAAGGGTTGGTGTCTTGCACGGCCGAGTAGCCATAGGCGGGCGAAAGCATGAAGCCATCGACCTTGAGCTCCGTGAGATAGTCGTAGAGCACGGCGATCTCATTCATATCGGTTTCTTTGTAAACCGTGGTGTTGCTGCAGACCATGAAGCCGGCTGCTTTGGCGGCCTTGATGCCTTCGATCGCCGCCTCGAACACGCCTTCACGCTCCACGGCCAGGTCGTGCGACTTTTCCATGCCGTCTAAATGCACGTTGAAGAAGAAATTGCGGCTGGCCTTGAAGCCGGCCAGCTTTTTCTTGATGAACATGCCGTTGGTGCAGAGATAGATATGCTTCTTGCGCTCCAGAATCTTGGCGACCAGTTCCTCGATCTGCGGATAGATCATGGGCTCGCCGCCGCAAATGCTGACGATCGGCGCGCCGCATTCATCCACGCTGTCCAGGCATTCTTCCACGGTGAGCTTGTCTTTGATGGTGCTCACATACTCGCGGATCCGGCCGCAGCCGGTGCAGGTCAGATTGCAGGCGTGCAAGGGCTCCAGCATGAGCACCAGCGGAAATTTCTTGTTGCGCGAGAACTTCTTCTTGAATAAGTAGGTGGCCATGCGGCTAGTGAGCGAAATGGGAAAACGCATGGGACACCAACGCCTCCGTGTGAGTGGGCTGGCGGGAAGGGTAGCTTTCCGCCCTGGGCTGCAAGCTTCTGAATCTAGGCAGTTCTTCGGACTCAATGACCATCCACCGCCGCAAGCGCGCAGTTGGACATAGTCGCCTTTCGCGGAGCGAAAGACGACTTATTCTTGAGCGTATCGCGCCAGGGCCATCAAGGGGAAGTAAATCCGGTAATAGTGATACTTGAGATAAAATACGCGGGGGAAGCCGGTGCCAGTGAACTCGGCTTCGTCCCAAGTGCCGTCTTCGTTTTGAGTGGTTAGCAAATATTCGATTCCCCTGCGCGCGGCGGGCGAATCGTGCCGGCCAGCGGCGATCAGGCCCAGCACGGCCCAAGCGGTTTGCGAAGCCGTGACCGGCCCTTGGCCCTTGAGGGCCGGCTCATCGTAACTCCGCGGCGTTTCGCCCCAGCCTCCGCACGGTTGCTGGCACGAGAGCAGCCAACAGGCGCCGGCCCGCATGGCCGGGTCGTGGGCGGGCACATTCACTGCCGCCAAGCCCACCAGCACCTGCCAGGTGCCGTAAATGTAGTTCACGCCCCAGCGGCCAAACCAACTGCCGTCGGGCTCCTGGTGCTTGCGAATGTAGGCCAAACCGCGTTGGATGGCAGGCATGCTTGGCGCGCGACCCAGCGCCGCCAACGATTCCAGCACCCGGGCCGTAATGTCGGGGGAACTCGGATCGATCATCGCGTTGTGGTCGGCAAACGGAATCCGGCATAAGAACTGGCGATTGTTGTTGCGGTCGAACGCCCCCCAGCCACCGTCGCTGTTTTGCATGGCCAGCATCCAGGCTTCGCCTTTGGCGATGGCGGACTCGGCTCGCGGCGCCGCTTCGCCCTGGGCAATATCGGGCACGGCCGCTAGATCATCCGTAGCGGGCAATTCTCCGCGGCCCACAACGCGGGCCGCTCGTTCGATCGCCACTTCCATGGCCTGTTTGCTCACCAGCCGGCGAACCTTCCAGCGAGCCAGGTTCAGCGACGGCGCCTTCTCCCGCACCGCTGTCACGCCGGCAGCGGCTGCCTGCGCGGCTCGGCCAGCCATGCTCCACGGGCGCGAACGAGGTTTGGGAATCGCGGATGCAGCCAGCGATTCTTCCGCGCGCAGGGCAGCCTCGAATTGTGTTTGCCCTTGAGTTTCTTGCTCGGTGGTTGCGGGCAACGAATGAACGACCGTTACCGGGGCGGGTGACAACCGTTTCGCTGCCAGCAGGGCATCGCGAGTTTCCTTCTGAGCCGCCTGCCTGGCTTCGCTAAGCGCCATCAGCACCATCGAGGTGTCGTCCACATCGGGGTAGGGCTCGTTGGCGAACTCAAAACACCAGCCACCCGGCGCGGCCTTCACCGTTTGCGACCAATCGCCGGGCGCCAATATCTGCTGATCGAGCAACCAGCCTTGGGCCGCGCGCAGCGCATCGCTGCCCGCCGGCTCGCCGGCAGCGAGCAAGGCCCTGGCGGCAATCGCGGTATCCCACACGGGCGACTTGCACGGTTCGAGCCGCATCACGCCGGCCTCTTCGATCTCCAGGGCGGCGAGCTGATCGTAGCAATATTGCAAACGGGGATGGTCGTCGCGATAGCCCAGGCAGCGGAGGCCAATCACCGACCAGACCATGGGCGGAAAAATGGCCCCCAGACCTTCGCTATTTTTGAAGCGGTCCAACATCCACTTTTCGGCCGCCTTCAGGGCGCGCTTGCGGAGCGGCGCCAGTTTGCGGCGTTGCATCATCTTCAGGGCGCGATCGGTCAGACGGAAAAAGCTTTCCCAGCTCACCAGCCGCTCGCTCGCGGCGGCCCCCGGCGGGCGCAAGGCCGGCCAATCTTCGGGCTGGCGAATGAACAGCTCGCGAATTCCGCATTCGGGCGGCACCTGAGTCACCGGCTGACAGGCCGAAAGAATGGAGAGCGGCACCACGATCGTCCGCGTCCACGAGCTCATCATGGCCAGATTGATGGGGGACCACCGCGGCAGCAGCACCAGCTCGGGAGGCACCGCGGGACAGTTCCGGTAATCAATCTGGCCGAGCATGGCCAGGTAGAACCGCGTGAAGCTGTTGACCTTGTCGGCCCCGCCGGCCGCCAGGATAGCCGCCCTGGCGCGTTGCAGCGGTTCGCTGGAGGGATCGTGCCCTGTGAGCTTGAGGGCAAAGTAGGCCTTCACGCTGCCGCTGATTTCGAGCGGGCCACCGGGGTAAGCGTTCCAGCCACCCCCAGGCAGTTGCTGCTCCAGCAGGTAACGAGCGCATTTGAGGGCCTTGGGCTGCCGCTCACGCCCCAACCAGGCGAGCAACAGGATGTACTCGCTTTCGAGAATGGTGTCGCCTTGCAGTTCGGCAACCCAAAAGCCGTCGGCCTGTTGCTGATCGAGCAACCAGCGGCGGGTACGGTCGATGGCCGAGGAAAGCAGGTGCGAACGGCCCCACGGGGCGGTCGAAGTTGCTGTCATGTTCCAAACCCTGGCTTGTCTGACGCACGTCCATGATCGCGCCGGACCGCCGCGGGTGGGCGGATCGCAGCGAAGAAATGCCGCACCATCAAAGCGCGGCCGTTCGAAGCGTTTCGCAAGCGAGGCCGACGGATATTCTGCCAGTTCTGCTTGCCATATTTGCATGCAATGTAGGGCAGAGTTCGACCAGGGACAAGACTCTCTGCCCTCGGCGATCCAAGAAGCTGACAAAACTCCGTTGGTGGACGGAACCCAGTTGCCTATAATGATGCGTCGATTCGTCGCACGAGGGAAACGCCCGCCTTGCCTCAGACTGCGGAATCGACAAACCTCGCCCACCTTTTGTAAACCCCGCGGTTCCAGCCCTCCGCCGTTTATTCCTCCTGCTGCCCCCTCCCCCCAGAAGGACAAGCCCCCCGTCATGCGCAGCTTCTTGGCTGACCACTTTTTGGCTGACCACCGTGCCTTGGTAGAGAATGCACCCCGTGCATACCACCCGCGCCGCTATTGCTGGTCGAGGGCGTTGGCCGGAGTGGTGATGGTGTTTGCAGTCTCAAGCTTTGCCGCCGCCGAGGACGCCAAGCCGGCGGGCGTGGTGGTTGGCGCCGAGGCGCAAAAGGCGTTTGGCGAAGGCGCCCTGCCGTTTCTCCGCAAGCACTGCCTGGCCTGTCACACGGGCAACCAACCCAAGGCCGATCTGTCGCTGCAAGGCTTCGATCGAGCCGAAATGTTGATCCCTGCCCGCAAAACCTGGGACAACGTGCTGACCATGGTCGAAGGCGGATTCATGCCGCCTGAAGGCCAGCCGCGGCCCACGGTGGAAGAACGCGAAGCCTTTGCCCAGGCGATTCAAACGGTGTACGCCGAGGCCGACAAGCATGCCCAACCCGATCCGGGCCGGGTGACGGTTCGCCGGCTCAACCGCACCGAATACAACCACACCATTCGCGACCTGGCCGGCGTCGATTTCAATCCGGCCGAGGATTTTCCGGCCGACGATATTGGCCATGGTTTCGACAACATTGGCGACGTGCTCACGCTGTCGCCGGTGCTGATGGAACGCTACCTGGCGGCGGCCGAAAGCATTGTGCAGCGAGCCATTCAGCCCGATCCGCCCAAGCCTTCCAAGCGGGCCATCGGGGCTCGTTACACGCAGCCCTCGGGTCCCGATGTGGCCCAGGGCAGCTATCGAGCCATGACCAACGCCGAGGGCGCCACGCCTCGCGAAGGCGGACCCGTGTTCACGACCTACATGGTTCCGCCCGAAGGCGAGTATGTCTTTCGCACCAAGCTGTATGCCGGGCCGCACGGCGAGGGCGAGTTGGGAGATGGCCCCGTTCGCATTGCCATCATCGCGGCCGGCCCCGGCATTCCCGCCGATAAGGTTTCTTCGGCCGATGAACTGGCCCAAGTGTCGGGACCCGCGCTGGGCACGCTGCCGCAAAAGATTGTGCAGGTGTTGGAAGTCACCGCTCGCGACGCTAAAAAGCCGCAATTCGTGGAAGTGAACGTGCCGCCGCTGGGTTTCGACCGCATGGCGGTGGGTTTGCTCAAGCCGGGCAATGACCAAACCAACGGCGATCAGCCGCTGGCGAAAGTTCACATTGAGTACCTGGCCCTCGAAGGCCCCCTCGACCCGCGCCCCGCTTCGCACCATGCCCTGCTGGCCTGCGATGAAACAAAGTCACCAGCCGCACGAACGCGAGAAGTTCTCACGCGGTTCGCCACCCGCGCCTATCGCCGCCCAGTCGCGTCCGAGGAGGTGGATCGTTTGGCCGAGTTGGTCGCGGCGGTAGAAGCCGACGGCGGTAAGTGGGAGTCGGGCATGCAATTGGCCATGCAGGCCGTGCTCGCTTCGCCCAAGTTCTTGTTTCGTTTGGAGCTCGATGACCGTCCCGAAGGGGCCGCTCCGGTTCCGCTCAACGATTATCAGCTTGCGAGCCGGCTCAGCTATTTCCTCTGGAGCACCATGCCCGACGCTGAGCTGTTTGAGCTCGCGGCGCGCGGCGAGCTTTCAAAAAATCTGGACGCCCAGGTGCGGCGAATGCTGGCCGATCCCAAGTCGCGGGCCTTGGTCGATAACTTTGCCCTGCAATGGCTGCAGCTCAAGCGGTTGGAAACCTTCGCCCCCGACGCCGCGCGGTTTCCGCAGTTCAACGAGCCCCTCAGGGCTGCCATGCTGGAAGAAACGCGTCTGTTCTTGGGCGAGGTCATCCAATCCGATCGCAGCATTATGGAACTGCTGCACTCAGACTTTACCTACCTGAACGAACCCCTGGCCAAGCATTACGGCATCCTCGATACCCATGGCACGCTCGTGGGGCAAAAGCCGGTCAAGCCGGGAGGGCAACGTTTTCGAGGACCGGCCTTCGCGCGGGTTGAGCTGATCGACGGCGCCCGCGGTGGCCTGCTTACCCAGGCCAGCGTGCTCACGGTTACCTCCAACCCCACCCGCACTTCACCCGTGAAGCGAGGCCGTTGGTTGCTCGAACAAATTCTTGGCAGCCCTCCGCCGCCCCCGCCGCCCAACGTGCCCGAGCTGGAAGAAGATGAGAAATCGCAACTGACCGGTTCCTTGCGGCAGCGGATGGAGCAGCATCGGGCCAATCCGGCCTGCGCCAATTGCCATGCCCGCATGGACCCGCTGGGCTTTGCCTTTGAAAACTTCGACGCCATCGGCGGCTATCGCACCAAAGACGGCGAGTTCGAAATCGACCCGGCCGGCGAGCTTCCCGGCGGCAAGGCTTTCGCAGGCCCTGCCGAGCTGAAACAGGTGCTGCTGGAAGATCGCGACAAATTCGCCCGCTGCCTGGCCGAGAAAATGCTGATCTACGCCCTGGGCCGCGGCCTGGAGTATTACGATCGCCCCACCGTCGAAACCATCACGACCGCTCTGGCGGAGAACGATTACCGGTTCTCCGCGCTCGTCACCGCAATTGTGAACAGCGACCCGTTCCGCCTCCGCCGCGGCAGCGAGAATTAAACGTCGCGGTAGCCAAGAGTAACGACCCGTCATTCCCGCGCAGAGCCTGCCCCCCGTGAAGAAGGGGACGGGAATCCCTAATCCGTCATTCCCGCGCAGGCGGGAATCCAAGAAGCGGCGAGTGCAACCCTACTATCATCATCAGCGACAAAACTCCCCCACCAGCAAGGAAACACACCATGAGCCTCAAACCGATTTCCCGCCGCACCATGTTGCAAGGCCTGGGGGTTGCCGTTTCGTTGCCGTGGCTCGAGGCCATGGGGCCGCTCCGGGCTTTCGGCCAGTCGCCTTCACCCCAGGCAACCGCGCCCAATCGCATGGCCTGCCTGTACGTGCCCAACGGCAAGAACATGGTCGATTGGACGCCGACCGCCGAGGGCCGCGACTTCGATCTGCCGGCCATCTTGCAACCGCTGGAAAAAGTGAAAGAGCAGATGCTCGTGCTCACGGGGCTCACGGCCGATAAAGCCCGCAGTCATGGCGACGGCGGCGGCGACCACGCCAGGGCACTCGCGGCTTTCCTCACGGGCGTTCAACCCCGCAAGACCGACGGCACCGACATTCGCGCCGGCGTTTCGGTCGACCAGGTGGCGGCCAACCGCATTGGCCACAAGACCCGGCTGGCTTCGCTCGAAATTGGCTGCGAGCAAGGTTCCATGGCCGGCAACTGCGATAGCGGCTATAGCTGCGTGTACAGTTCCACCATGGCCTGGCGTTCGGCCACCCAGCCGCTTCCCAAAGAAGTGAACCCCAAGCTGGTGTTCGAGCGGATGTTCTCTGCGGTGCCCGACAGCCAGCGCGTGGCCCGCGATGCCCGGCGGAAGACGGTGCTCGACTTCATTCGCGAAGACTCGAAGGATCTGCAGGCGAAGGTCGGGGCCAACGATCGCCGCAAGCTCGACCAATACTTCACGGCCATTCGCGATATCGAACAGCGGATGGAGCGGGCTGCTCACCTGCCCGAGATAGAGACGCCCGACTACGCCGTGCCGGCCGGTGTTCCCAAGGATTACGAAGAACACATCCGCCTGATGTGCGACCTGATGGTGCTGGCCTTCCAGACCGATGTCACGCGGGTTTGCACATTTGTGCTGGCCAACGAAGGCAGCAACAAACCCTACCCATTCATCAACGTGGCGGAAGGCCACCACGACCTGAGCCATCACGGCAACGACGCCGCGAAGAAGGAAAAGATCCGTCAGATCAATACTTTCCACACCCGGCAGTTGGCCTACCTGCTGGAGAAGATGGCGGCCGTGCAGGAAGGGGACGGCACGCTGCTCGACCACGCCATGGTGGCTTACGGCAGCGGCAACTCCGACGGCAACCGCCACAATCACGACGACCTGCCCATCCTGCTGGCGGGCGGCGGCTGCGGCACCATTCAAACCGGCCGCCATATCAAGTACGCCAAAGAAACCCCGCTCAACAACCTCTGGCTGTCGCTGCTCAACCGCATGGACGTGGACATCACCGACCTGGGCGACAGCACCGGCTCGTTGCCCGGCCTATCCGGGTAGGGTATGCACCCCGTGCATACCACCCGCGCCGCCGATCGCCGGAGGTTTACAACTCAAAAACGGCCTGCCAAAAATCAGATCGTCACGAACGAGCTTTATTCTAACCAGGCGGGTTTCATGGAATTCAAAGGCGTGTTCTGCAAGTTTGGCCAAAATATCAAAGGTTTTGGCCCCCCGACGCGCCAGTATTGAAGTAGGCACTAACAGACTTACAGGCACTCATGCAATGGTGGGTCATCATCGGACCCTTCCAATGCTTCCCGAGCCCTGCGAACTTCATCCGATGCCATATTTTCAACGTCCTCCCAACCCCTTTGCACGTCGCTGGCGTAGGGCGGAATTTGCGCTAGGCGGGCATATCGCTGGCCATTTTTGTCGATATCCAGACCGCCCCACTTTTCGCCGCCTTGGGAAGTGGCTGCTAAGACAACGGGTCCAAGTTCTTCCCAGGGAAGTTCGGGCGGCGGGGGGGCAGGGATGTCGGCATCGCCATCGGACATTCGCTCGAGTTGTTCACGAGCACGGAGAATGCTTTCTCGGAAGGGTAGTTTTCGCGACAAGATCGCGTATGGCTTCCCGTCCTTGGTGAACACGATCTTATCCCAGTCGATATCTCCGTGCCCAATCGCGTCGAGAACCTTGGGCCCCAATTCTTCCCAAGGGATGCCTGGAGGTTCGCGCATTGCCAGGGCCGCAAACGCTTCCACGGGGCTGAGATGCCCCTCCAACAGTTCCGGGTTTCCGACGCGTTGGACCGCGCCAAACTCTAACAGCACTTGCTCCAATTTATCTTTGCAGAGATCGTGAGCATAAACGAGGGGAGAGAAGCCCTCGGGCCAAATCTCGTTGGGGTCGGCGCCGTGCTCCAGCAGAATTCGGACGACCTCGATATAGCGCGAATCCTCTCCACGACACGCGCTCCACAGTGGCGTACGGCCGCCGATTTCCTGGTCAACCGGAACGCCAGCTTCCAAGAGCAATCGAACGATTTCTGGTTCGGAAATTAATGCAGCCAAATGGAGAGGTGGATCGCTGAACGCCGACACTTCATAATCGAGCGCGGCTCCGTGACGTAGCACCAACTTCACCATTTCGACATTGTGGTTTCCGATCGCGTACGCTAGTGGAGCCGGAAAGGAATCGTCAATTTGCAATAAGATGCCGGGATGAGCCTCTAAAAATTCGGCAAGTGCATCGACGTCGTCGCCATCGAGTAACTTATCGAGCAGTTCAAGCGACTCATCAGTCATGGTCCACCTTAGAAAAACATATCGAAGAACTCTTATTGCTATGCTTGTCGGGATTTGGCCTACTTTCAGTTGCGGAGACTGAATTGTTGATCTGCTTTGCCTACCGTCACAAACTTTACGGCATCACCGGCGCAATCTCCACATGCTCCAACTCCAGCGCACGGGTGCGCTTGCTCGTAGTGCCTATATACCTATGCAATGAAAGTGTGCCACTGTTTGCGAGCGAATCGACCCACCACCCTCCACTCGCTTTCCACGCTCGCAAGCAGTGCCGAATCGCCCACGACTGGGCCACCGAAGTAGAACGCCCGCCTCCGCAGCGCACTGCTTGCGGTCGTGGCAAGCGTGTTCTGCAATGGAGAACGCATGCGACCGCAAACAGTGGCACACTATTAATAGCAATGTAGGCATTCTGCTTGCCCTCCATTGCTAAATGTAATACATGCCTTCCGCCGGATCGCCGGCCCGGGCCACCAGTTCATCGAGCGTGATCTCGGAAAGAATTTCCTGCTCCATTTGGCCAATCTGTCGCCAAATTGAAGTCAGCACGCGGCCCGCGGTCGATTGCGTGTTCAGCGACGATTCATTCTCCGGCCCTTCAATGGCGCCAATCACGTCGGCCAATGAAATACCCTCGGGCGATTGTGCCAGGCGATAGCCGCCCAGCGCGCCGCGGGTGCTGACCACCAGCCCGGCTCCCTTCAACTGCAGTAGAATCTGCACGAGAAATCGCGAGGGGATGCCGTGGGTATCGGCGATCGTGCGAATCCGAATCGGTTCGCCGCTGGCATAGCCCGACGCCAACTCAAACATGGCAATGCAGGCGTATTCGGTTTTGGCTGATACCTTCACGCGATCGGCTGCTCAGTCCTGGGAAGAATCGTCGGAAGTATGCAAGCCGCACTCGGTTTTGGCGGTTCCGCTCCACCGACCGGCTCGTTCGTCGACTTCGCCAAACATCACCGCGCGAGTGCAAGGCCAGCAGCCAATGGATGGGTAGCCCTGGTCGTGCAGCGGGTTGTATGGCACATCCTCGTCGGTGATCAGCTTCCAAACTTCCTTCTTGGTCCAGTTGGCCAAGGGGCTAATCTTGACGAGTTTGAATTTCTTGTCCCAGCCCACGATGGGCGACCGGGCCCGGTCGGGGCTTTGGTCGCGGCGAATTCCGCTCATCCAGGCGTGCATGCCCAGCGCCGCTTGCCGCAGCACTTTCACCTTGCGGTCGAAACAGCACTGGTCGGGGTTGGTCTTGTAAAGCGGCCCGCCGTGCAAGGCTTCGTACTCGGCCACCGTGGTTTCCGGCTGCTTCATTTCCACATGAATGCCGTACCGCTCGGCGATGCGGTCGCGCAGCTCCAGCGTTTCTTTGAACTGGTAGCCGGTGTCGAGATTGAAGACCGGCACCGTGCGATCGATGCCGCCCAGCATGTGCAAAATCACGCAGCCTTCGGGTCCAAAGGCCGTGGCCATGGTGAGTTTGGGGCGAAAGTTTTCGGCAGCCCAACGAATGATTTCCTGAGGGCTGGCCGTTTCTAACTGCCGACTGTGCTCGGCCAATAACTCTAGCTGCTCGGGCGTAGGATCGACGCCCCGTGGCAACTCAATGGTGGTGTTCATGGTGTGGGTTCGCATGTTGAACCGAGGACCGCGGATCTCCCCAACTTTCATAACGTACGTCCTTGCAAGCATTTCCGTCAGACGGCCTGCGATGCATTCCACAGTTTGTGAGCTCGAACCGACCGAATCGGGGGGCGCTGACAAAACCATGCTTCATTGGAGGAGTTGGTTGGAATCATACTTATGTTGGTAAAGAAGGTCAACAATGGCCGTTATACATTCCCTTGGTATCGACGGACCCAGGTTCGATTCTTCAATTGGCATCGGTTAGGCAACGTACGGCCATCGCCCGGCCGACAGCGGCGACCAAGTCACAAGTCGTTTTACTGCAAACCCTTGACGCCGCAATACCCGCCGCGTATCACCTCTAAGAAGTCCATTTATTTGAGCAGCCGGGGGAAAGGGCGTCATCCATGGCCAGTCAGGTTTATCTCGCCGCCGATTTTGGCGCATCGAGCGGTCGCCTCGTGGCCGGATCCTTCGACGGCAAATCGCTGCAATTGAAGGAGATCCATCGATTCGAAAACGGCCCGGTCGCCATGGCCGGCCACCTCCATTGGGATCTGCCCCGGCTGTGGTCGGAACTGCTCGCCGGACTTCAGAAAGCCTCCGCCGAATTGCCTGCCGCCAGCATTGCCAGCGTGGGCGTCGATACCTGGGGAGTCGATTTCGCCCTGCTCGGCCGCAACCAGACACTCCTCGGCAACCCCTTTCATTACCGCGACCCCCAAACCGACGGCATTCTCGAACGGGCGTTCCGCATCGTACCTCGGCAAGACATCTTTGCCGCCACCGGGCTGCAATTCATGCAGTTCAATACCCTCTACCAACTCCTGGCCATGCGCGAGCAAGACTCGCCGCTGCTCGATATGGCCGAACGGTTCTTGATGATGCCCGACGTCTTCCATTGGCTGCTGACCGGCAACCTGACCAACGAGCTCACCAACGCCACCACCACGCAATTCCTCAATCCGGTCTCGGGCGATTGGGCGCGCGAACTCTTGAATCGGTTCCAGTTGCCCTCCTCCATGTTCCCAGATTTAGTGCCGCCGGGCGCCGAACTTGGTTCGCTCCGTGCCCAAGTGAGATCCATCACTGGTCTCAGTCAGCTCAAGGTGGTCGCTCCGGGAACGCACGATACGGCCAGCGCCGTGATGGCAGTGCCTGCGGCGGCCCCCCCCACGGGGCAGGATCCTAACTGGTGCTACATCAGCTCGGGCACCTGGGCCTTGATGGGAGTCGAGAATCCCCACCCGGTCATCAACGACCTATGCGCCAAGCTGAACTTCACCAACGAAGGCGGCGTGGGCGGCACCATTCGCCTGCTGAAGAACATCACCGGTTTATGGTTATTGCAGGAATGCCGGCGGAGTTGGAATGCCAGCGGACGCGAACTCGACTGGGAACAAATGAACCGCCTGGCCGACGCCTCTCCCTCGCTGGCCAGCCTCATCAATCCCGACGATCCCCGCTTCATGGCCCCCACTCATATGCCCGAGGCCATTCGGGCGGCCTGCCAGCAGCAGAACGAGCCCGTGCCCCACGACGAAGCGGCCGTGATTCGCTGCGCCCTGGACAGCCTGGCCATGAAGAGCCGCCAGGTGCTTTCCTGGCTCGAGCGGCTGGTGGGCCGGCGGCTCAATACCATCCACATTGTCGGCGGCGGCGCGCTGAACGCCCGGCTCTGCCAGGCCACGGCCGATGCGTGCGGCAGAACAGTCATCGCGGGGCCGGTCGAAGCCACGGCCATCGGCAACATCATGGTGCAAGCCGTGGCCGCCGGGGCGTGTGCCTCGATTGCCGAAGCCCGCGAAATCGTGCGTCACTCCTTCCCGGCGCAAACCTATCAGCCCCACAACCCGGCCGCCTGGGACGCGGCCTGGCCCAGGTTCCAACAGATTTCGCCCGAACCTTAATGGTGCATAGATTGCCAACCGCCAAAATACGCAGGTTGCTAATTTTGCGACGAATTTAAGGAATTTACTGCGACCTGCCCCCAGTTAGAATGGCCCTCGGGCTGGGAGCGTCTGGCACGGTTCCTGGCTTTGGCGATCCTGTTTAACCGCGTAAGGCTTTGCAAGATGAAGAACCTCGTCCGCCGTTGCTCACTGGTTTGCGTCTGCCTGGCGGCTTCGCCGCTGCTGGTTTTCGCCGATCCGACCCAACCTTCGGCCGAGGCTCCCGCGAAGGTCGAGCCGAAGATCACGCCGGGGCAGGTGATTGTGCCTTCGCGGATGCGGCGGATTTGGGGTGAGCTGATTTCGCTCGACCCGAAGAACCGCACCGGCAAGTTTCGCAATCAATCCACTGATGAAGTGATGGAGTTCGAGGTCATGCCCTACGCGGAACTGTTGCACCACGCGGCTGGCGGCGACTTGCAGGACTACATCGTGGGCGAGCGGGCCATCTTTCGGCTGCACGAAGACGAGGCGGGCGTGTGGCGGCACCTCACCTACATTCAGGATGAAATGAACTTCTTCCTGAATCACGGGGAGTGGTACTTCATCGACGCCATCGACCGCGACAGCGGCGCGATCACGGTTCATCAGGCCAAGGCCGACGAGTCGTTTGTGCGTGAGAAAGACGTGGTGGTGCATGTCGACAAAGACACCAAGTTCTGGCAGAACGGCCAGCCGACCTCGTTCGATGCCCTGAAGGTGGGCGACAAATTCCAGACCAAGGCCCGGGGCACCGGCAAGGGCCAAGGCCGCATTGCCTGGCACGTGTTTCTCGATACCGACAGCCTGTTGAAGTTCCAGGGCGAGCAACAGAAGGCGCATGCCCAGCGGATGCGGGACGAGGGATTGCCCGGCTATGTGGACGCCGTGTCCAACGGCGCAGGGTCCGACGGCGCAGGGTCCGACGGCGCAGGGTTCGAGGGCGCAGGGTCCGAGGGCACTGTGGAACTAACGCTGTTTCGCCACACGAGTGATTGGGCCAAGTCGCTCAAGCCGGGCGTCACGGCCCGGCTGGCTTCCGCCGGCCCCGACCGCCAGGCCCAGGGCAAGGGGGTAGAGGTCACCGTGGTAGCGGCCAAGATGCAGGGCACCCTGTGCAAGGTCACCGTCAAACCGTCGTCGGCCCTTCCCGAAGGTCTCCAGCCGACTGGCGTGGCTCGGCTGTTTGTGCCATCGCTCTTTCAATAAGGGGGCGACCGACACTGCTTCGCGCTAGCAGGGCGAGGCCTCCGGCGGCCGAAACGGCTCGGCGCGGCCCTGCGCAGGGCCGCGGGGCGTTAAACTTTGCCCAGTTGTCGCAGGCCGCCGCTTAAAAGGGCCGCCTGCCAGCAGGTGCGTTGCTGTCTGCCGATGTTCCGCGGCCCCGATTCCCGCTACCGGCGGCAAAATCGAAAAATGTCTTTCCTTCCGCACAACTGGGAGCCGAAGAGAATACCCAGGCAATCATCGGCAACCGTTGCGCCAGGGGGGAAACTTGCGGAGCGTGGCCGATCGCCGGACATTCTTTGACTTCCCTCCTGCACGACGAAGTTACCGTTATCGCCTGGTCGCTCGGCGCCGCCTGTGGCAACCGCGTTTTACGCGCGGCTTGTGTCGCGGACGTCTCCCCGTGGCCGGATTGGTAGACAACGTAAGCTAGTCTCATTCTCGCCGGTCGTGCCCGCTACAGGCCCGCGGGGCGAATGGTTGGCTCGCCACCGCAACCGAGTGTTGCTGTGCGCCAGGGCTGACGGAATCTAGTTCCAGGGAGGGAAACCATGCGAAGGTTTGTGTTGGCAGTGGCGCTTGCCGCGACGGCGGTTCCGTCGTACGCCATTGCTCAAAGCAGCAACGATCAACTGGTGGCGGATCAGATCGCCGGTAATCTGAAGACCGCACAAGGTCTGAGTGGTTACGAGATCGCCGTCAAATACCGAGAGGGAACCGCCCGTCTCGAAGGCTGGGTCCGCGACCAGCAGCAAATGGACGAGGCGCTGGCCGTCGTCGGCCGCACGCCACAAGTTGAGCGGGTGGTGAACCGCCTGGAAATCCAGACGGTGCCCGCTCCGGTGCAACCGGTGGCGCACAACGAACAAGGCGCGCCGGCGCCGATTCCGCAGCAGTACCCCAACCGCACCGTGCAAGGTCAGCAGGGGTGGAACCAGCAACAGCCGCAACAACCGCAGCTGGCAGCTCGGCCCACCGCCTTGCAACCGATCCGGCACGCGGCCATGCCGAACACCATGCGGCAACCCCCGGCGCCGTACACCGGCCAGCCGATGCCCGGCCAACCTGGCATGGGTCAGCCGATGCCTGGCATGATGGGTCAACCCGGTATGGGGCAACCTGGCATGCCCGTGCCTGAGTACGCCCAAACGGGCGGTGGCCCGGCGCCGGCCATGTACGACCAGCCGTACATGCCCAACCACGCCTGGCCCAGCTACGCGGCGTACCCCAACTACGGCGCGCTCACGTACCCCAAACAGTATTCGCCCACGGCCTGGCCGTACATTGGCCCGTTCTATCCCTATCCGCAGGTGCCGCTGGGCTGGCGGAAAGTTACCCTTGAATGGGATGACGGCTGGTGGTTCCTCGACTTCAACGACAGCCGTCGCCACTGCGGCGGTCGTTAAGACCGAGTAAGACCCTCGTCGGACGATTCCGTGACGCCTTGGCAGCGAGCGGAGGACCAAATACGGTCCTTCGCCCCATCCACAGGCAACACCGAGCGGCCGGCGACCTCATGCCAAGCTCGACTTCGCCTGGTTTCTACCCGCCGCCCGCGTGATCCGTTCGATCGCGCGGGCGGTTTTGGTTTTGCCCCGTAGGCATGTGGGATGAGGCTCCGCTGCCAACGAAGAGTTTACGAACCCAGCAACTGATGGCGATGGTGGGTCGTATCCGCCGCCTCACCCCCCCACCCGGCCTCCCCCATCGAGGGGGAGGAGGAATAATCAGCGGGCGCTCAGTTCGTGCACCATATCGATCAGGGCGAGCACGTTATCTACCGGCGTGCCGGGCAGGATGCCGTGGCCCAGGTTGAAGATGTGCCCAGGGCGGCCGCCGGCCTGCTTGAGGATTTCTTCCACATGCCGGCGCAGTTCGGTGGGGTTGGTGAAGAGCGTGATGGGGTCGAGGTTGCCCTGCACGCCGCGGTCGTAGCCTACGGTTTGCCAGGCGTCGTCCAGGCGAATCCGCCAATCGACGCCGATCACGTCGCCGCCCGCTTCGGCCAGTAGAGGCAGCAACATCGGGTTGCCGGTGGCGAAGTTGATCACCGCCGGCCCTGGCGGCAGGGCATCGATCACCGCCTTGGTATGGGGGAGCACGTAACGCCGATAATCGTCGGGGCCGAGGCAACCGGCCCAACTGTCGAAAAGCTGGACGCACTGCGCGCCGGCGGCAATTTGACCTCGCAGGTACAAGGCCACGGCCCTGGCGAGCTTGCTCAACAGAGCGTGCCAGGCGCCGGGATCGGTGTACATGAGCGTTTTGCTAGCCAGGTAGTTGCGGCTGCCGCCCCCTTCGATGGCGTAACTGGCCAGCGTGAAAGGGGAGCCGGCGAAGCCGATCACGGCCTTGTCGTCGTCTAGCCCTGCGCGGGTTTGGCGAACGGTTTCCATCACGAATTCGAGCTCGCCCAAATCTTCCAGCTCGCGCACGCGGTCAATATCGGCCGCGGTGCGAACGGGATTGTGGATCACCGGGCCTTCGCCGGCGGCAAATTCCAGGTCGAAACCGAGCGGTTCCAAGATCGGCAGCAGGTCGGAAAAGATGATCGCCGCATCGACGCCCAACCGCTGGACCGTGCGGAGCATGACTTCGGCGCACAGGGCCGGATCTTTGCACAGTTCCAGGAACGTGGTTTTCTCGCGAATCTCGCGATACTCGGGCAGATACCGACCTGCCTGACGCATCAGCCAAACGGGCGTGGCCGCCGCTTCCTGTCGACGGCAGGCTTTCATGAACAGGCCATCTTCGCTGGGATGGCGGGGCAAGGTGACGCTGTCGCGGTTGTTGGACTTTGGCCCTCCGCACTGGCTTTCGGCTCCCGTTGTCGAGCGCTTGCCGTTGCGCTTTTGGCACGACGCGGCGGCGGCAGCCAACACCAGCGGGCCCATCTTGGGGTGTTCGGGTTCGACATCGACCGGGAGCCCTTGCTCGCGGAGCATTTCGCTGGTGGTGGGGCCGATGGAGGCCACGATCATGGCGGCCATGGCGGTGCGAAGCGGTTCGGCCAACTGCAACCGCTCGGCCATGCGCAGCATGTTCACCACCTGGTGGGCCGAGGTGAAGAGCACCACGTCGCGCTCGCGGTGGGCGATGGCCTTGACGTTGGCCTCCAGCGGGCCGCAGTCCTCGGGTAGCTCCCAGCGGTAGACCTGCACGGCCTCAACCGTGGCCCCGCGGGCTTGCAAGCCGGACATCAAGCTGGGGCTGGGTTGGCCGTATTCCTGGATGCCGACGGTCTGGCCTGCGACGGCAATTTTTTCGGCGTCGATCGTGGCCAGCACCTCGCGCCAGGTGTTGGGCTCAGCGACGCGATAGCTAGGGGTCAGGCCGACTTCCTTCATGGCGGCCACCGGTTTGGGGCCGCGGGCAATGGTGGTCACGGCGGCCAAAGCTGCCAGCCAGGCATCGCGGCCTACGTGCTCTTCAACCGCGGCGAGCAAATGGCGAAAGCCGACGCCAGTGGTGAAGATCACCGCGGCGATGTTACCGGCAATAACCTGTTTGGCAAAGGCGATGGCCTCGGAGTTTTCGCCCAGCGGCACCTCGCGCATGGAAGGACTCACGAACGCCTGGCCGCCTTGCTTTTCGATTAGGCGGGCCATGTCGTCCTTGCGACGGCTTTCGAATGCCGCCACGCGCAAATTGCCGAAATCTTGCTTCTCCATCAACTTCTCCCAAAGCCAGCGCCGATCGTGGCGAGCGCCGTACATGCAGCGGCCTGATTTGTTGGTTTTTTGAAGCACTTAGTTTAGGAAGCGGGCGAAGCGGCGGATAGGGCCGGGGGGAAGTGGGGAGTTCGGAGTGGGGAGTTCGGAGTTGAAGAGGGCGGTTCCGGTGGTTGTTTGGCCGGCTGCCCGGATTGGATTGCCAAATGGAAATGAGATATGGGAATCCCGAAAGCCTTGCTGGTCTTACGTTATTCCAAACAAGCGGATACCGCTGGGGCATGGCTTGCTCCGAGATTGAACCACCGTTCGCTCAGTATTCCAACGACCTCTTATCACTCGTAGGGCAGCTTGCCTTCACCTCGCGGTTTCACCGGCCCATAGCCGCCGATCTTTTCATAGACGCGAACGTAGTCCACGATCATTTCGGCCGGGAAGGTTGTGGTGCGGTCGGGCTTGCCGACGAAGTTGCCGCCGATGGCTACGTTCATCACCAGGTAGAAGGGCCGGTTGAAGGGGGCCGGCCAGGGGTTGAGGTCGCTGGAGCCTGTGGGTTTGGCTCCCTGCCCGGCCGTCGTTTTGCTGCTGCTCCACCATGAGGTTTGCGTGGCGTAGTTGTGATCGTCGACATACCAGCGGATTTCGCCGGGCTCCCATTCGATGGCATAGACATGAAAGTCGGCAAAGGTTTTGCCTTGCGGCAGCAGGTAATCTTTGCTGGCGTGGGCATTGTTGGGCCAACGCGAGCCGAAGTGAATGGTGCCGAGGATTTTGCCGGGCTCTTGGCCGCGGGCTTCCAGCACGTCGATTTCGCCGGAGCTTGCCCAAGGGCCATACTTGTCGTCTTGGGGCAGCATCCAGAGGGCTGGCCACACACCTTGACCGGTGGGCAGTTTGGCTTTGAACTCGAACCGGCCGTATTGCTGGTTGAACAGCGGGCTGCCGTCGCGTTTGCGGGTTTTCATGCGAGCGGAGGTATAGCCAAAGCCATCGCGCGATTCTTTGAGCGCGCGGATGCGAAGCAGGCCGTCGGCCACCGAGGCGTTTTCTTCGTCGCGAGTGTAGTACTGTAGTTCGTTGTTGCCCCAACCGCTGATCCATTGATTGGCGTCGTAGTTATAGAAGCCGTTGCCGAGTTCAAAAGCCCACTTGGTTTTGTCGACGGCTTCGCCATCGAACTCGTCGCTCCAGGTAAGTTTCCAGCCAGACGGGGCCGGATCGGCGGCCAAGAGCTTTGCCGGGCTGAACAAGCTAAGCAGTGCTAATGAGAACGCCCAACAACAGTGAGACAGATAGGGCACGGTGGTACTCGTGGTCGTTAGAAAAGTTTCCCAGGGAAGCCACGGAGGGTCGTTTCATGAGCGTCAAGGATATCGCAAAGCTCGGCAATTTGCTTGCCCAATTTCTGGCTCTGTTTGCCGAGTGCTTTGCGCGTCGCGAAGGCCGGGCGTTGCTGCTGGTTTATGTGCGAGGCATGTTGTCGAACGTGCAGCATAAAAACGTCGAGGCGATCGCGCTGAAGCAGGGCGTGGCTCCCCGCACACTGCGGCGTTTTTTGGAGTCCATCGCATGGCACGAACAGAAGTTGCGGGATCGATGCCAGCAACTGGTGGTGGTTGAACACGCAGTTCCCGAGGCTATTGGCTGCCACGGAAGATGCCGCGGGCGGCCTTCGGGCGGTGGTCAATTGAAAACTGCTTTCGCGAGGCGAAGGAAGAGCTCGGCCTGGACCACTTTGAGTGCCGCGGTTGGCGCTGCATCCATCGTCATCTCTAAGTGGCGATGTTGAGCCAGCTGTTCCGTGCGCTAGTCCGCCAGCAACTCTCGCCGGGCGAGGACTTGCTGAGCGGCGAACGGCTGACGATTGATCAGGTCCGCCTCGGCCGCGAAAGCGCATCAAGCAACGCGACGAAAGCGACTCGCCCAACTCGGCATCGACCTGGATGAAATCAAATCCGTGCCGGAAAAACCACGCGACAATTGGCCACTTCGCAGTCAACCTGCGCTGTCCAATTAACCTGGGTTCTACCCTGCTCCCTTCACCGTCTTAACTACGCCTTGCAATTGCCCGAACAAACTTTTCGATACGGTGGGCGAGCACGTATCCGGCAATAAGAACGTGGAATGAACCAACCCACCTTCGGCTTCTTGCGGTGCCGAGGTAGCTCGCCCCAAGTCCGCCGAGAAACCAATGATGCCGAGCAAAGCAAGTACGCTTCTTGGGGACATTGCTCGCATTCTTCGCGAGTTTCTTGCGATTGGCTGACGGGAGGGGTTGGACAATTGCCGGCCGCCGGTTCGTGCCGAGGAGTCGCCCATGCTCGGCAGGCCGGTGTTATAATCGAGCGAAACTCAGTTGATTGGATTTGCTAAATTGCAAGGGGAGTTCCCACATGACGGCGACGGCGTCTCATTCACCACTCCAGCGAACGCTGTCGTGGGCTTATGGTCTGGTGATTTTGCTCATGGTTTTGCTCGTCCTGCCAGCGGTGGGCCGACCGGCAGAAGATGCGGCGTCGAAAAGTGAGGACGGCAAGCAAACCCTCGAACTGTCTGCCAAAGATACACTGACGGTGGTTCGCATGAACCATGGCGACAGGTTGCAGTTTCGGCTGGCCAACGGCGAGGTTCGCAACTTTGAGCTGCAAGACAGCTCCGCGCAGATCGTCGAGCAGGTGCGAGGCGGCATTGTTTACCGTTTTGAATGCCGGCTGCTTGCCGATGGTCAGCCGCTTACGCTGCGGCGGTTCGTGTGCAGCCAGGAAACTTTCTACGAACCGTGGGTGGTGAACGGCGTGCGAATCTGGTTCAGTTCGAGCCAATCGATTTTCAAACGGGTGCCCATCCGCTATCCCGAAGACCACGACGATTTCGCCGTCGACGCGGTGCTGGCTCTGCAAGACGCCACGCTGCCGATCTGTCCCGAGCCGATCCAACCTTGGTTCCCCATCGAGCGGCATTTCATCGATGTCGGCACCTGCTACAACGGCGACGACCCCTGGCTGGGACCCTACCTGGGCCAGGCCTGTCACGTGGGGCTCGACATCAACATGCCCAAGGGCACGCCGCTCCATGCGCCCTTAACATTCGACGATCATTGGATCTTTTCGGCCGATCACCGCTGGCGGGGCGTGCGTCGTTGGCCCAATGGCGACATTTGGGGACTGCAATCGCACCACGTGGACCGGATGTTGGTGCCCCAGCGCGGGGGGCTCAAAGTCGGCACGCACTACGCTGAAGCCGCGGGCAAGGGCATTGGTTCGCACCAGCACTCGCATTTCGAGTTCCGCCTGGGCGAAGGCGTGCTTAACCGCGGCCAGGTAGGCGGCATCGAAGTCGATCCCTGGATCTTGTTCTGGCAAATTTTTGAGAACGATCGGACCCGCAAGGGCGAAATTCGCGCCGAGATCGATTCCCTTTCTCCAAACACAACCGGCCAGGTTGTCCGCTTCTCCGCCAAAAGGTCCCGCGGCGGATTGAAGGCCAAAGACCTACGCTACTACTGGGCGTTTGGCGACGGCTGCTGGGCCAGCGACGCCACGCCCGAGCACACGTTCGTGAAACCGGGAATTTATCCGGTCACGCTGGTGATCGATGACGGGCAGCAGCGAGCCACGCACACGCAGCACATTTCGGTGAATGGCGAAGCGGTGACTGCTCCGGCCTTGGAGCTGGAATCGAACCCCGAGGATCCTAGCTTTCGTCCGCGTCCCGTTTTCGCTGCCGACGTCTACGGCTGGCCCATCAAGAGAGTGCCGCACACCTTGCACTTTGCGGCCCCTCCCACCCAAGGGCCAGACAATGCTCCGCCACCGAGGCTGGTCTTCCTGTGCAACCAGGGAAAAGGCAAACTGCCGGACGCCGGCCAGCCGCGAATTCGCTACCTGGGCGAGCGTGTGAACTGGCTGCTCGTGGAACTTCGCCGGCAGGGCAGTTGTCAGGTTCTCGATGTTCAAATCAATGCCAGGCAAGCCGGCCTGGGCAGGCACGAAGCCGTGGTGGAAGTGGAATGCCCTGGAGCGATCAACGGCTTGCAAGGCTTCCGCGTGGAACTGTTCGTGCGACCTTCACCCACCGACGACGTGATCGTGGTCGACGATCGCGACGACGGCTTTTATGCCCCGCCCTCGGTTTGGGTGGGCCACCAGTTTTTGCGTTGCCCCGACCGCGGCTACCAAAACCGCTACCTCACGGATGCCGGCCTCAGCGATTACAAGTCGTGCGCCAGCTTTACGCCTGACCTGGCCGCCGGACGCTATGAAGTCTGGCTGCATGAGAAAACCCCCATGAGCGAAAGCGTGTTCGACTTTTGCGTGCGAAGCAAAGAAGGCTCAAGTACGAACGTCCGCTTTTCGCCAAAGAAGTTCAAGACATTGAAGCTGGGCACGTTCGACTTTGTCGAGGGGAATGTTGGCAGCGTCGAGATCTGGGCCACCTCTGGCGAGGAGAAAACGCCTGTCGTCGTCGACGCGTTGGAGTTCCACCGCGTGCGGCAACCTTGATGCGGGCGAGGAGAATGCCTATTAAAACCGTTCGATCGAGGCGAGCGGGGTTGGTCACTCGGCCGGGATGTAGAGCAACAGGTCATCGACGAGCAGTTCCGCGTCCGCGGAGTCCAATGTGAGCAGAAGTTCATCCGCAGGGCTTTGACGGCTTTCGGCGGGGATGGGGAAGTCGAAGTGCCGGCGGATTTTAACACATACAGCCAAGGCTTTTTTGTAATGCGGTACACGCCATGAGCCGAGTGGAAAACCGTAGACGCAACGGCATGGCTGGCCATGCGGGCTGGCGGCATGGAATTTATTGCTTGGGGGTATTGTGGAGCCTTCTCACCTTGGTAACTGGGGTGCAGGGCGCGCCGCCTGAAAGTGCCGATGCGGGCGTGGAGTTCTTCGAGCAGCGGGTTCGGCCGCTGTTGGCGGAGCGCTGCTTCAAGTGTCATGGACCCGAGAAGCAATGGGCCGGGCTGCGGCTCGACTCGCGCGCGGCGCTCCTCAGCGGGGGTGATAGCGGCGCGGCGATTGTTTCTGGAAAGCCTGCCGAAAGCCCGCTTCTGATGAGAGTCACAGAGCAGGATCCAGCTCTCCGCATGCCGCCGGCGGAGTCAGGCCAGCCCTTGGCGAAATCCGAAATTGCCGCGCTCGCGCATTGGATTGAAAGCGGGGCGGCTTGGCCGGCCGGCGCCTTGGCGCCGGCCGCTGAGCAAGCCGCGGCCCAGCGCCGGCATTGGGCGTTCCAACCCTTGCGAAGCCATCAGCCACCGGAGGTGGCCAATGCCCTGGGCATTGTCGCTCACCTCGACCACTTTGTGTTGCACCGACTTCGCCAGGAACAACTTGACCTATCGCCGCCAGCGGATCGGGCCACGTTGATTCGTCGGGCGACCTACGATTTGCTTGGTTTACCACCCACGGCGACGGAGGTTGACTCGTTTGTGAATGACGGTTCGCCCGACGCCTATGCCAGGTTGATCGACCGGCTCTTGGCTTCGCCCCGCTATGGCGAGCGCTGGGGTCGGCATTGGTTGGATGTCGCGCGCTATTCCGACACCAAGGGCTACGTCTACGCTCGCGAGGAGAAGTCGTTCGTCCACGCGAATCGCTATCGCGACTGGGTAGTGCGGGCCTTCAATCAGGATCTTCCCTATGACCAATTCTTGCTGCTGCAACTAGCTGCCGATCAGATTGCGACCAACGACGAAAGCGACCTGGCGGCGATGGGGTTTCTCACCTTGGGGCGGCGGTTTTTGGGTGTGACTCCAGATATCATCGACGACCGCATCGATGTGGTCACGCGGGGGATGCTTGGTCTCACGGTGAGCTGTGCCCGTTGCCACGATCACAAGTACGATCCTATTCCCACGGCCGACTACTACTCGCTGTACGGCGTGTTTCAGAACTGCCGGGAGTCGATGGTTGCACTTCCGCGAGCGGCGGGCGCGCGTCTCCCCGCTCCCGAGTTCATGGCAGAACTTGAGAAGCGCCAGAAGACTTTGGCGGATGCGATTGCGGCCCGCAGTGCCGAGGCCAGCGAGCGCGCCCGGCAGAAGGTCGCCGATTATCTGTACGCCCAGCGAGAGCTAGAGAAGTATCCGCCGCAAGGTTTCGACCAAATCCTTACGAAGAACGATCTCATTCCTCCGTTGGTGTGGCGTTGGCAGAATTACCTGACCGCTGCCGCCCGAGGCGACGATCCCATCTTCACGGCCTGGCGGGCCTTTGCGTCTCTGGACGATGCGGATTTTCCCGCCAAGGCAAGCGGCATCGTCGCGGAGCTTCAGCGCCTGCCCTCACAAGCGTTCAACCGCCGCATGGCCGCGGCTTTTCAAACCCCTCCCAGCTCGGCGCGCGAGGTGGCTGATCGATATGGAGAAGTGTTCGGCAGGGTGGATCAGGCCTGGCGGGAATTGTGCGCGCAAGCCCAAAGCGAGAACCGGCCGCCACCCGCCGCTTTGCCTGAAGCCGAAGACGAAGCCATCCGGCAATTGCTGTATGGTCCGGAATCACCGTGCGTGATACCCGACGAGCCGATCGTCAACACCGAACCCTATTACGATTCGGCCACGGTCACCGAACTGTGGAAGTTGCAGGGAGAAGTCGACCGCTGGTTGCAAACGTCGCCAGAGTTGGCTCCGTATACGATGATCCTCTCCGATCGCCCGGCGGTGGTCGAGCCGCGGATCTTCCGTCGCGGCAATCCGGTCAACAACGCCGAGGAGACGCCGCGGCAATTCTTGGCCGTGCTGTCGGGCTCGGAGCGGCAACCGTTTGTGCACGGCAGCGGACGTTTGGAAATGGCGCGAGCCGTGGCGAGCAGCCAGAATCCATTGACCGCGCGCGTCTGGGTAAATCGCGTTTGGATGCACCATTTTGGGAAAGGGCTGGTGCGAACGCCGAGCGACTTTGGATTGCGGGCCGAACCGCCCAGCCACCCGGAGCTGCTCGACTGGCTCAGCGAAATGTTCATCGCCAGTGGCTGGAGCACCAAGGCCCTGCATCGGCAGATCATGCTGTCGGCCACGTATCGCCAGCGTTCCCGTGGTCCCGAGGATCCGGCCGCCGCCGCACGGGCCAAGGCGCTCGATCCCGAGAATCGGTTGCTATGGCGCATGAACGCCCGGCGGCTGGGCTTTGAGGAACTTCGCGACACGCTGGTTGCCGTCGCTGGCGACCTCGACCCGCGGCTGGGCGGGCCGCCGGTTGAGTTCTTTCCTGCCGCGGGAAGCGGTTACCGGCGTTCGCTGTATGGGCACATTGATCGGCAGTTTGTGCCGAGTGTACTGCGGAACTTTGACTTTGCCAACCCCGATCTGCACGCGCCGCAACGATCGGAAACAACCATTCCGCAACAGGCCCTGTTCGCGCTGAACCACCCGTTCGTAGCTGGCAGGGCGGAGGCGGTGGCGAACCTTGCCGCGGCAGCCGCGCACGGTTCCGAGGGACGCGTGGTGGAGCTCTATCGCCTGATATTCCAGCGTTTGCCAACGGAGTCGCAGCTTGCGGCGGCGCTGCAATTCTTGAAGATCGCCGGGCAAGAATCCGCTGGGCCGCGGCATCCGCCGGAGAGCCAGGCCTGGTCGTATGGATATGGAGAAGTGGACGCGGCCGCCGGCCGATTGAAAGACTTCAAGCCTCTGCCGCATTTCACAGGCTCAGCCTGGCAGGGAGGCGAGCGATGGCCCGATGCCGCGTTGGGCTGGGTTCAACTCACGGCCGAGGGTGGGCACGCCGGCAATGATCTCAAGCACGCCGCCGTTCGTCGCTGGACAGCGCCTGCCAAAGCGAGGATTTCGGTGCGGTCGCGGCTTGTGCACGACACCACGGCCGGCGATGGCATTCGCGGTTGGATCATCTCCAATCGCCAGGGCATCTTGGGCCAGGCTACGGCGCATAACGCCACCGTGCCGCTCGACCTGGCGTTGGTCGCAGTGACAGCGGGCGAAACGCTCGATTTTGTGGTGGATTACCACGCCAATCTTAACAACGATCAGTTCCTCTGGTCGCCCGTCATCGAACGAATCGCCGCGACGGGGGAGGGATCTACCGAGAGTGTTTGGAACGCGCGGCGGCACTTTGCCGGCACGCCAAAGCGGATGCTCGGGCCGTGGGCTCAGCTTGCCCAAGTCTTGCTCCTTTCCAATGAATTGATGTTCGTGGACTGACCAACATGCCAAACCAACTGCCGCCGCTATTCTCTCGCCGCGACTTGCTGGCGCGTTCTGGTATTGGTCTGGGCCTGTTGGGCCTGGCCGGAGTGCTCCGCGACGACGGGCCGCTGGGATCGCTGTCCGCCGCGGAAGCGGTTGCGACCGGGACGCGGCGCGCGCCCCATTTTGCAGGCAAGGCCAAGCGGGTCGTCCACTTCTTTTGCAACGGCGGTCCGTCGCATGTCGATACCTTTGACCCCAAACCGGCCCTGACCCAATATGCCGGCCAGGCGCCGCCTCAAATGTTGATTACCGAACGCAAGACCGGGGCCGCCTTCCCTTCGCCGTTCAAGTTTCGCAAATACGGCCAAAGCGGCATCGAGGTCAGCGAGCTGTTCTCACGCACGGCCGAGCATATCGACGATATTGCCGTGATCCGTTCCATGCATGCGCAGGTGCCCAACCACGAGCCGTCTTTGATGCTGATGAATTGCGGCGACTCGGTGCAGCCGCGTCCGAGCGTCGGCGCGTGGGTGCTATATGGGCTGGGAGCCGAAAACCAGAGCTTGCCGGGTTTCATTGCCATGTGCCCTGGCGGCTACCCGATCAAAGACGCCGAGAACTGGCAGGCCGGGTTCCTGCCGGGCGCCTACCAGGGCACCTTCATCGATCCCCAGCACCAGCAGATCGATCGATTGATCGAAAACATCCGCAGTTCTCACGCCAGCACCGACACGCAGCGCCGGCAGCTGGAATTGCTGCGAACGCTGAACGCCGAGCATCGTGGCCAGCGGCTGGATTCGCGCTTGGACGCCCGGATTCAATCGTTCGAACTGGCTTTCCGAATGCAGTTAGAAGCGGCCGAGGCGTTCGATATTTCGCGCGAGCCAAAGCACGTGCATGAGCTCTACGGCGCGGGGGTCCATGCGCGGCAGACACTGATTGCCCGCCGATTGCTGGAGCGGGGCGTGCGTTACGTGCAACTGTGGCACGGCGCGGGTCAACCCTGGGACAACCACGACCGCATAGAAGCCAATCATCGCAAGCTGGCGGGGCAACTCGATCAGCCGATTGCCGCGTTGCTCACCGACCTCAAACGGCGCGGCATGCTGGACGAAACGATTGTGCTGTGGGGCGGCGAGTTTGGCCGCACGCCTACGGTAGAACTGGGAGGCGATGGCAAGGAGAAGTTGGGCCGCGACCACAATCATTACGGCTTTAGCGTGTGGATGGCGGGAGGCGGCATCCGCGGCGGAACCACGTATGGAGCCACCGACGACTTTGGGTTCAAGGCAGTCGATCGGCCCGTCAGCGTGCATGATCTGCACGCCACCATTTTGCACCTGCTGGGCTTTGACCACGAACGCCTGACGTATCGCTACGCGGGACGCGACTTCCGGCTGACCGATGTTCACGGCCGCGTGGTGCGTGAGATCCTCGCCTGAGCCCCATCTCGGTCAACCTGGGGATGTTGTTTTGTCCCTAATCCTTATCGCGGGGTGGAATTAAGTTTTGGGGATGGAATCCGATCCGTTATCATCGCTGCATACTTCCGAAGGCGCGGATAAGGAGGTGAGAGTCGTGTTGTGCGCGAAATCTTTTGCTCCGAGCATGATCAACTGGCCTTCGCCTACCGGGATTGGGGGCGTGCTGATTGCCATATTCCTGGTTCTAGCCCCCTTTGCGACTCTCCAAGCCGAGCCCCTGTCGCAGCGGCGGGCTGCTGATGGTACATCGTGGCAGCCTTCGGTCGTCCCCCCGCAACTCGCGGCGTTTTTCCAGCGGCATTGCCTTGACTGCCATGGTGCCCAAGAGCAACAGGCAAAGGTGGCTTTGCATAATCTGGCCGGCCATCCCCGCTCGGAAGTCGAGCTTGCGCTGTGGAAACGCGTGGTGGGGCAGTTGGAAAGCGGCCACATGCCGCCGGACGACGCTCCCCAACCATCGCCCCAGCAGCGAAAACAAGCCATCGCCGCCCTATACCAGGCGCTGGAGACGGTCGGGGTTCGCCGGGAAGGCAACGAAGTGGATCACGACGCATTGTTTTCTGGCAAGCTGGCCGAGGATGCAGGGAAGGCAACCGTCGGACGGCTCTGGCGACTTTCCCAGCCAGCCTATGAGAACTTGTTGAAGGACAGTTTTCGTGGGGTCAAGTCGGCGTCGCGCGTTCGCGCGCCCTGGGAAATGGTGCCCGACCCGAAGTCGGGCTTCAGCGACTTTGCTTCCTCACACCGCATTGGCGAGGCCGAGTTGGAGCATCACCTTCGCAATGCGTTGCCCATCGCGCGAGAGATGATGGCGGCCAAGTCCCCCAGGCCCGAGCTAGCCGCTCTGACCAGGTCCGGGAAGTCGGCCACCGCCGAACAGGTTGCAGCGGGCATCACCGCCGTGTTCGGCCAGGTTCTTCATCGTAAACCCACGGAGCAAGAGCAGCAGCGCTATACCGCGTTCGTGCAGAAGAACCTGCAAGAGATCGAGTCCGATGCGGCGGTCCAACAGTTGATCTTGGCGGTGCTGCTGCATCCAGAAGTGCTATATCGGGTTGAGGCGGCAAAGAAAGAACAGCAGCCTGTTCTTACGCCCCATCACCTTGCCAGGGCGATCGCCTACACCCTGACCGACAACGGGCCAGATGCCGAATTGCTGGCGGCGGTGGACCAGAACCGCCTGAGCACGCCGGACGAGGTTCGTGCCCAGGTGATGCGAATTCTGAACGACCCCGATGTTTCCCGGCTGCGAATCCTCCGCTTCTTTCAAGAGTATTTCGGCTATACCAGCGCTCCCGATGTCTTCAAGGACGCACCCACCCTGCAGGCTGCCCAAGTGGTGGAAGACGCCAAGTACACCCGCAAAGAAACCGAGTGGGCGGAAGCCAGCTATACCTTCGTGCGCGACGCCGACTGGTTGATTCTCGATATCCTCGAGCAAGACCAGAACGTCCTCCGCCAACTCTTGACCACGCGGGACACGTTCACGCTCTCCAAACCCGAACGAGGGCCGCGCCCCTTGAACGCCGCCGAGGTGCAAAGAGCCAAGGTCAAGTATCGGGCAAATAGCACCACCCGCGGATTCTTCCGGGGTATCCCGGTCGAATTGCGAATCTACGAATTGGATGAGTTGGCCATCCGCCGCGACGCCTGGGCGCCCGACCGGCGCTACGAGATGCCGGCAGGGCATCGCGCAGGCATCTTGACCCATCCTAGCTGGCTGATTTCGCAGTCGGGCAACTTCGACAACGACCCGATCCACCGCGGCAAATGGATCCGGGAGAAGTTGCTCGGCGAAAAACTACCCGAGATCCCCATCACCGTCGACGCCCAGCTACCCGATGAGCCTCACAACACGCTCCGAGAGCGAATGCGCGTCACCCGCGAAGCCTATTGCTGGAAGTGCCATGTTCACATGGATCCGCTGGGATTGCCGTTTGAAATTTACGACCACTTTGGCCGATATCGCGAGACCGAGTTGGGAAAGCCGGTCGATGCGATCGGATACCTGGAAGGAACGGGCGACCCGCGGTTGGACGGCCCAGTGACGAACGCCGTGGACCTGATCGAGCGGCTGGCAAAGTCGCAACGGGTGGAACAGGTGTTTGTTCGACACGTTTTCCGCTACTTCACAGGGCGCAACGAGACGCTGGAAGATGGCCCCGCGCTGGTGCAGGCCCATCGCGCCTACGCCGAAAGCGGCGGCAGCATGAAGGTCTTGCTGGCGTCGATCCTCACCTCGCCCGCGTTTCTTCAGCGCGCGGCCGAACCATCCCATTAGCCATTCCGCGCTCGGCGCATTAACAGTCCGCCACCCCTATCTATCCAGGAGATGTCCATGATCAATCGACGCGAATGGCTGGCCGGATTGGCGGCGGGCAGCGCCCTGATGTCTCCTTTGGCAAGGTCGCTCATGGCGCAGGCGGCCGGTGCGGTCGCCCCGCCTGTTCCCCAACGGTTTGTGTTCGTCCTGTTTGAAAACGGTTTGCGAGAATACGAAGTGCAACCCGTGGGCTTACCGCTGGGGACCGAACAGCTGCGCGTCCGTTCTCTGGAAGCGCTCAAGCTGCCCGAGCTAGTCATCGATCCTTTCGCCCCCTTCCAGGACCGGATGACGCTCATTCAAGGACTGCGCGGAGCGCACCTCAATCCGAACCATGGGGCCGGCTACGGCGCGCTTTCGGGGCTGCCACAAGCGCCCGCCGACAAGCGGCGGGTTCGCGCCGAATCCATCGATGCCGCCCTGGCTCAAATCGCTCCCGGTCTGTTCCCCATTGTTGTGCTAGGCATCAATGGCGGAGCGACCGAAACCTCCACCGCCTACGGCATCTCGGCCTGGGACCAGGGAAAACCAATCCCGATCCAGTGCCGCCCAGAACTGGCCTATGAAACGCTCTTTGGCAGTGCCGGGACCGACCAGAACGACTTTGTTTCCCGGAAGAACCTGCTGGATTTTGTGGCCGGCGATCTGAAGCACATGCAAGCGGGGCTGGGTAGCTCTGGGCGTGAACAACTCGAATACCATCTCGATGCGTTGGAATCGTTGAGCAAGCGTTGGGGACAGCTCGGCACGCTCAAAGAGGACGGCAAATTGGCCGAACATGCTCCGCGGCCGCTGGCCGCGCTGCCGCAATCGATGCCCGAGGTTATCGCGGCTCAGTTCGACATCGCCACGGGGGCCCTGGCGGCCGGCCTGACGAACGTGGTGACGATCACCTCGGGTCTGGGAGGTCTCAGTCCCAACTACAAAGGCTTCTCCAACATGGGCCAGCACAGCGCGGGCCACGGCAACCCCGATCCCGAATTGGGCGTGCGAGGCAGCGAAATCGTCCGGCGGGCACACCGCTTCATGGCCGAGCGAACCGCGACCTTGATGAAGCATTTGCAAAGCATCCCCGAGGGGGAGGGCACCATGCTCGACAACACGCTGGTGGTCTTCATGAGCGACAGCGCCGAACGGCAGCACAGCCATGGCACGCAATGGCCGGTTGTGCTGATGGGCAGTCTCGGCGGCCGTTTGAAGACGGGTCAAATTGTCAGCTATCCCATGGAAGCCAAGACCGTCGAAAGTTGGGGCGAGACCCGGGAAGCAGGTACGGGGCTGCCTACCAATCCCACGCTCAACCGACTGTATTGCACCTTGCTGCACGCGGCCGGCGCCCCCCGGGAGAACTTCAATCTGCCAACATCCAGCCTCGATCAAAATGGTCCGCTGGTAGAACTGCTCGCATGACTTTTGCGCGGCAAAGCGGGATCAATCACGGGAAGCAGTCGATGTCCCCTCGCCTTCACAACCTTCGCCTGCCGTGTCCCCGCCTGCGACAAAGCTGGCTGGCAAGGTCCCTTACGATGCCGTGCTCGCTAACAATGTGCTTGCTAACAATGTGCCTGGTGCTCGTACCCACCTTCGCCCATGCGGAGGCGGGCATGCTACTGACCGCCGGGGAACCCACGGTCCTGACCCATCCGCATATCAATAAAAGTGTTGGCAACCCGGTCCACTGCCTGACCTTTATCCAGGGAGGGGCCTCGCTGGCAACCGGGGCCACTTCGGGGGTGCTCATTTGGGACGTCGAAACAGGCAAACTCAAGCAAACGCTCGATGCCGACGAGCGCGCCGTGGACTCGCTGGCTTTGAATTCCAGTGGAACGATCCTCGTGGCGGGCGGGGCTTCCGGCGTCATCAAAACCTGGGATGCCAAGACGCTTCATCCCCTCAAAACTCTCGGACCCGCGCCTGGAGCGGTTCAGGGGTTGTCCATTTCTCCCGACGGCAAACTTCTGGCCACTTCCAGCCCCAACGGTTCGCTGGAAGCGGCCGATCAACCATTGGGCCTCATTCTTTGGGATCTCCAGGCGGGCAAGCAGTTGCAGGCAATTCCGCATCCGCCCGCCGCTTTTGGCGCCACCGCCCTGGCATTCCTGGGCGAGGGAAAGCAGCTCGTTTCGGCCCAGGACCGCACGATCCGCGTCTTCGAGGTGGAAAGTGCGAAGCCAATGAAGACCATCGAACTGCCAAACCTACCCCGCTCGCTAGGCGCCATTGCGCTGCGTGCCGACGGGCTGCAACTGGTCACGGGCGCCCATGGGCTTAAGATCCGCCTCTGGGACACCCAAAACTGGAAGCAAGTGCTCGCCTGGGACGCCCACTACCTGGAACCCCCGCCGCGGAGCGGGGTAGCATCCGTGGGCTTTTCACCCGATGGCAAGTATGTGCTTAGCGGCGGCATGGATGGCATGGTCGGCGTTTGGGAGGCCTCTTCCGGGCGCGAATTGCTGCAGCTTGATGCCCGCGGCAACGTATCGGGCCGATGGGTTACCGGTGTCGCCATGACGCCAGATAACCGCTGGCTGGCTGCCTCCCACTTTGGCGGCACCGCCACCATTTGGCGAATCACCGCGGAAAAGTAGGTTAGCCGCGTGAGAAAAAGAAGCGCAAGGCTTATCGCGAAAAGCGAGCCAGGCCGAGGAAGCCCACGGGCAAGTTGGTCTTGCCGTCGAGAGCCAGGTCTGCCAGCGCCCTCCCCAAAACGCCCGTGAACTTGAAGCCGTGCCCCGACAGGCCGGCCGCGAAACAAATCCGCGGGTAAGTCGGATGCCGGTCGAGCACAAAGTGAGCGTCGGGCGACATGGTGTACATGCACACGCTGTGATCCACCGGCTGAGTTTCCAACCCAGGCAGCCATGCAGATGTAAATCGGGCCACGCGATCCAGGTCTGGCAAATGCAGGCTACGATCCACCTGGTCGGGGTCGGCAACCAGATTGCCGCCGGTGTGCTCGGCCACTTTCAAACGGCCGCCGCGGGGAGGAAAGCCATAGAAAATGCCTTGCGGCATGTCGAACAAGAATGCGGGACTTTCCGGCCGGCGCTGCTCAGGGTTAACCACGGGGAACCAGAACTGCGGCTTTCGCAGCACCCGTAAGGGAACTCCCAGTTCGGCGAGCACCGACGACGACCAGGCCCCCGCCGACACAATCAGCGCGGCCGCCGCATACTTTCCCTGTTCGGTGGTGAGAGTGATTCCCGTTGCACCGGCCTCCCACGACACCACGCGCTCGCCCGAGCGCACGTGAGCGCCGCGGGCCGTCGCTAGCTTGAGATGCTGGGCCACGCATTGTTCCACGGCCAAATAGCCGGCCGCGGCTTCGAACACGCCCTCCATGCCCGGGGGCGCGGAGAACCCAGGGAATCGCCGCGGGATCTCCTCCCTTTTTAGCAATTCCACGGGCAAGCCGTGCGAAGCAGCACTCGTGAGCACTCCATTGAGCACCCCCCCGTCTTTGGCTCCCACCTGCAACAGCCCGGTGCGGAACAGCAGTTGCTGATCCGCGGCCGTTTCCACTTCGGACCAATGCTGGTAAGCGGCCAGGGCCAAGGGGACGTAGTCGGGGTGCTCGTAGTAGGCCTGACGGATAATGCGGTTTTCGCCATGCGAACTCCCGCGATCGTGCGCGGGGGGGTGCGCGTCGATGCCCAAGCAGCGAACGCCGCGCGTGGCCAGATGATACAAGGCCGCGCTGCCGACACCGCCGGTTCCCAGCACGATCGCATCGTAAGTTTGCATGCCAACGGCACTTTCCTAAGGCGGGCAGCCCCCCCTCCTTTTGCCCTCAAACTTGGAAAGCTTCCGGCTATACCTCCTTGGTGATGCCCGGCATGGCCACGGGCGGCGTGGCAACATCACCGAATTCATAGCCCGAGGGCGAGAGATCGATGGCGCTATTAAACGCCTCGTCCCAAGTGACCCGCTGGCCGCTGTACGTAGCCATCCGGCCCATGATGGCGACCATGGTGCTCAAGGCCATGTAATGGCCATTGTTGATGGGCTCATTCTTGCGGATGGCTTGGAAGAGTTCGTTGTGTTCCACCTGATACATCGATGGCTTGGGACCGCTGTATTTCCAGATGATATCGCCGTTGGGCTTGGTGATTTGATGCTTGAGCACCTGGCACACGCCCTTGGTTCCGAACACGAAATCTTCGGTTTGGCTAAAACATCCGGCTTGCTGCCGGGTGTAGGCATGCATCCGCACGTTGTTGGGATATTCGTAGATCACCGCGTGGTGATCGAAGATGTGCCCCCATTTCTCTTCGGTGCGCACCTGGCGTCCGCCGAGTCCCGTGGCGGCCAGCGGGGCGATATCGCCCAACAGCCACTGGCCCTTATCGAGGCTGTGGACATGTTGCTCCACGTTGTGATCGCCCGAAAGCCAGGTGAAGTAGAGCCAGTTGCGAAGTTGATACTCCATTTGGCTCCAGTTGGATTCATCGCCGCGATGCCACAGCGGGCCGGCGAGATAATTCTCTTGAATGGAAACAATGTCGCCAATCTGGCCGTCGAGCAGGCGAGCGATGGTTTCACGCACGCCCGAATCGTACCGCCAGCACAGGCCAGAAACGACCGACAGGCCCTTCTTCTTGGCCAACTCGGCCGATTCCATCACCGACCGCACGCCGGGCGCGTCCACCGCGACCGGCTTCTCGGCGAACACATGCACGCCAGCTTCCACGGCCGCCTTGAGATGCGCGGGGCGGAAGTGCGGCGGCGTGGCCAGCAGCACCACGTCCAGGTCGCAGGCCAGCACCTGCTTGTAGTTATCGAATCCCGTAAAGCAGTGAGCGTCGTCGACCTCCACCTTCGGTCCAAACCGTTTTTGCAGCGACTGCCGGCTGGCTTGCAAGCGATCGTCAAAGGCGTCGCCCATCGCCACGAGCTTGGCATGGGGGTCGGCATCCAAGGCCTGGGCCGCCGCGCCGGTGCCACGTCCGCCGCAACCAATCAGGCCGACTCGCAGCACGTTGTCTTCGGCGGCATGCACGCCGCGGGGAACAAGCAAACCTCCTACCAGGGCTCCCGCCGCCAAGGCCGACGAGGTCTTCAGAAAGTCGCGACGGCTGTCATTGATTTTCGGCTGAGAATTCTCGCTCATAACCACGAATCTCCTCGTCGTTGCGGTTGGCAGAATACGGTGGAGGGAACCCGCTTGGCCCCAGACACAAATGCTGGTTGCCCTGGCGGGGTTGTAGGTTGTTGTTGCGGAAGGTTTTCCGGCGGTTGCTCCCAGCCAGCGGTTCGCGCTAGGCAACGGGCGTTGCGCGGCTCCGATCTGGTCGAGAGCGAAGTTCCCAATATAACCGCCATCGACCGTTCAACGCAAAGAAATGGAATGGCGGGAGGACCAAATCTGACCAGGGAAGCCTCTTATTCGAACCAGGCCGCCCTCGCCTGCTGGGGAACCGTGTCTACGAAATGTAGTGTTCGTCGGCCCTGGTGGTGAGTTTGTCGGCCAGTTGCGGCATCAGACCGTACGCCAGCGCGAGCAGTTTCAAAGGGTGGAAAGTGCGTTTGGGGCTGCCTTGTTCCATTTGCATTTTGCAGGCGCTGCACTCGGTGGCGCCCGCTTGCAGGTGAGTTTGGCGAAGCTGAGAGATCAAACCCCAACCCGCGCGGAGGCTGCTGCGGTAGTTGGAGCGTTTGAGCCCAAAGGTGCCGGCCATGCCGGAGCAACCTTCTTCCAAATGCTGCACGTTCAAGCCGGGAATCAGCCGCAGCAAATTCAGACCAGGCAGGCCAATCTCCAGGGCTTTGATATGGCAAGGCGTGTGGTAGGCCACGCTGGCGTTGATCGGGCGCAGGTCGAGTTGGAGGTTGCCCGCCAGATGCAGCTTCCATAGGTAGGCGCAAGCTTCTGAACTATTTTCGGCCACCAGGCGCGCGTCGTCGTCGGCAATCAGGGCCGGGTATTCGCGGGTCAGGCAGAGCATGGCCGCGGGCTCGGTGGCCACGATGTGATAGCCCTGCCGCACGGCTTCGGCCAACAGGGCCACATTTTGGGCCGCCACCTTGCGCGCCCGGTCGAGCGAACCGACGGCAATCATGGCCATGGCCGAATGTCGCTGGCCGGGATGCACGTACACGGCCACGCCATTGTGTTCCATCACCGAAATCAGGGCATCGCCCAGTTCCGAATCGTGATAGTTCACGTAGTTATCGACAAAATACAGAATTTTGCGGCCGCTACGACGCGTGGGACGTGTGAGCCGGCGTCGGGCCGCGCGCTTGACAAAGGTTTTTTTGGCAAACCGCGGCAGCTTGCGACCCTGGGCCACGCCCAGCAACTTCTCGCAAATCCAGCGCGCGGCGCGGTTGCGGATGGCCCAATTCGCGAAGGGACTGAACAGACTGCCCAAGAACCCCACCATGTCCAAGCGAGTCATCAGCCAGTCTTTGAAGGGCAGGCCCTTGGCCCGCACGTGGGCCGCCTTGGCTTCGATCATCAACCGCGGAATATCCACATTCGCCGGGCATTCCAACCGGCACATGTGGCAATTCACGCATAGATCGGCCACGGCTTTGAATTCTTCGCTGGCCAGCACTTCTTCGTTCATTTGGCCCGTGAGCACGCCGCGCACCAGGTTCGCTTTGGCCCGGGGTGAAGACTCTTCGGCCGGGGCGAAGCGAAAGATGGGGCACATCCGCGTGCCGGCCGCCTGGGTGCGGCAAATGCCGCAGCCATTGCAGGCGCGGGCGGCGTGCAGGGTTTCGTCCACGCTCCAATTGAGCTGCAAATCGACAATCGGCAACAGGTCGGTCGGCGGCTCCGCGAGCTCAGTGTTGCTTAACGACGCCGCGACCGGCCGCAGCGCCGCGGTGATGGTCGATACCGTGGAGCCGACTTTCTTGCCGGGGTTGAAAATCTCGGCGGGGTCAAAGATTTGTTTGACCTGCTCAAACACCGGGTAGAGGTCACCATATTGCCGGCGCACGAACGGCGTGCGGCTGAAGCCATCGCCGTGTTCGCCACTGATCGTGCCGCCGATCTTCCAAACGGCTTCGTACAGATCGTTGGCCAGGCGGTCCATCTTGGACAGGTCTTCGGGATCGGCCAAGTCCAAAAACGGCCGGATGTGCAACTGCCCATGGCCGGCGTGTCCAAACAGCGAGGCCATGAGCTGATGCTGCTTGAGCACATTTTGCAGCGTGACCAGGAATCCCGGAAGTTCCGCGGGGGGCACGGCAATATCTTCCACAAAGGGGAGCGCGCGGGTCGAGCCCTTCAGGCGGTAGAGCGTGGGCACCACCTTGAGCGCCAGCTTCCAGAACAGGTCGACCTCTTCGGCCTCGAAGGCCATCCGCGATTCGAATGCCAGGCGACGGCGACGGCGCATCCGTTCAGAAGTGAGTTGCAACCGTTCGCGGACTTCCACCGGGTCGTCGCCTTCGTACTCCACCAACAGCAAAGCTTCGGCCGTGGGTGGGATCAGCGGTTGGTAGCGGGGATCGGACTCGCGGGCCAGGCTAAGGTGCCGGCGGTCGATCAGATCGCAGGCACTGGGACCCAGCGGAACAATATCAAGCGATGCCCTGGCCGCCTGATCCAAACGATCGAAGAACAACAGCAGCACCGCCCGATGCCGCGGAAGCGGCTGGGTATCGAGCGTAAGTTCGGTGAACAGGGCGAGCGTGCCTTCCGATCCGGCCAGCAGGCGAGGCACATGAATATGGCCGTTTTGCAGCACGCCTTGCAGTTGATAACCGCACCGATTGACCAGGCTCTTGGGCTGGTTGCGAACGATGGTTTCTTTGTGCTCATCGAGCAAGTTGGCGAGCCGCCCTAGCAGTTCGCCGCGACCGTTGTCGTTGCGCTGCTCGGCCGTGGGCACAGGCTCGTCTTCAAACTCGGCTACCGTGCCATTGGCCAACACCACCTGCACGCGTTGCACGTGACGGCGGGCAGAACCGTACTTGAGCCAGTGGCTGCCGCCGCTATCGACCGAAACCACCCCGCCCATCGTGGTCACGCTGCTATTGGCGGGGTCGGGGCCGAACTGCCGGCCGTGGCGGCGCAATTCGAGGTTGAGCCGCTGATGCACCACGCCTGGCTGCACGCAAATGCTATTGCCTTCTCGCCAGAGAATCCGCCGCATGTACTTGGAAAAATCGACAACCAGTCCGGTGCCCAGGCTATCGCCCGCCAGACCAGTGCCGGCGCCCCGCGCGTGAATCGGCAACTCGTGCTCGTGGGCATACTGCACGGTCGCCACCACATCATCTACGCCGCGCGGCAACACCACGCCCAGGGGTTGCACCTGGTAAATGCTCGCATCGCTGGCGTACAGCTGCAGCGTAACGGGGTCGCAACGGACCTCGCCTTCAATGAGTCCTCGCAGGTCTTGTTGGATTCGCGAGCGTAGTTGATCCATGGGGCGGGGAAGGCAAACCACGAAAGGAGCGGGGAGGTTCCGACGGGCAGGGATTATGGAGGAGCAGTGTTGGCGACAAGCTTGGCGGGAACCGACCGCGGAGACGGGGCGTTTCTAACACAATGGGGCAGGGCGTGCGCGTGAGACGTTGGGAATTGGGCGCGAGCGATTCGTTACGTGGTTGGGGTGGTTCGCGCCGCCTGTTGACGGTAGCGTTCGTGAATTTCGAGGTCGAACGGTTGATGGCTGTCGAGCCCTTCCAAACCGCGATATGTCGCGCCGCAACGATAGCAGGTGAGGGCGTTGCCAAACATCAAGTACAGCACCACATCGAGCAGGGCCGTGGCGAACAGGATGGCGAAGGTGGTGTAGAGCAGGTAATAGTTCCAGGCAATGGCGCTGGCCACAAACCCGGTGACCACGATGGCCACGCCCAGCCGCTGCGGAAAGTCTTTGCGAACGAACAAATCGCGGCTGGGGCAACACAGGCAGCGGTTGAGCCGGTTGCCGCTCCAGGCGTCATCCGGCTCGCTCAGCGTGTGGCTACAGTGAGGGCAAACGATCGAATTGGAGTGGGGCGCAATGGCCACGCGCGCTCCCTGATCGCAGTTGGAACAGTGATACGTTGCGTTCATGCAAACCAGAACATCGCGGACAGGGCCGCGGCTAAGTACTCAAGAACCACAAGCGACGCGCCCTCTTTCATCATAGAAGGCCGATGGGGGCTCGTCGATGGTGGGCAGACCGCAATCAGGCATTTGTAGATAGTGCATTGTCAGCAGCAGGGACGGTGGTAGACCGCCGGCCGCGGCCTGATCGGCGGGCAGGTGGGGCGAAACCGCGCCGTCATTCGCTAACCGGCGTGGAAGCGAATCGCGCGGCGGTGCTCCCGCTACCACGCGGATTCTTGGGCGAGGACGCCCCCCAGCCACGATTTTGTGGCTGGGCCGTCTCGGCCAAGCGTGCGTGAGGGATTGGGTTCGGCCGTTGTTATTGGGGCGGGCCCATTCACGGGCGAGGGCGCCCAAGCCAGTACGCCTGTGACGGCGTTTGATCGGAAGGGTGCAAGTCCCTTCCAGGTCGATGTTCC
>CAYUMU010000006.1:0-142413 GCA_964445985.1 uncultured Pirellulales bacterium | reverse complement strand
TAAAAAACCGCCGATTTTTTACGAGCCGAACGCGTTTCCGGACGCGCACTAGATACCAGCCACCTCCTCCCATGATCTATCTCGACCATCACGCCACCACGCCGGTCGATGAGCGGGTGTTGGCCGCGATGCTGCCGTACTTTGCCCAAAAGTTCGGGAACCCTGGCAGCGTGAATCATGCCTACGGTTGGCAGGCGGCCGAGGCCGTGGAGGCGGCGCGGGAGACGATTGCGGCCAGCATGGGGGCGGCCGCGCGGGAGTTGGTGTTCACCAGCGGGGCCACCGAGAGCAACAACCTGGCCATTCGCGGCGTGTGCGAAGCGGCCGGCGGCGACGACCGGCGGCGTCACCTGGTGAGCGTGCAAACGGAGCACAAGGCCGTGCTCGATCCGCTGGCTCGGTTGGCGCGTCGCGGCTATGAAGTGACCTTGCTGCCCGTATTGCCGCCAACCAGCGCCGTGCCAGGTCAGCTCGATATGGAGCAAGCGCTTGCCAGTCTGCGCGACGATACGCTGCTGGTTTCGGTGATGCTGGCCAACAACGAGATTGGCGTGATTCAACCGCTGGCCGCATTGGGCCGCGCGTGCCGCGAGCGGGGGATTGTGTTTCACTGCGACGCCACGCAGGCCGTGGGCAAGATTCCGGTGGCCGTGGATGAGCTGCACGTGGACCTGTTGAGTTTTTCCGCCCACAAGTTTTATGGGCCCAAGGGCGTAGGCGGCCTGTACGCGCGGCGAAGCGGTTCACGCCCGCTGCTTGCTCCGCAGATCGATGGCGGCGGGCAGGAGCGGGGTCGCCGTAGCGGCACGCTCAACACGCCTGGCATTGTGGGCATGGCGAAAGCCTGGGAGATTTCGCTGGCGGAAATGGCGACCGAGTCGGCGCGTTTGCGGGCATTGCGGCAACGACTATTCGAACTGCTGACCACGCAACTGCCGGGCGTGGTGCTCAACGGGCCGGGGCTGGAGTTGCCAGAGCAGCGGCTCAGCGGCAATCTCAACCTGAGCTTTGAGGGCGTGGACGGCGAAGCCCTGATGATGGGGTTGACCAAAATTGCCGTGAGCTCTGGCAGCGCTTGCACGTCGGCGAACCCCGAGCCGAGCCACGTGCTGAGGGCCTTGGGCCGTGCCGACGCGCTCGTCCGCGGCAGCCTGCGTTTTGGCCTGGGCCGCGGCACCACGGCCGAGGAGATTCTTGAGGCGGCCGCCCACGTGATTGAGGTGGTGCGAAGGCTGCGGGGGGCATAGCGGTGGAGGGCGATTAAAGTCGCCTTTCGCGGAGCGAAAGACGACTATGTGGGGAAGTGATTTCTTGTTCGCTTCTATGGTGGATCATAACCGCCTGGGTGATAGGGATGGCAGCGGAGGATTCGCCATACGCCGCGGAGTGAGCCGCGGATGGCGCCGTATTTCTTGACTGCTTGAATAAAATAGTGACTGCAACTTGGCTGGAAGCGGCATTGATTGCCGAAAACAGGACTCAGAAAAATCTGATAGAGCCGCACGCCGAAGATCAACAAATAGCCAGGCATCAATAACACGTGCCGCGCGATCCGTTTCATCAAGCCTGGCTGGGGTTGATCCGCGTCGGCGCAATGCGGCGCTTGATCGGGCTGGGGTGGAGACGGGTCGCTGGCAGGGCCGCACATCGGAAGCGTTCGTTTGGGTTTCACGGCTGTAAAGGCTGCGCCGGGTACGCTTCTTCATTATCTCGTTTCGCGGGCCAAACGTCGATGCAGTCTTTGGGCCAGGGTTAGCAGCGAGTCGGATAGAGCATCGAGGCTGGGCTCCCCGCTGGCCCTGGGGATCACAATTAAATCGAGCCCAGGGGGCAATTCGTGCTGGTGCAGCCGGAAGGCTTCGCGCAGCAGGCGTTTCCACCGCACCCGCACGTGAGCCCGCCCCACCTTGCGCGACACCGATAGCCCTAGCCGCGAATGGGGCAGGTCATTGCGGGCGGCGAACAACAGCAACATGTGGTCGCTGGCGCGTTGCTTGAGGGCATACACGCGCGCGAACTCGGCGGCGGTTCGCAGTCGCTGGGCTTTGGAGAAACCAAACTGGGTCATTGCCGGCACGACACGTTCCGCCATCGGCCGTGATGGGACTCTTTGACAAGCATTACTTGCGCTTACCTTCGTAGTAGCCGGGCCGGGTGTGCTGATCGATCACGCCTTGCAGCATGTCGCGGACCTGCTTCGTTTCGGCCGTGAGTTGATCGCTGGTTAACGGATGTTTCTCCAGCAGGTCTTCGGCCACGTCGAAGAAGCGGCCATCGCGGTAGAGCTTGTAGCGCTCGGTGCGGGCCGCTTCGCCGCCGTTGGCATCTTGGGGCGTGCCATTGCGAAAGTACCAGCAGTAGACCCAATCGCGGGTTGGTTCCTTGCCGCCCCGCAAGGCCGAGACAAAGCTGCGGCCATCGATGTTCACGGTGTAATCGCTTTGGATGCCGGCCGCTTCCAGCATGGTAGGCAGAAAGTCGGAGAAGTCGATCAGGTTGGGGTTGGTGCTGCCGGCGGAAATCTGGCCGGGCCAACTGGCGATCATCGGTACATGGGTGCCGGCTTCGGTCATGAAGCTTTTGCCGCCCCGATAGGGTTGGCCGTTCAGCACCGAGGTGATGCCGTCGTAGGTTCCATTGTCGCCAGTGAACATGATCAGGGTGTTGTCGCGGATGCCAAGCTCGTCGAGCTTGTTGACCAGCTTGCCGACCAGCTTGTCGGTATAGGCGACCATGTCGGCAAAGTACTTGCCTTCGCCCACGCCCTTGGTGATGCCGGGGGCTTGAGGATCCCAATCGGCCGAGTCGGGGGTGGGCTCGAACGGCCAATGCGGCAAGATCATGGGGTAATAGGCCAGGAACGGCTTTTCTTTATTCCGTTCCATGAAGTCGCACAGGTAGTCGCTGACAATGTCGGGGCCGTACTGGCCACCCGCGTAGGCGACCACCTTGCCGTTGATTTCGAGCGTGGGGTTGGGGTAGCGCGATTTGCGGTGGTCGATCTGCCATAGGCAGTATTCATCGAAGCCAAAGTGGCCTGGACCCTGGAGTCCGCCCGATAGTTGCCACTTGCCGGCGACGCACGTGGCGTAGCCAGCCTGGCGAAAGAGCTGGCCGAACGTGGTGGCCTGGGGGTCGAGCAAGCCAAAGCGAATATAGTTCCGGCTGTTGTAGCGGCCGGTCATCAATTGAACGCGGCTGGGCGTGCACAGCGGTTGCGAATAGCAGCGGGTGAACCGCATGCCGCTGGCGGCCAGACGATCGAGGCGCGGCGTGCTGTACGACTCGCCGCCGTTGGCGCGGACGCACTCATAGCCCATGTCGTCCGCCATGATGAGCACCACATTGGGCGCGCGGGCCGGTTCCGCTCCTTGCCCGTGGTTTTCTCCCCATATGGAAAGTAAAGCCAGGGGAACGACAACGATGGAGAACGCAATTTTATGTAGTAAATGATGGTTAACTGGCTTGAGGCCGGGTTGGGTGCGATGGGAGGGCATTTTAGCGCAGGCCGGAGAAATTGGAGATGAACGCCGCTGGGGGCGGCGTGGGGATCTTCGAAGTTCCCAGTATCGGCATGGGGTTCGGCCGGGTCAACAATGGGCCTGAGGGAAGTGGGGGGAGAACAGGAGGGGACGAAAACGCGCGGGTGCCCGTGCTCGAGTTGCCCACGTACGTATGCAACAAAAGCGTGCCACTGTTTGCGAGCGAATCGACTCACTATTTTCCACTTACTTTCCACGCTCGCAAGCAGTGCCGAACCGCTCACGACTCGGCCCACGAAGTAGGATGCTCACTCCGCCGCGCACTGTTTGCGGTCGTGGGGAGCCGGGCTCTGCAAGGCAAAACGCATTCGACCGCAAGCAGTGGCACACTTGCTGACATTGGCCAGGTTGGCTGTTGGTAGTCGTCGTAGGATCGGCGGTGCCGAACCTACTTTGCTAGCCCCCAGCCCCCAGCCCCTACGAATTCAGTTCCGCGGCTTCTTCCCAGTGGTCGTACAAGGCTTTGAGCGATTCTTGGGTGCTGTTGATTTGGGCCTGGATGTCGCGAATGCGGCTGCCTTCGCGGAAGACTTCGGGGCTGGCCAACGTGGCTTGCAGGTCTTGCAGTTGCTGCTCGCGCTGCTGAATTTCGCGTTCGATGTCGGCCACTTTGCGATAAGGGTAACGCCGCTTGCGTTTGGCTCCCAGGTCTTTGGCTAACGTGGTCGCTGGCGTGTCGGGCTCGGCCGTTTTTCCGCCGCCGTCGCGACTGGTGTTTTCGCCCCCCGCGGTTCGTTCGCCCGGTTGTCCGCCGGCCATGCCTTGCGACACAAAGTGCAGGTAGGTGTCGTAGTTGCCTTCGATCACGCGGAAGCGATCCCCTTCCACCACCAGCAGATGGTCGGCCACCTGGTTGAGGAAATAGCGGTCGTGGCTCACAAACAGCAGCGTGCCTTCGAACTTGCTCAGGCCGCGTTCGAGGGCGTCGCGGGCCCAAATGTCGAGGTGGTTCGTCGGCTCGTCGAGCATCAGCACGTTGCAGTCCATGGCCGCCAGGCGAGCCAGGCCGGCCCGGCTGCGCTCGCCGCCGCTGAGGCTGCCGACCTTTTGGAAGGCGGCATCGCCGGTAATGCCAAACTTGGCCAGCATGTCGCGCCGCTGGGGCTCGTTGAATTCCTTATGCCCTGGCCGGATGGCTTCGACCACTTCGCGTTCGAAGTCGAGCCCCGCGGTGAGCTGATCGAGATAGCCCACCCGCACGCCGGCGCCCAAGCGGGTTTGGCCGGCGTCTGGTGGGATCTCGCCCACAATGCAGCGGAGCAGCGTGGTTTTGCCGGTGCCGTTGGGACCGATGACGCCCCAGCGCTGGCCGCGCTCGATGCTGAAGGTGAGATTGCGGAACAGCGGCCGGTCGTAGCTTTTGGCCAGGTCTTCCACGCGGAGCACCATGTCGCCGGTGCGCGTGGCGGGCGGAAAGCCAATCGGCGGCGAGGCGATTTCGCGCGGCGGCAGCACCCGCTCGATTCGCTCCAGCTTTTTGCGACGGTCTTCGGCCTGGGTGGCTTTCTGGCCGGCGTGGTTGCGGCGGATGAAGTCTTCGACCTTGGCGATTTCGATCTGCTGTTTTTCGTAGGTGCGGCGCTGGACTTCCAGCCGTTCGCCCTTTTGCAGCCAGTAGGCCGAGAAGTTGCCGGTGTAGGCGTCCACCGTGCCGGCGAACAGTTCCAGCGTGCGGTTGGTCACCTTGTCCAAAAAGTAGCGGTCGTGGCTGACCACGATCACGGCTTTTTCGGTTTGCGAGAGGAACTCTTCGAGCCAGCGGGTGGATTCCAAATCCAAGTGGTTCGAGGGCTCATCGAGCAGCATGAGGTCGGGGAGCGCCAGCAGCAGCCGGGCCAGCATCAGGCGGTTTTGCTGGCCGCCGCTGAGTTGCTGGACCGGTTGGTCGTGGGTCTCGCGGGCAAAGCCCAGCCCATCGAGCACGCGCTCCACCTGGTGATCGATCTGATAGCCGCCGCGCTGCATCAAATCGTGCTGCAAGCGGTCGTAGCGGCGGGCCAGCTTGGCGTGTTCGGCATCGCCCTGGGCGTCGGCCATGGCGTGGGAAACGGTTTCCAAATCCTGCTGCATTTGGATGACGTCGGCCATGCCTTCCAGGGCGGCTTCCCACAGCGTTTGGCCGGGCGGAAACTCGGGGTGCTGCTCCAGGTAGCCAATGCTGGCCGAGGGATGCCGCTCGACGACGCCCGCATCGGGGTCTTCGTCGCCGACAAGGATTTTCATCAGCGTGGACTTGCCGCAGCCATTGGGGCCGACGAGGCCAATCCGGTGGCCCGGCCGCACTTCAAACGTTACCCCATCGAGCACCGGTTCGGGTCCGAATCGCTTCTTTACGTCGGCAACATTCAGCAGAATCATGGCAATTATCGATGCGTGTCCGACGAGCGGCGGCGGGCTAAGCCAATGGGCGGGGGGAAAATCCGTGTTCGGTCGATTATCGCCGCCGGGGGGCAAATTGAGAAGGCGTGCCGCCGGATTGACCTGGGACAAGCGAACCAGGGTTGTCGCTGCGCTCAAACCCTGGCTACCAGCTAATATCCCTCTGGGATGAATACCTTGAAGACCACGCCTGCTTGGCAATCCAACAGGTTCACCATCCGGCGCTACGACGCCTTGCGCGCCGCCACGGCCGCCGCCAATCGTGCGGCCAGGGCTGGCCATACTCGCTGGGGGGTCAGCTCGGCCATGCACTGCATGGCAGGGCAGGTTTTGAGGTAGCTGGCCGCGCACGAGACGCCGGTGGCCACCACCTGGTGTTGCGTGCCTCGCGGGCCGGCCCTGAGGGGGCTGGTGCAGGTAAAGACCGCCACCGTTGGCGTGCCCACGGCGGCTGCCAGGTGCATGGGTCCGGTGTCGCCAGCCAGAAACACATCGACGGCAGACGCCGCGGCGGCCAGCTCGGGCAACCGTGTTTGTTCGGCCAGGTTGACCACGGGGCCATCGAGTTGGGCGGCCACTTCGTCGGCCAGGGGCTTCTCGCCAGGACCACCCAGCAGCACCACCCCGGCGCCGAATTGTTGCCAGGCCTCGCGAGCCAGCCAGGCAAACGAGGCCGGCGGCCAGCGTTTGGTTTCCCACTGCGCGCCGGCGTGAATCGCCAGCAGCGGGCGGGGGAGATTCTTGAGCAACTCGGCAATGCGGGCGTGATGCTCCGGCCGAATCGGTAGCGCCGCCGGTGGCACTTCGCCCGTGCAACCCAATTGACGAGCAAAGAGCTGGTAGTGGTCGATCGCCGGCATTTCCCAATAGGCGGCGTCCACGGTGTCGGTATATGCCAGGTGGGCGCCTTCGCGGGCGTGGCGATAACCGAGCCGTCGCGCGGCCCGCGTGGCCCAGGCCATGAGCCCACTGCGAAACAGGCCTTGCATATCAATCGCCAGGTCGAACCGCTCGCGCCGCAGCTGCCGCAAGAAGTTCAAGAAAACGGGCGCTTGCCGCCAACCTTTCGCTGCTGGCAATTCGAGCACCTGGTCGAGTTCGGCATGCCCTCGCACGATTTCGGCCAGTCCTCGTTTGACCACCCAGGCAATGTGAGCCTGAGGGAACCGGCGGCGCAGCATCGATAGCACTGGCAGCGTTTGTACGATATCTCCCAGGGCGCTGGGCTTGATCAGGCAAATGCGGGCCGGCTCGATGTCCGCGAGCGGAGCCCTGCGCAGTGCGCGGCGGGCAATGCCAGTGGAGCTGGTCGCGGCGGTGGAAATGGAAGAAGGCTGAGCCATAGTCGCAGGAAAGAGTTTGCGCGCCCCAAGGGAACGGCCCTCCGTTGGGCCCGCTGAGCGAATCGCATTTCCGCTGGCGGCAGCGGCCGGGTATGGTAACGAGTAGGGCCGCGGCGGCAAAGCCGAGCATTTTCCGTGGCCTTGCCAGGCATTTAGAAACGAGGAGCGGTCGCTTGCAAGGTTTCATTCGCTGGGCCGGGTTGTTGATGTTGTGCCTGCCGGCGCCGCTAGCACTGGCCGCCGAGCCAATGCCGGAAGCGGTGCAGGGCGAAGCTGTGCGGCGTGGGGAAGTGGCCTTTGAGCCGGCGGCCAACGAGTCGCAAATTGTCGAGCGGTTCCAACTCGACGCGCATCGCTTTGCGTTTGAACAGCAGCCCATCCCCACGGCGGCGGAGAGCATGTTGCGCTACGACGTGCGGTTTCCCTCGCCGGTGGTCACGCCTCACGAAGAAAACAACACGGTGCACTGCGAGTACTACCGGCCCTCCGCGCCCGGCAAGTATCCGGCCGTGGTGGTGCTGCACATTTTGGGCGGCGATTTCGACTTGATGCGAATGTATTGCCGCACCCTGGCCCATCACGGCGTGTGCGCGTTGTTTCTTAAGATGCCTTACTACGGCCCACGGCGTCCGCCGGCCATGCAGCGGATGGTTTCGCCCGACCCCAAGCAAACCGTGGAGCGCATGACCCAGGCCGTGCTCGATATCCGCAGGGCCACCGCCTGGTTGGGCGAGCAGGAGGAGATCGATGCCGACCGGTTGGGCGTGTTTGGCATTAGCCTGGGCGGAATCACCGCGGCCTTGGCGGCTTCGGCCGAGCCCCGGCTGCACAACGTGTTCTTGATGTTGGCGGGAGCCGATTTGCGGTTGGCCAATTGGGAAGCGCGCGAGCTGAAGCCGGCCATCGAGCAGTGGCGGGCTCAAGGGGGCACGCGCGAGACCCTGTGCCGGGAGCTGCTGCCGATCGACCCCGTGAGCTATCCCCAGCAGTTGCAACGCCGCAACGTGCGGATGCTCAGCTGCCGGTTCGATGAAGTCATTCCACCCGCCTGCGGCACGGCCCTCTGGGAAACCTGCGGCAAACCACCGATCGAGTGGCTCGACGCCGGTCATTACAGCGTGGGCCGGTTCATCTTCGACAGTCTGGGCATGGTCACCCGGTTTTACCAGCAGGCAAAAACGGCGCGTGCGGAGTAAGGCCGCCAAGGTCATACTAAACCTCAAATTCAGCCGGAGCCCCAGGGCCGGCCTGGTTTGATTCCCGTTCGCAAGACACTCTTCGGCAAGGTTGGATTTTATGACACATTATCGGTCGCCGTTTCGGTTGGCGTCTTTATTGTTTTGCTTGGGTGTAGCCTTAGCGGCCTGGGCTGGTAACGCAAGCCTCTCGAAGTCGGCCGAAGAACAGCAGCCTGGCGTGATTCGCAGCGAGCTCATTTACGAGTCGGCCCCTTTCCCCCAGTGTCATGCCAGCACCATTGCCGAAACGCCGCAAGGTTTGGTCTGCGCTTGGTTCGGCGGGCCGAAAGAAGGCGATTCTCTTGTGGAGATTTGGGTCGCCCGGCAGCCGCGGGGCGAGAGCGAGTGGACCGAACCGGCGAAGGTGGCCGACGGCGTGCAAAGCAGCGACCTGCGTTACCCGTGCTGGAACCCCGTGCTGTTTCAGCCCAGCGAAGGCCCGCTGCTGCTGTTCTTCAAGGTGGGCCCCAATCCGCGGGAGTGGTGGGGAGAGCTTTGCACTTCGGAAGATGGCGGCGCCACCTGGAGCCAGCAGCGCAAGCTCGGCGATAAGCTGATTGGGCCGGTGAAGAACAAGCCCATCCAGTTGGCCAATGGCGTGATCCTGTGCCCCACCAGCACCGAGCACGATGGCTGGCGGGTACATTTTGAACGCACGGCCGACCTGGGGAAGACCTGGCAGGTTTCGGACCCCATCAACGATGGCCGCATGTTCAACACCATTCAGCCCAGCATTTTGACCTACGCCGCTGGGCGGATGCAGGTGCTTTGCCGTTCGAAGGAGAACGTGATCACGCAAGCCTGGTCGGAAGACGGCGGAAAAACCTGGGGGGAAATGACGGCCACCTCACTCCCCAATCCCAACTCGGGAACCGATGCCGTCACCCTGGCCGACGGCCGGCAGTTGCTGGTCTACAACCACACGGTGCGCGGCGGCGACGAGCGCCCTCGCGGTCGAGAAATGCTCAACGTGGCGGTCAGCCGCGACGGCCGCGCCTGGCAGGCGGCCCTGGTGCTGGAAAACGAGCCCGGCGAGTTCAGCTACCCGGCCGTGATTCAAACCAAAGACGGCCGCGTGCATTTTACCTACACCTGGAAACGGCAGAAGGTAAAGCACGTGGTGGTCGACCCGGCCAAGCTGGAACTGACGGAAATGAAGGACGGCCGCTGGCCGCTGTAGGCCAAGTCTCGCCGAGACTGGCCTCTTCAACGGCACGCCCGCGCTCGCGCGAACCGATCGAGGTGGCAGCGAACGGTTTGTGCCGCGTCGGCTACTTGAGGTAGCGATCGATGCCCATTGCCCCGTGAAACACGCCCAAAATCTCGATGCGCGTCTCGTCAACGATCAAATAGGGAATCCGGTAGTGGCCATAGATGACCTCGCGAACTTCGCGATCGGAAATCAGTTCGTATCGTTGGCCAAGTCTTGGGTGAGACGCGAGAAGATTTGCTTTCATGAAGATGGCATCAACAACAGAGTCCGCCGCGGTGGCACTGTCACGAGAGATGTACTCGTGAACGTCGCGAAGACGATCGATCGCCTCTTGCGTCCAGATCACTGCCGCCACGAGTCGATCTCCCCGCGGGCGTCGTCGGCGGTAAGCGTCCGACCGGCAGCGGAATCTTCGAGCCCACGCTGGATCATCCGAGCGTAGGCAAGTTCGCGCAGAATCGCGTCGTAGGACGTGTCGTCAGGCTGGCGAGAGATGATCTCGACCATGGTTTCCTTGGCGGTAGCCATCGGGGAGCCTCCTTGAGTTGATTGGACTCCAGTATCGTACCAACGGAGAAGCACTCAATCCATGAGAGCGAACGCGGTCCTGCTCTGGGACGCAGAACGAACCCACGTTTAGCGGCCGGCCGGGCGCAGGACCACTTCAGGAATCCCAAGGACCGCAACGCCCGCTCGGTCCCCTGCAACGGTTGGTCATGTCTCGTCTCAAAACGCCGCACCGCGCGGAAGATACGAGTTCGAGATCACCACCCACTGCCCGTTGCGCTTCTCGAACGTCACGTAAACCTCACCTCCGAGCCTTCCGAAAACCCCGCTCTTAACCTCGCCTTTGAACTGCTGCGTCCAAGCGAGAGGGGGAAGCCCGTAGTGGCCTGCAAACTCATGCTTCGGTTGCCCATACCGACTGTGGATCGCGGCCTCCGTCTGGCCCACAAGCGCATTCTCGGAGGGCCACATCCAGGCGCGCGCGAGGAGGACGATCGCGACGCATGCGGCGACCGCGACCAGTAGAGCGAGTGTACGTCGTGACGGCCGACGAGGCATAACTACTGTTTATTCGAAAAAGTTCTCAATAACCTGCGCACGTTATTCGGGACGTGTGGCACGTCCCTGAGCCCCAGCGAAGGGCGTGGCGGCAGCGGACTTTGGCCAAAGCCCGCCAGGCGCCGCACATCCGACCGTTGTCTTGCGCTTCGACGTCGCTGTCCAGAGCAAGGCCGCCCCGGCATGCGCCCCCAACCACGCCCTTCGTAAACTCAGGTGCCACCCGACCGTTTGTTATTTGGCGGTTCGAGATCGATTTGTGCCAAAGTGAATTTCGTGCTCATGGTGGAACAATACGCACCAATCAAGTGATTCGTCAATGACTGACAGATCATCCGAAATCGGGTAGTAAAACGACGTCCAGTATTTTACCAACATTTTCCATGTTGTTTTGATTGACCATGTTGGTTGCCACGAAAGAAAAACGGTGTGCTCGAAAGGAATTGCACAACGGAATAGCCATTTGCGGATTCGAGCACCTTCGTCTGGATTGCCATGCGAATCTCCAACAATCGTCGATTCGTGATGACGGAAGAATCCAGGTTTGAAAGGGTCGGCCGTGTGAATGCCGGAATCAAGGATCAACTTCCAGATGAGTCCAGCGGATTGATTGTCGAGTGGGTGAATCCGTGCCAAATGTTCGGGTGGCAATACGTCGTATTTCGGGTCGGTAAAACGCCATTTTAAGGGGAAGTCCGACATGGAGACTGCGATAAGACGATCGGCCAGAGTCATGGTTATTCACCAAGCCACATAACGACTGCGTTCACCTGCCGCGGCGGCTGGTGAGACGATGAATCTCGAAAAACCGTAGTGCCGCCGCGGTAAGGTGCAACGCTTTCTTAGCCGCGACCCGCACTCTTCCACTCGGCCAATTCTCGCTCCGATGGACGTTTGCCCCAGCCGTGACCATCGGACCATTTGGAGCCGGCGAAACAATTCATGTCCGGCCACTCGACTCCAACCGATTCGGCGACGCTCGCCAACTCCGATAGGTATCGCCGAGAGCCCTGCTCATCAGCCGCCGCGTACATGCTGGAATACAGCACTTCGGTGGTGAATGCTAAAACCTGCCTGAACTCCGCCGCACTCACACCAGCCACCCTCAGCACCGCTTCAAAATCTGGCGGATAGTCATCGCCGAGTCCGACGTGCGTAAGAGACGGCTCCCGTTTCCTCCACGGCTCAAACCCGCCACCGCCAACCGGTAACGCGATGAACTCCCAGAGGTGCTCCACGAAGCGATTAATCTCCAGATGATCCAAGCCGCGCCGGTTGCAGTAGCCCCGGAAAAGATGGAGCGCAATCGCGATCCGCGCGCTGAGCGATAAAGGCCGCAAGTCGTGGGAGTTGTTTGCTGGTATCGTGCGTCCTCCTGTAGCGGGATAACTACTGTTCATTTGAACAAGTTCTCAATAACATGCGCACGTTATTCGGAAATCAGAATCCGCCAGGCTATTGGCTGCGAGCGCCGCGCCAGTTCCGCTTCTAAACATGCGTGTAAATCGTCGTTGTCCGAGCGTCATCATGGCCGTGACGTATTCTATGAAAGGCGCCGCGCTGCTGCCACGTTTAGTTTTGACCAAAAACGCCCCCAGCCACGAATAGCTTCGCCCCCACATTTTGTTGCCAAACTGGCCGGCGGTGTGGGTTTGCTGCCGGCCCGAGGGCGGTTTCGGCGAGAGCGGACTCATCAGCGGAAAGCTGCAGCGGACCCCTTTAGCTTGCGGGCTCAGAGCGGGCTGAGAAAGACACGCAACTCGCCAAACCGTCACGCCTGCCCCGCGCTTGTGTGCAACGGTTGCCGGCTGGCAGGCCTTGGCTTAATGTTTCTATCTGCCTTCATAAACGGCCGAGAGCCGTGGCAAGTGTTGCCTCATCAAGCGTTCGTCGCGGAAATCCCAGTCTTGGCCAACCAGCGTTGTTGTTTCACTACGCGCGGGATAGGCGGCCGTGTCAGGCTCACCGGTGACCTGCATCCAGGCTCGATGGGCCGCAGCGTAAATCTCCGCCTCGGCGTCAATACCATCAGCATCCCAGCTTGGACTGGCGACGTCTGCCAGTGTATCCGGGTCGGCCATAGCCCTGCCATAAATGTCTCTGCCCATCCCAATGAGCCAGCAGCGGAAATAGTAGAAGCCGTCATCGGACGCACCGCCATTGATGAGATAGGCTGCTGCCCAAAGATCGGTCGTGTAGGCCGACTTGGCAAGGCGGTCAAATATGTGATTCCATTCGATGATCTCGTCGGCAGGAAGTTGAATCAGCGCTTCGGCAAGTCGCTGGTCCCACTCTTCCGCTGAACTCGGATCGGAGCAACAGGCTGTCTCAATGACTTGCCAGAACCGTGCGTGGTCCATGATTCTTATCCGCTAACGACGCAGTTCACGCACGGACGCAACGAGTGAGACAGAATACTACGAAAAACTGTCATACGGCCGATTCTGATTCGGTGTTGCCGCGCTACTTTATCCGTGCGAGGCGATCTTGTTCGGCGGCGTGCGCCTTTGACAGGCGACGCAACAACTCATCATCGTCTGCGGCGCGAAGCTCGATGGTCTTTGCCTCGGCATGACCAAGAAAAGCGCCGACGTCAAAGTCATCGGTGGGTTTCATACAGCTCTTCAGCAATGGCAATGCCGCGGCGACTTCTTCACACGTTCGGCGCAGCATCTCGACATCTGGGACTTTTTTCGCGGCAAAACTACCGCCTAACAAGTCCTCCACGCATCCGAGGTGGCTGTGATACGCGATCTCAACCCTTTTCTGCTTGCGGCGGAACCACGCCTTGGGCAATGTTGGGAGGTTATCTTGGAATCGCCTCATCCATACATCCAACCCGGGCGCTGCACCCGGCGCCGATTCGACGTGGGCGTAAATCTCAAACTCGTCAATCGCAGGGCCGAACGAACGGCTTTCCGCAGCCAGCAGAATATCAGGAGCAAAGGACAGGACGGGGTGTCCGCCCATCCCGTTGTACGTCACGAACCAGAGCGTCCATTCCACGATGAACTCCGACAGCGAACATTCCCGCTAAGTTGTACGGCCTGGGATGGGTTTTTTCTCAAGATAGCGGTGCTGAACTGCCGCATCAACTTGAGCCGGTTGTTCGGCCTGGGTGCAAAATGGCCGGCGAAGTAAGGCAACTGCCGGTTCGAGGGCGGCCTCGGCAAGACCTGCCCTGCGGGCGACCTCCTTCCTTCCGCCAGCCCGCTTGTGGCTGAATCGCCAGGGAGTATGATCGAATCCTAGGGAATCGCGCGCGGTTGCGGGTATTTGCAGCAGGTGGGGGGCATTCTCTCTGCGACGAAAGGGCCCACGTTGGGTTGGTTCAGCAAGAAGAAAAAAAAGGCCGCACTGGATTATGTTGAGCCGGCCACGAAGTTTGTCACCAAGGCCAAGCTTCCCGACATCGATGTTATGCTCCTGGTCAGCGTTCGCACCACGGTGGATGCCGCGCTCGCGGCCAGGGCCGATTCGCTGACCTTTACCCTGACGGGCGCCGGCGCGCAGATGCACTACCTGATCGACGGCGTGACCCACGAGGCCGGGGGGTTGGATCGCGAGTTTGGCGCGACGGTCCTCGCCATCTTGAAGGTGCATGCCGGTTTCGATCTCGCCGCCCCACGGCCCATGCAAGAGGGCGATTTTGAGCTGCAGCGAAAGCGGAAGAAGATCGGTTGCCACGTGATCAGCCAAACCGCGGCCCAAGGCGAACGGCTGATGCTGCAGTTCGATTATGGCCACAAACCGCCCGAAAAGCTGGTCGAGGCCGGTATGACTCCGCTGATGGCCGCGCAGCTCAAGGCCGCCCTGGCCGAAAAAGGCGTGGTGGCGGTTTCCGGCCCTCCCAAGAGCGGGTATAGCACCGCCTACAACAACACGGTGCGGATGGTCGACCGCTACCTGCTGAATACCGAAGCCATTGAAGACGCGCATCGCCCGGAACTTGCGGTGGATAATGCCCCCGTGAACCTGTTCAACAGCAGCCTGGGGCAATCGCCGCTGGATGTGCTGCCCGCCATGCTGCGGAAATACCCGGACGTGATTTGCTGCCGCCATGCGATCAACGCCGGCTCGCTCAACCTGCTGCTGGATCAGCCCAAGGAAGACCGGCGCATCATCCTGGGCATCCAAGGTCCGGCGTCGGCCCCCGAGGCGCTGTTCAGTTTGCTGTCGTTGAAAGGCCCCGGCGACGCCAAGGTTTCGCGCGAGGCCCTGGCCAAGAACATCAAGGCCGTGCTCAATGTGCGGGTCATCCGCAAACTGTGCGAGGAATGCAAAGCGTTTCAGCCGGCCCCCCCGCAGATCATCCAGCAGTTGGCCATTCCCAAGGGCAAGGTCACCGGTTTCTATCAGCAAGGCCCGCCGCCGGCCCCGCCGCTCAATCCCACGCTCAAGCCCGAAGATCAACCGCAACCTCCCCCGGTTTGCCCTGGCTGCAATGGGTTGGGCTATCGGGGACGAACGTCGGTTTATGAATTGCTGGTGGTGAACGACGCGGTGCGCAAGGCGCTGCTGGCCGCCAAGGATCCGCAGACATTTCTTGCCGCCTGCCGTCAGGCGGGCTACATCGGCATTCGCGAGCGGGCCATCACCGCGGTGTGCCGCGGCATCACCGATTTCCGCGAGATCGACCGGATTGGCCTGCTGCGCGGGCCGGCGGCTAAGAAGTAGCGGGAGGAAGGGGTAGGGGGTTGGTGGCTAGGGGCTGGTGGGAAGAGGGTTTTTGCGACTGGATTCTGGCAATTTCTGGCATTGGATGCGCCTTCAAGTACAATCGAACCCCACGGCCTTTACCCTGCTACCCCGCGGTCTTGGCGTATGCTTTGTCTGACTGTCGCCCCCCGGTCCAGCGGTGGTTCGATTCCACCCGTCCCGCTGAAGAGAGAATTTCATGCGTAAGCGACTCACCCGCTCCCGGTGCCAGGCCATGGGAGTGCTCATGCTGTTGGCGGGGCTCGGCCTGCTGTTGGCCAGCAACCAAGCGCCCCACGCCGAGCAGCCCTCGTCGTCGGCCGCTCCCAAGAAGCCCGAGGTGGTCAAGCCGCCCAAGGTCGATCCCAAGTCGGGCCGCATCGATCTGGAAATCACCCAGAAAGAGCCGCTGCCGGCGGACAAAGCGGCGGCCGCGATGACGGTGCCCGAAGGCTTTCAAGTGGTGCTTTCGGCCGCGGAGCCTGAGGTTCGCCAGCCGATCGGGTTTACCATCGACGACCGTGGACGCCTCTGGGTGGCGGAGTGCTACTCGTACCCCGTTTGGCAAGAGACCGGCCACGATCGCATCCTCGTTTTTGAAGACACCGATGGCGATGGCCGCTTCGACAGCCGCAAGGTCTTTTGGGACCAGGGCAATTACCTGACCGGTTTGGAGGTGGGCTTCGGCGGCGTTTGGGCCTGCTGCGCCCCGAACCTGTATTTCATCCCCGACGCCAATGGTGACGACGTGCCCGATGGCCCGCCGCAAGTGGTGCTCGACGGTTGGTCCAACAAGGGCGTGCATAACGTGCTCAATGGACTGTCGTGGGGGCCGGACGGTTGGCTGTACGGCATGAACGGCATCACGGCGCCTTCCAAGGTGGGCAAACCGGGGGCCAGCGACGCGGAGCGCGTGGAACTCAATTGCTCGGTGTGGCGTTATCACCCAACCCGAGAAGTGTTTGAAGTCGTGGCCAACGGCACCACGAATCCCTGGGGGCTCGACTGGGACGACCACGGCCAGGCGTTCTTTACCAACTGCGTGATCAGCCATCTATTTCACCTGGTGCCAGGCGGCCATTACGAGCGAATGTTTGGCGAAGACATCAACCCCCACTCGTACGCGCTGATTCCGGCCTGTTCCGACCACCTGCACTGGGGCGGCGGCAAGTGGACCGATAGCCGCGGCGGACAAGGCGCCCACAGCGCGGCGGGCGGCGGACACGCCCACGCCGGGGCGATGATCTACCTGGGCGATCAATGGCCGGCCAGCTATCGCAATTCCATTTTGATGGGCAATATTCACGGCAAACGGCTCAATCGTGATACGCTGGAGCGGCACGGCTCGGGCTACGTGGGCCGGCACGCCCCCGACTTCCTCTTTGCGAACGACGAATGGTTTCGCGGGCTGAATTTCAAAGTTGGCCCTGACGGCTCGATGTGGATCATCGACTGGTCGGATACGGGCGAGTGCCACGAGCGCGACGAGCACGGTTCGCACCACGAGAGCGGCCGCATCTTCAAGGTGAGCTACGGCCAGCCGACACCTGCCGCCGGTTTGCCGCTAGCCAATGCCAGCGACGAAGAACTGGTGCAGCGGCAGCTCCATGCCAACGATTGGCACGTGCGCACGGCGCGGCGTCTGCTGCAGGAAAGGGCCGCCGAGGGCCAAGACCTGACCGCCGCCGCCAAACAACTCAAGCAACTGTTCGCGAGTCAGAAAGACGATCGCCAACACCTGCGGGTCCTGTGGGCTTTGCACGTGATTGGGGCGGCCGATGAAGCCTTCCTGCGGGAGCAGCTCGCTCACCAGAGCGAACACGTTCGTCTGTGGGCCGTTCGCCTGTTGGCCGAACCGAGCCGTGGTGGCACCATCGCCCAAACGCCTCCCAACCCGTCGACCTCGCCTGCCGTGAGCGACGAGTTGCTGGCGAAGTTCCAAGACCTCGCTACGAACGATCCTTCGGCCCTGGTGCGGCTCGAACTGGCTTCCACGCTGCAACGGTTGCCGCTCGAGCAGCGGTGGGACCTCGCCGCCGCGCTGGCGGCGCATGCCGAAGACGCGGCCGACGCCAACCTGCCGTTGATGATTTGGTACGGGATTGAACCGCTCGTGCCCACCGACAAAGCCCGAGCGTTGCGACTGGCGGCCCAATGCAAGCTACCGGTGGTTCGGCAGCATATTGCTCGCCGCGCGGTTGCCAAATAGCCCACCCTGACTGATCTCGCCTGTTCTCATGAAGCACGTGGATATGTCTAGCTTTTTGAATCGGCGCATGCTGGCCGTCTTGGCGGTTGCGCTCTGCTTGCTGGCGCTGGTTTTCATTCCATTGGCCACGCGCGCCCACGCGGCCGATGAAGCCAGCGAAGGCCTGGTGGCCGTGCTCGAAGTGATCGGCAGCGTGGACGATGCCAGCTTTCAATACGATCTTCTCAAGGGCGCCAGCGAAGCCCTGGTGGGCCGCAAGTCGCTCACCGCGCCGCCTGTTTGGAAGGAACTGGGGCCGCGACTATTGGCCAGCCCCGACGCGCGCGTGCAGGCTTTGGCCTTGGAACTGGCCGTGTTGTTCGGAGACGCCCGCGCGGTCGATTCGCTGACCAAGACCGCGCTCGATGCCAGCGTGAGCGCCGAGAAACGCCAGGCGGCGCTGGCGGCGATCGTCGAGCGGCGGGTGAGCAGCATTGCTCCGCACCTGCTGACCTTGCTGGACGACAAGGCCTTGCGCGGCGACGCCCTGCGGTCGCTGGCAGCCTACGACGTTTCCGACACCGCCCCGGCGATTCTCAAACGCTACAGCCAGCTTTCGCCCGCCGAACGGAATGACGCCGTGAACACGTTGGCTTCGCGGCCGGCCTGGGCGTTGGAGTTGCTTCATGCCGTGGGCAAGGGGATCGTTCCCCGAGGCGATGTGCCGGCGTTCACGGCCCGGCAATTGGGCAACTTCAAGAATGCCCAGATCGATCGCACCCTGCTGGAAGTGTGGGGAACCGTGCGGGCCACGTCGCGGCAAAAGGCGGATTTGCTGCCGCATTATCGGGCACAACTTACGCTCGACCAGTTGCAATCGGCCGACGCTTCGTTGGGCCGCGTGGTTTACAACCGCATCTGTGGCCAGTGCCACAAGCTGTTTGGCGAAGGTGGCACCGTGGGGCCTGACTTGACGGGCTCCAACCGCAAGAACCTCGACTACCTGCTGGAGAACTTGCTCGACCCCAGCGCGCTGATTGCCCGCGATTACAAGCTCACCACCATTCTCACCACCGATGGGCGGTTGCTCTCGGGCATTGTTCGTCGGGAAGACGACAACGTGGTGGTGCTGCAAACGGTGAACGAAGTTGTCTCGCTCGAACGGGGCGAAATCGAAGCCTTGGAGCCGTCGGCCATTTCGATGATGCCCGAGGGCATTTTGGATCGTTTCACCCCGGAAGAGATCCAAGGCTTGGTGGCCTATCTCGTTTCCAGCGAACAAGTGCCGCTGCCGGCAAAAGAGCCAGTGCCTGGCGGGGACTAGGGGCTGGGGAATGGGGACTGGTGATTAGTTACAACGAGTACGGCTGCGCCTGGCAATAGCCTGAAGATTTTGACCGAGCTTTAGCCCCATGAACTAGCAACTAGCCCCTAGCCACCAGCCCCCACTCCCCCATGCCCTACGATCCGTGCTTGCACCTTGTGCTTTACCAGCCGGAGATTCCCTACAACACCGGGAGCGTGGGCCGGACTTGCGTGGCCGTGGGCGCCAAGCTGTGGCTGGTTCGCCCGCTGGGTTTCCGTATCGACGATTACTACCTGCGGCGGGCCGGCCTCGACTATTGGCAGTATTTGGAGTGGGAAGTGGTCGACGATTGGGCCGCGCTGCAAAGCCGACTGCCGGGCAGGCCCTATCTGTTCACCAAGAAGGCGGCCCAATCTTACGCCGCCGTGTCTTACCAGCGGGGCGACGTGCTGGTGTTCGGGGCAGAGTCGTCGGGCTTACCGCCCAGCCTGCTGGAAGAACACGCCGACCGCACCTTGCGCATTCCCATTCGCGACGAGGTGCGGAGCTTGAATCTTTCCAACTCGGTGGCCGTGGCCGCGTATGAAGCGCTGCGGCAATGGAACGGCTGAGGAGCGAGGGGCCATTGCGCGTCTGATTTACCCCGAAGGGGTTCCAGCCCGTAGCCGGTGGTAAGCGCAGCGCCACCACCGGATGAGCTAACAGGCGGCCGCTTTGGCTGCTTTGCCTTGGAGCAGGTCGGCTTTCTTTTTGGCGGCCCGTTGTTGTTTGGCCAACTGCTTGGCCTCTTGGGCCTTTTCTTCGAGCACCAGCGGCAGGTCTTCGGGACCGACCACCCAGCCGCGGCAATCCTTCGAGCCGCACTGGCAGGGGATGGCCACCTCCGCCGGCCAACCGTAATCAATCGTTAGCTCTTCGTGGCGCGGGATCGGCCGCAGCGAGACCAGCAGCAACTTCATCAGTTCGTCTTCGTACACGAACAGTTCGCAGTTGGGATCGCAACTGTGGTTCAGGTAGCGGAAGGGAGGCGCCGGCTCCAGGGCAATGTCGTCGCCCATGTCGATGCAATAGCTGGAGGTATACTCGGCGTCGTGAATCAGTTCGCCGCCGACTTCACCAATGGTGACATCGGCCTTGTAGTTCCGCTTGGCAAACACTCCCTTGCCGACGCGAGTTTCTTCGATATAGATCCTCGACTCCAACGTACCTCGCGCCACCACCATGCTGTCCCTCGATCAAAACAGAGTGCACTCACGCCTCAACGCCTGTAGCGATTGTCCCCAGTGCTGTTGCAAAAGCAAGGGGAGGAGGAAGCGAGTTTGGAGCGAGTTTGGAGCGAGTGGGGAGGGCGGAGTGCGGAATTCGGAGCGCGGAGTTGTGGGGAGGCAAGCGTTGCCGCTGCGCTGGCCAGTGGTTGCTATTGGCCAGGGGCCTTCTTTAGCGTTCGCAAGTAATCCACCACGTCGACCAGGTCTTGGGCCGACATTACCTTTTGCAGGTCGGCTGGCATCAGCGAGATCTTTTGCTTCTCGCGTTCTTCCACATCGGCCACGGGAATGAGTTGCGTCAGGCCATCGACCGTTTTCAGCGTGATCGCCTGCGGCGTTTCGCTGGTGATGATGCCGGTGACCACGTTGCCGCTGGCCAGCAGCAACGTGTGCGACTCGTAGTTGTGGCTGATGCCGGCACTGGGGTACAGGATGGACTCAAACAGCGCCTCGCGGCTGAGCTTGCCGCCAATCTCCGAAAGGTTGGGGCCGACTTCCTTCCCTTGACCGTTGACCACGTGGCACTTGTTGCAGGTGCCGGTCGTGGCGTAGATCTGGGCGCCGCGCGCCAGGTCGCCCTGCATTTTGATCAGGTCGCTCACCGCTGGCAGCGGCTTGGAATCCTTCGACGTTGGCAAGGGGAACAGCCGCTGGGCCGCCGACTTGATCTCGGGCAGGCTGGAAAGATGCAGCTCAAACGCGGCCGCCGGTTGCAGGTCTATTTCGAGCTTGCCGCTTTGGGCCAGCTTGATCAGGTCGAGAGCCCCGTTGCGCGTGCGGGCCACCGCCCTGGTGGCTTGCCGACGCAACTCAAGTGGTTGTTTGGGGTCTTCCACCACCGGCATCAACAGGCTTACGGCACGCCCATCGGCCGCCGTGGAAAGCGCCGTGGCCGTGGCCAGCGCCAACTCGGGACTGCTGCCGACCAGCGCTTCGCGAATCAGCTTGCGATCGCCGAGATTCAATAAAGCGCGCACGGCATCCACGCCCAACTGGCTTTCTGGCTGCTCTTGCGCCAGGGCGAGCAACTGCGAATAACGGTCGGCCAACTGAAACTTTTCGACCAGTCCCACGAACTGCGCGGTGCCAGCCGAAGAGGCGAGCACTTTGGCGAGGGCCTCGCGGTATTCCGGACGCTCGGCCAGGTTCAAGTTGGCCGGCAGTCGCTGCAAGGCGGCCGCGTTGATGATTGCCGCCTTGTCGCGATCGCCGCCGGCCGAGGTGAAGGCCAACTGCAGCAGGGCTTCTTCCTTTTGGGGACCGCTTTGGAAGTCGAACGCGCGGAGGTAACGCGGGGCGTCGGCCGCTTTGCTGACGGGTTTCTCCAGGATGGCGGCCAAGTGTTCCGGCGTTCGTTCGGCTCGCGATCGCCAGATGATATCGCGCGTGGCCGCCGACTTGAGATGGTCGTACTCTGGCAGCGCGACGTGGCCCAGATACTCTTTCAAGCAAGCGTCCCAGCGTCCATCGGCCGCAATGCCTGCGGCTTCCAAGTACCACCGGTCTTGGCCGTCGTGCTGCTTGACCAGAAGCGTCCAAAGGTGCGGGAGCGCCTCGCTGGAGTCACCTCGCAACGCCACGAAGCATTCTCGCCGCACGGCAGAGGAGGGATCTTTCACCAGTTGCTTGATCATGGCGACCGGGTCGCGGCGATGCTGCCGCAAGATTCGCAGGGCCATCGAGCGAATGTCTGCTTCGCGATCGGCGGCGGCCAGTTCCGCGGCTTTGGTGACGAAGTCGACGCCGCTGCCTGGGGCCGCGGCGAGTAGCCACAACGCCCGAGCGCGGAACACGGGGTTCTCGTCGGCCGCCATTTCCAACAAGGCCGGCACGGCGTGCAGGCCCTGGTTGTGCAAAGCCTGCCAGGCCACATACCGCGTGGCCAGGTTGGGGTTTTTGAGCGCGGCAATCGCGCCGGGAATGGTGGCGAAGTCGAATTTGGGAATGTCGTACTTCGCGCCCGGCGGAGCCACGCGGAACAGGCGGCCGCGTTCGATATCCTGCATGCGATGGCCTCCCACGCCGGGATCGTACCAATCGGCGATGATCAGGCTGCCGTCGGGGGCCGTGCATACGTCGGAGGGACGGAACCAGTTGTCGCGGGCGCCCAGCAGCACGTTCACCATTTCGGCCGTGTAGCCAGCGCCGTCGCGCTTGGCCGGATAGGCGCGCACGATGTTGGGGCCAGCGTCGCAGTGAATGACCTGGCCACGGAACGGCTCCGGCAGCAGGTTGCCTTCGTAAACGAGAATGCCCGTCGGCGAACCCGCGCCCGTTTGCAGCAGGTTGGGAACCACGCCAGGGTCGTTGAGGTGCCAGTGTTGCAATGGAATCTCCGGGGCCATGCCGATGCGGGGCTCTTTCCAGCCGGCGCCGGTGAGCTCGTCCTTGTAGCCGTAGTTGCCGAACTCCATCACGTAGTTGATGCGGACGGCGCGGTTGCCGTCGTCGTCGTTGTCGCTTTGCCACAGCCCGCCGAACGAATCGACCGCCAGTTCCCAGTTGTTGCGGAAGTTCCAGCCCAAGGTTTCCAGGTCGCTGCCGTCGAGGTTGCAGCGGAAGACCATGCCTTCTTGATACGGCTGGCGGTTGGCGGCCACCACGTTGCCGGCGCGATCGACCACCGGTTGGCCGGCGGCGTCTTTGAGTTGTTTGCCTTCGTTGCCAAAGTTGAAGTACAGCCGGCCATCGGGTCCAAACAGGAAGGAATGGATGCCGTGGTCGTGCTGCGTGCCGGAGATGCCGGTGAAGAGCACTTCTTTGCGGTCGGCCTTGAGGTCGCCATCGTCGTCGGTCAGCACAAACACGTTGGGCCCTGCGGAAACGATGGCCTTGGTTCCCCGGTCGTCGGGCGTGCCGAGCACGCACACGCCGTGGGCCGAGTCGATATCGCGGCCCTGGTAAAACACCTGCTCGCGATCCACTTTGCCGTCGCCGTTGGTGTCTTCCAGAATCAAGATGCGGTCGCCGGCCTCGCGGGGTGCGTTGTCGCCGTTGCGAAAGTGGCGGTAGTTGACCACTTCGCAAGTCCACACGCGGCCGCGGTGGTCGATATCGATATTCGAGGGGCTGAGCAGTTGGGGTTCGGCGGCAAACAGCGTAGCTTCGAGGCCCGCTCCGGCATCGAGATTATCGATGGCGTCGGTCGGTTCGCGGCTGACGGTCGAGCCAGCGGGGGGACTAGCGATAATCGGGGCTGGCTGTTCCAAATAAACCAGGAACCGCACGCTCGATTGGTTGCCGCCCTGGCGGGTGCCGCCGTCATCGAGCCCTGCCGTGGCCAGGAAACGCTCGGCCCCCGCCGGCAGTTCAAAGTGGATCACGCTGTTGGCATGCGTGCCGATGCCATAGGCCACTTCTTGGCCATTGATCTTGAGCGGGCCGCCTTCGCAGTTCTGGTTCACCCGGGCCTCACCCCAGCCAGTGGTGGCCGATTTCCATTTGAGATCGGTGAGCTTCTGTTCGCCAGCGGCGGTGACAATCCGCGGCTCGGCCCAATCGGCCCAATCGCAGCCATAGCCATTGCCGGCGTCGGAGACCACCAGGTACAGGTTCTTAGCGCCGGCCAACTCGACCGTGACCTTCACCGCATGCCCTGGCGTGGCGGCCGTGACCAGCTTGCTATCAAAAACCGGCTTGGCCTCGGCCGCTGGGGCTGAACCGCTCGGCGCAATGAGCAGAATGGCCACGGCAATCGCCGCCAGCGCCGAGCAGAGCCTGGGCGACTTCGATCGCGGAACATGCCCCAGCCGGTCAGATTCGTTCGCTTGCCGCATGAGCACCAGACTCCCACTTCCAATGATTGAGTGAACCGGCCGGGCACAAATTAGCGTGCCGCCAAAGCTGCCCATTGTAATTCAGATGGGCCGGCGAATTGTAGTGCGGAGGGGAAGAAGTCGGGAATTTGCCGGCAGGGTCTTCTCGGGACCTTCCGGCGGCAAGTAGGCCCGGAGCATGTAGGCGACAATTTGCTTTCGCATCGAGCCAGTTTAGTAAGCTGGTTCTACCGTGCGCTTCAGGACGCTCGAAAATGCACCATTGCATAATGCCAACAACGCCATTCCTCGCAAAGATCCCACAACAGTCTGTAGTGGCCTTGGGCTTCTCCCTGCACTGGCGGATCGGTTGGCGCAACCCACTTCATCTGTCGAAAACAGCGTTGAATGTCATCGTCTTTGACACATTGATGATCCCGGCTTTCTTCCCAGGCATCACAGAATATCCCAAACACTTCCTCTCGAACACCGTCAATTCCATTGGATCCCCACGCGGCGAAGTTAAGCGCGCCCTTGATTTGATTGCAAATTTTCATGGAATACTGCATCCAATACTCTCGGCGCGATTCAAGTGATTCCAACCCTGGATCACATTGTGCCGCCTCGCGACAGATCGCAGAATACGCTTGGGTCGCCATGTAGTTGTGAAATTCGGTGCTCGGCATTGGCTGCCCATCTATCTCCCATATTTCTTTGTGCCACTTGCTATTTTCCGTGCAAATCACTGGGGACGGAGCGTCATAGAATTGTCCAGCGGTGATATCGACGTCAATGTCCGCGACCTTCAGCCAGGTATGACGATCGGTGGTCTTGCGGCACCCCCTAATGTAGTAGACCTGCTCACTTAAGTTCGCTTCGATGAATCTACACAAGCCGTTTGAGGCCCAATCACAGTATCCAAATGGGAACTTTTCAGGATCAGGGACTCCGAGAAACTGCGATTGATTTATGCATCTATTAATTCCCAAACGGAATCGCCGCACTGCTTCCTCTAATTTCTGACCATCCATCGCTGTTTGAGTCCTCTTGCAGGTACGAATTTCCGCTACTCCGGCCGCATCGAATTCCCCATACGGTGCATCTCAGCCCTCGCCGGCGCGCACCTTATGGTGCTTCAGCATTTCCTGCCGATAACGCCGTATCAGCCGTGTGCGGGGGGAGCAGGCCCACCAGCCAAGGCCAGCGCGCATGGATGGGTAGCTTGCACAGGCTGGCGCGATGTTGCGATAGGTGTTATATCTATGCGAACGGCCGGTTCGTTGGAAGCGCCTTCGGAAGGGCGCCCCGAGCCGCTCAGTGGACGTGGGTCATCTGCCAGTAATTATGCCAGTGAGAATCAAGGCCCCAAGGCGCAAGCGCCGCGTGATCGAGCCAAACTGGGAAAAGTGAAGCCACCAACAAAGCAGCTAGAAAGAACGCGCCGACCAGTGCGACTGCCGTTTGACCCTTGCGAATCAGGTATACGACAACTGCTATTGATGTAAAGATCGCGAAAAAGTTCGTGGGGTAAAACCACCAACCATCTCGCCAAAGTGAGGCGCGCGAAAACCACGAAATGATCATCGTCGTTGGAAGAGGCGCAAATAAGAGTGCGTAGAGGCGATAGGAAGGAGTCGAGCGTCGTGAAGGCTCGTCCAGCTTCCCTGATATCGTCGCGTCGAAAGGCGATTGATAGGGATTGCTTTTCACGTCTGCCACATAACTACTGTTCATTCGGAAAAATTCTTAATAACCTGCGCAGGCTATTCGGCGAAAATCGTGCGGCTAGCGTGCCCTTATTTGCGGGGTGGGTGCAGGACACCTGGAATTCTTTTTCACCGGCCAGCAGAGTTCCGCCGGTGGGGTGGCTCTGTTGGCCAACGAAGTAAAACGCCGCCTCCGCCGCACACTGCTTGCGGTCGTGGCGAGCCTGCTCTGCAAGGCAAAACGGATTCGACCGCAAGCAGTGGCACACGTTATCACATCCGCCCGTGTGAACGGACGTCGAACCTGGATCTGCGGCGAAGGTTTCCATGCTTACGCCACGGGCGTAAGCATGGCACCCGGCAACCTGCGTCAATCCGCGGCCGGCATCTGCTCGCCCGTGTTCGGTCCACCTCCGCCGGGTTGAATCCCTTCATCATCCGACAGGATGAAGGCCACCATGGCGATGATCATCAGGATCACGCCGGTCCAAACCCGCCAGTCCTTGTGCAGGCCCTTTTTGGGCGGGTGGTTATGGTGTTGATGATCGTGCTTATGATTGGGTTTATTCATAAAAAACTGCTCGCTTGAAGCTGGAACATATTAGGCCCTCGGCCGCCTGAACCTACCGCGAAGCGCCGTACTCAAAGTGCACCTGGTGCCCGTTCTTGTCGTAGCAGCTGATCGTCAGGTATTCGGGGTTCACGTATTCCTTCCCCTCCACCAGCACCAGCATTTCGCCGCTCTCTTCCAGGCGGGCCAGTTCGCGCCGTTTCTTGTTGTTCAGGTAGCTGGCCACGTCGTTCGAGACCGAAACCGTCACCTTGGCCACATCTTTCCGCTGCGTGACCAGGATCAACAGCCGGACCACTTCGAGCGCCATGCTTTCCGAGGTCTTCACCACGGCGGTGCCGCTGCAACAAGGGCAATCGCGGTACACGCTCCGCTTCAAGCTGGGGCGAATTCGCTGCCGCGTCATTTCCACCAGGCCAAAGGGGCTGGTCCGCAGAATCTTGGTGCGGGCCCGATCGCGCTTCACGGCGTCACGCAGCGCCCGCTCCACGCCGCGGCGGTGCCGCTCCTTCCGCATGTCGATAAAGTCGTTCACGATCACGCCCCCCAGGTCGCGCAGCCGCAACTGCCGGGCAATCTCGCGGGCCGCGATCAAATTGATCTGATAGGCGGTCTCCTCGGCGTTGTCGTCGGCCCGGAAGTTGCCGCTGTTCACGTCGATCGCCACCAGGGCTTCGGTTTGATCGATCACGATCGAACCGCCCGCCTTCAGCGGCACGTGACGCTGGTAAATTTTGCTGATCTCTTCTTCCACATGATATTTGTGGAAGAGCGGATCGCGGCCTTCGTACAGTTGCAGCCGGTTCACGTATCGCGGCATCACAATCTGCAGGAATTCCTTGGCCCGCTCAAACGCGGTCGGCTCGTCCACGTAGATCGTATCGACCTCGGTGGTAAAGATGTCGCGAATGGTGCGGATGATCATGTCGCTCTCTTCGTAGATGGCGACCGGCCCGGCGACCTTTTTGATGCGCCGCACAATCACTTTCCACAGTCGCAGCAGGTAGGCCATGTCGCGCGACAGTTCCTTGTGGCTGCGTTCCTGCCCCGCCGTGCGAATGATGAAACCCAGGCCCTTGGGCGGGTTCAACTCCAGCAGCACGTCGCGCAGTTTGCGGCGGAGGTCGTCGTCTTCAATCTTGCGCGAAACCCCCACGCGCCCCAGGGCGGGCATCAACACGAGATACCGGCCGGGAATGCTCACGTAGGTGGAAAGCGTGGGGCCTTTGGTGCCGATGCCTTCCTTGATTACCTGCACGATCACTTCGTCGCCGCGGCGGAAGATGTCTTGGATGGGCGGCTTGACCCGCGGACGCATGCCCACCCGCCGGCGTTTGGTCCGCGTGGCCGTCTTCTCGTTGCCATCGTCCTCGCCGTTGGGAACGTCGTCGTCTAGTTCGCTTGCCTCGTTTTTCTCGTTCTTTTCGGTCTTGTTCGCGCCATTTTTGCCGCGGCGAACATTATCAAAGTTTTCGTAAGGGTCGAAACCGCCCTGGCGAAAGTATTGCGGTTCCACGTCGCTAATGTGGAGAAAGCCGTTGCGGCCTACGCCGAAATCGACAAACGCCGCCTGGATGCTGGGCTCCAGATTGACAATCGTGCCCTTGTAAATGTTGCCGACGTAGGAGTCCTGGCTGGTGCGTTCAATATAGAGTTCTTCCAGCAAGCCATCCTCCAGGATGGCGATGCGGCACTCTTCGGGCTGGGCAACATTGATCAGAATTTCTTGCTTCATGTGATTTCCTTGGTGTTCGGCGCCGCCGCGCACCAGGCGGGGCAGGCGTGGGCGATGGGGTGGGATGTTCAACCAATTCCCACCGCCGCCGCTTCCCCGGCGACCGTGGCGCCCACGGCCCACGGGCCAGGCGCGGTTCGCCGCGGAAAATTCGATCCGGCCGGGCGCGGAGCAGGGGCGCAACAGCGCGCTCCACCTCGGGCGTTGGCCGCATCCACGCTGTCCATGCCAGGGCATGCAGTCCCCGCAATGGGGCTGCCAGCGTGCCAGGAATTCGGGGTGAATTGGAATGGGTCATCCCAGTCTCGAACGTAGTGCCAGCAGCCAATTCGCTTGCGGAACGTGGAAGACCATGCTCCCCGTGGCAAGCTGCCTTGGCCGCTGGTGGGTCGCCAATCCCTGGGTTCGCGCTCAACGACCGGCCCCCTGTGGGGTCGGCCGCCAGATCGGTCCAGGCGGGATCGGCTGCAAAAATTTCTCTCGACTCAACGCGTGCCTTGGCTCCGCGGCAGCACGGCAATCGCCTCATGCTGGCATTCGGTCGCGGGTCCAAGCGGTCGTTGTTTTGGGTCACCCTGCTTGCTCCGGCAGGACGTGCTTGATTCGTTCTCGCAAATAAGTCTTAATGTCGCGCGCGTGCTCCATCCCCAGAGCCCGCCGCGCCACTTCCTCGCATTCGGGAATGGTCACGCTGCGGCACAGCTGCTTGATCTCGGGGATCGCGGCCGGCGTCACGCTCATGGTTCGCATCCCCAGCCCCACCAACAGCATGGCGTAGAGTGGATTGGAAGTCATTTGCCCGCACACGTAAACAGGAATCCCTTGAGGCTGGGCGGCTTTTACGGTGATATCCATCAGCTTGAGCACCGACGGATCGCACGGATTGTAGAGTTCGGCCACATCCTTGTTGCTGCGGTCCACCGCCAGCGTGTACTGCACCAAGTCGTTGGTGCCAATGCTCACAAAGTCCACTTCCTTCACAAAGTGGTCGATCATCATCACGGCCGATGGCACCTCCACCATCATGCCCACGGGTATTTTCCGAAACGGCACTCCCGACTCTTCCAAGTCTTCCATCACGTCGGCCAGCACCATCTTGGCCTGCCGTAGCTCGCGCACCGTGCAAACCATGGGAAACATCACATGCACGTCGCCCAGCACGCTGGCCCGCATAATCGCCCGCAGTTGGGTCCGGAAGATCGGCAAGTTCTTCAATGCCAGCCGGATGCTGCGCAGCCCCAGGAAAGGGTTGTGCTCGTCTTCGGGGTTGGGCAGGTGGGCCATTTTATCGGCGCCCAGGTCCAGCGTCCGCATCACCACCGGCTTGCCTGGCATCGATTGCACCACGCGGGCGTACGCCTCGTAGTGGACCTCTTCGGTGGGCTCGGTATCGGCTCCCAGGTACAAAAACTCGGTGCGATACAGGCCGATGCCATCGCAGCCCCGATCGGTGCATTGCTGCGCTTCGTGCGGAAACTCAATCGTGCCCAGCAGCTTGATCCGGACGCCGTCGGCCGTTTCGGCCGGCAGGTCGCGGAGCGACTGCAAACTGACCTGCACTTGCAGGGCCGTTTCGGCCTCGCGGCGATACTGCTCCAGCGCGTCGTCATCGGGGTGCAGAATTACCACCCCCTGGTTGCCGTCAATGATCACCATGTCTCCGCCCGAGACATCGGTCAAAAACGGCCCGGTTCCCACCACGGCGGGAATCTCCATGCCGGCGGCCACAATCGCGGTGTGACTCCCTGGCCCGCCCACTTCGGTCACAAAAGCCAGCACGTGCTTGCGATCGAGATTGGCCGTTTCGCTGGGCGTGAGATTGTGAGCCAGCACCAAAACGGGCGAGGTCAGTTGCGCCAGGCCCTCGCGACGAACGCCCAGCAAGTGCCGCAGCAAACGCTTTTCGATATCGAAGATATCGTTGGCCCGCTCCGCCAGGTGGCTGCTTTCCAGGCTCTCAAACACCTTGGCGTACCGCCGCAAACTGCGGCTCACGGCATATTCCGAGGAAAAATGCTTTTGGCCAATCAGGTCTTCCACCTCCGCCTTGAGCCGCGGATCGTGGAGCATTTGCAGGTGCGCGTCGAAGATGGCCCCGTATTCGGCCCCCAGTTCCTGGCTGACCGTGTCGCGATTGCGGCGGATTTCGCGGGCCGCGGCTTCGGTGGCGGTAGCCAACCGTTCCAATTCATGGTCCACGGCATCTTGCGCGACGAACCGGCGAGGGATGCGAAATCCCTCTTGGTCCATCACCAAGGCTTCGCCGATGGCCACACCGGGCGAAACCGCAATACCCTGCAGCTTGCGCATGGAGTACTTCCGTTACGGATCGAACGCCTCGCTCCGCGAACCTCAGCAGCCACCCGTGGGCTGAAAGGCGCCATGCCTTTCGCGCCACGCGGCGCCAGGGGTTCACGGTTTTGGGGTCACGAGGTGCCAACCCTGCCAGGCAAGGCCACGAACATACCCAGAAACGCACCGGCAAATTTGTGAGGAACGTGAAAATCGATGAAGAAGGACGTTGCCGGGTGGGGCACTGGCGGCGCCGCTGGGCGGCCGGCCAAATTTGCCGCGGCCCAACCTCCAGCCGCGGCACATGCCGCGGCGGCGCTAGGTAATGCCGCCTGGGCGACCCGAAACGTCTTCCGCCTCAGCAAAATCTCGCTCAAACAATCTGGTGAGTGACTTCAGGGCCGCATCCGCATCGGCTCCAACCGCCTCGATGGTCAATTCCGTGCCCTGCACGGCCGCCAAGGCGAGGATTTCCAATATGCTTTTGCCGTCGAAGCGCTCGCTTTTTTTAATGATCTCTATCTTGGATTCAAACTGCATCGCGCACTTGACGAACAGGTCGGCCGGCCGGGCATGCAAGCCCTGCGGGTTTGTCACAACGACCCTTGCCAATGCCTGCTTTTCCGTCATGCTGCGCCGTCATTACGTTTGCTTGTCAATAACCCGCCGCCACAATGGGGGAAGGTGGAATTCACCATCGCGGGCCAACCGTTGCTGGTCGAGCCCCCAACTTCGTTGGCAACCCCTTCGTTCTGAACAACCGCCCAGCAGACCAGGTCCGCTCCCTCTTGCCACTCATTCCACGCATGTTTTGCGCGAGCGAGTGAATGCCTGAGGGGCTTTACCGGCCTGCACTCCCCCAAGGGCGGGGTAACTCCAACTGAAACCGGCTCAGTCGGCGAGTTGCTCCAGCTTTCGGCCGGGGGGCCTGGCCATGTAGGGCGTACCTGGCCGCTGCCTGCCATTCCCGGGGGGGTGAGGTTTCCGGTCAGGCGCTAAAATTGTTTTCGTCGGCTTCGTCCAACAGGGTCAGAATGGCCGCTTTGCTTTCTGCTTGCCGGAGGAACTTGCGGAACGTGTCGTCGTGCAACTGTCGCGCGATATGCTCCAAAGCCCGCAAGTGATCGGTGGGCCGATCCGGCGGCGAAATGAGCAGGAACAGAATCTGAACCTTCTCGCCGTCCAAACTGGTAAAGTCCACCCCTTCTTTACTTACGGCCACCGTCGCCACCAGCTTATCGACGCTGGGGTGTTTGGTGTGCGGCACGGCCACGCCCCGGCCAATTCCGGTGCTGCCCAGGGCTTCGCGTTCGAGAATTTTCTTAACGATGCTCTCATACTCATCGTCCACAATTTCTTTGGCGTTGAGCAGCGAGCGGACCATCGCTCGGATTACGCCCTCCTTATCGTCTGGCGGCAAATCGGCTTGCACCGACTCCCGACTCACGAAGTCGGAAAACTTCATGCACATTGTCCTTTCTGAAGATGTACTGCGCCTGCCGTCCCCCCCTCGGAGACGACCGGCTGCATCCTGGCCACGCAGTTACAGGTTTTTTGGCTCCTGGCGACTGCCGACCAGGCTCATTCGGCTTCTGGCAGTCCTTCGGCCGCCACTTGCCCGATGCCCGGCCCGCGATGACCCTGTAACTTCTCTTTGTATTTCTTGATTTGTTGTTCGATTTTATGAACGACGCTATCCACCGAGGCCATCAGGCTTTCGGTGCGGTCGGAGGCGACGAAATCGTGCTTGTGTTCGGCCGAAACGATCAACTCCACGAGGGGAGTTTCCTCTCGTTCCAAATCCACCGTCACTTGTATCGCCGTCAATCGTTCAAAAAACTTTCCCAGCTTCTCGACTTTGCCTTCAATCCGTTCTCGGGTGCCATCCGCGAGTTGTCCATGCCGTGTCGAGATATTGATCTGCACCGTCTCCACTCCTCTAAACACAGCCGCGGCCGCATGCTCACCCGTATTCCTCCGGGAAAAAACACCCGGAGGTCGCCCGGGAGGCAAAACCACGAACAACGCCTATCCGCCGCAGGCGACGGAATGATCCAATCCACACGCGCGACCCTCTCCACTGGCACACTGCCAGCGGGGATTCGACTCTCCAGTCTACCTTTTCTGGCGAACGATGGTAGACCATCGCCGCTACGATTCTAAGTCATTGCGGCCGCAACCACATACGGCAATCTCCCACCCCCAAGCCCCACCCAACCACACTTCTGAGGGGGATGGATCCTTTCGCCGGCATCTTTGGTTCCCCTAGCGCAATCCATCAAGCAAACCGGAATTGACGCCGGCCCCACACTTGGCGCACATTCACCGCTCAACCCAAGGAGGGACCCTACGCATGGATGCGACCCTATTGCTTTGCGCTGCCCTGGTTTCGGCAGCCCCTGCCGAGCCTGGTTTGGCCAGCAGCCCCAATTTCATTGTTCACGCCCCCAGCCAACAGCTCGCGGACAGCATGCTCGCCAAGGCGGAAATCTACCGCCGCGACCTCGCCACGGCCTGGCTCGGAGAAACCCTGCCCACGGGCGACGGCCCCGTCATCGTGCACCTGCAGCTTTCCAACGAGCACGATCACGCCGCCATGCTCCCCCTGGAAAAACCCCGCCGGTCGCACCATGTGGTCTGGCTCAAGACGAACGCCTCCATGGCCCAAGGGCCAACCCTGGCTCACGAGCTGCTGCACTGCGTGCTCGCCACGCGGTTCGGACCTCGCCTGCCCGTCTTTGCCCAGGAAGGCTGCGCCAGCGAGCAAGACGACGCCGAAGTGCTGGCCGTGCGTCGCCACAAGCTCGGCGAGATGGTTTCGACCGGCCGCTGGCCCGCCCTCCGTGGCGTGCTCGACGCCCCGCACTTTGCCGCCACCGACCAGACCAGCTACACCGTCGCCTGCTCCCTGGCCGACTTCCTCTTCACGCAGGGAAGCCGCCCCCGCTTCTTGCAGTTCGCCATGGACGGCGCCACCGGCGACTGGGATTCGGCCGTCCGCCGAAATTACAATTTCGACAGCCTGGCCACGCTCGAAACCCAGTGGCAGCGCTGGGCAACCTCCCAATTGCGCTTCGCCGCCCGCGAAACAACCCGGCAACGCTAACGCCGCCCGCTGAGGGTTCCCAGGCCGTCCCGCTAAAGTCGCTCGGGCTTACCCCGGGCCAGCCAGTTTCCGCACAGCGCCCCGCCGACGAGCCCTCCCGTGTGGCTTTCCCAAGAAATCCCCGCCTCGCCGGGCAAAATCCCCCAAATCAGCCCTCCGTAGCACAGGGCCACCACCACGGCCACCGCCGCCGAGCCCAAGCTGCGCTCGAACAGCGCTCGGGAAATCAGAAAGCCAAAATAGCCAAAAACCACCCCGCTCGCCCCCACATGCACCGTGCCGGCATGGCCAATCAGCCAGACGGTCATGCCTGAGAAAAACGCGGATACCAGCGTCACAATCGCAAAATCGCGCCAGCCGCGCAGCAAAATCAAAAAACCGAGCAACAAGAACGGCAGGGCGTTGGCAAACAAGTGGCCGAACCCGCCATGCAGCAGCGGCGCCAGCACGATGCCGGGCAGGCTTTCCGCGGTTCGAGGGCGCACGCCGAACTGATCCAAATCGACCGCCACGACATAATCGATCAATTCAATTGCCGCCAATACGGCGAGCATGATCAACATGGCCTCGGCCGCGAGCCGCCAGCGATGTTTCCGGCCGCCGCGGCCCTCCGCCGATGGTTCAAGCTCTCCCCTGTTCATGGCGCGCCGCTGGTCATGAAGTCTCGCTACACCCAAGTCGGCCTGCTACGAACCCAACACGTCGTTGAGCACGTCCTCGGCCACGTAGATGGGCAACACCGGATCGCACGTCACCGCCACGGCAATCGCGTCCGAAGGCCGCGCGTCGACCTCCGTCAACTCGCCATCCAGCATGATCCGCAGCTTGGCAAAATAGGTGTGGTCCTTCAGTTCGCTGATCACCACGCTATGCAGCTCCCCGCCCAAAGCCTCGACCGCGTTCACCAGCAAGTCGTGCGTTAAAGGCCGCGGTGATGAGAATCCCTTCACCCTGCGATCGATGCTGGTCGCCTCGAAAATGCCGATCAAAATCGGAAACGAACGGTCACCATCGACCTCTTTCAGGTAAATCACCTGCTGGTCGTTGATCTCGCTGATGATGATTCTCGCCAACTCCATCTGGACGGGCATGGGCCGAATCCTTGTGTTGACGTTGCTACGTCGAAAAGAGAAACAATTGGATGAAGCTGCCAATCGGCCACCGAACAAGCAAGCTCGCGAAGAACGCTGGCACTCGCTCGATTATAAGGCGAGACACGCCGTGGGAACCAGTGGGAGTTCGGAGTGGGGAGTTCGGAATTCGGAGTTGAGGCGGGAAAATGGCTGGATGGCTAGTAGGGTTGGGCCGCGTTGGATTGCAAATTAAAACTGGCAGATGCGAGGGAGTGGGAGCGTGTGCGAAGTAGGGTCGAGAAGCGGTTTTCGCACGTTGCCCCACACTATACCTTGGAGGGTTGCTCTAGTTCTTCAACTAAGCGAACCCACTTGCCGGCCAACTCTTTCAATTTCGTTCCCATTTCGCGCGCGTCGACTCGGCGAATCGCGGAAGCAACAATTGTCACGCGAACCTCGCCGAACTGGTAATCCCTGCGAAAAGGCTCCAAGTCCACATCGAAGCCTGCGCCTTCAATGTCCTGGGCGGCCCGCGTCATGAATTGGCTAAGTTGCCGCGATTTGTCGAGCATCCAGCTACGAACGGCGTCGGGGTCACGAGGCAAAACTCCCTTGCAATTCACGTCGACCCACCACAGCAAGGCAGGATCACTATCCTCTGTTCCTGCCACGAAATGGTGCCAGACGGTGCCGCCATTGATGTCGATCCCAGAGCGAAATCCACCGTCTTGTCTGGCGTTCAGAAAATAAGCAATCTCGGTCATCGCCACGGTCCTTTGTTCAAAGTGTTTCGCTGGCAAACAAGCGTCACATGTGCGTTGCTATTTAAGGCGTGCCGAAGCCCGATTCAATGCCAGTCTCCAATCCTATTTTAGTCGTCGAGTCGTTCGCCGGGCTACTAGGCGCCCGCCGGCACGGGCATGACGGTTTCGTGTTCGGAGTGGGGAGCGCGGAGTTCGGAACGCGGAGTTTTGGGGCTGGCGGTTTCAGGTGAGATCGGTTGCCAATGGGCCTTTTGACCCGGTTTGGATTGCAAATTGAAAAATGAAAATTGCAAATTGAAAATTGGAAGAAGACTACTAGCTGCCAGCGATTCATCACCAACTACCAGCCCCTAGCAACCAGCCACCCTTACAGCTCATAAGTAATCCGCCCATGCGTTTGATTTCTTGAAATGCGGTCGGTCGCGTACAACCCCGCCAACACAAACTCCACGCAGCTCGCCCGCACCGCGTCGTCGGCCGAGGCATTCACCTCGAACGCCTTATCCCAGGCCGGCGGAACCCGCTTCAGCCGCCGGGCGTATTCCTCCGAAGGCAGCATGTCGCCCACCTCCACGCGCACGCCCTTCGAAAAAATCTCGGCAATCTCCTGCAAGCCGTGCTGCTCCACGTACTCATCGAACACGGTCCGCACCGCTTCGGCCACCAGGGCATCGAGCACTTGCCGTTCGCTCATTTGGTGGCTCCCCATCATGTCGAGCTCCAACTTGCCCAGGCTCGATGAATACAAATGCCCCAGGTCGCTCATCCGCGGCACCGCCGGCTTTTCGCCCAGCACCGCCGCCCGATGCCGCGCGCTGGCGATCATGGTGCGATAGTTGGCAATGCTAAACCGCGCACTCACCCCCGACTGCTGATCAATAAACTTGCTCCGCCGCGCCGCCACGCTAATTTCTTCGATGATCTGCTTCATGAAGTACGGCACGGCAATTGGGAAATCGCCGTCGAGCGTAATGCCGGCTTCCTGGTCCATGATGGTCACGCCCTGGTCGCGCTCCCGCGGATAGTGCGTGTGAATCACCGACCCAATCCGATCCTTCAACTGCGGAATCACCTTGCCGCTGCGGTTGTAAGTGGCCGGGTTGGCCGAAAACAAAATCAGCACGTCGATATCGAACTTGATGGGGTAGCCGCGAATCTGCACGTCGCGCTCTTCCAGAATGTTGAACAGCCCCACCTGCACCAGCTCGTCCAGTTCCGGCAGTTCGTTCATGGCGAAGATGCCCCGGTGCATCCGCGGAATCAGCCCAAAGTGCAGGGCGTCTTCGGTGGACATGCTGGTGCCGCCCGCCAGCTTGGCCGGGTCGATCTCGCCAATGATGTCGGCGAACTTGGTGCCCGGCGCCAGTCGCTCGGCATAGCGATCTTCGCGACCCCACCAGGCAATGGGCACTTCCGCCGGATCGCGCGAGGCCACGAAATCGCGGCAGACCTTGCTGATGGGGTTGAAGGGATCATCGTGAACCGGGGCCGCCGGCAGGTCGATGTAGGGAATTTGCTCGTCGAGAAAGTTCACCAGCAGCCGCATCAACCGGCTTTTGGCCTGCCCCTTTTCGCCGAGGAACAGCATATCGTGCCCTGCGATCAAGGAGATGTTGATCTCGGGGATCACGGTGTCGCTGTAGCCAATGATGCCGGGGAACAGTTCCTCGCCCGAGGCGAGCTGGCGCAAGAAGTTATCGCGAATCTCCTGCTTCACCGACTTGGATTGCCAACCGCTAGCCTGCAGTTCGCGAAGATTGGTAGGTTTCCCGGCAGAGTGAGTCGTCATGGGCTGCAGCGCTCGGAAGGAAGTAAAAGGAGCTACGCCGCATTATAGCGCGCCGGGGAGAATGGCCTACCCTGAGGAGAGTTCGGAGAGCCGGTAGGGTATGCACGCCGTGCGTACCGCCGGGGTGCCATGCTACGCCGTTAACCCTTTTTCTAACCGCAAATTACGCGATAGTTTATATCGACCTGTAATTTAGGGGGTCTTGGCTGCCGAGAAATCTCGGAAAACTGCGTAATCTCCAAACCAATAAGGTTAACGGCGTAGGGTGCCATGCTTACGCCCGTGGCGTAAGCATGCAAAGCCCTTGAGCAACCCCCTCCACCCCAATTTTCAATTTGCATTTTGCAATTTTCAATTTGCAATCCAAAGCGGCCCAGCCCTCCAAACAACCACCCGATCCGCCCTCTTCAACTCCGCACTCCGCACTCCGCACTCCGCATTTCCTCGTTAAACTCCAAACTCAAAAAGCCGGCTCCTCTTCCACCTTCCCCCGCGCCGCTCCACCCGCCGGAACCAGCTCATAACTAAAAGCTCCCAGCAATTCCCCCCGCCGCACGCTGTGGCACTTCATACAAGTCTCACTGGCCCGAATCGCCCCCAGCATGTGCAAACGGTTGCCGGAGTCCTCCGTCACCAGGTTCTCATCCCGCCGCAGTTGCGCCAGTGCCTTGGCTTCAAACGCGGCTAGATCCCGCGTCGGCACGTCGCGCAGCTCCTCCATGTTTGGCAAATTGTCCGATACATAAACCACCGGCCGGTCATGCTTCAGCAAACTCACCAGTTCCAACCTCGCCAGCCGATACGGCGGATCGCCAACCGTACGCGTGGCGTTGAATGAACCACTGAAGTGATGGGCTTCAAAGCCCACGGCGTAGTTCACGCTTTCCACATATCCGAAACTCTGTCCATCGAGGAAATTCTTCAGGCTCTGCAGATGCAATCCGGCAACACGCGAGTTATTCGTTTCAATAGTTACCGCTGGCTGATCCGCTGGCTCCCGCGTTTCGACGCCAGGAACATATTCAGGGCTCGGTTGGGCAATCGGCGCGCGAGGCGGGCGAGGGGGCGGACCAAACCACAAAGCGTCGTGAGTTCGCTGGAGCCCAAACCCGGGAGCGCGCGTGAAACCCGTCAATTTTTCATCGTGCAAGGTCGCCAGGTAAATCCATCGCTCCGAAACTCCGTGCTTGATGTCCGTCTCCAATTCAACCAATTGCTGTTCGACCTTCCCCGGCAGCGGAGCGTTCATCTGCGGATTCGATTTCAAATTCGTCTCGTAGTCCAGCCGCGCCGCCAACGACTGGATCGGGTGTTCCCGTCGAAGCCGAGCAATCCAAGACTCAATGGCGAGTGCATTGCCTAGCCAGATCAAGAAAGGCCCCAACATCGCCAACAGAGCCCCCGCCAAAACCACACTCGGTCGAGGGCGGATCCACAACCAGAGCAGCGCCAGCACAAAGGTGAAGAAGCTCTGAGCAAGCGTCGTCAGGCAAGCCGTAAAGACGCTAGCCACGAACAGCAACACACAAAAGGGAGTAACAGCCCCATATCTCCCTCGCCGGGCCATCCACCAGGAGCCATACACCAGCCCTAGGCCAAGCACCGACATGAGCGCCATTAGAATTAGAATCTCCATTCGTCTTCTCCACACCGCATGTGACTCGAGCCACCGCCACTCCGCGCTCGCCGCTCCCTAAAAAGCCGGCCCCTCCTCCACCGTCGCCCGAGCCGCCCCACCCGCCGGAACCAACTCATAACTAAACGCTCCCAGCAGTTCCCCCCGCCGCACGCTGTGGCACTTCATACAAGTCTCACTCGCCCGAACCGCCCCCAGCATGTGCAGCAGATTCCCTGCGTCCTCCGTCACCAAATTCTCATCCCGCCGCAACCGCACGAGCGACTTGCCTTCAAAAGCCGTCAACGCCCGCGTCGGCACGTCACGCAGCTCATCCATGTTCGGCAAATGCTCCGAAACATACACCACCGGCCGCTCATGCTTCAGCAAACTCACCAGTTCTAACCTCGCCAGCCGATACGGCGGCTCGCCCACGGTTTGCCGCGTGTCGAACTCTTGCGTGAACCGATGCGATTCAAAGCCGACGGTTGTATCGATATCCTTCACGAAACCGAACGCCTCGCCATCGAGGAAGTTCGTCAAGCTTTGCCGATACAAGTCGCGTCGTTGCAGCGTGTTTTTCGGAGTATCGGCCAAATGGCCTTGCGGTGGCTGCGGTGAGGTTGCTTCCGGAACGTAATCGATTGAAGGTTGCGATATGACGCCCACCGGCTCACGTCGGCGGGTGTAGCGCTGGAATACGTAGGAAGTCCGCGTGACTCCAAATCCAGGCGCGCGAGAGAAATCGGCCAGAGTATCATCGTGCAGCCTTTCCAGAACAATCGCCCTGGCCAATCCGCGAAACTCGATCGATTCCTCCACCATGGCCATTTCATGATCGACAGTCCGGGGCCTAGGCGCAAACGAAGGCCCCGTCGGCACTCGCTCGGCTTCGTAGGCGAGTCGATCGGCCAGCGACACCACGGGATAGCGCTCGCGCAGCCGATCGATATAGCCAGAGACCGATGACGCCGCGATGCACCACATGCCAAGGGGCACAGCAATCGCCACCAACGCCCCCGTCAAGACCACGCTCGCTCGAGGGCGAAGCCCCAGCCAGAGCAGCGCCAGGAAAAACGTCAGAACGCTCTGAGCCAGATTAGGCAACGAGACAATGAATAGGCTCACCAAGAACAACAGTCCACAGAATGGGGTAACGGACCCATACCGCCCGCGCCGCGCCAGCCACCAGGCGCAAAGCACCAGCGGCAAACCAAGCGCCAACATCACTGCCAGTGGAAATGCCATAACGTCTCCCCGAACACCCAAGCCCCCGAACAACCACCCTCCTCCTCAAATTTTCAATTTGCAATTTTCAATTTTCAATCCAAAGCGGCCCAGCCAACCAAACAACCACCCAATCCGCCCTCTTCAACTCCGAATTCCAAATTCCGAATTCAAAAAGCCGGCCGCCCCCCACAGCAGCGCCGTGCGCGGCCGCGGCTTCAGCCGGAGCCAATACAGCCCCACCACAAGCATCAGCACGCTCTGCAACATCGCCGCCCATGAAGCTGTCCCCCAGGCCCCACACAAACAGCAACGTGCAGCCAGTCAGCAGCAAACCATACTGCTGCCGCTGCCCTGCCCGCCAGATCAGCGTCACCATCACCAGGCCAGGAACCATCGTGATCAACAGATAAGCCCAAAGCCGATCCATGCGCCTACCCTTCACGCCAGAGAGATTTGTCGCGGAAGCCAGCTGCCCATGAAAACAGCAAACCCGCGCCCGGCAAGAAAATGAAAAAAATACCTATAGGTCGCGCCTAACATTTGTGGCACATTGCACCCTGAAAGCTATCGCCACTTCACATCCATCGGCGTCCCCCCGCAATTGGGCCGACTCGACCGAGCCTCCATAAAAAGTAGACCCTCCACCAACCCAGGCGACAAGCAAATTCGCCAAACTGGTCCCCGCACGGCACGACATGGCACGCGCGTCCCGTCCGTGAACCCGCGCCAACCCCCAACAAACCGCAAACCCGCCCCCCAGACACTGCCGCCTGAAACTAAAACATCACCTCAAGAAGCCTCTCAAATCCTCAATCTGCAATTTTCATTTTTCAATCCAAACCGGCCTGCCCACCAAATCAACCCCACCATCTCTTCAACTCCGAACTCCCAACTCCTTCCCTCTTGGATGGAAAAGGCGACTTTCTCGGATACAATCAACAAGGCTTGGCACATCCCCATCAGTCAGTATCTTGCTCCTATCACCCGCTGAACTCGCTTCTCTAACGGGGCAGTTCCTGATTGCGACGAATCACTCAGGCAAAGGGCCGTTCGATGGAATGGGTTCACTTCTTCATCACCATGGTTCCCTGCCTGGCGCTGGTGCTCATTGCCTGGAGGGCGGCGGAGCGTGGGCGGTACGTCAACCTGATGGGAAGTTGCGGCGGCCTGTTCTTCTGGGGGCTGCTCTCCGTTTCGGGCGTGCTGGCGTTACAAAGCATGCTTACCTTTGCGCTGGCCGTGTTTTGGACAAGGCTCAAGCCCCGGCCGCGAACGGCTGTCTTGGGGGCCTCGGCCTGTTTTCTGGTTCCATTTACGTTTGCCGCGTTGCTGGCCCTGGGTGGAGTCCAAGAACGGAATGAAGTTCAAAGGCAAATTCCCATCGTCTCGCTCGCGGATCGGCTCAGCTACGAGCCTGCAAATGCCGTGGCGGAAACGTCCACCGCGCCCTTGCCGGCCGAGATCATCGAGCCCTTCGACGAACTCGAACTGCGCGAACTCAAAGCTTCTCGGTTTCGTCGAATCGGATGGGAAAACCTGCATGCAATGCATACGAGCGTGGTCCGCGAGTTCATGTACGTCCAAGGATTCGGCATAGGGCGGATGTTTCGCATGGATGGCAGATATTTTACCAGGCCGTCGCGCAGTTACCCTGTTCCGCAGCCCAGCGGGGATTACGTTCCTTTGGCTTCGGCGTCGGGAGACTCCCAGCCCGCGCCGAGCGCGCTCGATCAGTGGGAGTTCCACCGCGCGGGCCTTGTCGACTTCTTCGATGGCGAGCGCTTGGGCCATGCAAAGCACAGGAACCATACCGTGGGCTTTGAAGCCCATCGTTTCACGGATGGTTTTGATTCATCACAAGCGATCGGCGAACCGGCGTGGAAACTCAACCGGCTGGAACTGGTGAGTCTGCTCAAGCACGAACGGCCCAGGGTCTATGTTTCTGAGAACTTGCCGAACATGGACGAGCTGCGCGAAATGCCAACTCGGCCAGTTACCCCATTCGAAGCCAGCGCGGTGGAGCAACTTCGTCGCGATCAAAACCTGGTGACCGAGGCTGACGGCAACCTCCTCCACATGCTGGGAGCCATTCGGGCCAGCGAAACCTGCTTGAAATGCCACAACGTGCAGCACGGCCATCTGCTGGGGGCTTTCAGCTATGAGCTCGTGCCGGTTGATGCAGCCGCGCGGAGGAAGGCAGACGCGCCGGCTTTCTAAGGCCGCGGTTGATGCACGATCGACTCCCTCACTGACACGCTGGGGAGCGAATTGGCCGTGCTTTGCCCGCTGTTCTGTTCCGAACTCCCCCACTCCGAATTCGAAGACGACCCCAACCCCTACGAAGGCATCCCCAGCCTGCACGACTACCTCGATGACGACCTCGACTACCCCAAACCCATGAACCTCCACCCACCCCGCAGCCGCTAACCCATTCCCAACCCGCCGCGTCAGCAAGGGCCTCCCCCAATTTGCATTTTGCAATTTTCAATTTGCAATCCAAAGCGGCCCTGCCCCACCAACAACCACCCGAACCGCCCTCTTCAACTCCGAATTCCGAACTCCCCACTTCTTCCCCAGCTCCCCGGCAGGAAAGTCAAACTGGAGTAATCGCACCGACTTTGCCGATAACTTGGATTGTGAGGGCGCGCATGGGCTGCCCTGGCGTTTGTCAACGAATCGGCGCGGATGGTACGCACGGGGTGCGTGCCCTACTTGGAGAACACTTGCGGTGCGCGCTTGCTTGACCATTACCGCGGTACTGGCATTGCTGTCGGGCGGCTGCTCGTTGATGCCCAAGGCGGCGCTCGAGCCCAAGGTCTTCAACCCCTTCCCGCAATTAACCAAGGTAGCCATCGCGCCGTTCTTTAACTTGAGCACCACGCCAGCGGTCGATGGGCGGCAGTTCGCGCAGTGCTATTACCGCGAGCTGCAAGAGATTCAGGGCTTCGAGGTGGTGCCCGTCGGCGTGGTGGAACAGGTGATCGAGCAGTACGGCCTGCAAATGAACAACGCCACCGATGTTCGCGCCTTGGCGCAAATCTTGGAAGTAGACGCCGTGGCGATCGGCGGCGTCACCGATTACGACCCTTACTATCCGCCGCGCTGCGCCTTCCTGGTGGAATGGTACGCGGCCAACCCCTACTATCAGCCCATTCCGGCCGGCTACGGTTTGCCCTGGGGTACACCGGGCGCCGAGAGCATTCCCGCCGCGCTGGTGCACGAAGCCGAGTTCGCGGCGGCCCGAGCGGCACTCAAGCAGCAATCGCCCGACTACGAGAAGATTCCCATTTCGCCGCTACCCCCGCCGGCGCCCATGCCGGTTCAGCGAACCGATCAACCACCCGAGCTGCTGCCGATCCCCGGAGGGCCGGAAGGACCGCCCCAGAGCCATCGCACCCTCTCGGCTTCGCACGTGCAGTTGATCCCGCCGCCCGGCTACCCCGGAGAGAACTGCCCTTTGCCGCTGGCAGCTCCGCCACAACCGGCGCCACTCACACAAAACTTACAACCGGTGATTCGCCACGTGGCCACCTATAGCGGCAGCGATCCACGCGTGCTGGCGGCGTTAAAACAGTACTTATCGATACGAGGCGCCGAAGACTTTGCCGGTGCTGAGGCTTTTTTGCAGGTCAGCGACGATTTCATCCGCTTCTGTTGCAGGCTGCATCTATACGAGATGCTTTCTGCCCGTGGCGGAGCCGGTAAAACACGAGTGGTGTGGCAATGGCCGGAGAGCCGATAGAGCATGGGGGATCGCGGTTTGGAACCAACATCTCCCCGGGCCGCCCCCGACGCAAATACCCAGCGTTCGTGCGGTTCGCATCCCGCTTCTCGCAAGCGGAACCGCGAACCCCTCTTGGTCGCTTAGCCCCGCTTCTGTCCATCCGATTCTCTCCGGGAGAGTCTGTTGGCGGCAGCCGGCGGGCCAGGCGCTGAGAGTCACATGCGAATGGTGCATCGGCGGCAAGAACCCGACACGTCCAGGCGGTAACACGCCTGGCGCAAACGCCGGCCAAGGGATCTGGCCCGCGAGGAACATCCGCGGCAACACGAGGGAGGGAAGGCTGTGACTCAGGATATTAACGTGTTGGCTCTCGTGAAGGGAAATGAGCGGTACGTGTTCCTCTACAGCGACGGCGCGCGCGCCGAAACGCTCCGCACGCTCGGAAGGTACGCCTCGAACCCCGAACTGAGCTTCAGTTGGTACGACGCCGCCGTGCTCAGTCAAAAAATTCGCCAAGAAGCCCAACCGCAGACCACGCGCCCGAGGTTCGAACAGCCCTTGCCCAAGGATCACGACGACCAGTTCTAGTGTTCACGCGCCGTTCCTCTGCCAGCGGCGGAGTCCCCCGCCGCGGGTGAACGGCCGTTTCGCGGTTTCCGCCGAGCGCGAAAGACTGGGTCGCGGGTCCCGAATACGGAACCCTTGGAAACATGAATGAGGCCATCCGTCGGTTCTTGCAGTACTTGCAGGTGGAGCGCAACGCCTCGCCCCTCACGCTCAAAAGCTACCGCGAAGACCTGGAGATTTTGCGCGCTTACCTCACCGAATCGTACGGCGCCAACCTGCCCGAGCCGGGCGACCTCACCACGCTCGATCTCCGCGGGTATTCGGCCTTCTTGCACAACGCAGGCTACGCCAAAAGCACCATTGCCAGGCGGCTCGCTTCGCTGCGCAGCTTTTTCCGCTTCGGCAATCGCGAAGGCTGGTGCGAGGAAAACCCGGCCAAGCCGCTCCGCAACCCCCGCAAGCATCGCTCGCTGCCCCACTTCTTAAGCAGCGACGAACTGGGAAAGCTGCTGGAAGCGCCCCCGGCCGCCAACGCCATGGGCCTCCGCGATCGGGCCATCCTGGAAACCATGTACTCCGCCGGCCTCCGCGTGAGCGAAGTGGTAGGGCTCAACGATTCCGACATCGACTTCGATGCTGGCATCCTGCGAATTCGCGGCAAAGGCAGACGCGAACGGCTCGGACCGCTAGGCTCGTTCGCCGCCAAGGCTGCCCGGTCTTGGCTTTCCAATCGCCTGTTGCACCCGGCCTTGGCCGATAGCGGCGACGCGCCCGTCTTCACCAATCGCTTCGGCCGCCGGCTCACCACCCGCAGCGTGGGCCGCATGCTAGAAAAGCACCTCAAAACCTCCGGCCTGGATCAGCGGACCACCCCCCACACCCTAAGGCACAGCTTCGCCACCCACTTGCTGGATCGCGGCGCCGATATTCGCAGCGTGCAAGAACTGCTAGGGCACAAAAGCCTCACCACGACCCAGATTTACACGCATGTCAGCACCGCCAACCTGCGAGCCGTTTACGAGCGAGCCCATCCGCTCGCGAATTAACCGCTCGCAGGCCACGATTTCGCCCGACAAACCAGGGGTCCGCACCCCTCGTGCTACCAAATCCCCAGTGCCCTCCCCCGCGAGGCATAACACACACAGCAGTCATGGTCGCGATAGCAGGCATAGCTGTGGGAATTGGGAATTCCCAAAGAATTCATCAAACCCGCGGGACGCGGCTAGCCGATATCTATGCCTGTCTCCGGGGGGAGGAATTGGTAACCATCCGCTGCCTTCGTTTCGATGGCAGCTTCCATGTCGTTATTCGTGGTCAAGGAAGGCCCCCATAATGCAAAACCGTCTTCGCGTATATTACGGTCCTCCGGCGGAAGTTGTCACCGAAACCGTTGCTTCGCCCACGGCGAACGAAGTGTCGGTGCCGTTGGCCGAGTTGCTCCCGCTGCTGGCCGATGCTTTCATGAGCAAACGGACCTGGCTCCGTGACTTCGAAAGCGAAGCCGTCACCATCTCGACCGACCTGTACGAAGTGGTCATGGCCTACCAGCACCACCGCCGTCCGTCGGCCTGAACCAGGCTTTGCCAGCGGGGTTGAAACTGCCCCCCGCGCGTGAGCATCCAACCACACCGAGCTTGCATGCCTGCGAAGATCCCCACCGGGGGACCCCGCGGTCGTGCAACTCTCAAGCCTCGCCAACCGTCCCGGCCCACGCTGCCAGGGACGGTTTTTGCGTTGGCCATTTACCTGAAGCAAATGGCCCAAAGCATTGCTGGCCAGGCCATTCCGCCCACGGTCGAAATCGATAACCAATTGGAAGTCGCCGGCCTGCGGTAACCGCCATCGCCGGTTGCCAGCCGCCCTCCCCCCTTGGAATTTCCAGTCGCATGGTCGGCGAGGCTCCCCCGTCGGCACAATTTTGCACCGCTTGATCGTTCAGCGACCATCTCTGGCCTCCCGAGTTCCGCGGTTTCCAGCTGCCAAATTCCAACCGGTAGCTCACCCTCCGCGGAATTCCTCTCTCTTTGGCCCCCTTGGACGGGGTCCTTCCTGGAAATTCATCGTCCGATACCGTACGCCGCGGCGGTCCTCATATTCGATATTCTTAATTGAGCATGCTGCTCCCAAGGCTTTGGGGAAAATGCTACCGCGGTGGCCCGGAAACTGCTACGTATACACCCCGACCTCGGAATCAACCCCAGGCGAGCGACGGGTAACGCCCGCTCAACTGGCCTTCTGGCTGGGGGTGGGGAACGGTTTAAAATCCCGGCAACCCCTACCCGTTTGCAAGTATAGTAGGAGGGGTTTCCCTCAATCGACCAACGGTTCCCACCGCGACGACACCCGCGCGATTGCCAGGCGATCTCCCGGGGGGTCGCGTATCGTGGCTGGTTCTAAAACATGTCCAAGACTCGTGGCGGCAGCAGGATGGAAAACTTTAGCGTGAACGGCTCGAACCACGGTGTTCTTCGCGTGCTGATTGTGGACGATCATCCGATCGTTCGCCAAGGGTATCAGCAACTCCTCTCGGGCGAGGCCGATTTAGAAGTTTGTGGGCAGGCCGAAGACATTAGCCAGGCTTTGCGAATTGCCCGCGAAACCAACCCGCACCTGGCGATCGTCGATCTGGCTCTCAAGGCCGGCAATGGCCTGGAAGTGATCAAGGGTCTGAAGGCGCTCAATCCCGAAATCAAAATGCTGGCGGCCTCCGCTCTCGATGAAACGCTGTTTGCCGAACGAGCCCTCCGGGCCGGCGCCCAGGGCTTCATCAGCAAGCAAGAAGCCGTCGAAAACCTCGTGGCCGCGATCCGCGCCGTGCTCTCCGAAAACATCTACCTCAGCCCTCGCATGACACAGCGCCTGCTGCACCACGTGTCGGGCCGCCCCTCGACCGAAGAGTCTTCGCCAGTCGATCGCCTGACCGATCGCGAGCTGGAAGTGTTCCAGCTGCTGGGCGAAGGCCACAGCACCCGGCAAATTGCCTCGCGCATGCACCTCAGCCCGAAAACCATCGACCGCTACCGCGACAACATCAAGCACAAGCTGCAACTGAAAAACGCCACGGAACTGATCCGCCAGGCCACCCAATGGGTGCTGGAAAGCCGATAGTTTCGGGCGGGGTTGCTTCTGTTCGGCAGCCGCCGGATGACGGGCGCCATGCTTACGCCACGGGCGTAAGCATGCCTCAATGGCTGTGTTACTCGCCTGCTGGGGTAGATCATTCAGCAGACAAAGAACATGGCTTCCATTCTTCTCCAGGCATTGGGATATGAATCGCTACATCGAAGTCCTGGGTGAGGGCTCATTCCTTCCTTTCTTTGCCTGAAACGGCAGCCTCATTTTGGGATCGCGCTTTGGCAGTTGGCGCAAACCAGGAAAGCCTTTCGGGTCAACCAATTCCCGCAGCCTTGGCAACCCCAACCGCGCCTTCCAGGCAGGTTATATCAATCGTTCCGAGCTGACGATCTATGACATGCCACGCGGGTTTGGTTGAACTGGCATGGGCGGCTTTCCATCCCCCAGCACTAAGGGGGGGCACGGCCGGTTTCGACCCCGCAGGCAAGAAGGACCCAAAATCGGTTTGGCATGGAAGCCAAGCACCGCATTGAGCCGGAGCCATGCGGAATCTGTTTGCGAACAGGGTAGGGAGGCGCTTGTGAATCAAGAACGACGCTTGGGACGTGGCCTGGAAGCGCTGTTGGGCCGACCGCTGGATGGCGGCGAGGAATCGCATGCCGGTATCGCCTTGACCGATGCGGCGCCCACGGGCGGCACCGCGACCATCAGCGTCTATAGCATCGACAGCAACCCCTACCAGCCACGGCAGGATTTCGACGAAGCTCAAATTGATGAGCTGGCCGAAAATCTTCGCATCCACGGCTTGCTGCAGCCCATCGTGGTCCGGCAAGTCAACGATCGCTTCCAAATCGTGGCCGGCGAACGCCGTTTTCGGGCTGCCCTCAAGTGCGGCTGGGAAGCCATTCCCGCCATCGTCCGCGACGCCGACGAACGGCAGATGGCCGAGTTGGCCATTGTCGAAAACCTGCACCGCAAAGACCTCAATCCGCTGGAAAAGGCGGCTTCGTTCCAACGCTACCTGGAACAATACGGCTGCACCCACGAAGAGTTGGCCAAGCGGCTCAGTATTACCCGCAGCACCGTGGCCAACCTGGTGCGACTGCTGGAACTGCCCGAAACCGTGCAGCAATCGCTCCGCGATGGCAAGATCACCCAAGGACACGCCCGAGCGTTGTTGCCATTGGGCGATGAGCAAGAGCAGATCGCGTTCAGCGAACGCATCCAGAAGCAATCGCTGAGCGTGCGTGCCACCGAAGACATGGTGCAAGAGGCGATCGTCAAAGCCGACGCCGAACCGCTCGCCGTGTACGACGGCGCCACCGAAGAAGACCCTGAGAAACGCGCTCGGGCCGATCATATTTCGGCCCTGGAGCAAGAATTCCGCTCGGTGCTGGGCACCAAGGTCGAAGTCCGCCAGGCCAAAAACGGCCGCGGCCGCATCGTGATTCAGTTTGCCAGCAACGAAGAGTTCGACCGCATCCGCGAACAGCTCTACCGTTCGGGCGGACAAGAACGGGCAGCGGGGTGAGTGGAGGGGCTGGGGGCTGGGGAATAGGGGCTGGTAGTTGGTAGCTAGTGCTTGGCTGCCAGCTACCCCGTGGACTTTCTGCCCGTTGTGGCGTAGCTTGCGGTGCGTTGAAGGCTCGGCCTGCTCGGCCGTTTCGCCCCCCTTGGCTACGCTGGTTGGTTTGTCTTGGTTGTTCTGATTCAATTTGCGTTGCGGCTGGCGTTTGGCTTGGCCGTTGGCATGGCGGCGCTCTCGCCTCGGCAGGTGGCCGGCCGGTACTTTCAAATCCACCTGTACGTGCTGCTGGGCCTGTTCACCCTGGCCGCGGCCGTGGCTGGCATCGATCGCGAACAATTTTCCATCTGGCCGCCCTTGCTGGGCGCCGTCATTTGCTACGTGGGCTCGGTGCTGTGGCCGCACCAGCGCCCTGCCCTGGGCCGAGCGCTGCTGGTCGTCGTGGCCGCCGCCGCGTTGGTGGCCGCGCTGCTGGCTTTGCCCCCCGAAGAGGCGGCCTCGGAGGGCGCGAGTCCCCGTGCCATTCCCGCCACGGCGGTCGCCCTCTGGCGTTGGCTCGATCCCATCACCGGCGGACTGCTGCTGGGAACGAGCATGGCGGCCATGCTGCTGGGGCATTGGTATCTCAACGCTCCCGGCATGCGGCTCCAGCCACTGCGGCTGCTGGTCGTGTTGATCGTGGCCTCCACGCTGCTAAGAGCCGGCCTCTGCGGAACGGGCCTTCTCTGGCAGATGGCCGCCCTGAATGGCTTTCCTCCCACCGACGTGGCCCTCTTCCTGGGCCTGCGCTGGCTGGCCGGCCTGGTCGCGCCGCTCGTGCTCGCCTGGATGACCTGGCAAACCCTCAAAATTCCCAACACCCAAAGCGCGACGGGCATTCTCTACGTGGTGGTCATCGTCACGTTTATTGGCGAACTAACCAGCGCCCTGCTGTCGCGGCAGTATCCGCTGACACTGTAGGGCGAGCCCAAGAATTGCTTTCCGCTATGCAGTTCGCGTCCACGCTGATGTGGATTGGGGGGGTTGTATGCGCCGCGACTGGATTCCCGCCTTCGCGGGAATGACGGGGTCACGGGAATGACGGGGTTGTGACGGATTATTAAAGTGTCACCGTTATTCATCCAGCGGGAAAATCGGCCGGCGGATGTGCTCGTAGGGGAAGGTCTTCAGGTTGCTCGAGCAAGGCCCCGGCGTATCGATCGTGTAGCTGGCCTTGGCGATGGGGTCGTAAGCCCTGCGGTGGGCTACCGCTGCTTTCACGCCGATGATGGCCGCTTCTTCTGGCACAAGGCCTTGGCTGCGCAGGCAGCCGAGGTCGAAGGGGGCCGTCTTGCGGGAGGTGAGCAGCACCCGCACGCCTTCGATCCGCACCAGGGCGCACGGACCCATGTCGATGTTCACGCCATACATCGAAGCCAGATGGCTGTGGCGGTCTTCGAGTTGGAAGCGGCCATCGGTGCGGGAAATCAGCTCGAACTCACCAGCGACCGGGCCACTATTGATGCGGCTGCCGCGGGCGCCAATGGCCAGCTCCACCGATTCGCCCAGTGCGCACGACGCCAACCGCTGCACCGCGCGCGGGTCGTTAATCACCACCACCGCATTTTGAGCTTTGTGCTTGAGCAGGCTCTTGAGCACGCCCGTACCATCGCCCGGCGCGCCGCCGCCGATATTGTCGGAAGGCTCGACCAACAGCACGGGACCGGCGGTGTGAGCCAACACCTCCGCCATCACGCTTTCGATCGGCGGGTCGATCACGTTGCCCAGTTCGCGATTCTGCTCGGCCCAATCGCGCAGCCGATCGACGGCCTTTTGAGCAGCGGCCGGGTCGCCGAGGGTGCTGGCCGAGAATGCCACGCCGGTGTCGGGCGTATCGGCAAAGGCAAAGCCGGCGAAGACGTTGACCGCCAGCAGGTCGGGGTTGTCACGCTCCAACTGCCGAGCCATGGCTTCGAGCGTTTTCATCGGGGCATCAGCCGTGCCCACACCGGTGGGCGGCCAAACCACGGCTGGCTGCGACCACACGGTGGTTGCCCTGCGGTTTTCTTGCATCAATCGCTGTAGAATCCGCGCGGCGTCGATGGCGGCCGCTTCGGCGTCGGTGTGCGGGTTTTCGCGGTAGGCCACCATGGTGTCGGCGTACCTGGCCATCCGGGCCGAATAGTTGCAATGCAGGTCGAGCACGCCGCACACGGGAATGTTGCGATCGGCGAGCACTTTGGCCAACCGATCTTGGATCTCGCCTTCCACATCGGGGTATGACTGGCTGGCCATGGCGCCGTGCAGCACCAGGAACACGCCGTCGAGCCCCTCGGACAGGGCCGCTTTTGCCGTGGCAAGCAAGGATTCCGAGAATACTTCGACCACTTCGTCCACGGCCAGCGCGCTGGGGGTTGCCCGGATATCGATGGCCGGAATCACTTGCCAGCCATGCTCGCGAGCCACGGTGAGCACGCCGCCGAGCGGAGAACCGTCGCCCTCGGTGGCTAACAGTTCATCGCCGCGACGAATGGCCCAATCGGCCAGCGGGGTGACACCCTCCAGGAAGGTGTGCGTTTCGTGGAACAGCCCGGCAAGGAGGACGCGTTTGGTCATGGTGCCATGCAAGGAGGGAGGAAGGCGGGGATAGCTTGCTCGTGTTTAGTGGACGCGCATGCCTGGCTTGGCGCCCGAGTCGGGACGGAGCACGTAGATGTCTTGCCCACCGGCGCCGGCGGCGAGCACCATGCCTTCGCTGGTGCCAAACCGCATTTTGCGGGGGGCCAGGTTGGCGCAGCAAATCACCAGTTGCCCCACCAGGTCTTCCGGCTTGTACACGCTCTTGATGCCGGCGAACACCTGGCGGCGCACATCGCCACCCAGGCTGAGCGTGAGTTGCAGCAGCTTGTCGGCGCCTTCCACGTGCGCCGCTTCGAGCACGCGGGCGACCCGCATATCCACCTTAATAAAATCGTCGATCGTGCAATGCTCGACCGTGAGCGGTTCCTTTTCCAACGCCTCGGGACCGTCGTTCCAGGTGGAAGTTGGCGCGGCTTCGGGAGCGTCGGAGGGCGTTTCGGGCTTGCTGTCTTCAATCATGGCTTGTACCTGTGAGAGTTCGGCTCGTTTCATCATGTGCTTGAATTTGCTGACCGGCGTGCCCAGCAGCGGCTGCGCGGCCTTGTGCCAATCGCCGGGGCCAAGCGGGTCGTTGAGCAGTTCGGCGGCGTACTGGGCGATGCGCGGTTGCACCGGCGCCAGGTAAATGGCAATTTGGCGGAACAGGTTGAGAGCCACCGTGCAAACCTGCTGAAGTTCCTCGGCTTTGGTGGGGTCTTTGCGCAGGTTCCAGGGCGCGGCGTTTTCGACGTAGGGATTGGCCCGATCGGCCAACTCCATGATCAGCCGCATGGCCTTGTTGTAATCGCAGTTTTCGTAGGCCGCGGCAATCTCATCGCCCAGCGAAGCCCCGTAGGCAAACAGCCCGCCGTCGTTGGGATAGGTTTCCGCCAGGCCGGTGCTTTCCACAAACTTGGCCGAACGGCTGGCCAGATTGACCACCTTGCCCACCAGGTCGCCATTGACCTTGGCGACAAACTCCTCGGGATTCAGATCGAGATCGTCCACCCGAGGGCTGAGCTTGGTCGCGTAGTAGTACCGCAGATAGGCCGGATCCAAGTGCTTGAGATAGGTCGAAGCCAGGACGAACGTCCCTTTGCTCTTGGACATCTTCTCGCCGCCCACGGTCAAAAACCCGTGAATGTGCACCTTTTCTGGCAAACTGAACCCGGCCGTCTTGAGCATGCCCGGCCAGAACAGCGTATGGAAATACGTGATGTCTTTGCCGATGAAGTGGTGAACTTCGGTGGCAGGACTGCGCCACCAGTCGTCGAAGTTTTCACCGTGCGCGTCGCACCATTGACGGGTGGAGCCCATGTAACCGATGGGAGCATCGAACCACACAAACCAGTAGTTGCCAGGAAAGTCGGGGATTTCGAAGCCGAAATAGGGAGCGGGGCGGCTGATATCCCAATCGCGGAGCGGCTCGTGCAGGAAGTGTCCCTTCAAATAATTGGCCACTTCCGGCTGAACATGCCCACCCGTGGTCACCCAATCCGCGAGAAATTCGTGCAATTCTTCAATGGTGATAAAAAGATGCAGTGCCTCGCGCAGTTCCGGCTTCGCCCCTGAAAACGTGCTGTAGGGATTGATCAAGTCGCCAGCACTGTAGGTGGCTCCGCACTTTTCGCAGCTATCGCCATATTGGTCGGCACTACTGCATTTCGGACACGTCCCTTTGACAAAGCGATCCGCGAGAAACGTACCGGCCTGAGGGTCGTAAAGCTGTTCGATTCGACGTTCGACCACTAACCCAGCGCCCCGAATCTTCGCCCAAATTTCTTCGCACAGCGCCCGGCTTTCAGGGCTGTTCGTGCTGCCGTAATTATCGAACTCGATATCGAAGCCGGCGAAGTCGCGAATGTGGGCTTCGCGCATGTCGGCAATCAGGGCCTCTTCGCTACGGCCTTCCTGCCGGGCGCGGATCATAATCGCGGTGCCGTGGGTGTCGTCGGCGCAGACGTAAATGCAGCGGTTGCCTCGCAGCTTTTGAAACCGCACCCAAATGTCGGTCTGGATGTACTCCACCAGGTGGCCAATATGAATATGGCCATTGGCGTACGGCAGCGCGGCGGTTACCAGAATTTGACGAGGTGCTTTGGCAGACTCCTTCATGCGTTCTCCGTGCGTGGCGTTCGGCCTCTTCCCCACCCGCATTTCGCTCCGCTAGGCGCGGGCGGCTTGCGCGTGGAATGGTTCTCGGTACAATAGTGGCCGTCGCCGTTACTGGCAACCAGTGAAGACACACGAAGCCCTGGTAGGGTTCGCTCGTTCTGATCTCCGCCGCTTGCGAATCAACCCAACGGTTCTTGCCCCCCTTGCGATCCAACGACTACTTTACGGCGAGCCGAAGAATAACTTCCCGCTATGCAGTTCGCAGCCACGCCGATGTGGATTGCAGAGTCGTATCCGCCGCGCCTGGATTCCCGCCCCCGTCTTCACGAGGGCAGGCTCTTCGCGGGAATGACGGTTTTTGGGGCGAATGCGAAATAGTCAGAGGCAATCCGGAAGTAAATGATCGGCGGCTCCTTAGACGGATCATCATCATGGATTCCCCGCCACAACCTGCCTGGCACCGCGTGAACCCCGGCGAACGCAAGATTTGGGACCACGCCATTACCCGCCGGGCCGATGGCGGTATCATCGCCCTACCGGTGATCGCCGTGCGGGGAACGCAGCCCGGCAAAACGCTGCTGGTTACGGCGGGCGTGCATGGCGATGAGTTTGAAGGCATGGTGGCGTTGCATAATATTGCCCGATCGCTCGATCCGGCCCAACTGCGGGGAACCTTGGTGGCCGTTCCCGTGGCCAACCCGCCGGCCTACGAAGCCGGCCTGCGAACCAATCCCGACGACCGGCAAGATTTAGCCCGCGTGTTTCCGGGCAGCACCGGCGGCACCGTTACCGAGCAAATCGCCGCCGCGCTCACCCAGTCGTTCATCCGCCACGCGGATTTTTATTGCGACCTGCACAGCGCGGGCCAGTATTACGCCATCGAACCTTGGGTGGGCTACCAAATGCGGGCTGAAGTGCTGGAGGTGCAGCGGGCCGCGGCGCGGCTATTTGGCCTGCCCACTCTCTGGGGCACTCCCGGTCTGCCGGGCCGCTCGCTTTCGGCGGCGGCCGAGTATGGCGTGCCGAGCATGTATTCCGAAGTTACCGGCGAGGGGCGATGTCGCCAGGAAGACGTTGATCGTCAGGAATTTGGCGTGAGGCAATTGCTCGCCTTTTTGCAAATCACGCCCGAACCCCCGCAAGACGTGCGGCCCCAGCGCATTGTGGAAGATACGCGCGAAAACGCCGGCTATTTGCAGGTGCAGTGCCGCGCCCAATGTGGAGGCTTGTTCCGGCCGGCCGTGGCGTTGGGGGACGAAATTGCCGCTGGCCAAAGCATGGGCGCCATCGTCAGCCCTGCGGGCGACATTGTCGATTCGCCGCGAGCCTCGGTATCTGGCCGGGTTGTATTCTTGCGAACCTTCTCGCGGGTGTTGGCCGGCGACCCGCTGGGCACGGTGATGGAACGAACCCAATCGTTGCAATCGTAACGATTGGTCTGTCGCCCGTTCCCCCTTGGCTGGGGCCTCCTCCCGCGATCGCGGCCCGGTCGGTTCGTCCGCCTCGGCCCGGTGCTCTTGTGAGCCAGGAATTCCCCGCGGATTGCGGGCTCGTTTGAAAAGTCATAACGATCCCGCGGAAATCGTAAGGTAGCGTTACGGAAGGGGGAATGTCTTTACATTCTCCGTGCGACGTTCGGCGACGTGGGATTGCTGATCGATCACGCGTTTGTGTCTGAAAGACTGTCCGCTGATTGGCGCGGTAGCTTTGCTTTGCGCCGCGGCACAGCCTTTTCGCCCCGAGTTAAATGGTGCGGATGAGTCCAGGAGCTAGTTGCGATGCCGACCAGTGATGTCTCCAGCCATGAGCAGCTTCGCCGGCAAATTCAAGCTATTTTGGCCGAGAGCGAGAAAACGCGGGTCGGCGACGACCCATTTTGGGCCATTGCCGCCGCCGATGTGCCAACCTCGGGACCAGGTTTTCTGCCGAATTCGGAAACAACCCGACCGGCGACCGAGGACGGCGCGGACGTAGCGGCGGCGAATACCACCGACTCACACGACGACGCCAATGGAGCGCCATTTGTGCCGCGCCCGCCGCAAAGTATCGCGGAAGCGGGCTTGTCGCAGAACGAAATCGAATCGCTGGTGCTCAAGTTCTTGCTGCATGCCGGTAGCGCCGCGGGGCGAGACATCGCCGATCAGCTCAAGCTCCCCTTTCCATTGTTGGAACCGCTGCTGCAAGATCTAAAGACGACGCGCGTGGTGATCTACAAGTCGGCGGCGCCCATGGGCGATTATCTGTATGAGCTCACCGACATTGGCAGCGATCGCGCGCGGAGATACCTCCGGCATTGCAGCTATTTTGGCGCGGCGCCCGTTCGTCTCGATGCTTACGTTCGCAGCGTGCGAGCCCAGTCGCTTTCCAAGGTTTGCGTCGAGATGCAACGCGTGCGTCAGGCATTCTCGGATCTCAACCTGTCGGCCTCCATTCTGGAACGAATTGCCCAGGCGATGACTTCGGCGAAGGGGCTGTTCCTGTACGGCGCGCCTGGCAACGGCAAGTCGAGCATCGCCGAGCGGATCTCCCTGGCCTACGGCGATAGTGTGTGGATCCCGCGAGCCATCAGCGTGTGGGGCGAAATCGTGCGGGTTTTTGACCCTAGTTGTCACGAAATGATTCGCTCGGACCAAAACGCCAGCGAAGAAAGCGCGAGCAAGATTGATCGACGCTGGGTGCTGATCCGCCGGCCGACCATCATTGTGGGCGGAGAGCTCACCCTCGATAACCTGGAGATCAGCACCAATCGGCTCACCGGCATTGGCGAGGCCCCGCTGCAAATGAAAAGCAACTGCGGCACCCTGGTCATCGACGACTTTGGCCGCCAGCGCGTCAGCCCCACCGAATTGCTTAACCGCTGGATTGTGCCTCTGGAAAAACGGCTCGACTATCTCAGCCTGATGAGCGGCCGCAAGATCGAAATGCCCTTCGATCAAATGATTGTGTTTTCGACCAACCTGGAGCCTGGCGACCTGGTCGATGAAGCCTTCACGCGGCGCATTCCCTACAAGATCCAAGTTCAAGATCCCTCGCTCAACGATTTCCGCAACACCTTCCGCCTGGCGGCCCGAGCTCTCAACGTAAAGTGCGACGACGAGCTGATTGAATACGTGTTGCAGCGGCACTACCTGCCTAACCGTCGCCCCATGCGCTTCTGCCACCCGCGCGACCTGCTCCGGCAGGTGGTCGATTTCTGCAACATCCGCCAACAACCGGCCGCCGCCACGGCCGAGGCCCTCGATGTGGCAGTAGAAAACTACTTCTGCGGCTGGTAAAGTTGGTGAGCACGATCAGAGCCGCCTGCTTTCCAGCACAGGCGTGCATCGGCGGTGGCGATACTTACGTCACGCAAGCATTGTGCATCCAACTCCTGGGCGACGAAGAAGAACATCGGGTGCTATTTCGCGGATTTCTTACAGAGTGCACGCAGGAATGAGTGACGGAACCGCGACCCAGGAGCCCCCTGCCTCCAAGGCGCCTGCCGAGGTTATCCACGGCAAACCCCGCTTCTACGATTGCTGCCGCCGGTTCTGCCGCCTGGCGACCTCTAGCTACTGGCGGGTTCGCAGTTCGGGCGTGGAGCATTTGCCGGAGCAGGGGGGCGCGCTCATCCTCTCCAACCACCAGAGCTATCTCGATCCGGTGTTGGTCGGCGTTTGCACCACCCGCCGGCTCACTTACCTGGCCCGCAAAACGCTGTTCCGCGGTCCCCTCAAATGGTTGATCGAATCGTTGAATGCCATTCCGATTGACCGCGAGGGCATGGGCCTTTCCGGCTTGAAAGAAACGCTCCGCCGCCTCAAGCGCGAGGAGGCCGTGGTGATCTTTCCCGAAGGCGCCCGCACCTTCGATGGCGAACTGGCCCCGCTTTTGCCCGGCTTCGTGGCGCTGGCTCGCCGCGGCAAGGTTCCGCTGATTCCCGTCGGTATTGACGGCGCGTTTCAATCGTGGCCGCGCCAGCGCAAACTACCCCGCCCGGCGGTGGTGCAAGTCGAGTTCGGCGCGCCCATCACCCCCGAATCGTTGCGCGAATTGAGCGACGAGCAAGTTCTGGCCGAGGTGCAGCAGCGGATGCGCGATTGCTTTTTACTGGCCCGATTGAAACGGCTCGCGCGCAAGTAAACGCCGGCAGCCCGCCGCCGCCGGCCAAGATGGGAACCCGCGAATGTCTGAGCGATACCTGGCCCTCAAGGCAGCCATGCTGCCGCGTGACACCAATCCGCATGGCACCATTTTTGGCGGCGTGCTGCTCAGCTATTTAGACCAGGCCGGGGCCGAAGGCGCCCGGCAGGCCCTGGCCGAGCAAGGCCTGCCCGAGCACCTGCTGGTCACCGTGGCGATGAACGCCGTGGAATTTCACGAGCCTGTTTACGTGGGCGACGTGGTCAGTTTTTGGACGCAGCTAACGCGCCTGGGCCGCACGTCGATCACCGTGCATGTGACCGTCGATACCAGCCGCCGTGGCAAAACGGTAAATGTAACCGAGGCCAACGTGACCTACGTGGCGGTCAAGCAAATCGGCAACGAACGCGTGCCGGTGCCCATCCGGGGGGAGCCCTCGTAGGGTTACGCACCCCGTGCGTACCACCCGCGTCGCCGATCAACACGGCGTGGGAAACTCAACGGACGATCGCAAGTGTGCCATGCTTAAGCCCGGGGCGTAAGCATGCCTCATCCGCTGCAATTGCCCATCGCGTTGAATTGTCGCCCCTCACGGCACCCACAGCACATACACCACCGCCACCACAATCGTGCCGACCACGGCCGTTACCAGGCCCGAGAATCTGCGGCGTTTGAGGTAGAAGATCAAGACCAGCCCGGTGATCGAGACGAACACCATCAACAGGGCCGTGATATCGATGACCAGGCTCCAGGCGAGGCCGCTGTCGCGACCTTTGTGCAGGTCGTTCATGATCGCCACGGCCCCCATGGCGGTGACGGTCACGTTGTAAGTCCCCGTTTCCCGATCGATGAATGCGTCGGCCGCGTAGCCAGGCGACTTGAATAGCACCATGCACTCATATTCATCGACGCGAAACTCGCTTACCGCTCCGCGCACCTGGTGCGTATTCCGCAAGTGCTCCACCACGGCTAGCTTATCCACTTGCTTCGCGTAATCCGGCTCGGGCGGCAACTCCTCGCCGCCAACGCCGTCGTCGCTCAGGTCCGCATCCGCCGCCTCATCCACGTCGGCCTCAGCGGCAGCTGCCGCGCTAGCATCGTTCAGCCAGGCAGTATCCATCTTGCCTTCGTATTCCGACACCTGCTGCTCCGACCCGCCGAACCACGTGGGGTGGTTCAGCGTGATGCCGGTGGCGGCAAAGAAGATTAGCGCCGTGAAGCCCAGCAGCGATACGTAAATGTGCAGCCAGCGCACTCCGGCGGCAAACCAGGTGTACCAACTCCACCGGCGTTTTACCGCTGGAGGCCGAGGGTTGGCGCGCAGGTCTTGCAACAAATCACTCGCCGCCGACCTCGGGGCTGGGCGCGGCGGATCGAGGGCGGTATTCGACGGTGGCGGATTTAATCTCGACATTGCCTTTAAGCTTGGTTTCAGGAGTTGCGGTCTCGCCCAGCGTGACTTTGTGGCGAATCAATTGGTACGTGCCGTGTTCGCGGGCAGCCTCGATAAACAGCGTGTAGTCGCCAGGGGGCAGCGGCTTGCCAGCGTCGTCGGAACCATCGAACACCGCCTTGTATTCGCCCGGCCCGCGGGTCGCCGAAGATACCGTGCCGATCAGTTCCGTGTCGTCGGCCAGTTTGCGAATTCGGTCGTTGCGATACCACCGCAACAAGTCACGGTGCCAGCGAGGACCGGGGCTCCGCGTTTGCATCCACAGCACGGCCGTCTTCACCGGGAAGTTGTCCTGATCCTCGAGCCACACCGCCACGTAAGGGCGACGATAATCGCCCGTCGGCCGATTCAGTTCAAAGCTCACCACCAACTCCAGCGGTTGATCTTTGGCCTCCTTGGCTTCCTCGTTGGCAACCTTGTCGCTCTTGGCCGTGGCGTCTGCTGCTTCATCGGCTCGCGCCAGGGCATCGGTCGTTTGCTGACCGGCGGCGAAGCGAAACAGCCGCGGCTGCTCCAGCTCGCTCCAGCCGGAACTCCGTGCCACGCGACCATCGGCTTGCACCAACAGGCATTCCACGCCCGTCAGCTTACTCGCCAACGCCAGGCTTTCTTCCACCGGCAGCACGCTAAAGATCGTGGCCAGCGCGTCAGCGTCGGCCGAGGTGGCGGCAACCACCGTGGCGCTTGCCACGTCACCCGCCGGCAGTCCCGTGCGGGGATCGATAATGTGGGAATACCGCTTTCCGCCGATCAAGAACCCGCGGCGATAGTTGCCGCTGGTGGCCACTCCGGCGTTGCGCACAAAGATGCTCGTCAGGGGCCGTTCGTTCTCGGCGTCGGCAAACGGATTGGCAATGGCAACTTGCCGAACGGCATCGCCCAGGCTTCGCAAATCGCCGCCGATATTCACAACCACGCCCCGCACGGCCGGCGACGCCTGCTTGGCCAACCGGGCAGCCTTGTCAATGATCTGGCCCTTGGCGATCGCGTTGAGCGACAGGGGGCTTGTCGAAGTGCGCAGAGCCGTGCGCGTGCTGGCCTCGAGCTTCCAGGCAGGCGAAGCAACCCTCGCCACCGCCGCCGCAATTTCAACCGCCGTTGGCCGCCGATCCTCGTCAGCGGCACGCTGCCAAAGTTGGCTCAGTTCGTCCACGGCTGGCTGAAACGCGCCGCCGCTCAGCTTCTGCCAACGGTCGCACGCCTGCAGCAACTCAAATAACTCGGCCGACACGCGCATCGGCTGGGCTTCGGCGGCCAGCCAGCGGCTGAATTCGCTCCGCGAATCGTAGGTGCTAAACACCGCGGCCAGGCGTTCAATCTCCGCGAGCACGGCGGTTTCGGCCTGCTCGGCCGCTAGGCGAGAGTCGGCCTCCACCACAATCTCCAGCGACGTGCCCAGCACATGCTCGTGCGAGAACACCATCGTTTCCGCGGCGGTTGCCGCGCCGCACCAGCCAGCCAACCAAAAAGTCAGGCCGTACAGCCAGGGCCTTGTAAACCTGTCAAATTTCATCTCAAAACTCCGGAGCTAGTTGCATCGTGGCTGGCGATCCACCCGCGAAGTTGCTCGTGGAGCAACAGGCAGCGTGGGATAAACGCCAAGCGTAATTGTGGGTAAGCAGCCGGCTCCACGTGCGCATCGGCTCAGAACCCGATGCGCAACCATGCGGACGTGCTGGTGGGCGAGTAACGCAAGTACGGCCAGACTACCGCTCGCTCTCGATCCGCGAACCGAGGGCCAGGCGGCACATAACACTTTGCCCGCAAAACCTCGGGCTATGGATCCTGGCTCGCAAGCGGCTGGGAGCGACATCCGTTTCGCTATCGACAATTCATGGCGATAACGGTCAGGGGTTGGTCGAACCAGCACGTGCTGGACCGCTGGCACGGTTCTGCCCATCACTGCCAGATGCACCGCGCCCAGCGCCATTCGCTGGCCGGCCCGGGCGTTGACCGCCACGGTTGCCATCGGCATTTCCGCCCGTGCTTCCACCGGCAGCCGCGTCTTGCTGAAGCATGGCCTCGATCTCTTCTTTGGTGACCAGCCCATCTTTGTTGGCGTCGGCGCGGCCGATGAATCGCTGCATCCGTTCCCCCACCTCGTCACCCGATAGCTTGCCATCTCCATTGGCATCCATCCGCATCAAGCGCGCGACCGTTTCCGCCGAATCGCCCCCTCCGCCAAACCCGCCTTGGCCTTCCGCCGATTCGGTGCTGGGACCGTAGTTGGGGGTCGCGGGGCTGGGGTCCACAATGGCGATGTGGGCCAGACCGTCTTCTTTCTCGTCCACGCCGTAGAACAGCAGCCGATCCTGGTAGGCCACCATCACGGCCGGCTTGTGCTTGAGCGGGGGCTGCTCCCACGCCGTGCTCCACTTGTCGGCCTGAGGATCATACACCTCGACCGATTCGGCAGGGCTAAAGTGCCCATCGACCTTGGCGAAGCCGCCCGCCAGATACAGTTTGCCGGCCGCCGCCACCAGGCTGGGGAATACGCGAGGATGCCGCGGCGCGGCCACCTGCCGCCACTTGCCGCTCTCAAAGTTGTATACGTCCATCGAACCCACGATGCCTGAATCGCCGCCGAGCCCGCCGACCATGTAATAATCGCCCTCTAGTTGGCAGCCGCCAAACGAGCGGCGCCGCACCGGCAGGGCGGCGTTTTTGACCACCTCCACGGCGTCTTCGCCGTGAGCCGACCAACGCCAGGTATCGAGTGCCAGGCCAGAGCGCTGGGCGCCGGCCTGAGCCCCGCCAAACATCCAGATGGCATCGCCCTGCGTCACGGCATCGAACATGGAACGGCTGGCGGGCAGTTGCACGGTTTCGTCCGACCAGTTTTCGCTCCGCAGCCGGTAGCGTTGAATGGCCGCCGACGAACGGAACTGGTCGTCCTGATAGGTCAAACCTCCCAGCACGTAAATCGAAGAGTCGCGAGAACTGCCGGCAATCGCCACCGCGGGGCTTTGAATGGCCATCGGCAGCGGCGGCAAAGCTTCCGCCGTGCGACCCAGCAGATCGAACTTAATGGCCTCGTTCACAAAGGCTTCTTTGCTGAAGTCGTGCGGCGCCCGGCTGGCGTTGCCACCAAACGCGTACAGCGAATTGCCGTTCACAATCAAGCCCTGGCTGTGCTTGGCCCGGCCGCCAAATTTGACCGACCACTCAGTAACCTTGGGTCCGCTTTGCTGAGCGTCCGCGAGGTTGATGACCTCCACATTCGCCAACCGGCCTGCCCTGGAAACGCCAGCCACGGCCAGCAACTTGCCATCGGCCATCGGCAGCAACCGGTGAAAATAGCGGGCAAACATCAGCCGCTGGGCCGGCTCCCAGCCGGAGCCATCGGCGTTCAGGGCATGCAGCACGCCTTCCAAACCGTTGTAGTAAAGCTTGCCGCCCGAGGCAAAAGCCGACACGGCAAAGCCCGTCAACCGGCCGTCTCCCACCAGTTCAGGCCCCTTGGTCCACTCGTTGGTCTTCGGGTCATAAACATGCACGCCGCGCGTCACAAAGTTGTCGCGCGTCATGCCGCCCAGCACCCACAGCTTGTGGTCGAAGGCCGCCACGGCCAAAGCCCGCGTCGTAAACGGCGGCTTGGCAATCTCTTTCCACTCGCCCTGTTCGTTCTTCAAATCGAAGACCAGGGCTGTCTCATGCCAGGGAGCATCCCGGCTTTCCGAGCCTTGCAGGTTCCAGCCGCCCACGACATAAATCTTGTCATCGAGCACGGCCGCATCCAGCGACGAACGCCCCTCGGGCAAGGGCGGCAAATCGGTCCAAGCATTCTTCTTGGGATCGTACTTTGAAAAGTGCGTGGTTGAATCGAAGTCGCCCGCCTTGGTCCCTTCTTGGTCGCCATCTTTGTAGCTCAGGCCGCCCACGCGATAGATGTTGCCCCCCCAGGCCAGCAAAGCATTGCTCTGCGCGGGGTGGTGCATGGTGAGCGACTCCCAAGCCGCGCCGGGCTTGGTGAGATTCAGCCGCGTAAAGTGCTGCGACAAGCGATCGACCGAATTGCCGGTCGAGCGGCCGTTGGCCCCGCTGAACACATACAGGTAATCCCCGCCAACCGCCGCGCCAAAACTGGCAATCGGCTCAGGCAAAGACGGATAGGGAAGGGCGTCCGCCGGCGGTGCGGCCCAAGCCGCGGAGCTGACGAGAATCGCGCACGCTCCCGCGACCAATATCGATGTTCGTGCCATGTGGTTGCTTCCTGGAGAAACGGTGGATTGCATGCATGGCTGGGAGCATCGGAGCCTGGCTTACATGACATTGAGAATCATTATCAACAGTTTTTAACCAGACCAGGGCCGGCCGTCAACAATCTGTTGGGCAAGAACTGGCAAATCGCCAGAATCCGAGCCCCGGCTCCCTATTTACGGCTCGTTTTGGCCGCGTTCGGGGGGGGCAGGATTGGCCGCCTTGCGCTAGCCGCGCCTGCAAGCAACGACGACTGAGTCAGGAAAACGAACAGACTCAACCAAGCGTAACGCATGACGTCTCCCTTAAATCGGGCGAATGGCAACCCGACGCGTTAGAATGTTATGCAAGTGCTAGCACGGCTCACCATGGTGTAAGAAGTTAAGGATGCTAGCACGGCCAATGTCGAGCATTGCTAGCACACTTAAGTCCTTATGAATCGGACGATATACTAGCACTTGCATAATGCTGGTTAGCGAGGGACGTTCGTGGGACTCCCTCGCTAACGCGTCGGGTTGTGAATCAGCGGCGAGGCCCGCATTCCACGCGAAAGGGACACACCTAGAATCCCTTAGAGTCAGCAAAATTCCACTCGGGGGGGTAGTAGTGTCCAGTCGCCAATTCACCCTAGCTACTGGCACTGCGGTAACTCCCCAGCGCTCGCAGAAAGATCCAGCGAGAAATCAGCAAGCTCCCCGCCGTGGCGGCCACCGCGAACACTGCCAACTTCCATTCGCCAGGCTGAAGCGGCTTTGCTAGCAACCGAGCCGGTACGTTTACCACGACCAAAATGGGAATAATAAACGTGAACGCCCACCGCAGCGGCGTGCCCAGCGTGCCCTGGTAAATCTCCATCGGGTAGCGGGAAAAGTTGGTGATGTAAAACCAAAAGTCGTACAGCGTCTGGTTCCGCCCGAACCAAATGCTCGTCGCCGACAGCGCGATCATCAAGCTGTACAAAATGGCCACGCCACAAGCCACGTAAAACGGGTACAGCAGAAAATCTGTCAATGCCGGTTGGTACTCCAACTTCCACAGTGAGTACGTCAACAAACAGCCCGCAAAGACAAAATTCCCCAGCGACGACCACGAAACTTTGTGCAGGGAAATCAGGAATTGGGTGTCGATCGGTTTCAGCAACGCAAAATCAAGGTTGCCCGTGCGGATCAGTTCGCTGAATTCTTCGGCATTAGGCATAAAGAAGGTTTGCACCAGGCTGTTGATGAACAGGCCGGTCGCCAGAAACACAAAAAACGGGTATTGCCGCCAGCCCGTATCGGCGGCCAACTCGCTGTTGGGTCCAATCTCGTTAAAGATCAGCACGTAAAATCCCAGGTTCATCAGCACCCAGGAGAGCGAAGAGATGCACTGAATGATGAAGTCCACCCGGAACGTCATGTCACGGACCAGGCTGTTGCGGGCAAAGGTTGCGAACACCCTCCAGTAGGAGGGATGATGGTGGCGGGATGATGCCAAGGGGAGCGCGTCCGGATCGGAAAGGTCGTGCCAAGGTTGCCCGCAGATTAGCATTCACGGGTAAACGTGTCCAAGCCTGCGATCGATGCGCCGCCACGGGGACGCGCCCCCCACCTCGATGACGATCGCGGCCCATCCTCGGTAACATTCGGGTTGTAGGCCCGCTTAAGCCGAACAACCCCGCGGAGCAGCAGGAATAAACGGAGCAACGCATGTATGGCGTTACGCGCCGCTCGACCGGTGCGACTGGTGCGGACGTTACTGGATGCTATCAACCGAATTTCGCAGGAGATGCGGCCGATACCTCAATCGACGACTGTTGGTGCCCGGCATCGCCTGACAATGGGTTTGTTTAGAAGTGGACCTTGCCCCCCGACCAGCGAAGATGGGTGGCAAGGGTGGTTTTTTTCGATAAGATAACTTGGGCATGCCAGCCAAGATAATTTCGTTTGGGCTGTCGAGCGAAAGACGTCCCGTTTCGGGATGCCTACCCAAGTCTTCGGATCGAGCGCATGCGGCGGCGTTGGGCTGCGGTTTCCCCCCTGGGGAACCTGGTAAACGGCGTCTGCCTTTCAATGTTGGAGATCTCCCCGTGCCAGTTGATCGCTTTCCCGGCTCGTTTTTCGGTCCTCCTACGCTGATTGACCTCCTTCAGCACCGCGCCGAGTATCAGCCCGACGCCAACACCTACACGTTTCTGATGGACGGCGAGGACCAAGAGGTCCCCCTTTCCAACCTGGAACTCGATCGCCAGGCGCGAGCCATTGCCGCCCGGTTAGAAGATCTCGGCATGACCGGCGAGCGGGCGCTGCTGCTCTACCCCTCGGGCCTGGAATTCGTGGCGGCCTTTTTCGGTTGCTTATACGCAGGCGTGGTGGCCGTTCCCGCTTATCCGCCGCGGATGAACCGCTCGCTGTACCGCATCCAGGCCATCGCCGCCGACGCCGAAGCCAAGATCGCGCTCACCACCCGCAATGTGATCGATCGCGTGCAACTCGACGAAACCCCCGACCTGCAAGCCATTCACTGGCTAGCCACCGACGAGTTAGAGGCTGGCATCGAATCGCGGTGGACCCGGCCCGACGTGCATCCCGAAACCCTGGCTTTCTTGCAATACACCTCCGGCTCCACCGGTACCCCCAAGGGGGTGATGGTGTCGCACGGAAACCTGCTCCACAACTCGGCCCTCATTGCCCACGCTTTCGAGCACTCGCGCTCCGGCGTGGGCGTTCACTGGCTCCCCTGCTACCACGACATGGGCTTGATCGGCGGCATTTTGCAGCCGCTGTATGTCAATTGCCCCAGCGTGCTGATGCCGCCCGTGGCCTTCCTGCAGCGGCCGATTCGTTGGCTCCAGGCTATTACCAAGTACCGCGCTTGCACCAGTGGCGGTCCCAACTTCGCTTACGATCTGTGCGTGGATAAAATCCGGCCTGAGCAATTGGAAGAGCTCGACCTCAGTTGCTGGCGTTTGGCGTGCAATGGCGCCGAACCGGTTCGCGCCGAAACCATCGACCGCTTTACCGAGTACTTCGCCCCTTGCGGCTTCCGCCGTGAAACCTTCTTCCCTTCGTTCGGCCTGGCCGAATCCACGCTAATGGTCACCGGCGGATACCGCGACGACGACCCCGTGGTCGCCACGCTCGACGCCCGCGAGCTCGAGGCGGGCCGCGTGGTGACGGTGCCTGCCGATCATCCGAACGCTCAGCGAATGGTTGGCAGCGGCAAGCCCATGACCGACCAGAAGGTGCTCATTGTCGATCCCGAAAGCCGCGTTCTCTGCCCCGAGGGTCGCGTGGGCGAAATGTGGATTCAAGGCCCCAGCGTGGCCCAGGGCTACTGGAAACGGCCCGACGAAACCGAAGCCACCTTCCACGCCACCCTGGCCAATGAGCCCGAGCAGGGCCGATTCCTCCGCACCGGCGATTTGGGCTTCCAGCTCCAGGGCGAAATTTTCTGCGCCGGCCGGCTCAAAGACCTGATCATTGTTCGCGGCCTCAACCACTACCCGCAAGACATCGAGCTCACCGTCGGCGAATGCCACCCCGCGCTCAAGAGCGGCAGCGGGGCCGCCTTCACCGTCGAAAAAGACGGCGCCGAGCGACTGGTGATCGTGCAAGAGATGGAACGCCGCCAACAGGCCACCGCCCCCCTGGCAATCTCGCTGGTGCGCAAACGGGTCTCCGAGCGGCACCAGCTCACCGTCGATCACGTGGTGCTGGTCAAAGCCAACAGCATTCCCAAAACCTCCAGCGGCAAAATCCAGCGACATGCCTGCCGCAGGGCGTTCCTCGACGGCACCCTCACCGTGGTGGCACAATGGCCCGGCGATGTGGAGTTGGTCGATCTCTCATCGGCGCCCGAACTGGCAAACACCACCACGGCCATCGCCCCGGCAACTTCCAAGCCGGCCCAATTCCAATCAGCCCAGTTCCAACCAGCCCTACCCAAACCGGCCGCCCGTTTCCAAGGCGCGGCTGCCCCGTCGCACGCCGGGACCAATGGCGCTGCCAAATCAGCGGCCAACGCCAGCGATGCGCCGGCCGAAAAGAAAACAGGCTTCAAATACAACCGCGCCGAAGCGGCCGCCATGGTGCTGGAAGAGGTTCGCAAGATCGCTCGCGAGCGGGCTGACGGACTGTCGCTCAAGTCCACGTTCTCCGACCTCGGCATGGATTCGCTCGAACGTATCGAGCTGCAAGCCGCGCTCGAAGATCGCTTCGGCGGACGCATGCCAGAAGATGTCGGCCCCGAACTGGAGAGCATGGAAGAAGTGCTCGAAGCCGTGATCCAACACCTCGGCGAAACCTCCACCCGCCAGCAGGTTTCCCTCGATCAAATTCCCGAGGAATACTACCATTTCGATCAACAGCCCGAGTACGAGCGGTTAGAAACCAGCTTGAACATGGTGGAAGCCATGGGGCTCACGAACCCCTACTTCGCCCAGCACGAGCGAATCACCACCAACACCACCCAAATCGCCGGCCGCGAGCTGATCAACTTCTCCAGCTACAACTACATTGGCATGTCGGGCGAACCCCGCGTGATGCAGGCCGCCAAAGAAGCCATCGATCGCTATGGCACCAGCGTCTCGGCCAGCCGTCTGGTCTCGGGTGAAAAACCACTCCACCGCGAACTCGAACAAGCTATCGCCTCGTGGGTGGGCGCCGAAGACTCCATTCTGTTTGTCGGGGGGCACTCCACCAACGAATCCACCATTGGCCACCTGTTCGGCCAGGGCGATCTCATCCTTCACGACTCGCTCTCGCACAACAGTATCTTGCAAGGCTGTGCCCTCTCCGGCGCCCGCCGCCGAGCCTTCCCGCACAACGATTGGGAAACCCTTGGCAAGCTGCTCCGCGACATGCGAGGCGAGTTCCGCCGCGTGCTGGTCGTCATCGAAGGCGTGTACAGCATGGACGGCGATTACCCCGATCTGCCCAAGTTCATCGAGCTCAAGCAGGAATACAAAGCCTATCTCATGGTCGATGAAGCCCACTCGATGGGCACCATGGGCGAACACGGCCGCGGCATCGGCGAACACTTCGATATCAATCCTCGCGATGTCGATATCTGGATGGGCACCCTCAGCAAGTCGTTTGGCAGTTGCGGCGGCTACATCGCCGGCAACGCCGCCCTGGTCAAGTACCTCAAATACACTGCCCCCGGCTTCGTTTACTCCGTCGGCATTTCGCCCCCCAATGCGGCCGCTGCCCTGGCTTCGCTCAAGGTGCTGCAAGCCGAGCCCCAGCGGGTGCAAACGCTGCAAGCCAATTCCGAACTGTTTTTGCAGTTGGCCAACCAGCTGGGCCTGAACACCGGCCTGAGCCAGAACTCGCCCGTCGTGCCCGTCATCCTGGGCAATAGCGAACACAGCCTGCGGCTCTCGCGCGCCTTGTTCGATCGCGGCGTGAACGTGCAGCCGATCCTCTACCCGGCGGTGGAAGAAAGCAAGGCCCGACTGCGGTTCTTCATCACCTCGCTTCACACCGAAGAGCAAATTCGCCTCACGGTGGAAACCGTGGCCGAGGAACTGGCCAAGATCGACCCCCAATATCTGGCTGCCGCCGCAAACTAACGATACTCACTTGGATGCCGGGACCAGCGGCGGCATGACGGTGACTTTGCTTTCAGGCAGCGCTTCAATCTTGGCGTCGACGCCTTTAAGGTGCTTGTCGAAGAAGGCATTGACCAATTGGCCCACCGCGGGCAGCCCAAACGCGGGGCCACCGTGGCCAGCGCCTGGCAGTCGCTGCAGCGTGACTTCCACGCCCGCCTTGGTCAGCAGATCGCTCAGTTCCACGCTTTGAGCGTAGGGAACCAGCGTATCGTGGTCGCCGTGCAAAATGAGGAACGGCGGGCACTTCTTGCTGACATAATGCACGGGGCTAACCGCGAGACATTTCTGTTTGTCTTCGCCCAGCTTGGCGTCGATCAGCCGCGAATAGGGGTCGCCGTTGTTCCAGTGAAAAACATTCTTAACATTCTCATCTTCGTCGGCCTGGCTAACGACCGTCCAAAAGTCGGTCGGCCCATAGATATCGCAAACCGCCTGGACCTGATCCGACTGATCTTGATTGCCTCCGATGGCCGGAAATACCTGCTGGCCGCCGCTGGTTCCCACGAGCGCGGCAAGGTGACCGCCGGCCGAAGCCCCGCCGACACCGACCCGGCTCGGGTCGAGGTTGTATTTGCTGGCGTTGGCCCGCAGCCAGCGAATCGCGGCCTGGCAATCCTGAATTTGCGCTGGGAATTTTGCCTGCTGGCTAAAGCGATATTCCACGCTGGCCACCACGTATCCGCGCTGCAGTTGATTCAAGTAGGGCACTTGCGTCTTGCTGCCGCCGCTCCAACCGCCCCCGTGAATCCAAACCAGTAATGGCAACGGCTTGTCCGCGGATTTTTCGGGGTAGTAAATGTCGAGCGACTGAGCCGCATCGCCGTCGGGCACATACGGCACATCGTATTCCGCGGCAAATCCCTGGGGTGGAACCGTTCGCTGGGGGGCGGGCTTCTGAGCCCAGCACTCCGTGACGAAAACCAGGGCACAGCAGGCAATAATTGCCGTAATCGTTGAAGCTCGGCGAAGCATGAACATGGCCTTCTCCTGATTGATTCTGTTGAGAGCGGTCTTGATGGTAACCGACGGCACACCCCAAGCCAAATTATCGCGCCGCGGTCCTGCCAATCGGGATTGGGTGCCCAGTAAAATGGCTTGCCCTCGCGCCACGGCGCCAGCCCAGGCGCGATCGCAAAAGGAGCCGTTTGACCTGCGGCCTGATTCCACGTAGAAATAGAATAGCGACAGCACGGTCGCCTGCGAGGGGCCCCTGTGATGGCGGCCCCCGAACCAGGCCAGGTCCTAACGGAAGCACCCTTAAGGGGCACCCGTCAGGTGCGGGGGTTCCTCGCCGGCGGCCGTGGTTGTTGCCCAAACCAGTTTGGGAGACGTTCCGCCCTCGGTGGCAACCGCGAAGATGTCGTGGTGGCAATCCGCGAAACGGCTCCCATTTTCGTTGGTTTTTACGGTTGCTCCCCCTCCCACTCTCGGGCCTCGCCCTCCCATGACCTCAAACGGCTCCGACTACGTGGTGGTAGCCCGGCGATATCGGCCGCGGCAATTCGAGGAATTGGTCGGCCAGGAACATGTGGCCAGGGCTCTCGAAGGCGCGATCCAATCAGGACGCGTCGGGCATGCTTACTTGTTTACCGGTGCCCGCGGCGTGGGCAAAACGAGCACGGCCCGCATCCTGGCCAAGTCGCTCAACTGCGTAAACGGCCCCACCGCCAATCCTTGTGGCGAGTGCGATAGCTGCCAGTCCATCGCCGCCGGCCACGACGTCGATGTGCTGGAGATCGACGGCGCCAGCAACCGGGGCATCGACGAGATTCGCCAATTGCGGCAGAACGCCGGCATCCGCCCTAGTCGTTCGCGGTTCAAGATTTACATCATCGACGAAGTCCACATGCTCACCAAGGAGGCGTTCAACGCGCTGCTCAAAACCTTGGAAGAGCCGCCGGAACACGTCAAGTTTATCTTTGCGACCACCGAGCCCGAAAAGCTGCCGGTCACCGTGATTTCGCGCTGCCAGCGATTTGATTTCGCAGGCATCAAGGCCGACTCCATCGTGGGCCGGTTGCGACAGATTGTGGACGCGGAGCAGATTGAAGCCGACGATGCCGCCCTGGTTCTGCTGGCTCGTCGCGCGGGCGGTTCCATGCGCGATAGCCAATCCCTGCTGGAACAACTGCTTTCGTTCGGCGGCGCTAAAATCACCGTTACCGACGTGCATCGCATGCTCGGCACCGCCAGCGGCAGTCGCATGACCAACCTGGGCTCCGCGATCGCCAGTCGCGATGCGGCCACCGCTCTGGCAGAACTCGACGGCGCCTTGGCCGAGGGAGCAGACGCGGGCCAGGTGCTCGAACAATTGCTGAGCTACAGCCGCGATCTGATGGTTTCAGCGGTGGGCGGAAGCCGTGACCTGTTGCAAACCGAGCCTGCCGAAATTTCCGAGCTTACCCAAATTGCTCAGCGGCTGGGGTTGCCCACCATCTTGGCCATGTTGCAAATCTTGGATCAAACCCAGGCCCGCTTGCGACTTAGCACCACCAGCCGTACCTTGGCCGAGATGGCGATCGTGCGGCTTTGCACCCTCGAAAACCTCACCTCGCTCTCTTCGCTGATCAGTCAAATTGCCGACGGCGCCCCAGTCGCCCCCGCGGCTTCGCCGTCCCAGGGGGCCGCGGCAGCCAGCCCAACCGCGGCGCGTTCGGCAGCCTCGGCGTCAATCGCCGCCAGCCCAGCATCCTCCAACCCGGCCCCCGCGCCAAAAAAAAACGACCGACCGATAACTGATGGGCCTCCGCTCCCCTCGCCCGACGAGGCTTCGCCGGCAAACGACGATTACGACATCGAGGTTCCGGCGGTCACCGGCAAGACGGCCCCCGAACACTCCTCGGGAGCAGTCGACGGAGATCCCCCGTCGCGGCAAACGGCATCGGCTCCCACAGCGCCGGCCACGGGGTTGACAACCGCTTCGGCGGGAGAGCTCTGGCAACAAGCTATTTCGGAGTTAGGGGTTACGCTTTCCGAGCACGCCTCGAAGTGCCGTGAAATAGCAATGATTGCGCCAAACCACCTGGCCGTTCGATTTCCTGAGAGATATAGTTTTTCCAAGGGGTTCTGCGAGCATCCGGAAAATGCCCAGCAGGTCATGGAGGCGGTTGCCCGGGTGACCGGCGAGCGGTTCCGCATCGACTATCATGTGGATGAGCCCGCCGAACCTCGGCCCGAAACGGCAGCGGCCGTGCGACGCAAGCGAACTCCCCAAGACCTGGTGCGGGCGTACGCTGGCAACCCCTTGGTCCAAAAGGCCGAGCAGTTGTTCGGCGCCCGACTGGTGAGTGTGGACGAGCCACAGCCAAGACCTTAACCCCCAATGCAATTCGACTTGCGGTAGCCTGCGGTGGCCTCGACCGAAAACAAGAATGAAGGAGTCTGACCCATGTTCAAAGGCCTCGGAAATTTTGCCTCGTTGATGAAGCAGGCCCCACAGATCATGGGCAAGCTCAAGAATCTCTCCGAAGAGCTGCGCGAGAAAAAGGCCGTCGGCACCGCGGGCGGCGGCATGGTGGAGTTGGAAGTGAATGGTTTGAGCGAGGTGCTGCGGTGCAGTATCGACCCTTCGCTGCTCAGCGGAGGCGACAAGGAATTGCTCGAAGATTTGATCGTTGCTGCCGCGAATCAGGCCACGGCCAAGGCCCGTCAATTGCATGCCGATGCGATGAAAGACGCCACGGGCGGTCTCAACCTGCCGGGCATGGACGAAGCATTCTCCCAATTGACCGGCGGCCCCGACCTACCTCCCGACGACCGGGGCTAGCCGTCTAACTCACGTTCCAGCAAGAGATTTGGCGATGCACGATCCACCCGCGAGCGCTCGGCTCCCATGATTAGCGAATCGGTCAACCAACTCGTCGAACAGTTCTCCAAATTGCCAGGCATTGGCAAGAAATCGGCGGAGCGACTCACCTACCATGTGCTGCGAGCCCACAAAACCGAAGCCCTGGCCTTGGCCGACGCGATTCGCAATGTGAAAGAAAACGTGCGGCACTGCAGCCGGTGCTACAATCTCTCCGAGGGCGAACTGTGTTCGATTTGCGGCGATTCGCGCCGCGATAACTCGTTGTTGTGCGTTGTGGAGCAGCCCCGTGACCTGATGGCTTTAGAACAAACAGGCACTTTTCACGGCGTGTATCACGTTTTGCTGGGCCGAATTGCGCCGCTCGACGGCATTGGCCCCGAGAACCTGACCATCGACGCCCTGGCCGAGCGCGTACGGGAAGGAGGGGTCTCCGAAATCATCATGGCCACCAATCCGACCGTGGAAGGTGACGGAACCGCCCTGCACATTACCAACGTGCTGGCCGATTCGCCGATCAAGATCACGCGGCTCGCCCGAGGGATCACCACCGGCAGCGTGCTGGAATTCGCCAACAAAGAAGTGCTGATCGACGCCTTGAGCGGCCGGCAACCATTCTGAGCGGCGGCGGCACAAGTACTGCTCCTGCCATTTCCCAGGGCTGTCCAGCTTCGACGCAAAACGTCACGGGCTGGGGCTTTAAGGGAATCTTTTTTCTTCGCGGGTTTACTTTGGTAAGATATTTGCAGAGAGCTGGCATCTCACTGTGACTCTGTCGCAGAGTCTCCGAACTTTCTCGCATTAACCTCAGGCTGATATGCGTCTTTCTTTTGGTCAGGAAATCGTGCAGCGGGCTGAGCAAAAGCTCATTCTGTCGCCGAATTTGATCCTGTCGATGAAAATTTTGCAACTTCCCATGGTGGAGTTGCAGGAGCACATTGAGCAAGAGTTGCAAGAGAATGCCGTTCTGGAGTTGCGCGACAGCGATCCAGACTTACCGGACGACGATTCGGCCCCGCGAGAAATCGAGGAGAAAACGCCGGAAGAGCGGGAATTGGTAGTCGACGAGGCCGCCGACAATGTTGACGACTTCGAGCGGTTGCTCAATCTGAACGAGGACTGCCCCGACCATTTCGATGAACGGCCGCGGATGTCCAGTTCGCGCCTGGAAGAAGCTTCGGATCGCCAACACGATGTGATGGCGAACATGGTGTCTCGCCCGGCCACGTTGCAAGACTACTTGCAAGATCAACTTAGGTATTTCGACCTGGAATCCCAAGTGCGGCAGATGGCCGTGCGAATTATTTACGCGCTCGATTCCAATGGTCGGCTAACGACGCCCCTGGCCGACCTGGTCGACCCTACCGGGGGCGACGCTCAGCTGGCCGCGGCCGAAACGGCCCTTGGCATTGTCCAGCGGCTCGATCCACCGGGAGTGGGAGCCCGCGACCTTCGCGAGTGCCTGTTGCTGCAACTGCGGCCGGGCATGCACTATTACGAGGAGTTGCGCGCGCTGATCAGCGATCACCTCCACGACATCGAACGCAATCAGTGGAAAAACATCCAACGCCGCACCGGCTACTCCATTGAAACCATCGATGCGGTTCTCAAAGAGCTTCGCCGACTTAACCCGAAGCCCGGCTCCGAGTTCACGACCACCCAAGCCCCCACCGTCACCCCCGACGTATTCGTGGAACGCGACGAGGCGGGAAAGTACGTGGTGCGACTCGAAGACGGCAACTTACCGCAACTCTATATCAGCCCTTACTATCGCAAGATGCTGATGCGGGGAGACGCCACGCCGGAAGCCCGCGAGTACATCAAGAAGAAGATCAGTTCCGCCCAGTGGCTGATCGATTCCATTGAGCAGCGGCGGAGCACGGTTCGGAAGGTGTCACAGGCCATCGTCGATCACCAAACGGCATTTCTGGAAAAGGGGCCCGAGTTTATCGAGCCGCTCAAAATGGAGCAAATTGCCGACAAGGTCGGTGTTCACCTCACCACGGTGAGCCGCGCCGTCGACGACAAGTGGATTCAAACGCCCCGGGGAATCTTTCCCCTCAAACGATTTTTCGGCGGCGGCACCAAGAGCGCCGACGGCGAAGAAGTGGCCTGGGAAGTCGTCCGACTCAAACTGCAGCACATCATTGACCACGAGGACAAGACCAAGCCCTTCAGCGATGATGAACTGGTCGAAGAACTCGCCAAGCACGAGGTCAAAGTTGCCCGCCGCACGGTGACCAAGTACCGCAAGGAAATGAACATTCCCAGTTCGCGACAGCGCCGCGATTGGGCTCAGGTGGCCGAACGCGATGGCGAGGCACATTTGGCCCAGCAGAACGGCAGCAGCGTTTAAACTGGCAGGGGCGCGAAACGCGCCCCTCCATAATCTCCACCCAGCTCGCGCCGCCAGTTCGTGGGCTGATCCCCCTTCCCAGGCGGCGCATCAAGAACACAAGCCGTTTCCGTAAAAAGACTTGGGAAGATTTCCTTTCCGGCATCTGGCCGTGCCGCGTGTCGATTCGCCCCCTTCTGGGCTGATAGTCTGGGGCGACTTTGCGGAAATGGCAGAGGTTGTCAATTGGGCCGGGAATGACCGGCGTTCCGAAATTGGTGGTTCTGAGCATTGTTCCTGGGCGATGGGATTTAAGGAAAAAGCCGGACATAGCGATCCGTCCGTCCGCTCCTCAGCCAGTCAGCGAACACGCCCTAGTTGGGTGCGGCTACTGGGTTGAGGAGTTGTTCCTTCGAGCTGCCCGTGGCACGGAGGCGGGGAGTCTTTCCCAGACGGCGAATGGCCGCATTGGAACATGCCGGCAAAGTACGAACATCGATCTCGAAGCAGGGATCCATTCCTCGGCGGCAAACTGCGAATCTTGCGCGGCGGTTTGCTCCCGTTGGCGGAAAAGTTCACCATGGAGGGTCACGTGAAAACAGCGCCATTATTTTGTTTGGCTGCGCTCGTGTGCTGCGCGGCGACTGCGACCGCTCAGTATTCCGGGGGCGGAAGTCCGTTCATGCAGGCTTCGTATCAGGGATACCAGGCCGTGTATCCAGCCTCGTACGGCCCACAGGCCTACGGCGGCAATCCCTACGCGCAACAAGGCCAATACCCAAGCGGGCCCGATGTGATGCCGGCCGCCTATCACCAGGGCTGCGGCCCCGAAGGCGGCGGCGGAGCCGGATGCCATCCCGGAGGCGGCTGCGGCCCGCAAGGCTGTAGTTCCGGCTGTGGGCAACAGTGCGGCTCCGGCTGCGGCAAACGTTGTTCGGGTTGCTGCGATCCGTGCTGCAACGACTGCGCCGCCTGCGGAGATTGCGGCTGCTTCAATCCACTGCTGGGCGTGTTTTCGTGCGGCTGGCGAGTACGAGGCGAAGGCGTGTTGCTACACCGCACGCTGGCCGATCAGGTAGCCTATGCATTCGTGAATGACCCGACCGCTCCGGTCTTGAGCAATAACAATCTCGACTTCGATTACGAATGGAGCTTCCGCGTCGCGGCTGAGCGGCGACTGCACGACGATCACAGCCTCGAAGTCCAGTACATGGGCTTTTGGAACTGGAGCAACGGCGTTCGCTTCAACGACGCCGCCGGCAACATCCAATCTTTCTACAACGTCAATGGCGCGCCCATTACCGGTTTCGCCAACGCCACGACCCAAGAGATCGCTTACTCATCCGAATTTGATAGCGCGGAAATCAATCATTGGGTGCCGGTCAAGTGCAGCTGCCTGGGTTCCTGGAACCTGTCGACTTGCTTGGGTGCCCGCTATGTGCGTATCTCCGAAGACTTCCAGATTCTATCCTTTGCTCCCGGCGGAACGGGCAGCAGTTCGATTGGCACCCAAAACGACCTCATTGGTGGCCATTTTGGTTGGTTGGTCACCGCTCCTATCAACTGCAATTGGGCTCTCCGCTGGGGTGGCCGGGCCGGTGTGTTCGGCAATATCATTCAATCGGGCACCTCGGTCGACAGCAACGTGGGCGGAGTAAACACCCGGCTGCTCGATGAATCGGATCGAAAGGGCGATGTGGCCTTCGTGGGCGGAACCGACGTGCAATTGGCCTACCGCGTAAATTGCGGACTGTCGCTGACCGTGGGCACCGAATTCTTGTGGGTGGATGGCGTGGCGCTCGCCGCCGAACAGTTCAACCCCAACATCGGCGCCGCTCGGGTCCCGTTCACCAACGACAACGGCCTGGCGTTCTACCAAGGATTTAGCTTCGGCCTGGAATATGTCTGGTAACCAGACCGCGTACTTTCAAAGAACGTGATCCGCGCAAGGCGGGCGCGAACGGAATTTCCGGTCGCGCCCGTTTTTGTGTTGTTCGGTGTCTCCGTTCTGCTTCTCGGTAACCGCGAGACTGTTGCTGGCGGCAAGTCCGTGCCTCGGCTAGGGATTCCATTCTTGCCGACTCCCGCGGACTCGATGGGTTCTATCGGCTGCGAGCGATCCATCAAGTTCTGCCCATTGTGGTGCTAACGGCCAAGGAGAGCGACGAGGCCTGCCTGGCGGCCACGCGAAGCGGATTGGTCGCCGCGGCTTCGTTCCGCGGGCGCTTCGGTTGTTGCCTCAACTGGTCAAGTTGGTGGCATTGCGCGGCGGACTTCGATATTTTGGAACCTCGATCGCGCGTTTCCGCATTCGTCGCCCATTTAGGGGCGCCACACTCGCGCGGAGCGGCAAACCGCCCGCGCCGCGATCGAAATTCCCCGGTGGCCGCACGGAACCGGGTCGAACTGGTTGTCCGCTTGCGTTGTTCGCGCTCACCCCCAGGGCTTGATTGTAATGATGAACATGATCTTCAAATTCTCCGGCGTGCTGAGTTGGCTCGTTCTCTCCTCATGCTTGGGCTCCGTCGCCACGGCCGACGAGGAAGGCAAGCTGCGAATCATTGTGTTCGGAGCCCATCCCGACGACGCTCAATACAAGGCCGGCGGCACCGCGGCCAAATGGGCCAAGCTAGGCCATCATGTCAAATTGGTCTCCGTCACCAACGGCGACATTGGACATTGGCAAACTGCCGGCGGGCCGCTGGCGCAGCGGCGACTTGCGGAGGTCAAGAAGGCCGACGCCATCGTGGGGGCAGCCACGGAAGTCTTCGACATTCACGACGGTGAATTGATGCCCACCCTGGAGAATCGGCTGAAGATTATTCGGGCGATTCGCGAGTGGAAGGCGGATATTGTGGTTGCCCATCGCCCCTGGGACTATCACCCCGACCATCGCTATGTCGGCGTGCTGATGCAAGACGCGGCCTTCATGGTCACGGTGCCATTCATCTGCCCCGACGTGCCGCCGCTGAAGAAGAACCCGGTGTTCTTGTATTCGAGCGATGGCTTCCAAAAGCCCTATCCGTTTCAGGCCGATATCGCGGTTTCGGTGGACGACGTCTTTGATCTCAAGCTGGAGGCCATTCACGAGATGCCCTCCCAACACTATGAAGGAGGCGCTGTCGGCAGTGAAGAGCATGTTAGCCAGGTGCCGCCCGCCAGCGATGAAGCCGGCCGCAAAGCCTGGCTCCGCCAGCGCTGGGAACGCCGCCAATCGGGCGAAGCCAAACGCTTCCGCGAATCGCTGATCAAGTGGTACGGCGAAGACCAAGGCAACGCCGTCAAGTTTGCCGAGGCATTCGAAATCTGCGAATATGGACGGCAACCTACGGACGATGACATCCGGACGCTGTTTCCGTTCTTCCCCAAGTGATGCCAGATGTTGGGGAAGGAACACTCGCCGTTGCCGATCTCCCGTTAATGCATGCGGTGCGACACCAGGCATGGCTTGCGGGCCAGGAACGCAGACGACATCGAGTTAGAGTTCTAGCATGGCCGATCCAGGAATCTCTTTATGAATCAGCCCGCCACTAACATGGAACGAAACATCGAGGGACTGGTCGCAGATCCACGATATCTGCAACTCACGCAGTTGAAGCCCAGTTTTGATCTGTTTGATTTCCTCGGATCGCTCAACGAGAACGCATCGAGTCGAGCGCTGGCTTTTCTGCTAGACTCAGGGAGTGACCATGGTCTGGCGGCATGCTTCTACAACGCCCTCCTCCGGCATGTCTTTCGGGAAGGTCAAGAAAACAGCCCCCGACTCTCGTTGAAACGCCTATTGGGGCTGCATGCGGACACTACAGAAGTAATTACAGAGTGGTCTACGGATGCCGGGCGCAGGCTCGATCTCCTTGTGCGTGGATACTCGTCGGATGGCAGATTAAAGGCAGTCCTGGGCATCGAGAATAAACACTGGGCCGCGGAACAAGAGAAGCAAGTAGCGGATTATCAGCAAGCGCTTTGCTGCCGATTTCCCGGCGACATTCCGCGGCTACTCCTATTCCTGGCACCCTCATTACGAGAGGCCAAAAGTGGTGCAGACATTGAAGGATGCCCTTGGGTGTCGTGTTCCTATACTGCGATTTCGGATGCTTTGCGTGAAGTTGAAGCACAATCATCCGGAAACATTCGACTGCTTATCTCCAGCCTGATTACACATTTCGACAAGAGTTTGCGAGGAAATCGAATAATGAACGATGAAGCTGCCAAATTGGTACATGAACTCTATCGAAATGCAGATCATCGCGCAGCGATAAAGCATATTATCGCCAATGTGCCAAGCTTGGTCGCGATTGCCAGGCCTGTTCTCGATAGTGTCCACCGTTCGCTAAAGCAACTGGGAGGACCGTGCTCTGCAGAAACCTTCGAGGAGGGCTTTTACCCCAAGAATCAGGTCAATCTGAAAGAGATTAAGCTACGTCCCAGTTCTTTGAAAGACATAACATCGCACCACCAGTTCACGTTTACCTATATATTATATCCCGCCGAAGGCCAGTCTTCGAACGTTGTGGACCTAGGAGATTGGGTTCGGGTTCAGTTGTATGCTCGGTGTCACAAGGACACAGGTCGAACACATGTCCAGCGACTCGGGCTGAGAGACAAGTTCGCAAAATCTTCGCCCGCTGAGCCGACGAGCAGCGGAGATTGGGAAGCAATCTGGTCCGCCGCACCCTATCAATTGCAAGATTTTGGTGACCTGGATATTCGAAACTGTGCAGGTCTGATCGTCGAAGCGATTCAAGCTACTTTGCCCACCCTCACGAAAATCATACACGATGAGTTTGGAAAAAATCCACCCACCTCTCCACAATGACTATCGTAAGAACGTTCAACAACTTCGATCCTGCATGGCGGCATCGGATGAGGTTGTGAGTGTCCGCCGAGTTCACGTTGCCATAATTGTTCGTTATCGGCGATCTTGATTAGTGGTCCACCAAGACCAAACGGCATCTACGAGTGCCTCTCTCACCAGGAAAAACTCGAGAGGCTTGTCCTTTATTCGATGAACCTCTTCTCTCGAACCGGCGATTCTTTACCACTCCCGCCATTCATCGGCCAAATCTTCGTGAGCGTCAAGGCCACATGCGTGAACAATGGCCTCGAATTCTTCGCATATCTCGTCGCGTTCGATGGTCTCAATAAAATGCCCCAACTCTTCATCAAGGGAGTTGAAGCGTTCGATGCAGGCTTGAAGCACCGCCATGCGTTCTGATTCCGGTGCGGTTACGCCAATCTCGAGCAACTGTTGCACTGTGTCTCGCATGATGCGGCGGGACGCGAGAACGGCTTTCTTTGGTGGATGTTTGGTCCACTTGGGGAAGAACTTCCGATCGAGCAACGTTGCGAGCGTGGCGCCCGCGAGGGACTTGGCCCGTGCTTGTTGCATGCGCTGTGCTTTTTCTGCTGCTTCTTCTGCCAGGATTTTGTCCGCGGCCAGCACAGCGTCACGGTCATGGTCCCAGCGCCATTGGGCGAGGGGCTGAATTTGGACGGACCCCCAACCGCCAGAGGTCCAGCACTCCAGGGCCGTTTCTTCGGGGGCCGGATCAATCACGCCGATGGGGATGAAATCAGTCGGAGGAGGTTCGGAAATCCACAGGATTTCTGGTACGTTTTTCCATTTATGGTGTGTGAGATGCAAAATGGTCCTCAGGGCCGGATCGTGCGCGTCGGGGACTTCTGGACCGATCCAGGCAGAGCAGGCGACAAGCACGCCCTCAGCCCCCATTCGCTTGGCTTCATCAGGGTTCGTTCCCCGAAGCACCCGGCACACGCCGAAACGACCGTCTTCGAGCGGTATCGCGAATGCGGCTCCTGCCGTCGGAAGGATCGCTTTCGTCCGTTTTCGTCCCATGACTTGCTCACCTCAGGAAAGGGGTCCGCTCACAAGGAAACTTGGCACGGCGTCGATCTGCGACTGGTAGGCATCGCTGCCTTGATGCAAGACGCCGGGCAGCAAGTCGCCAAAGGCATTTACTTCGAGCAGGTAGTGCCGCCGAAAGCCAGGAGTCAACAGGATATCGAGTCCCAGGTGCAATGAATGGGGGAATATGTTGGCGCAGCGGAGAATGGTTTGCCGCATGGCCTCGGCAACCGACGGCGGGATTTTGGCGAGCACTTCATCCAAGGAGCCGCGCTGATTGCCCAGGTGGAGATTGGTGAGCGGGGAGCGGCTGGTGCGAACGACCATTTGCCTGGCCTGGCCCTGCACGGCAAGCACGCGCAAGTCGAACACGCGACGATCGAGCGAGGCCTTGGGCAACCAGGCTTCCACATGAACGCGATGGGGAGCCAAGGCGTCGATGAGATCGCGGACGTCGTCGAGCGCCGTGTAGCGTCGGATGCGCAGCGAATTGTAGAGGCGGACTTCGCCGGCGGCGCGCACCAGTTCGGCCGACGTGATGGCTTCGATGGTTGGTCCCCGTACGTGCAACGCCACCACGCCGCTAGCCGAAGAGCCATGCGATAGTTTGACGAAAACTCGCGGAACCCCCTCAGCCTGCATGAGGGCATGAAGCTCGTCCCAGTCGAAAATGGAACCGAGCGGGCGGGGGATGGGGACGCCTGCCGCGCCGCAGACTTGCTGGCAGCGGTTCTTATGGAACATGGTTTCGAGATCGGCGGCGCGGGTCAACAGCAGGCAATCGCCGCGCTGTTCCAGTTCGCTCAGCCAGCGGGCGCATGTTGAAGTGAAGCCGAGATACCATTGCCGGGGATAGAGAATGCGTCCGGGGTCTTCGGCCAGTTGCCAAACCTGCCGTGGTGATAGGCTGGGGCCGCCCTCGGCCGCGGCCGCTTCAGCCCCCGCGGCGAGCAGGCTTTGCTCGACGCGGAAGTTTTCGCCCGGCGATTCGAGCCGCACCATCGCGCGGGGCGGCACGTTGGCGAGACTGGCTTGGCCGCTGAGCAAATCGTGGTAACCGAGGACCGTGGCTGGCGGCACGCCTCGGCTGGCGAGCGCTTGCTGGAACAGCGTCACGCGCCGGTTCTCTGGGTTGCCGATGATTGCCCAAGGCCGGGGACCGTTCATTCGCTCACGGCCACGTAGCGATACGATTCACCGCTCGAATGGCTGGCATCTTGGAGATCGCTGTCATCGACGTTGGGGACGCGACTCTTCAGCCGCGCCACGGCGGCCGGGGAACAAAAGTGATAGTGCATGTCGAGTTTTTGGAGTTGCGACAGCCAACCGCATTCGGCCAGAACATTGGCGCCATCGTCGCTGAGGGTGCCCAGCGAAATGTCGAGTGCTTGCAGCGATGCCGGCGGCGTCCATGCGGCCAGAACCTTGGCGGTGTCATCCGCGCGGACGTCATCACGCAGGCCCAGCGAGGTGAGCTGCTGGCAAACACTGGATTGCAGCAGGCGGCGGATATCATCGTCCGTGGAGTCGTTGCCGTAGTGGTCGGTGCCCAGCCAAAGTTCGAGTTTAACCAAGGCCGGCAACTGGGCCGAGGCCACGTCGCCCAGCACCGGGGCCGGCAAGCCACCGCTTTCGATCACCAGTTCGCGAAGCCGGGCGTGCCGGGGGGAACCCAATCTCAAATTGCTGCCGCCCCGCACGCAGAGCGTTTCCAGGTTGGGAAAGGCCTCGAACAGTGGAGAGATATCGGTCTGAATGATCCACGAGATTTCCGACTCTTCGCAGATCATTTCACCGAGGAAGAGGGCGCTGAGGTTCGGCAAACGATTGCGGGCACTCACCAAGGCTTCGACCGCGCTGGCGGAATCCTCGCCTTGGCCTGCCCCACCCCAATCGCCGATAATCAAGGCCCGCACGTTCGTGGAGTTTTCATCGGCGACGAACTCGGCCAACAAATCGAAGAAGCTCTCGTCGTTTTCGAACTGTTCCCAATCGAGCGCTAACCGGAATGCCTGTTCTTGGGGGGAGTGGATGCTATCGCCCGCCGCGAAAGGCGTCACTGGCAAGCCGGCGAATTCCGTAAGGTGATCATTGATGGTCATGCGGAAATCCTTTGCAAGAGAACCAGATTTGCTCCCCGGTCACGCCTTTGCTGGCGACACGGCCATTTGCTGGCGATACGGCCAGCGCAAGTGTACAATTTGTTCGCGCGGCTAGCGACCATTTCGCATGGCACCTTTTTTGGGTCAGGAGGCAGATCATGTGGCGACACGGGGACGTTTTCATTCAGGCTTGCGACCGGATACCTGCTGGAGCGATGAAGCTACCTCATTGCATTTTGGCCAAGGGCGAAATCACGGGGCACGCTCATCGGATTGAACAGCGCGATGTGGCACAGCTTTTCCGCCATGATGGTCTGCTTTACTTGCGAGTTACCGGCGAGCAGGCGACGGTGACGCATGAAGAGCACGCGCCCATTTCTTTCCCACGGGGCACTTACAAAGTCTGGATTCAGCGCGAATACTCTCCCCAGGAAATTCGCCGCGTGCTGGATTGACGGAGCGCCGCGGTGTTTGGCCTGCTATCCAAATTGCTGGAACGTATTTCGTCTTCGTATTCCCATCGCAGAGGGCAACCCGCCATGGTTCGCAAGACTCCGCCGCTCGAGCCAAATCAAAATTACGTTCGCTTGGATCTCTCGGGCACCCAGGTCGAGGAATTGCCAGAAGGCATTTCAGTTCAGTTTGGGCTCGACCTGAACGGTTGCACCCGATTGAAACGGCTGCCAGAAAATCTGAGCGCCGGTTCACTGAACCTGGCAGGTTGCGTGGCCTTGGAACAGCTGCCCGAGGGGCTTTCGGCATCGTTCCTTGATATCAGCGATTGCGACCAACTTGAAGGCTGGCCCCGCACGGGCCGATTGAGCGCGGGAAGACTGCGGGCGCGGAATTGCCTGGGGCTGAAATCGCTGCCGCCGTGGCTGGGGCGGATTTCGCAACTCGACCTGGCTGGCTGCGCCCAGATTGACGAACTGCCCGACGGCCTGGAGGTCTCGTCCTGGATTGATCTGGCCGGGACCGGCATTCAAAAGTTGCCGGCCTCGGTGGCAGGGGTAGGCTTGCGGTGGCGCGGCGTGGCGATTGACGAACGCATTGCGTTTCGTCCCCAAGAGATTACAGCCGTCGAAGTACTACAGGAACCCAACGCGGAATTGCGGCGGGTAAAGATGGAGCGAATGGGCTTCGAGCGCTTTCTAGCGGAAGCCCAGCCCGAGGTGCTCGATACCGATCGCGACCCGGGCGGCGAACGCAAGCTGTTCCGTGTGGAAATGGAGGGGGATGAACCATTGGTGTGCGTTTCGGTGGGCTGCCCCTCCACGGGTCGCCGCTATTTGTTGCGGGTGCCGCCGGAAACCACCACCTGCTGGCAGGCCATCGCGTGGACGGCAGGCTTTGACAACCCAGCCGACTATGCGCCTCTGGTAGAAACCTAGCGAGCCCCGCCGCGCGACCGCCGGCCTTTCCCGCTCCCCATGACCAATCTGAATCCTATCGTCGGCACGCACGACATCTTGTTCATCACGCTCGACACGCTGCGGTACGACGTGGCCGCGGCTTGTTTCGAGCGGGGTTGGCTACCCAACCTGGCCCAGGTGTTGCCAGAGGGGGGCTGGGAACCGCGACACACGCCGGGCAGTTTTACCTTTGCCGCGCACCAGGCGTTTTTCGCTGGCTTCTTGCCCACGCCCGAGGCGCCAGGCAAGCACGCCCGGCTGTTTGCGGCGGCATTCGCCGGCAGCGAAACGACCACGGCCGACAGTTTTGTCTACGACGCTCCCACCTGGATTGAGGCGTTCGCCGAACGGGGCTATCACACCGCGTGCATTGGGGGCGTGGGCTTTTTCAACAAGCAAACCCGCTTTTCTCGCGTGCTTACTGGCTTGTTCGCGGAAAGCCATTGGTCAACGGAACTGGGCGTCACCAGCCGCACGTCGACCGAAAAGCAAGTAACGCTGGCCCTGCGCATTCTGACGGAATTGCCTCGCGAGCAACGGCTGCTGTTGTTCATCAATGTTTCGGCCTTGCACCAGCCCAATTGCATTTTTTCGCCGGGGGCGGTGGAAGACAGCGTGGCCACGCAGGCCGCGGCCCTGCGTTACGTGGATGGCTGCCTGGCCCCGCTATTTGCGGCCCTGGGGCGGCGGGGGCCGGCCTTTGCCGTGGTTTGCTCCGATCACGGCACGGCCTATGGCGAAGATGGTTACCATGGTCACCGCCTGGCGCACCCGGTGGTGTGGCGGGTGCCTTATGCGCAGTTCTTTTTGCCGCGAGCGGGTGAGGCATGACGATGATGGATGCTGCCGCCTGGCTGACCACCCCATCGCCCTACTTGGGGTATGCCTATTCCTATCCGCACAAGTCGGCCTATCGCCGCTTGAGCCCTGCGATTGGGCTCGCGAACGCTTGGGCGGAGGAACGTCGCGATGGGTTGTTTCTGTATGTGCACGTGCCGTTTTGTGAATATCGCTGCGGTTTTTGCAATCTGTTTACCTTGGCGGGCGCCGAAGACGGTTGGACCACGGCGTACTTGCGGCAAATTCAAACCGAAGCCAACGCCGTAAAGTCGGCGCTCGGCGACGCCAACTTTGTACGCGTGGCCATCGGCGGGGGAACGCCCACTTATCTGAACGACGGCGAGTTGGCCCAACTGCTGGAGATTGCCGGCGGCATGCTGGGCAAAGCGGCGTCAGGCGTGCCAGCTTCGTGCGAAGCCTCGCCCGCCACGCTCACCGCGGCGAAGGCCCGGCGGTTGAAGGCGTGGGGCGTGAGCCGCATCAGCTTGGGGGTGCAAACCTTCGACGACGCGCAGTTGCATGGCTTGGGCCGGCCCCAGCGGAGGGCCGATGTGGAAAGAGCCATTGAGTTGGCGCGCCAACATGATTTTCCCGTGCTCAATCTCGACCTGATCTATGGTTCCGCCGAGCAGTCGTTGGCGTCGTGGATGGCCACGGTGGAAACAGCGGTGAGCCACCGGCCGGAAGAACTCTTCTTGTATCCGCTCTATATTCGAGAGCTGACCGGCTTGGGACGGCTCGCCTGCACGGCCAGCGATGATCGGCTGCTTCACTACCGCGAGGCACGCGAACTGCTGCTGGCCCAGGGCTACGAGCAGACATCGCTGCGCATGTTTCGCCTGCCGACGAGCGGGCACTGCGAGGCTCCCGTGTATTGCTGTCAAACCGACGGCATGGTTGGACTGGGCTGCGGCGCCCGGTCGTATACCTCGACGCTGCATTATTCCACCGAGTTTGCCGTGGGCCGGAGCGGCGTGCGTTCCATCTTGCGGAGCTATCTCGACCGCACCACCGCCGACTTTCTCACGGCTCAGCATGGCTACGCGCTCAATGCCGAAGAACAGCGGCGGCGATATGTGATTCAAAGTCTGCTGCAAGTCACGGGGCTCGATCGCGGGCTTTACCAGCAGCGATTCCAGAGCGACCCGTTGGTTGACCTGCCTCAACTGGCTGAGTTGATGAACCTGGGGCTGGCCAACATTGCCAACGATTGCCTTCAACTGACCGCCGCGGGCCTGGAACGTTCGGATGCGATTGGCCCCTGGCTATATTCTCCGCGGGTTCGCAGCCAGATGGAGGAATTCGAGTGCGTGTAATGCCCAACCCGACGGGCGGATCGTCCGCTCCGTTCGTTCCGTCAACTCCGTCAACTCCGTCCGCGGCGCTCGACCTGTCGATCTTGTATCGCGGCACGCTTTCGAGCTGCAACTACGATTGCCCTTATTGTCCGTTTGCCAAGCACTGGGAATCGCCGGCCGAACTCAAGGCCGATCGAGAGGGCCTCCGCCGTTTTTGCGATTGGGCTGCCGCGCGCCATCGCGATCGGCTGGCGATTTTTTTCACGCCCTGGGGCGAAGCGCTGGTTCGCGGCTGGTATCGTCAGGCGGTGGTGGCGTTGAGTCAGATGGCGCACGTGACCAAGGTGGCCGTGCAAACGAATCTGTCGTGCAAGCTGGATTGGCTGCGCGAGGCCAACGTGGCCAAGGTGGGCCTGTGGTGCACCTACCATCCCGGGCAGACCACGTTGACCGACTTTGCAGGCCAATGCCGGCAGTTGGACCAGTTGGGGGCGCCTTACAGCGTGGGCTGCGTGGGGCTCCGCGAACATTGGGCGGAGATCGAACAACTGCGGCAGGCCTTGCCCGGCAGCACCTACGTGTGGGTCAATGCCTACAAGAGCGATCCAGATCATTACGACGAGCCGCTACGGCAGGCGCTGGAAGCGGTCGATCCGCTCTTTCCGCTCAACAATACTCGCCACGCGAGCTTGGGGCGCGCCTGTCGCACGGGCCACACCGTCATTACGGTCGATAGCCGCGGCGACGTGCGACGATGCCACTTTGTGGACCAGGTGATCGGCAACATTCATGACCCGGCCTTTGAGCAAGCACTGCGGCCGCGCCCTTGTCCCAACGTGAGTTGTGGCTGCCACATTGGCTATGTGCATCTGGAACACCTGCAACTGGAACAGGTCTTCGGAAGCGGACTGCTGGAACGCATTCCGGCGTCCGTCGCGCGTGGGCAATCCCAGGCCGCGAGCCCCGAACGGCCGAGGCGCCTCACCGAGATGGCCGACGAGCAAACCTGACGAGAAAAGCACTCGAACGAGGCCCGGCGACCTCGGTACAATCTGAGTAGCCATGGAGCGAGCCAACGCCTGCTCGCGGTGAGGACTGCTCAGGTTCCGAGGGCTTTGTGAACGATGCCCACCATGCAGGCTGCAGGCCGCGTTCTGGTCAGTGAAGAGAATTCCGTATCCGTCTGTGGTTGCAGCCAGGCGGCAGGTTGAGAAGGTACTGGTACAGGCAGAGCTAACCGGAGCGTACGTCATGCATGTTGTTGTCGCGTGTTCATGCGGGAAAAAGTTCAAGGCGCCTGCCGAAGCGGCTGGCAAGCGAGCGAAATGCCCTGCGTGCGGCCAGGTGCTGGTGATTCCGGCAGCGGCGCCCGATCCCCAGGAAGTGGCTCCGGAGCCCGCTGGTGAGACGGCCGCGGACGACGGCTGGGGCAATCTGTTGGGCGGATCGTCTCCCAGCGCCGGAGGTGCTTTTGGGGACTTTGGCGGAGGCCCCGCCGGCGGGGCGGCCCCGGGCGCGCCCTTCGGAGCAGGTTCGTTTGGCGGCGGCGCTGCCGGTCCCATGCTGGGAGGACCAGCATTTGGTATTCCACCGGGATCGGCTGCCGGGAGCAAGTCGCGCTCCATCTCCCCGCGCACCATGATGTGGCTCGGAGTTGCGGGAGCGTTGTTGCTCGTGGGCGGCCTGGGCGGCGTATGGTTTTTGACCCGTTCAGATACTCCGGTCGTCGCTCAACAAACCCCCGATGCCGCGGTGCCCGCTGCGCAGCCCACGCCGGACGTTCCGCCTGAGCCCGGCATCGACGCCGCGGCCGTGCCGGAAGTTGATCCTGCCGCAAGCCTACCGCCGGGGGCGGATCCACCGCCGGAATCGAGCGACATTCCAGAAGGCGTGGCGACCCACAACCTGCCGGAAACGCCGACGTTCCCTGGTGGACCTTCGCTGCCCCCGATTTTCACGGAAACAGGCCCAAAAATTGCGACGGTGAAGCAACTCAAGGCCGCGCATACTTATGGCGACGACCGTCTGCGACATTGGAATGCCATCACCGGCCTGAGCGTCAGTCCAGATGGCAAACACGCGGTCACCGTGGCGGAAGACCTGCGGGTCGTGATCTGGGATCTGGAGGCGGGAGCGGTTTTCAAAACATTGGCCGAGGGCCAAGGCTCGGTGATGCCGGAGGATACGCACGCTCTATTTTCTCGCGGCGGTTCCAAACTCATTATGCACGACCGCACAACGCTGTATGTATATGAATGGCCGTCGCTAAAGCTGATTGCCAAGAAGAAGACCGGTGTCAAGCGTGGCGTGGAAAGTCTCGATTGCACTTCCGACGGCAATCTGATCATCATTCACTTTTCCGACCTTCCAGACGACATGACGGTTCTTTGGAAACTGGAGGGCGACCAACTGGTGGAGTCAAAGCGATTCACCGTTGACGCCGATCGGGCAAGCATCAGTCCCGATGGCAAACTGTTCTGCACTTATTACGTATTGGAAGCAACCGTCAGAGACATCAATACCGGAGAACCCGTCTGGAGCGCCGACACTGGGTTTTCACGGCTTCCCCGGTTCAACGCCAAGTCCGAACATGCCGCATTGGTCACTGAGAATTACGTGCGACTCTATCGCACACGCGATGGTGAACAGCTCGCCGCGGTCGAGTTCGAGGAGGTCTATCAGATTCCAGACGCCGCGATATCGGCCGACCTGAGTCTCTTGGCGGAAACGGCCGATAACGGAGTGAGCATTTGGAACCTCCAGAAGAAGCAACGGCTCCACTCCCTCCCCACGCCCACCACCGGATCGATGGACCTCCACCCAATTCATGCGTTTAGCGCCAATGGCAAGGTTTTCGTGTCGGGTAATCCGCTGGGAGAGATCCGGGCCTGGAATATTTCATCCGGCGCGCCGATCGTTCCCGGCCAAGGCGAGCGGAGCTTTTGCGTTCGGCAGGTTCAGTTCTCGCCCGACGGCGCGTCCCTGTTCCTGTTGAGCGAAGATGGGGAGATCCAGCGCGTGGACGTGGCCACGGGGGAAGTAGCCCAAAGCCTTCGTCCGCTGTCTGCTGGCCCTGTCGTCATGGACGCGGCGTGCGCGACATTCCTGGCCCCCAACAATGAGAGTCTGGCCCTGTACGATGTGCAAACGGGTGAGGTAATCAAAGAGTTTGCTCCGGCCGCAGGATGGACGATTCGCTCGTGGTATCTCAGCCCTACGGGCGACAAGGTCGCCTATATTTCTGGCAAGGCCGAAGAACATAGCACTCTCACGGTATTGGCGGGAGAAGGACCAGCCCAACAACTGGAAACGAAACTGTGGGGAACGGGGCGCAGTGACTCGGAGGCCAGAATCAAGGGGTTTTCGGCGGACGGAAACAAGGTCTTCGTGGGCGGCAATGCCTACGATCTGAAGAAGAAGTCGGAGGTCAGCTTCGGCGATTTTGGCATCCTGGAGGTGGCGACCGCCAAAGATCGGCTGTGCGCCGTGGCCATGGGCCTGACCAAGAGCAGTTCCACGCCGCTATATTGCTTGGATGGCCGCTCCGGAAAAATTCTGGGGGAATTACGACGGTTGGAGGTCGATTCGGACAATCAAAGCTATTCGTCGCCGGATGAAAAGTTTGGGAGAATAATGTTGACTGCCGACGGCAAGTGGGCCGTCGCGGGCAACAACCGCGGCCAGGTTCTGATGTGGGACTGCGAAAAAGCCACCAAGGGAAATGCCGTGCGGCCTGGCCGAGCATTTGCCGTCGGCCCCGCCAACGGGCAAATTCGTGCCGTCGCCGTCAGCCCTAACGGCAAGTACCTCGCAACCGCCAACGGCAATGGCACGGCCTCGCTATTTGAAATCGAAGATGGCGAGGCGCTTAACTAGTGATGGCCGCTCCGTCATTTGCTTCTTCGCAAACACCGCATTACGCTGGTTGCACCCCCTTTTCCAATGGCGGGTTCATCCGCCACTTTCTCGTGGAGCAGGAGTCGCGCCGATGGCAGGGCATCATCGTATTGGCAGGCACGCCCATAATTCCAGCCCCCAGGGCAGTAAACGGATGCGCCTTGCTCGTGGGCCGATGTTTGCCGACTAGCAACAGCCGGTTCCAATAAGCCGGCGGGGGTGACCGGGAATTAAGGGAGCAACTCCGCGGTGGTGCGTCCTGGTTGCAGATGGTAGCTGGCCACCCGGTGCTCCGGCTGATGGTGTTCGCCGGCCTCGATGGCGGTGAGCAGCAGTTGCACGGCTTGTCGGCCCAGGTCATGCCAATCGAGTTGCAGGCAGGTCAGGCCAATCATATTTTCACCGCCGCCCCCCACCACGCTCAACTGCGCGGGGACGGCAATCCCCCGTTGCCAGGCTGTTTGAATCACAAAATTGGCCAGGCTATTATTGAAGCAGATGATGGCGGTGGGCTGGGGGGAAGCGGCCAGCAGTGCGTTGAGCACTTCGGCGCCCCCTTCGGCGGTCAGTCGAGCGAAGATTTCCCAGCCGCGGCGGCAGCGAAGGCCCGCCGCCCGCATACCTTCGCGATAGCCTCGCAAATGCCAGGGGTTGAGGTCGGCCCGGTGCCAGTGGGCCAGGGCAATTCGTCGATGCCCTAGCTCGGCCAGGTGCTGTACGGCCATCTTGGCCCGACCGAAGGCATCGGGCCGAATCGAGCTGAGCTTGGGCAGGTTCAAATCGTGATCGAGCAGCACGGCCGGCAAGCTCAAGCCGGCCAGCCGTCGCAACAGTTTTTCTTCGGCAATCGAAGCGAAGATCACGCCCCTCAATTGCGATTCTCCGCACAGTTGGGCAAATGCCGCGCGGAGATTCACAATTCGCGCGGTGCGAACCAGCACCTGGTATCCGGCCTCGCCCGCGGCGGCGAGCGCCCCGCCCAGCATGATTTGGCTCGAAACGCCAGTGACGGCTTCGGCATCTCCCTGTTCGGGGCTGTAATCGGCCTGCAGGTAGCCGAGCAAGTTGGACGTGGGGGCGAGCTCCGTGGGCACGCTCGGCGCATTCACAAAGGTGCCGCGGCGACGGTGCTTGACCAGCAGTCCATCGCGTTGCAGCGACTCCAGCGCCAGCCGCACGGTTTCGCGGCTCACGCCGAGCAGTTCGGCCAACTCCACCGCGGTCGGCAGACGGTTGCCGGGAAACACGTTTTCGGCCACGGCCTTGCGCAGGGTTTGCTCCGCCTGGGCGATCAGCGTAAGGGGCCGATCGATCCGAGGAAGCGGAGCAGACGATGGCTGGCGGGGGGTTTTAGCCATCTGCCCAATTTACTTCATCCAATGACACAAAGACAACCACCTGGTCATCGTGCAAACTTGTTTCGCGAAAAGGCCGGGGCGTGATAGGGTGAAACACAACCAACCAAGAGCACCATGATCCATCGAACTCCCTGTTTTCCACCCTGACCAGCTTCCTGGGCCAATGGTGCCAGGTTGTCAGCCTGATCGACCGGATTCCCGTTATGAAGTTCCCTCGATCCATTTGGATAGGCCTGATTGTCGCGCAGTGGCTTGTTCCGGTTATTTCCATGACCGTGTCGGCGCAGGAGCCACTGCGCGATGTTATTGATCAACACCTGGCTTCCGCCTGGCGCGCCAATCAGATCACGCCTCCTCAAACTTCCACCGATGCGGAGTTTCTCCGCCGGGTATACCTCGACCTGGTAGGCACGATCCCCAGCCACGACGAGGCCCTGGCGTTCTTGAACGACTCGACGAAAGACAAGCGGGCCAAGCTGGTCGATCGACTCCTCGACGATCCTCGCTTTGCCAGCCATCAAAGTGAAGCGTGGGATCTGGTGTTGTTTGGCCGCAACCCGCCCGGCTTTGGCACGGAGAAAAGGGATGCCTTCCAGGGTTGGCTGCGTCAGCAGTTTGCCGACAACCGGCCTTACGACCAGTGGGCGAACGCCATTTTGCGCGGCGAAGGGAATAGCGTGGATGACGGCCCGCCCATGTTCCTGGTGCAGTACAAGAATCAGCCGGAGGATGCCGCCGAGGCGATCACGCAAAAGTTCTTGGGGGTGCAGTTGCAATGTGCCCGGTGCCACGATCACCCGTTCGAATCGTGGTCGCAGCTCGACTTTTACGGGTTTGCCGCGTTCTTTGCCCGTTTGAGCGTGGTGGAAGTCGGCAAGAAGAACGGCCTGGCCATGTATGTTATTGGCGAAAAGAACACCGGCGACGTGCTGTTTACCGGTCCGGTCACCGAGCAAGAAGTCGGCAAGAAGGGGGAGCCGGTTAAACCGAAGTTTTTGCACGGCGAAGCCTTGCAAGAGCCCGACCCGCCCAAGGCCGCGGAGGACCGTGCTTTCCCTAGCGGGAAAATGCCGCCCCCGCCCAAGTTTTCGCGCAAGGACACGCTGGCCGATTGGATTACTGATTCCAAGAATCCCTACTTTGCCCGCGCCGTGGCAAACCGGGTTTGGGCTCAGTTCTTAGGACGCGGACTGGTGCATCCAGTCGATAATATGAGCGAGTCGAACAAGCCCAGCCATCCTGAACTGCTCGACGCGTTGTCGAAGGCCATGATCGCCCAGGGGTTTGATCTCAAGTGGTATATCCGCGAACTGGTCAATTCCCAGGCTTATCAGGTTTCGGGGGCCGGAGCCGTGGCCGACGCCGCGCCCGTATGGTTTGAGCGTGCCCGTTCCCGCCCGCTGTCGGCGGAAGAACTTCGCGACGCCTGGACCGTGGCGGTGGGTTACGATGCCGTGGAGAAATCGTCGGGCAAGAAGCCTTCGGGCGATCGTTATGCCCCGCTTACCTCGGGCTACCTGATTAAGTTTTTCGGCAGCCCCAACAATGGCGTCGGCGATTTTCAAGGTGGGCTGCACGAGCACTTGTATTTGAACAACGGCGGTATGAGCAGCGTGATGATTACGTCGCCGGGCAGCTTGCACCACGGTTTGCTGAAATCGAGCGAACCTTGGGCGGAGCGCGTCGATCGCCTGTATCTCTCGGTGCTCAGCCGCCGGCCCGAGCCGGAAGAACGCGCCAAGTTCGTGGCCTACCTGTCGGAAGAGAGTGACCCATCCACACGTTTGACCGAGGCCATTTGGGTGCTGATGACGTGCAGCGAATTTCGCTTCAACCATTAGCCGCCGAAGGTGTCCGCCAACCGTTCCCTCCATTCCCGCCCGTGACTGCCGCCCGATTGTAGGATTTCCCACCATGCCAGCCGTATGTACTCCGTTTGAACACGTTTCGCGTCGTGCACTCTTGAAGGGCGCCGTGGCCACCGCCTCGGGCGCGGCCCTCATGAACTGGGGAAACCTGTTCAACTCGCCGGTCTTGGCGGGCGAGGTCAGCAAGTCGCAAAAGCGCTGCATCTTGTTGTGGATGAACGGCGGGGCCAGCCAATTTGAAACCTTCGACATGAAGGTCGGCCGCCCCACTGGCGGCTTGTTCCGGGAGATTTCGACCAATGTGCCCGGCACGCGGGTTTGTGAACTGATGCCAACCATTGCCCAGAATATGGACAAGCTGGCCGTCATTCGCTCGATGCATACCTCGGAAATCGACCATCCCGGCGGCATCCACCTGATGCACACCGGCTATTCCACGACGGCCAACGTGCGGTTCCCCGAAATGGGCGCGGTGGTGGCCAAGTATCACGGGCACGAAGGCGCCGATCTGCCCAACTTCATCAAGATCTTCTCGCATGGCAACTCGGGGGCTGGTTTCCTCGGCCCGCGGTATCAGCCGTTCAGCCTCAGCCCCGAAGGCTCGCTCCCCACGTTTTCGACGAGCAACATGAAGGCGGAATTTGAAACCCGCCGCCATGCGCTGCGAAGTTTCGTGGAAGATGCCTACGCCCAGGATCACCAGGTGGAAACGGCTCGGATGCACCGCGAGGCCTACGAAGCGGCCCGTCGTCTGCAGAATGTGCAAGAAGTGTTCAAGATCGACGCCGAGTGGGAAAAGTACCGCGATTTGTACGGGGATACGGCCTTCGGTCGCCGCTGCCTGATGGCCCGGCGGTTGGTCGAAGAGGGCGTGCCGTTCGTGGAGGTTGGCCAGAGCAGCTACGACTCGCATGCCGACAATTTTTCCTGGCATCGGGGGCTGGTGCCGCCGATGGAACACGCCTGGGCGGGGCTGCTCAACGACCTGCAGCAACGCGGTTTGCTCGATAACACGCTGGTGGTGTGGATGGGCGAAATTGGCCGCACACCCCGCATCAACAATCGCAGCGGTCGCGATCACTACGTGCGAAGCTGGAGCACGGCGTTGGCAGGCTGCGGCGTGAAAGGCGGCCTGGTGTATGGCGAGTCGGACGCAGACGGCGTGAATGTCAAAGACAGCCCCGTGACCGAAGGGGACTTGTTCGCGACCATTTACCAGGCCCTAGGCATCGACCCCAAGACCGAAAACTACGTCGGCGTGCGGCCGATCCCGATTGCCCCGTTTGGCGCGAATGTGGTTCGGGACATTCTGGTTTAAGCAGCCACGCTTCTGGGGGGGCAGGTTGTGGGCTACGCTGATGTGGGTGGAAGGGAGTTGGGCGACAGCCTACCCCCAGTCACCCGCCGGCTGTTCCATTGAGAATTATCTGTTTGCACTGATTCATGTGGTGAGTCGAATCCGCCGCATCACCCCCGCCCGGCCTCCCCCGTCTAGGGGCAGGAGATTGCCCATGCAAATCAAGAAACCTGTTCAACGCTGGCAGCTCGCCTTTGAAGGCGAATGGCCCACCTCCGTGGCTTTTCTTGGCAACAGCCGCAGGCTGGCCGCGGGAAATCGGGCGGGGCAGATCTTTGTGTGGGAACTGCCGGAAGAGGCTCCCGTGCCCGAGGGCAAAGACAGCGAACCGCCATCCCTGGCGCCCTCGCGCCGGCTCGATGGTCACACCAATGGGATTAGCCGGCTGGTGGCCACGGCTGACGGTAATCTGCTGATTTCGGCCAGCTTGGACCACACGGTGCGGTTGTGGAATCCCGTGGCGCCGCCCAGCGGCCAAGACCAGGTGGTGCTCAACATTAAGGAGCGCGAGCGGCAAGCCCGGGGAAAGTCGAAGGAACAAGCGGAGCAAATCCTCAAGGGTCCTGGCGTTCCCGTCGAAATTGTGGCGCCGGTCGCGGCGCTTTTGGGGCATAAGAATTGGATTGAAGCCTTGGGCATGAGTCGCGACGAAACGCGACTGATTAGTGGCGATGAAAGCGCCACGGTGATTGTTTGGGATCTGAATGCCAGCGGAGCGGCCCCCAGCGGCAAGGAGCATATTCGTTTGCAGGGTCACCCTTGGAACGGCATCGCCGCGGCGGCGCTGTCGCCCGACGGCAAAACGGCTGCCGTTTCAGAATACGGTTCCAAGCGCGACGACTTCGACATTCCGGCGGCGGCCCTCAAGCTGTGGAACACGACCGACGGCGCCGAGAAGCTGGACCTGTTGAAGCTCTATCTGCCCAAGCTCGATGCCCAGGCCAACAGCTACGGTTCGGCCCAGGTGTGGCGGAAGTTTATCTCGCGAGGGCTGATCGCTGCCGACTTTTCGCCCGACGGAGCCTGGCTGGCGCTGGGGCAAGGGGGCGAAACCGACAAGGGACAGGTGCATATCTTCGAGACCGCCACCGGTAAATTCGCGCGCTCGATCTCAAGCCATCAGTACGGGGTTTGCGACGTCAAGTTTTCGGCCGATAGCCAGTACGTGGTCTCCAGCGGGCGTGACACCATGGTCCGGATTTGCGAGGTTTCCAACGGCAAGGAAATCGCCGCCTTGGGGAAAAGTCGCGGCGGCCAATTCAAGGATTGGCTGCACGCCATCGCGATTTCGCCCGACCAAACCACGGTTGCTGCCGCTGATATCGCCGGCATGGTGCACGTGTGGCAGTTAAACGCTAGCTAAGCGGCGGCCCAGCTCGCAACGGGCTGCGCGGTCTATCATTAGCTTCAGCAGCAGGCACTCGCCATCGCTGCTATCAAGCTCTCTTTCGGCGCGTCTTAATTGGGGTTTGACTACCCGGTTGGGGCTGGCGGCGAGTGGCCGCCGCCATCTACCCAGGGCTGGTCTATCGCCAAAGGGCGACTTTTGACAGAATCCCCCCCGCTCCGCGAGCGCGATTGCCGCAACAGTCGCGCTGCCCGTCCCGTGGGAAGATACGCAATTCGCGAGTCGGCTCGCCGCAGCCAGGAAGGCTGCCGAGTGGCGACGGACAGCATTGACCCAAAAGTCTGCATTGCAGCAGGAAAAGGAGTTCAGCATGCGACAAGGCTTGTTCTTGATGGTATTTGGTTTGGTGCTGGGCACGGCGCTATCGCCGGGCCGTAGCGATGGCCCACCCATTCCTCAGCGCCCGCCCGCCGGCAAAACGCCGAGCAGTGCCAAGGGATGGCTGGAGAAAGCCGAAAGCGGCTACTATGTGCAAGTTCCGGCGGTGGCCGAAAGCCTGGACGATGAATCTTCGGTCGTTCTGCAAGTAACACCCACTGGTCCTCTGTTGATTCCCGCCGGCCCTATCTGGAGCGTAGCTCCCCCGGCGGCCGCCGAGCGGATCAAACTTCCCATTCGCCTGGCCGACCACTACGGTCCTGTGCCGCAAACCACGCGGGCCAGCACTCCTGAAAACAAGACCGCCGAGTGGAACGAACCGGCAGAAGGCACGATCCGCGGGGCGAACCAGTACGGTCGTTTGAGCTTTGGCGCTTCGGCCGGCTATGGCATCAGCGTGGCCACGGCGGAAACGGAGGAAGCGAAATGCCCTGTGTCGAGTTGCTGCCGCCAGGGCTTGCTTCCCGTGTGGATGCAACCGCTGCTGGCCTGCCTGAATGATCCCAATGAATCTGCAGCCTGCGCCTGCGCCGCCAACGGTTGCCCGCTGGCGCGCGCTGCCAGTGGCCGCACCACCTTGGCGGCCAAAGATTGCAATTGCACGTCGACCTGCCAGTGCGGCGACTCGTGCTGCTGCAAAGATGGCGTGCGCTGCTCCATCACTTGCACCTGCAAGGCCTGCGAGTGCAACGTGAATTGCCAGTGCGGCGCAACTTGCAAATGCACTTCCACCAGTCGTTGCTCGGCCCGCTGCCTGTGCGGCGGCAATTCCCTGGCGACCGATTTTGCCCAGAGCGTGTGCGTCGATCCCCAAGGCAAGGTGAGTTGCCGCGTGGTTGAGGGCGGCAACGCCTGCTGCTCGTCGGAATCGTCGCTCCCTCGGATTGGCAAATACTGCCATGCGGAAACGAAGAACGGGAATTACTTTGGCCGGTTGAAGAGCTTCACGCCCACGTGGGTGGTGCTGCTGGATCCCCATAACCAATCCCGGCAGTGGATTCCCACGGCCTCGCTGCAATGCCTGACCGAAATGGCGGACTCGCCGGAATCGTTGCCCTCGGGCGATGAAAGCGAGGACACATCGAACGAAGTAGTGGCCACGCCGCTGCCGAATCGTGCCACCTGCGTGCCGCTGGCGCTACCCATCGAGGCCGGTCAGATCGTCAGCCCCGCATCCGTTTCCTGTTTTCTGGAAGACGATGCTCCCCACGTGACCATTCCCCGGGGCATGCGGCTGTATTCTTCCGACTTTGCCAACAGCTCGGTGGCCCAGATTTCTCCGGGCGATCGGATCGACTTGCTGCTGTTGGCGCTGCCCCACCCTGGTCCGCAAGCGCCGCCCTGCCTGTCGCGGATCTTTGCCGAGAACGTGCAAGTGGCCGCGCTCGCGCCGAGCAACTGCATGGAAGCCACCACGGTTTCGTTGCTGGTCAGCAAAGATCAATGCGAGCTGATTGCCTTGGCCAACGCCGTGGGCGTGGTCAGCATTTGCAAACGCAGTCCGGACGATTCCAGCGACAGCAGCGAGAACTCGGGCGACCATCGTCAGGCCGCCACGATTCAAAAACTGCTGGGCATTGCCGAACCGCCGGGCCCTGGCAATTGTGCGGTGCCGGTGTTTGGTGTTTCTCCGTGGGGTCCCATGGTGCAGCCGCCCGTCGCGAACTGGGGCCCCATGCCCCAGGCACCCGAAGGCTTTGCCCAACCGGGCTACTCTGGCGCTCCCGGCGGGCGCTACTTCCCCGCCGACGCTCCTGGCTTTGGTCCCCCGTGCCCTCTTCCCAGTCGCATGCCGCAACCGACTCCTTATGGCTTCTCTCCGTATTCCGATCCCATGGAAGCCGCGGTGCCGCCGCCCTCATTGAATGGCCCCCCGGCCCCGGTACCGGCCTCCACGTGGGCTCCAGCGACCCCCACGTATCCTTCAACCACCGCGGTTCCGCCCACGCCGTTCCCGGTGCCTAAGACGTACCCTTCGGCTCCGGCTCCACAAATTTCCGACTACCTTGAAACAGAATCCGAAGATGCAACTCCTCCCGGCCTGACGCCCAAATCGTCGCCCATACCGCCGGCCGGGCCGAGCACCATGCCCACCCACAACAAAGCGACGAGCCCCGTGGCGCCCAAGTCGGCCCAACTGCCGCCGCCATCCAGCTATGCGCCGTTTGTGTGCCAGCTGCGCGACGAAGATCCGGAGTTGGCGGAGTTCAGCTTTTCCGAAGAGTGGAAAGAATTGACAAACCGGCGAAGCAAGCTCCTTTCTGAGGTGGCTGCGACGGGAGGCAATGTAGCCGCATTGGCCATGCCGCAAGGGCGGGAACCATCGCTGTCGGGCCTGACAGGCGGCAAAGTCGCCATGCCGGTGCGGACAGAGCAACTGGCGTCGTACAATGTTCCTGGCGAGACTGCGATTCCAGCCGCCAAAAAACCGCTGTATCGTATTGATTGCCAGATCGAAGTTCAGCAGGCCGACGGCCAGCGAGCTCAGCTGTCGGCGCCGCGAATCGTGACACCTGCCGAGTCGTCGCTGGCGTTGGGCGAAGCGCGGTTCAAGTTTCGCGTGGAACCTGCCCACGACGGGAAGATTCAACTCACGGTTTGCGATCCGCAAGGCTTTTGCCATGTGACTCCGCTGCGCGACGGCCAAAGCATTTGTCTCCCCTGGGCCATTGAAAATGGGCCGCGGTCGGGCACCATTCGGATTGGCGTCGGACGGGCTGACGCGGCCTTGAAGGGTCTGCTCTCGGCGGCAAGCCACGCCTCGGATGTCGCTGCCAAACTGAGTTTGGCAGCGCGCCAGGACGATGAGCCGTCGGCAATCGGCGAAGAGGATTACCAGGTACGCGTTTATCCCATTGCCGATTTGATCGAGCAGACGCAAGTTGCCCCGCCGCTGCTGGCCAAGGGCGAACAGGGCGCGGCTTCGTTGACCGATTCTTCCAATGTGGCCGCTCGTGTGGACGACCTCTTGGAAAAGATCCACTCGGCCGCCCCTCAAGGCTGGGACGGACAAGGTGGCTCGGGACACGCGGAGTACTACCCAGCCAAACGCGCGCTGGTGATTTGGCAAACCGCCGCGAATCACAGCCGGATCGGCGGCTTGTTGCAGGTTCTGCGCGATGCCGATCAACTTGCTCGGGGCGAACGGGCCGGAACGAGTGCTGCCTCGGTGAGCGAGAGACTCCGGGCTCAGTAAGCTCTCAGGGGTTTTTCACCGTTCGACCAAACGTGCCGCGACCACTCGATAATGGTGGCGGCACGTTTTCTTTTTTATGGATGGCTGTCCGCGGGGCATGACGAGCGTACATCGGCAACATGAGCAAGGGCGCCCGGCGCGACTCGCTCTGGCTTTTCATTGGGGGTACAATGCAGCCATCATGTGGAACCCCATACGATTGATTGCCGGGAACGCCCACTGCCCCCGCCCAGCGCTGGGCAGGCGACCGAGTCGTCGCGAAGTGTTGCGGTTGGGAACGTGGGCCGCGCTGACGGCGGGCTTATCGCCGCCGTTGTTGCGCGCGGGCGAAAACAGTACGGCTTCGATAGAATCCGCGAAAAATCCGGCCGCGAGTTTTCCCGGCTTTGGCCGCGCCAAAGCGGTCATTTTTGTGTTCGCCAATGGCGGCCAGAGCCAGCTCGATACTTGGGACCCGAAGCCGGAGGCGCCGGCGGAAGTTCGCGGAGCTTTTCAGTCCATCTCCACGCGAACGCCCGGCATCGCCATCTGCGAGCACCTTCCGCAGGTTGCCGCCGTGGCCGACCGCTTTACCATTGTCCGCAGCCTGTCGCACGACGACTTGGATCACGGTTCGGCCGCCTACTTGGCGCTGACGGGCCATTTCCACCCCCGCAAGTCTTCGAACCCGCCGCCCCAGCCTGAAGATTTTCCAACGTACGGGGCCGTGCTGCAGCGGTTGCGACCCAATGAGCGTTTCCCTTACACGGCGGTGCATTTGAATGCGCCGGCGATCGTGCCCGAACGGATTTCGCCAGGGCAGTTCGGCGGTTTCTTAGGCAGCGACTACGACCCGTTGGCCATTGAAGACGTGGCCGCCGGCGCCGTGGCTCTGCCGAGCCTGGACCCACGGCCCGAGCTGCCGCAAATCCGCCTGCAAGCTCGGCAGCGGTTGCTCGAAAGCTTGGACGACGCGTTGCAAACGTGGGACGGCCATCCGGGTCCGGCCGCAACACGCTCGCTGTATCGGCAGGCATTTGAAGTGCTGGCCTCGCCCAAGTGCCGCCAGGCTTTCGACCTATCGCAAGAGCCTGTCAGGCTGCGGGAACGGTATGGAACGTATCGCTCGGGTCAGGCTTGTTTGTTGGCGCGGCGGCTGGTCGAAGCGGGCGTTCCTTGGACCACGGTGATGTTCAACCACACCAATCGAGGGCAGGACCACGATCCGAGCAACACGGAAGTGTATGGCTGGGACACGCACAACGACATTTTCACCTCGCTGCGCCAACACCTGCTGCCTCGGTTCGATCAGAGTTTTTCTGCCCTATTGCTCGATCTGGAAGAGCGAGGGCTGCTCGACACCACGCTGGTGGTGGCGATGGGGGAGTTTGGCCGCGCGCCATTGGTGGCCTTGGAGCCGCGGTTTGCCGGCAGCACGCCGGGCCGCAAACATTGGGCCTCGGCGTACTCGATTGTGATGGCCGGAGCCGGAATTCAACGGGGCGCCGTGTACGGCCGCTCCGATCGGATGGGGGGCCATGTTGCCGACCGTCCGCTCAGCCCTCCCGATATCGCGGCCACGATCTTCGCCGCCCTGGGTATCGACCCCACGCAGCATTACCAAGACAGCCTTGGCCGACCGTTCGCCGTGGCCACCGGCAAGCCGGTGGCCGGCCTATATGGTTCGGCCTGACCCCCCGGAGCCGGGCTGATAAAATGTTCTCGTTCGCGGCGAGTTGGAGAAATTGGGCCGCGCCGAAAGGGTTTCGCGCCCGCTGCTTTTCACGCGAAAGGGACGCACCTAGAATCCGTCAGAGTCAGGAAAAATGCAAAGTGCCTTCGCACTGTGCGTTTGGTGCTTCGCGATGTGCGTGTGGTGCAATGAGAACAGGCAAATGGTGCTAGCATCGCGCGCAGCAGGACGGTTTGGCGTGCTTTTCGTCACGTTCCAGCGGGGTGGGTTTCTTGTTAAACCGCACGCTCAACGGCCGTAGGCTCTTGAAAAATGGCCTCCCTTGCCCCAGGTTAACGTCTCAGTAGCAGGTGGCGCACCGTTTGCTTGGAACGCAGGCACCTTCGCATCCCCTACCGGAACTCTTTCGCATTAGGTGGCGGCCCTCCCATGGAATTAGATCTGAAGCAATCGCTAGGGTTCAACACCGCAGGCAGTCACGCTGATCCGCTCGCCGAGCGCCAGCGGTTGCAGCGATATCTCAATTTGCAGCTCATTGCCAACGGCTTCCCCAGCGTGGAGTTGGGCGACAGGTTGGGCATTTCGCGCGACGCCGAACAGTTGCTATCCGGTTATGCGCAGCGTTTGCGACTGGCGGAAGATATCCGCTGCCCGGCCGACGCGCGACTGGAAGCCTTTTTGCACGAGCACCTTGCCGATTGCGGCCTGCCGCAGCGGATTCGGCTGCCCAAGCGCACGCTGCTGCTTCAGCGGCACGGGATTGCCCGCGAAGCTTCGCTCCCATTCGAGTGCGATTCGTTCAGCAACGAACTGGTGCAATCGTATCGCGTGAAGAATGGCGTGTTGCACAACCCTCGGCACGACCGCCGCACCACCAAAGGCACCTTCCATATTGCCGAAGGTGGATTGCCAATCCCCGACGACAAACAGGCCGTGCCCAAGCGGGTATTTGCCACGCTGCTCAAGCAGGCGCTGGCCCCGCCAGACGATTTGCTGGTGCTGCCGTTCACGGCGAACCAGGCCGAGCCGGTTAAGATCATGGTGTCGCTGCTGATCCGCCCGCTGGTTTGCCCCGAGGTGCCCGGCGTGGTCAGCGAGAAGCGGATGGAGATTCGCTTCTTTGTGCCGGGAGGGCTGGTAAGCAATCTCGATTTTGTGGAATCGATCTTCGGCAATGCAGGCGATCCTTACCTGCCGGAAAACGACGCCGGGCTCGACGTGCATGGCTGGTCGGGTCACACCGGCGCGGTGATTCTGGCCCCGCACCTTTCGGCGTTAACCAAGCGCGAACTTGGCTTGCCGCCCAGGAGCGAAGCCACCGAGCGTCAACGTCGCGACGGCATGTGCTGGGAGAACGAAGACGAACGCTATAACGAAGGCCAGGCATTCAAGCTCACCTGCCGCACCGAAGAGGGCGTGATCGTGACGATCATCGCCGACAATTACTTCGGCTACTGCAAAAAGGAAGTCAAAACCCAAATCAGCTACGCGGCGAATCTGTTCGGCAACGTGGAAGAAGAACATGCCGGCGGCGCCATTGTGTTCCCCAGTTTCAACCTGGGCGACGACTTCGTAGCCGACAGCCGCCGCTACAACGGCCGCACCTTTGCCGATGTGGCCCGCGATTACGCCGCATTTGTGGACGTGCGGCCCGAGGGGTATGGCATCGACCGCATCTTCCCCAACTTGATTTACATTGCTGAGAATTCCAAAGCCAGCCTGCAAACCCAACGGGTGACCTGGTTGAAGGACGGGGAAGAGCATTCCATTCCGCTGCTGCCCGGCCAGGTTTACATGGCGCCATCCGGCTATAAGCTGCGCATGGAGAAGCACCCCGAAGCGCCCACGTGGCGGCTGATTGGCACGGCCGGCGAGGGCTCGTTTTGCCACAAGCCCTGCACGGTGAGCGGCGGCGGCAAGAGCGAAATCAGCAAGTCGCTCGTCGATTACACCCTGTATGGGCCGATTTTTGTTTCCGATCTCGAAACCGACCTCGACCTGGCTCAGGAACTGTTCGACAAGGACTACTCCACGCGCTGGAAAGACACGCTGAGCTGGAAGCCCGACTACGTGACCAAGCCCAGCCGGCAACTGCTCGATCCCGGGCGATCGCTGGGCAGCGTGATCAAGCTGCTCACGCCTTCCAGCGATTACACCGACGACTACAACCGCTGGTTGAAAACGATCCCCAGCTACATTTACGCGCTGGTGTTCATCATCAAGCGGTTCTGGAAGGCGGAGCATGGCCCCGACTGGCGGCAGCACTTCACGGTGGATATTGTCAACGGCGCGCCGGGCCATGAGTTCAAATATCGCAATCGCAAGCTGGTAGGCGCCTATTTGCGGGTCGGGCTCGAAGCCTCGCAGGCCTGGCGTACGTTCAAGCTTCGCCAGGACTTTGCCGCGGCCGAAAAGGTTCAAACCGAAGACGATATCACCGCTTCGGTGGTGGTTCCCCGCGACCAACTGGTGAATCTGGAACCGTACCACGACGCTCCCAGCTACAAATTCGCGGCCAATTGCGAGTATCGCTTGTTCCAGCGGCCCGACGATGCCGTGCATCGAGGGCTGGACAAGCAGACCGAGGCGGACCTGGCCCGGCAGGACAACTTCATTTCTAACTTTGAGCCACTCACGCACGAGCAGGTTTGCGAGTTGGCCAAGTACGTGGTCGATTTGGAGAAGTTCACCGATCCCATGAAGTCGCTGTTGCGATCCGTGATTGAAGATGGCTCAGGCTACGTGGTCTGCTCGTCGGCTCCCCGGCTGGTCAATGGAAAACCATCGCAAAACCCGCGTTATCTGCAAATCCGGCCCGACATGGTGGACCCCATGAAGCGGTACGTGGCCGAGATGGGCACGCGGCTATTTCGCGCCGCGCCGGCCGATCAGCCGGTGCCGCAGCCAGTCAACGCCGTGTTGGCCGGCCGGCGGAACAATCCGCCCGATCGTGCCCAGGGGATTCGCAGCCTGGCGGTCTACAACCCGATTCACTACCAGGAACTGCCCGAGCTGTTCATGGATTTCATCAGCTCGCTGACCGGCAAGAGCCCTTCGACCACGGGGGCTGGCAGCGAAGGGGCGCTAACCAAGGGACCCTTCAACGCGCTGCCGCCGATTATCGATCTGAACAACGCCCTGGTGAGTTTCATCTTGACCGAGTTGGCGGGCTTCACCACGGCCGCGGGGCACATTGGGCCCGAGGTGCGCGTCGGTCACGATTTAAGCTTATTGGTGCCTGAGATCTGGTGCCGGATGAGCCCCGACGAGCGCGATCCCAAGTTCTTGATCGCCGAAGGTCTCCTGGAGCGACTCGAAGACTTCGAACACGGCGGCGCGACCATCTTCGCCAGCCGGCTGGGATACCGGATCAACGAGCGGTTCATCCGCCGGTTCTTTGGTCGGATTTTCGACAACCCCGCCCACGTGTTTCACGACAAGATTCTTCGCCCCGAGCTGCAGGACCTCGATTCCTTTGCGGACGGAATTCAGTACATCACCGAAGCTCACGAGCGCGTGGCGAAAACGTACTTTGAAGATGATTCCGTGGCCCAGGCCTGCCCTCCACTGCAAGCACTGTTGGCCATCATGGCCCACGGTTCGCACCAAGGGCGAGACGTCCACGATCCTGAGATCCGCAAGATGTTTACCCGCGAATACCTGATTGCCAGTGTCTGGTATCAGCAGCGGCTGGAAACCAAACAGCGGCGCGATGTGGCGCTCTGGGAACGGCACGCCGAATACCTCGAACAGCGTTTGGCCGCGGATGTGGACGGTCGGATGGAGGCGAGCTTGCAATTGCAAGAGCGTCAACGTTTGGTCGCGGCCAAGCTCGAGCTGCTCCGGTCCCCCGGCTATCTGCAGTCGCTGCAAGGCTGCCTGGGCGCCAATCCCTTGCCGGGCGTCGATACCTCGCCCCCTTTGGTCAGCCAATCCCCGGTGGCCGAATCAGCCCTGTAGTCGGTCTGGACGGGCCTTTTCTGATTTTCGTGACCATTCCCGTTGCAAGTGTCGATCTCTTCCGCCTGAGAAAATAAGGTGGAACTGCCGAAAACTTATTTGGCACCCCCCCATTGCTGCGGTATGTTGGGACAGTTGTACCGATTGTTCCTCGGGGGTCTGATAATGGGAACGAACGGAATGAATCGACAATTGCAATTAGGACGGCCAGGAACTGGGTTTGCCACGGTCGCCATGATCCTGGGCTGGATCGTGGCCGCGGTCATGCTAGGGCGGAACGCCATGCTCTGGTTGGCCACGGGATGCGTTCTGGTGGGGCTGATTATCGCCGCGGTGTTCCTGATGCGAACCCAGGGTTCCGTGCGGCGTTTCACCACCGAGCTATACGCGCGGTTTTTGCTCGGCGCGGCCCGCCGCATGTTGTAACCGGTTCCGCCGAGAACCGTTCAAAAAAGAGCCGTGCTGACTGGTTTTGCTTGGCGGCGCCGATTCAGGCCACCGGCCGGGGTCCGATTGTCGCTAAGGGCGATAAGATCGTAGTGAGTGTTGCCGACAATCGGCCCCCCCAGACGAACCTGGCCATTGCTGGAATGCAAGATGAGTCCAACGACCAACGATCTGGGGGAGAGTTGGTTGTGGGTAGCACCGCCTTTGGGCCACAACTTGTCCCCAGCCACGCGCCGGGTTGTGAATCAGCGGGCCTATTTGATTTTCGGTCCCGCGGGTTGGGGGCCTTGCACGGTATGGGGCTCGGCATTTCGCAGTTTTTCTTCAAACTGCATGCTGTAGTGCATGCTGCTGGTTTCGCCGATGTGGCCGATCACGCGTTTTTCCATTTCCGCGTTCTGCTCGATCACCCAGCCTTGCGTGATATCGAACCGCACCGTGCCGCGCGTTTCGCGTTGCACCAGTTGCGCCTCGATCACCGGATCGTTGATGGGCGTGAGGATTTGGGTTTCGACCCGAATCGTCGCCACGCCGTCTTTAATGGATTCCACCAGGTAGCGCTGCTGGGTCTTGACCTTTTTGATCGTGCGGTCGCGCATCGGGATGCTGATCAGGTGCGGAATCTTCCATTCGTAGCCAGCGTAAACGGCTTCCTCGGGCAGCGGGATCGTCATTGGGCCATCGTAGCCGGTGCCGCGGGGGCGGCCGTCTTTGCGCTCGATCACTTCCCCGCGACTGTCCATGGTGACGGTCGCTAAAGGCACCCCGATATTCTCGGCGGCATCTTCAAAGCCGGGCGGCGGGGTTTTGTCGTTGACGCTGTCGAATGTTTGCTCTTCGCGGCCCGACAAGCGGTGGGTCATCACCACGCTTTCCACCGAATGCACAAAGGTGATTCGGCCATCGTCGCCCACGCTTTCGACTTCCCATTTCTTGACCGAACGGCTGTCGGTCGCGGCGTTTTGGGTGGTTCCGGCCACGGTGGTCATAATTTTGACCTGATGCCGCACGTCCCAGCGAAACACGTCGCCGGCTTTGAATTGGTATCGCAGGAGATGGGCCTGCTTGCCTTCGGCATCTTGAGCCGAGGCCAAGGTGGCGAGCGAAAGCCAGGCAAACAAGAGTTTTGTGGTGAAGCCAACAGGCATGGTGCGCTTCCTTGCGACTAAAAGTTGAATTAGGGGGGAGGTGGAGCCCGATGGGGCGGCTGCGAGCCAACTTTCGCCGTTCCCCAATGCTAATTGCTGCCTCCGCGAGGATATCCGTCGATTCGGCCACCCCACCCCAACTTGGCCGAGAGCGTTTTGTAGTAGCCTCCGCCGGGTACTTCCACGAGCAAGAACCTCGGCTGGGCTCGCTCCACGCGTACCCGATCTTCCGCTTCCAAACGGCAGAGCACCTGGCCATCGACCACCACGCTGGCGCCTTCGTTGGGACGGGCGGCCACCAACTCAAACACGCGATCCGCGGCATCCACCACGGGGCGATTGGTCAATGTGTGAGGGCTAATTGGCGAAATCACAAAGGCGTCGAGACTTTTGCGAAGTATCGGACCCCCGGCAGACAGGTTGTGCGCCGTCGAGCCGATCGGCGTGCTGACGATCAAGCCATCGCAACGATAGGTAGTCGCCAAAACCGCGTCAACATAGAAATCGATCTCCAGCATGGAGAACGGGTAACCGTTGAGCACCGAAGTTTCGTTGAGCCCCAATTGCTCGTGAATCAGTTCACCCCCGCGAAACACGCGGCACTCAAACATCAAATGCTCGACCTGCTGGCAACGATGCGAACAAATGAAGGGAAGCTGCGTTTGAAACTCCGCCGGAGACAAGCCCGCCAAAAACCCCAGTCTTCCCAAATTGACACCAACGACCGGCAGTTGGTGATAGCCCATGTGGCGGGCCGCCCGAAGAATGGTCCCGTCGCCGCCCATCACAATGGCGTAGTCAGCACCCAAACCTGTCAGATCGGCATGCATGCCAAAATCCCAAACGGCAATTTCGGCGTGTCGCTCAATGGCAGGGCGCAGCGTGAGCGCCTTGGCTTCAATTTCTGGCCGATCACCCATTCCAAGGACCGCGACAACGGGGCGTGCTGCTGTTTGGGGCATGGTGGCGATGATAAGAGAGCTACCGCCGCGAGGCAACGGGAGCCGCATTTCGGGGACTGGGGAGTGGGGACTGGGAATTGCCTGGGCTGGCGATGTACTAGCAGATGGGGCTACTGGGCGAGCGGGAACGGATTTCGTGTTGGATGCTTGTGGAGGGGCTGGTTTGCGACCGCCCGCAAAGTTGCAGGGGAAATGGCCCCTGGGGGTGCAACCGCATATCGGCGACCAACGGCGGCAGTTGGTGGTTCTCCGGGAGAACCACCGAGGCTTGGGCGAGCAGCGTCGCCAGCGCCACGCTGGCTTCGAGCATGGCCAAGCGCCGTCCGATGCAGGCGTGAACCCCGGCGCCAAACGGCAGGAAAGTATGCGCGGGAATCGTCTTTTCACGATCCCGCTGAAATCGCTCCGGCAGGAATCGCTCGGGCTCCGGGAACCAGCGTTCGTCTCGCTGCATGCAATACACGGCCAGAACCACGTGCCCTCGTTTGGGAATGGAATAGCCGTCTAGCTCAATGGCTCGCGTGGCCTGGCGCGACAAGAAGGGCACGGCCGGAAAGAGTCGCAACGACTCCTTGAAAACCTGTTCCAAGTAGGGCAGTCGCTCGTAGTCGGCGGCCGTTGGCAGACGCCCTTGCAGAACAGAATCCACCTCGTGCTGGGCGAGTGACTGCTCGCTCGGATGCTTTGCCAGCAGATACAAGCAGAAGAGCAATGCTGCTCCGGCCGTTTCTTTGCCACCGAACAGCAAATTGGCAAGCCCGTCGCGAACGGCCTCGAGCGACATTTCGCCTCGGTCGGCGGCAGCCAACATCAGGCGTGCAAATTGCCCGGCGCCAGCTGACGGATCGGCGGCGCGGCGACAGTCTTGCAGGTGGTTTTCGAGCAAGTGGCGCAAGTCGCGCAAGGCCAGTCGCATGCGGCGATTGCTGCCCGTGGGCATCCAGTAGGGAGTTTGGCTGAAACTGGAAAGGCGATGGATGCCTGCGTCTTGCAGCACCGTGGCGGCTGAGAACATGGCATCGATGGCGGCCGGATCGGCGTGGCCTAGCACGGTTTCGTATACGACGGAAAACGCCAGACGCTCACAAGCCTCGGCAAAGTCGAACATTTCGCCACGGCGCGACACAAATAGTCGCTGGGTATGTCGAACCGCCGCTTCCGCCGAAGCCTCGGCACTGAGTTGATGCCAGGCGGCTTGGACCGGCACTCGCTGCGATCGCCATCGCTCGCCGTCGCTAAGCAAAATCCCCCGCCCTAGCCAGGGGCGAAAAAACTTCTGCACCAGCGGCTCGCGGATAAAGCTGTCGACCTTCCGTACCAGCACGTCGTGGATTCGTTCCGGATGCCGCATCACGAACATTTGCGCTGGGCCAATTCGGAAACGAACCATATCTCCATATTGCTCGGTCAACTCGCAGGCGAAACCCAGCATGTCGGACATCAGGCGACCAGCGTAGGGAAATCCTCCCCACCGACTCGGCGGACCCGGCCAGTTACTTCGATTGGGTTCTCGACGGCTAATCATTAGAACCGCCTCATGGAATACGACCGTTAAAATCGGAATCGCGCTTCATTGGGGGATCGATGCAGGCGTGGCTAGTGGGCTCTTTCCGCTGTTCCACCTGTCAACCGCCTCATCAGAGTATTGTACGCTGCCAGCCACCCCCTCAAACATACTGGGTTTAGGGAATTTTCAGGGGCAGCCCCCGTGCGCGGGGAATCTCGAAATTCAACCGCGTGGAGGCATGTTGGACCCTCCTGGCGACGCCGTTTCCCGACAAGTATTGGTCAGAAATCGCGGCAAATGTCCTATATTTTTGGTGTGCGGAAAACAACGAGCGAACCGCGGCCTGTTCGCCCCCGCGATGCCCTGATCGATTTGTGGCGATCGAGTTGGCGGGAAAGGAGCGCGGGGCCTAAGATGCCAGAGCGGGGTTCAAGATCAAAGAGTTACAAAACGTGGGAACCGCTCGCCGGCGGCCGGCGTCTAAGATGACAATTCGCCGGAAACAGGTGAGGAAGCCTGGTCGTCAAGACTGGGAAACTTGGTGTTCGCCAGAATCCAAACTTTCCGATGCCGCAGATTTAGGGCATAATCAAGACCTGCAAGCGGCGAATCCCCGATGGTTGAGGGTGAGTTGAGTTGGCGGGATCCGCGTTGCGATCGAGTTTTTGGGCCAGCAGCCTGCTGCCAACCGCGGTTTTGCCGCAACGCGGACTGGGCTGGCTGCCCAAGTTCGATAAACGCATACCCAGGGCAACCCACCGCGGGGCAACCCATTGCGGGGCAGAATGAGCCGCCGACTAACCCTCTGCCATCGGGCGAGCTCGAATTGGGCCGTTCTAAAACACACTTTGCAAGGTCACCAATAGCCAAAGGTCGGCGAGACGTCGCGAGAGGCAAGCTCGCGCCAACGCGGATCGATTTGTGATTTTGCATGCTCGCGCGAGCGCGAGTTTTGAGAGGAGCTGAACGCGTGGCCACAACTTTGAATGTGTATCGTCAGTGGCTCGAACTACGGCACGAGCGGCCCAAAACGCACTATCAACTGCTAGGGCTGCCGCTGTATGAAGGCGACCTGGTAGCGATCAAACGGGCAGCCAATCAGGCCCGCATCAAGGTAGAGCGGCACCGCGGCAAGGACCACGATCGCGAAGTGGACCAATTGATTGACGAATTGGACGCCGCCGAGATTTGCCTGCTCGATTCCCAGCGTAAAACGGTCTACGACGACAAGTTGCGCGAACGGATCGCCAAAGCGGAGGCGGCGCTGAAGGCCAAGAGTTCAGCCCCCGCCGCGCCGGCGCCTTCGAAACCATCGCCCTCTGCGCTATCGCCCTCTGCGCCGGCGCCTGCTGCGCGAGAGGCTGCCGAGCCGGCTCCCCCTGCAGGGCCTGCTGTTCGCGCGGCGGTGTTTCACGAGATTTCCAGCGACGATCAGGAGGACGACAACAGCGAAGAATTGCTGCCGCCTTCCGCCACCGATCCCAGCAATCAATCGGTCGATTTGCCCGCGCCCCTTACGCCCGGGCACTTTCAACCCACGCCAGCGACTCCGCCTCCGGCGCCCGCGGGCGGCGGTTACCAGGGCTACCATCCCACGGCCGCCGCTCCCGTGCCCCCCAAGGCCGTGCCGCCCCAAGTTGTGCCGCCCCAAGTTGTGCCGCCCCAAGTTGTGCCGCCTGCGCCTGCGCCGCCGCAAGTGCTTCCGCCTGCGCCCATGGCGGCAGCCGTTCCGGTTGCCGGAATTCCGGTAGCCCAGGCGCCGATGGGTTACAGTCAGCATCCCACGGCCGTTGCGCAACCCGTTCACGCGCCCAACTATGGTCAGCCGACCGGTAATCCAAACAACGGGGCGCAGATCCCTCGGGCCATGCCCGTTGCGAATTCGTTGGGCGGATCGGTTGCGTCGGCTCCGAACGCACCCACCGCGGGTTTGCCTGGCGGTGGAATGCCCGTTTTGGTCCAGAGGAGGTTTCGCCGCCGCCCCACCAACGGCATCTTGATCGGCGCGGGGGCCACGATTCTGGGAACCTTGCTGGTGGTGCTGATGGCCGTTTCGGAATGGGGGCCGTTTGCCCCCGAGACACCCGCCGTCACGGCGCAGGGCAATCCAACCGCGGACAATAACACTTCGTCTGCTGCCAATCCGACAACCGGCCCCAAACCGAACCTGCCAACAGGCACACCGGCGGGTACAACTCCCCCGCGGCCCAGCCTCGACAATCGGCCTCCAACTCCCATGCCGGAAGTGCCCGTAACGCCGGACCCGATGTCCGTTCCGATGCCACAGCCCAATCGGCCGGAGCCCGACCCGGTTACGATGCCGGTTACGATGCCGATACCGATGCCTGTTCCCACGCCCATGCCGGAACCCACGCCAACTCCCGTGCCGATGCCGGTGCCCATGCCAAAGCCGGCGGAGCCGATGCCCAACACCGCCGCGGTTGCAGCGTTCGATCATGCGTTGATGAGTGTTCGTTACTTTCTAGGGCAGCGAGACTTCACTGAGGCGAACGCTCGGTTGAAGTTGGCCGTGGCAGCCCAAAAGCAAGTTCCCGAGAGGGCCGAAGACCTGCGCCGCGTGCAACTCGTGGCGGAGTATGTCGAAGCTTTCTGGCGGGCGGCCAAAGAAGGCGGCAGCCGGTTGGTTCCCGCCGAGCAAGCCACCATCGCCGGCATTACCGTGGGTGTGGTGGAAGTTGGACCCGAGAGCATTACGCTTCGCCAGGCGGGGCAAAACATCGTTCACAGCTATCAGACAATGAAGGGCGGGTTGGCCGTGGGACTCGCGGAACGCGTCCTCCGCAAGGGTGACCCAGCCGCCGAGTTGATGCTGGGGGCATTCAAACTCATCAGCCCACCCTCCAAGCCGGACGAAGCTCGAGAGCACTGGCTGTCGGCCCAGCGGGCGGGGGCCTCGGAACAAGTGGCTCAATTGCTACCCGAGTTGGAAGTCGTGGTGCCAGACGGCTTTGATCCGAACAAAGTACAGGTGGCCAGCACCACTCCCGATACCATGCCTGCAGGAACGACGCCTGCAGGAACCGCGCCCACGCCGACCCCTTCACCGACGCCGATGCCAATGCCGGTGGATGGAAAATTCCCCATTCCGCCCGCGGCCGCGCTCGATCCGTTGATTGCCGGGCTGCGGTCTTCACGCACCGCTGAGTTTTCGGCGGCGACCACAGCCGAGGCTCAACTGCTGCTCTGCGACAAGCTTCAGGAAGAGGCGGTCAACGTGGGTGGCGATCCCACGGCCCGGCTGGTGTTGTTGGCAACGGCCCGCGACCTGGCGGCCCAGGCGGGTGACTTCGACCTGGCTTTTTTGATTGTTGAGCATATTGGCGAAACGCACGCGGTCGATTCTCTGCTGATGCGTAATGACGTGCTTACCGAAGCTGGCAAGAAAACCGATGCGGTTGACATGGCGCAGCTGATTACCGAAAAGGCACTCGAGCTTTCGGATGAAGCCCGGCTGCTGGAACGCTATACCGAAGCCCTGCTAATCTTGCGAAACGCTCAAACTCCGGCCCGCAAGACGCGCGATCCCGAGTTGTTGAAGACGGTGGGCGATCGACTCAAAGAAGTGGCCGAAGTGAAACGTCAGGCCAGCTAAGCATTCGGTTTGCCTGCCCTGGCCCCCCTGGCCAACGGCGGGCGATTGCCCTCGGCAATCGGTTCACGGTGATTGCCACTTCCTTCCTAATTTCTGTGTTTTCTCGCCATGGGCCGAGCCAGTTCCGATGCACGACCGGCCAACAGCCATGTGTTTGAGGGACCGCTGGCGGAGCCGCGTTTTCGTCCACCGCTGCCCCTCTTGATTACGGGGCCCGCGGGCGTGGCTGGCTACAACGCGTTCCAGTATTTCAGCGCCTTATACCCGGGGCAGGTGTTTGCGCTGCGTCGTCCCGAATACTGGCCGTTAGATCGGCCCGGCATTCTACCGTGCGAGGCCGAAGACCTGCCGCGGTTGCGGCAATTGTTCGATGATTATCAATTTGCCGCCGTGCTCGACTGCGAAGGCAATTGTGCCCTGAAGAACTGCGAGCTCGATCCGGCCCTGGCGTGGCGGGTGAATGTTTCCGCGTTGCGGCACCTGTTGGAAGTGGTGGAGGAACGCCACATTCGACTGGTGCATCTCTCGATCGACCTGGTCTACTCCGGCAGCGAGGGGACGGGCGGATACCGCGAGACCGATCCCACCGATCCTGTCACTGTTTACGGCCGCACGATGGCCGCCGCGGAATCGTTGATATTGGCAGCCCATCCCACGTCGTGCGTACTGCGCATCTCGTTGCCGATGGGCGTTAGTTTTAATGGGCATGCCGGAGCGATTGACTGGATTCAAAGCCGGTTCAAGCAGGGAAAACCGGCCACGCTCTACTACGACGAAATTCGCACTCCCACCTATACCGATTGCCTGAACGAGTGCCTGGCGGCTGTCCTATCCAGCGATTTAGCCGGCCTGTATCACGCCGGGGGACCGCTACGGCTCTCGCTGTATCAAATTGCTCAGATTGTAAATCGCGTGGGGGGTTACGATCCGACCTTACTGATGGGCATGCCGCGGGCCGCCGCGGGCCCGATGCCGCCGCGGGCGGGCAACGTGGCGATGGATTCTTCTAAACTCTCGGCCGCGCTGGGCTTCGATCCCTTTCATCCCTGGCCGTACGATCCTCGCTATGTGCCCAGCGGCGATCGCTGGCATTATGACCGCGATCCCCACGAGCCGGGCACGCCGGAGCTATTATCCCGCGTGCTGTATCAGAACCCGCTTCGCCGCAACTTCGATCATGATTGATCACTCCGCGGCGAATGCCAGCCGGTGTTTCGCGCCTGCTCACCAGCCAGGGACTTGGCGGGAAGCGTTGCGGTAACGGCTGGCAAGGTGGTTCCAAAGGCTCGCGCTTATCGTTTGCGTGCCTGGTCGGCTGGCAACACCTGGCAGGTTGGCGCCGAGTGCGGCGTTCGCAGCGAACACGCGTATTGATCCGACCTTGCGCTCCGGGCGAGCCGAAGCGCGTGCCCGCCCAGAACGCTCGACAAGCCCGATAATCGTTGCCATCGTCACAACCGCTGCCAGGGCGAAATGAACAAGGAAGAGATTGCCCCGCAGTCGTTCGGTGCGGATTTGACCACCACTCCTTGGCGACATAGCTTTCAACAATCGCTTTTGTTGGTTTACGAAGGCGGGTGCGCTTGGAGGGCTGCCATCGCACTATCGGCTTTCGACACGGTCGACTCCTGTTCACTCGCGCAAATGCCATCATCTTCTGAGCCCCTGGAGACTCCTTTGCATCTGGCTTCGGCTCGGCCGTCGCACGACAAAGATTGCCCTGTGGACACAGCTTCGGACGGATCGGCCTTTGGCACCGCCGCGGAGAACCAACTGCTGCAGGTCCGGCTGGGCGTGGCGAGCAGCCTGTTTACCGCCCTGCGGTGCAAGCACGCCGACACGGCCAGCCACAGCTTGCGCGTGACGCTGAGCACCGCGGCGTGGTCGCTGGCGATGGGAATGTCGGAGGAGCAGCGCGACGTGATGGAACTCTCGGCGCTGCTGCACGATATTGGCAAGATTGCGGTTCCCGACAGCATATTGCTTAAGCCTGGCCCGCTAACGCCCGAGGAAATGTCGGTGATGAGCCAGCACCGCCACACGGGGGTGCAAATCCTGACATCGAGCTGTGCCTCGAAAGACATTCTCGAAATTGTGGCGGCCTCGGGCGACTGGTTCGATGGGACGCACAACCGCTCCGCCCTACCGGTCAAAGGCTCGCAGATCCCGCTGGGGGCTCGCATGCTGGCCATTGCCGATGCGTTCGACGCGATGACGTCGAACCAGGTATTTCGCCCCGCGCTCCCCCGCGAGCGGGCGATCATGGAGTTATTCAAATATTCCGGCACGCAGTTCGACCCCAAGTTGGTTGAAGCGTTTGCTGCCCTGCAGGGACACAGTCAAACCGAATGGCATGAGCGAGTTTTGCGCCGCTGGCTGGCCGCCCTCGACCCTGGCCTGGTAAACAACATGTGGCGTTTGAATACAACGCCCTCGGCAACCCCGACACTGATTTGTGAATCGCTGTTCCGCGAACGGCTGATCGACAACTTGAGAGACGCGGTCATTTTCGTCGACAATACTTCGCGCGTTATCTGCTGGAATCCTGGCGCGGAGCGAATGACCGGCATCGCCGCGAGTTCCATTTTTCAGCGTGCATTCGAGCCGCAGTTGCTCGATCTGCGCGATCCCGATGGCATTGTGATTCAGGATAGCGATTGCCCCGTGGCCTCGGCGTTGGCCACGGGGGAACAACGGATTCGCCGGGTGATGATTCGCGGACGTGGCCGCCGAGATCTTTCGGTGGAGTTGCATGCCGTTCCGGTGGTGGGGGCCGATGGCCTGCTGCACGGCGCGGCTGTTACGCTGCACGACGTTTCTCCGGAATTGTCGCTGGAGGCTCGCTGCCAGAGTTTGCACGACGCTGCCACCCGCGATCCCCTGACTGGCGTGGCGAATCGCGCCGAGTTCAAACGCGTTCACGAAATGTTCGTGCTCGCGCATCTGGAACGGCATCGTCCCTGCTCGCTGATCATTGCCGATATCGACCATTTCAAAAATGTGAACGATACCTACGGACACCAGGCCGGCGACGAGGTTCTGAAGAACTTTGCCCGGCTGCTGAAGGGCAACTGCCGCACAGGCGACCTGGCGGCTCGGTTCGGCGGTGAAGAGTTCGTGCTGCTGTGCGCCGATTGCGATGTGGGCGCTGCCAGCGAGCGGGCCGAGAGCATCCGCCGGCAATTAAGCAGCCTGCAGCACGACGCGCTGGGTGGTCGAGCCTGCACGTCCAGCTTTGGCGTAACCGAAATTCAAGCCGGCGATACTCCCGACACCATGGTCGCTCGGGCCGACCGAGCGCTGTACGAGGCCAAGGAACGGGGTCGCAACCGCGTGGTGCAACTGGGCACCGGGTTGGAAGGCGGCGAGGAAGAGCTCTCGCTGCAAGGCGGCGGCGAAAACAACCTGCTGGCCGAACAGCGGCTGGTGTCCACCGTGCCCATGAGCATGGCGATCGAGAAGCTGCGCGGCTTTGTCGCGGATCACCATGCGGAGATCGTGTCGGTGGAGCAGCACGATGTGCGACTGAAGGTAGGTGGCAGCGGCGGGTTATTCCGGCGCTCCAGCGATCGGAAATGCCCGGTCTTCGTCGATCTGCGTTTCGAAGACGTCACCGGCCAGCAACAGCAGGGCGCGGACGGGTTGCCAAAGAACATTCGCAGCCGCATTCGCGTGCGACTCACGCTCCAGCGAGTTCGCGATCGCCGGCGACACGATACACCCGAACGGGCCCGCCAGCTGCTGGCCAGCTTGAGGGCTTATCTGATGGCGATGGAAGAGACCCCCAGCGGCGGCGCGCCGGAAGCCATGCCTTGGAGTCCCGCGCCGGCGAGTTCCGGCCTGCTGGGCTGGCTGATTGGCAAGTAGGGCCTGTGGCCCACGGCTGGGGCTAGCGGCCGCGGCGCCACTGCTGGGTCCACGCTCCCATTGTCTGTTTCTTGCTTCGCTTGGTCCGCTGACCGGCGTTGTTGGATGTGTGTTGTTGGATGTGGCTTGCTCCCGACCGGCTCAACAGCGAGAATTGCACCTAGGCGTGGCATTGGGCCAGTGGCAGAGCGATGGAGCCCACCCCCAGGTTGGGCGTCGTCGTTCGTTTGCCGCCGGTTTTCTCTTGGGACTTGCTGAAACGCTGGGAATGACCGAACCTGCTGACCTTCATGTTTCGCAACGGGCTCTGCAGGACTACATGGCCCACCGCTTAAGCTCGTTCGAACGGGCCACGATCGAGCAGCACCTGAGTTCGTGCAAAGCATGCACTTGCCGGGCCTCGTCGTGGGCACTGTTCATTGACCACCTGAACACCGACATAGCCGTTGCCGCTGAGCCGGCGGCTTCGCTCAGTGCGGAACGGCAGGAGTGGATTGACCACGAGTGCGACCGGTTTGAACAAGCCTGGCGTGACGGCAAAGGCCCACAAATCAGTGCGTTTTTGGGCGAGCTGGCCGGCTCCGATCGTATTGCTTTGCAACAAGAGTTGGAGCTGTTGCAAGCCGATCTGCAGCAGTCATCCCTGCCCTCCACCCCGCCGCGGAAGTTGCCCCCTTCCGTGGCGGCGGTCCAACCTCTTTTGCCCCGGGCCGCAGTGGAAGGCGGCGATGCCAAGACCACGGCCTTGCGGCGATCGAGCACCATTGGTGCCTATAAGCTTCGCGAAGAACTCGCGCGGGGGCGGTTGGGTACGACGTTTCGTGCCCGCCGCATCGTCGATGGCTCCGAGGTGGCGATCAAGGTCGTGATATCCGCCCATCGCATTGCCGCGGTCGATCTGGAACGGCTTCAAGAAAAGGTGAAGTTGGTGCGCGCCATTCGCCATCCCAACCTGGTGACTTTGGCCGAAGTCGGGGCGGAGCACAATCGCTGCTATTGGGCCATGCAACTGGTGCGAGGTAAGTCATTGGCCCAGCTGTCTGGCAGTACTCCCCTCTCGCCGCGGAGCATGGCCGCCATTGTGCATCAGGTTGCCCAAGCCCTGGTTGTAGCGCACGCCCATGGCGTGGTTCACGGACATCTCAAGCCCACGAAGATCTTGCTCGACCGCCGCGAAAATGCTCGACTTTGCGGCTTGGGCTTAGCCTATCGGGTGCCAGGCGGAAGCGAGCTGACCACCACGGGCGACGCCTTCGAGACGCCTCACTTTATGCCGCCGGAAACGGCCAGCGGCAAGCTGCAACGACCCAGCCCGCTCTGCGACGTCTATTCCTTGGGGGCCGTGTTGTATTTTCTCCTGGCGGGTCGGGCTCCTTTCCAGGCTGCCAACTTGCTCGACGTCATGCAGCGGATCGTCAACGATCCGGTGATTCCCCCTCGCGAATTCAACTCGGCGGTCGATCCCCGGCTCGAAGCCATTTGCCTGAGCTGTTTGCAGAAGCAACCGGATCGAAGATATCCCTCGATGCAAGCCCTGGCCGACGACCTTCACCATTACCTCCATCGGCGACGCAGCTTATTACGTTCGCGGGGAGTTTGGAATCGATTGACCCGCTGGTGGCGTTGGCAGTGGCCTCGCAATCTGGCTTAACGACGAGCGGAATTTGAAGGCGTCAGCTCAACTGGTATCGGGCAAGCGGTTCCCGAAATGTTTGCGGTCATTGCCGCGGAACGGGAATCGCGAAGCAGGCCGAGTTGCCCGCACCCTGGCTCGCCGAAAGATCAGCAAGATCGATTGGATGGCACTCAGGCCGACAAGGCCGACAAGGGCGAGGCTCCGCCAGTTTCCTGCTTGGCAAGAAGCTGTAAGTTGACGCCCGCAAGTCGGCTTTTTACGCTGGCAGGAGATAGCTGGCTGCTGCGTTTCTGGCAGCGGAATCGATGGGGGGCAGGGAGACGCCATTGATTCTTGAGTGGGAACCCCTCTGGCGTCGGCTGGTGGGCCGCGATCGCTTTACTCTATTGCTCGGAACAACATGATTTGCGTTAGCATTGGTCGCGGCCGACATCGGCACATGATGGCGGAACATCGGCACCTGGTAGAGCAGGGCGCCGGCCTGGTGGAGCTGCGGCTGGATTATCTACGAAGCAAAATCAACCTGCCGCGATTGCTGGAAAATCGGCCCTCGCCGGTGGTGATTACCATTCGCCGCGAGCAAGACGGCGGCATGTATGCAGGCACCGAAGAACAGCGAACCGTGTTGCTGCGCACGGCCATTGCCGCTGGCGTGGATTACGTGGACCTCGAAGAAGACGTGGCGAGCAAGATTCCCAGGTTTGGGAAAACCAAGCGGATCGTCAGCTATCACGATTTTCGGAAGACGCCCGACGATTTGGATGCCATCCATGCACGGTTGGCCGCCCAAGATGCCGACGTGGTGAAGCTGGCCACCATGGCGAATCACCCCTGCGATAACCTGAGGATGTTGGAGTTGGTTGCCCGCAGCCCGATTCCGACCGTGGGCATGTGCATGGGCGATATTGGCGTGCCTTCCCGCATTCTCACCGGTCGCTTTGGGGCGCCGTTTACCTTTGCGACCTTCAACTCCGAACGGGCCCTGGCGCCTGGGCAGTTGAGTTTTGAAGAAATGCGAGAAATCTACAATTACGACGAGATCGGTCCCGACACTGAAGTTTACGGTGTCATTGGCGATCCCATTGGGCATAGCCTGAGTCCCTTGATTCACAATCGAGCCTTCCGGCAGCTCAAACTGAATAAGGTGTATGTTCCCTTCCGGGTGCCGCCGGAGAGCCTGTCGGCGTTTTTGGCCGAAGCCCGCTCGTTTGGGCTGCGCGGCTTAAGCGTGACCATACCCCACAAGGAAGCGGTACTGCCCTACTTGCAGCAGCGACACGAAAGCGTGCTGGGGATTCACGCGGCCAATACCATCATGTTCGACGGAACCGAACTGGTGGGTATCAATACCGATTATCAAGCCGCCTTGGAAAGCCTTGAGAAAGCCGTGGCCGAGATCGAAGAGCACTCCGGAATTGCCGGCTGTACGGCTCTCGTGCTGGGTTCGGGAGGCGCGGCCAAAGCCGTGGCATACGGTTTGAAGAAGCGGGGCGCCGACGTGCAAATCAGCTCACGCACCGCGGAAAACGGTGAACGCCTGGCGCAGTATCTTGATTGTGCCGCCTGCCCTTGGGACCGCCGGGGTTCGGTGCAGGCCGACATCGTGGTGAATTGCACCCCGCTGGGCATGCACCCCAAGGTGAACGACAGCGCCATGGAAAAGAGTTGGCTTCGCCCCGGCGCCGTGGTGTTTGATACGGTGTACAACCCGGAAAATACCCTGCTCATCAAAGATGCCGCCAGCCGCGGTTGTTACACGGTTACCGGCGTGGACATGTTCGTTCGCCAGGCCGCCCTGCAGTTCCAGTTGTTTACTGGCGAAGAGGCCCCCGTGGATGTGATGCGAGACACCCTCAAGCGGGCGACCAGCGCCGTGAAACACGGCGGCAACAACTCCGCCGGTGAAAACAAATAGCCGCTGATCGGCGAAAGGGTTTGGAGGATCGGGAATCCGCCGCCCCCTTTCCCACCCGACGAAGTCGCGAGTGATGCGCAAGTTGGCCCGGTAGAGGTTCTTGTTCGTTAACGTCTTTGCAAGCTGCAAAGAACTTTCATGCCTCAGCGTCTGTTGCGGTTTACCCGCGTTAAGGGTTCTCGTGCAAATGCTGCCGGATCAATTTCTGCGCACGATCCGAATCTTCCGCGCGGACCAGTAAGTCCACCTGAAAAATACCGGTAAATCCGGCCTGACTTTCGTTGCCCAGCCGGCAGGGAATGCCTTCGCTTTCCAGGTAGTTCCTGATGATCTCGGCCTTCATTGCATCTTGAACCGTGTAGATCGTAACCAGTTCTTCATGATTCATGACGTTCCTCTGCACAGGAGTGGGGGGGCGTAAGCGTTGCGATTGCTCCGTGCCAGCCGCCAAAAAACGGCCGCGGGCGACTGGTTCAACGGCTACCGTAACATACCTTACGCTTGCCAGCCGCGGCAATCGAGTCCACCACCACGTTACCTCGCAGAGAGCGATGCCGTTGGGCGGGGGGATTCGTTCTCACAGCGCTCGCTCTGCCTGCACAGCTTGGGTAAACTTACCCCAACCCTCGCTTCACGCACCCCTCCGCAGCTGATGTGCACCCACGGATGAAACGCATACGGATTAAATACAATCGGCGCCCTTTTCTGGCAGCCCGCGATGACGCGGGCGTTCCGCATATCGTGGCCGACTCTTGGCATTCCAGCCTCTACGGCTTGGGTTACATGCATGCGGTGGATCGCACCACACAAGTGCTGTTTTCGCGGGCTCTGGCCGGCGGCCGCTCGAGCGAGTTGATCGCCAACAAGCCCGAACTGTTTGAAACCGATTGCTTCTTTCGCCGGATGGGCTTGCACCTCAATCTGGATGAAGAGGTGGCATCGCTGAGCGATCCCGAACGCGTGGAGTTGGAATGCTATTGCAACGGCGTGACCGATGGCATGCTGCAAGCGGGCCGTTCGCTGCCCATGTGGGCCACGAGGTTTCCTATCGAACCCTGGGAACCACAGTCGGCCATGTTGCTGGGCAAACTGCTGGCGTTCAACGGTTTGGCCGTGGGTCAGCAGCGGCAGGAACGGCTCATTTTGGAGCTCATTCAAGCTGGCGTTCGCGATGAACGGATGCAGGAACTGATTTCTCCGTTGCTCAACGACGCCGACTTTGAGCTGCTTCGCAAGATTCGCATGTCGCGGCGCCTATCGGACGAAGCCTTGGAACTAATGGCCGATTTGCCGTACATGGCAGGCAGCAATGCTTGGGCGGTGAGCCCTTGGAGGAGCGCCACGGGGGGCGCGTTGTTGGCGGCGGATCCGCATCTCGAAGTCAATCGGCTCCCGGCGATTTGGTACGAGGCCGTGCTTCGCTGGGACAATCGATACGCGATGGGCGCTACCTTGCCCGGTTGCCCCATCCTTGGCGTCGGTCGTACCAATGACTTGTCATGGGGAGTGACCTATCTCAAGGGTGATACGAGCGACTATTTTATCGAAGAGTGCCGGCAGCAAGACGGCCACTGGGAATACCGGCGGGGCGAACGCTGGCAGGCTTTTGAGATTCGGGAGGAGTTGATTTGCCGCAAGGGCGAAGACGCCTACCGCATGCAAGCCTTTGAGAACGAAGTGGGCACCCTGGAATGCGACCCTGACGAGCTTGGCGAAGGGCTGCATCTCAACATGGCCATCATGGGCTTGCACACCGGCGTGGCCCGCAGTTTGGTTACCTGGAGCAAACTGGTACATGTTTCTTCGGCCGCCGAAGCCATGGACCTGGTTCGTGAATGCCCCCAACCCACGCTCTGCTGGACGTTCGCGGACCATGCCGGTCACATTGGCATGCAAGCCTGCGGCTGGTTCCCCCGCCGTCCCGCGCATATTCACGGATTGCTGCCGATTCCGGCCTGGGACGAGGCCAACCATTGGCAAGGCCGACTTCCGGCCGAAATGCTACCGCGGATCTACGATCCCCCCGAAGGCTATGTGGCCACCGCCAACGAACCGTTGAACCCTCCCGAAGGTCCGCTTCTGGTCACGATTCCCATTCCCGATTACCGCAAGCGGCGGATCGTGGAACGGTTGGCCGAAATGAGCAGCGCCACGATTGGTGACATGCAGGCGTTGCAGTACGACGTGGTCAGCCTGCAGGCCCGCGATCTGATGCAAGTATTTTTGCCGCACTTGCCCGAGGGGGAAGTCCGCGAGCGCTTAGCTGCCTGGGATCACAAATATAATCCTGAAAGTTGCGAAGCCACGTTATTCAATAATCTCTATCGCCGGGTGCTGCTCGAAGTATTTGGCGAAGAGCCCGAAAGGGAAGGCGGGATCGGCTGGCGGCGAATGGTCTACCTATGCACCAGGGCAGGCTTTTCCGTGATGATCATTACCCGCGTGGATCAGTTGCTGCAGCAGAACGAGTCGATATGGCTGCGGGGGCGCGACAAGGGCGATTTGATTCGCCGCGCCGCAACCATGCTTGAGGGGGAAGCGCTGTCTCCGTGGTCGACAACCAACGCGTTCTCGTTCACGAACCGCTATTTCGAAGCCCAACGCGTGGGCTGGGCGCTGGGTTTTCATAGCGGAGATCTGGCGATGCCAGGTTGTTTTGCCACGCCGTTCCAAGGGCATTTGTTGCGGGTGGCGCGCCGCGAATCCACATTTGCGCCGTCGTATCACTTCACCACCGACATGAGTACCGACGAAGCCCAGACAAACCTGCCTGGCGGACCTAGCGAAAGCCGGTTTTCACGCTGGTACAAGAGCGATATCCCCCGCTGGATGGCTGGGGAATACAAACAGCTGCGGGGGACATTTGAACTGTGATCGCCAGCTCTCGTGGGTGCTCGCCATCGATGACGAAAACGTAATCTGACGAATCTTGCACCCTTGGGCGAATCAGGTATCCTTACATCTGTCGGTGGATCTGCCCCCTACCGACATTTTGGCCCCGTGGCGACTGCCCCGCCACGGGGCATTTTTTTATAGTCACTCGACTCTCAATACTCTGGCGATGCTTCATTCACGAACCGGCTGAATCAGGCTCGTCGAGAATTCTTGGGGCACGTGTCAGGATTTCGCGCGCTGATGAAAGCCTGGCGCCGCTAGCATTGCCTTGGGCCTGTCTTCGAATCATGGCCGCCCGGGCACGCTGGCCAAATATTGAGCGTGCCGCGCGGTATCAGCTACCCCGAGTCGCAACGGTTGGCTTGCGCCCAAACTTCTCTCGGCAGCAAAGGCTGAACGAGCGGAGCCAAAGCGGGTCGAGGAAGGCCAGACTGCCAATCAGCATCACCGCCGCGTAGGTGGTCAAACCGGCGCCAAGCGCCAGGCCAATCCACATGGGCACCGACAGCGCCAGCATGATGGGGCGGAACAGCCGGAACCAGACCAGCAAGGGAAAACTGAACTCGAACAACAAGATAGAGAAGGTCCATAAGTCGATCAGCACCGGGTAGCGGGCGATCCAGGTGAAGTTGACCAGCGGCATGTCGGGCTCGGTAATCACCCACCACATGGCATCGCCTTGGAGCCAGACATTGCCTGCCGTTCCTCCAGCGATCTTGGCGAAGAAACTCATCATATAGAATATACAGACATGAATCTGAATGAGTCGCACCACCACGGTGGCGCCCCAACGGGTCGGAACGGTTTGGATTTGGCGCGGGAGCAACGTGGGATCGTGCTGGCGGCGCCGCGCCGACCACCAGGCGTCGACCGAAACAGCGGCGCCCGCGGGACCAAGACACAGGTAAAACATGAACATCGCCAGAATGGGCTCGACCTGCGAGGTGATCATGGGCGCGCGGTGCAGGTAGCTTAGCAACACGATCAGCGAGGCGATCGAGGTAATTCGCGTAAAGACGCCTAAGGTGAAGAGCGCCAGCACGCCAAAGCCTAGCCAATGGGCGACCATCAATTGGCCGGGCGTTCGCAAGTAACTCAAGTACGAGTGATGAAACATCGGTTCGCCCGTATCGACAAACCAGCCGTACCAATCGTCGACAGTTCTCAGCGGCAAAAAGCCCTGCTGGCCAAAAAACCGGTCGAGGTCAAATGCCAGCGTGGCATGCAAGTACAGCGCCACCAGGCCGACAAGTACTCGCACGGTTCCCAACACGGCGGGATCGCTGGGCCGGAACCAGAACTGGTTCCAGCAATTGCCCAATTCTTCGTTCCAACTGGGCGACACAAGGTTGTGCGAAGGAGATGACATCGATCCGTACTCCAAGCTGGCCTAGATAGGCGAGAACCCCAGAGGGCTTTGCTGTTTTCAACAGGGATGGCGCAATCGGTTCGTCAGGCAACGGGGGGCGAAGTCGCTTACACGCCGGGGGGCGTTTTCGGCTCGGGCCCGATTGCGGGCGAGGCGCCCGCGCCGACGGGGCCGGGCGGCGGACTATCGGGGGGCGGAGCAACTTCGTTGATTGGCAAAGTTCTTGAGAACTGCACCTGACCGTCTTTATCAAAGAAAATCACGCCTTCGAGATTGATATCGGGACCCAGTGGGCGTTTATTCCAGGGATCGCGAACCGTTTCATTCTGGTGGATCGCTTGTTCGACCGTCAGCGGCGCCAACCGCCAAACTCGCACTCGGCACGGCACATTTTTCGGCACGCCGTGTTCATTCAGAATTCCACCGCCAATGCCGCCCAGCAGCACGGCATCCACTTCTTCTTGACCGTTAAGCCGGGCGGCTTCCCAGGCCAAAGTGTGATAACGCAAATATCGCTGCCGCGGGCCAAGATCGCTGGCGGGAATGGTAACGATCTTCCGCTCTCCCTGATACTTGCTGCCTTGCTTGCGAAGGTACTCCGCGTCGGGAATTTCCACTTCGACAAAAAACGAGTTGTCGTAAACCTCGCCTTGGGTGAGGTGGTAACGGCCGCGGCGGCCGCGAGGCATATCGCGCGGATTGTCGCGCTGGACCGGTGCGTTTTCCGCAACGGGAAAGACGCGCTTCTTGAATGGTTGACCGTGGTCGAAATCCACGTCCATGTACAACGCCTGCAGGTACAAGCCGGGCATGCGCCGCAACTTTTGCGCGATGTCGGTCGAGGCGTTGTTGAAAATCAACACCACCGCGAGTGAAAAAAAATGCACGAACAGCAGAAAGCTGATCAGGGTCCGCACGTTCTGCGGAGGCAACGCGGCGGCCGCTTGAGATTCGGCAGGTGCGGTGGCTTTCATGGCGGGAGGGCATCCTTGACTGCGGGAGGGAGCGACGGAAGTTGCAAGTTGCTGTCCTGCATGTTCCGACACTCAGAAGCCTACGTTCCATTTTTTAAACATGCTGGACTTTTCGGTGAAAAGAAACCACATCGCCACGACGATGCAGCTACCGCCATCATTACCATCCTCACAACTGGTCGGCAATCATTCGCAGATGCCTACTGTAGTGGATTTGCCGATGGATGCGAATGCCCTGCGGACTCGCCACACTTTCCAAAGACGTGGGAGCACGGTTGCGTTGCTGGGGGAGGGCAGACACCGATCCGGCCTTTGGCGGTGACGAACCATCCCCCCCGCGATACCTTCTGGCATGTGCGTGGGGAAACCACGCGTCGTGTTTTTGCCACCGTTTCGCATTGTCCACAGTCCGCGGGGAAACCTTGAGCTAGAGTACCCAAGACATGCCAGCGTCGTGGAGGCGCCAGCCCACGGTTCAATGGGGTACGAGCAACCATGAGACTAGCAAGACCGCGAGCCAGTTGGAGATGGGTGCTGACGTTCGCCCTGGCGGCTTTGGGAGGATGCCGGCCGGAGTCGTCGGCCTCGAAGGACAAGGCTCCTCCCAAAGTGAAGGTGAGCCGGCCGGTGCAGCGCACCGTGATCGATTACGCTTATTTCACCGGTCGAACCGAAGCCGAGCAATCCGTGGACATCAAAGCCCGGGTGACGGGCTACCTGGTGTCGGTCGATTTCGTTCCCGGTGCCGAAGTAACCAAAGACCAGCAGCTGTTTGAAATAGATCCCAGGCCGTATCAGGCGGCGCTTGATGTTGCCAATGGGCAGGTGAATTTGGCCGAAGCTCAACTGGTGCTCGCCAAGGCCGACCTGGCGAGGGCTCAAGAAGTTGCCAAAACTCCCGGCGCCATTAGCAAGAAAGATATTGATAAGTATATTGCCGCCGAAAGCGAAGCCGAAGCCTCCAAAGAAGCCGCCCTGGCCAATGCCGAGGCAGCCAAGCTGAATGTTGAGTTCACGCGATTGAACTCGCCCATTCAAGGCGAAGCCAGTCGCAACTTGCTCACGATTGGCAACCTGGTGACCCAGGATCAAACCCTGCTGACCACGGTCGTTTCGCAAGACCCGATGTTCGCCTACTTTGACGTGGATGAGTTCACCGTGCTGCGCGTGCAAGAATTCATTCGCGAAGGCAAGCTCAAGGCCAGCCGCGAGGTTAACTCCCTTTCGGTCGACTTGGGCCTGTCCAATGAAGGAACCCGCTATCCTCATGCTGGCAAACTCAACTTTGTTGATAATGCCCTCGATGCTTCGACCGGCACGCTGCAAGTTCGGGGCGAGTTTCCCAACCCCAGCCTGGGAAAGAATATCCCTCGGCTATTGACGCCAGGGCTGTTTGTCAGAATTCGTCTGCCGATCAGCTCACCCTACGAGGCGATCCTGATACCCCAGGCGGCCATCGGAACCGATCAGGGGCTCAAGTATGTTCTCGTGGTGAATGATGACAACATTGTTGAATATCGACCGGTAAACCTGGGGCCGCAGCAGCCCAATTCGTTGCAAGTGGTGTTGCCCATCCCCATGCTGCGCACGCCCGAAGGTTTGCAACCCATTGTGGATTTGGATGACGATCCCCAGGAAACGGCGGCCAAAAGCCAGGATACCGTTCCCAGTCTTACGGCAAACGACCGCGTGATTGTCAGCGGTTTGCAGCGGGTTCATCCCGGCCTGAAGGTGATGCCGATCGAACTGCCGCCCCCAGCGGGCAATGCCACACCGCCGGCCCAACCAGCGACGACCCTGCCTGCTCGACCTGCGGCAACACCCGATCAAGATGCCACACCCGAACCAGAAACAAAACCGCAACCGAACCCCGAGCCTAAGACCGATTCGGAATCGAAACCCGATCCGGAAAGCAAGCCAGTTGGAGGCGACAAATCCGAGACGACTCCCCCTGCCACGCCGGCGACCGAGCCTTCACAGCCTGCCGCGCCCATGCCTGCCAACACCCCTTCATAGTCGACTTTCTTGTCGAATCAGGGGCCGGGCGCAATTCGACGTGCTCGCGGATTCGAATGTTGAAGGTGGACATGCTTAACGCGGGTAAACCGCCAACGGACGCTGAGGCATTAAAGTTCTCCGCAGCTTGCAGAGATGTTAGAGATGTTAACGAGCAAGAAACCAAGCATCCCACACCTCCAGTGAAGCCACCGCCATGTTAGCGCGATTCTTTATCGAACGACCGATTTTCGCCTGGGTGGTGTCCATTGTCATCGTGTTGATAGGCGGCGTCGCGGCTTTCATGCTGCCGATCGCACAGTATCCCAACATCACGCCTCCCACGGTGCAGGTAAGTTGTACCTATCCGGGCGCCAATGCCGAGGTGGTGGCGGAAAGCGTGGCCGCTCCGATCGAGCAGCAGGTGAATGGCGTGGAAGGCATGCTCTATATGTCTTCCCTCTGCACGAACGACGGCGCCTATAATCTGACGATTACCTTCGACCTGGGCGTTGATTTGGACATGGCCCAGGTGCTGGTGCAAAACCGCGTTTCGCTGGCCATGGCCCAATTGCCCGAGCAAGTGCAACTCCAGGGCATTTCCACCAAGAAGAAATCGCCTAGCATTCTGCTGGCGATCAACCTGATTTCGCCGGACAATCGCTATAACGATCTTTATCTATCCAACTATGCCACGATTCAGCTCAAGGATGAACTGCTGCGTATCGACGGCGTCGGTGACCTTACCTACCTGGGCCAGCGCGACTATAGCATGCGCGCCTGGCTCGACCCTCAGAAAATGGCCTCGCGCGACCTGACGACGGCAGACGTTGTTTCGGCCGTGAAGAATCAGAATGTTCAGGTGGCGGCCGGCCAGGTAGGGCGCCCCCCCGTGCCAGCAGGCCAACAATTTCAACTCACGCTCAGTACGCTCGGCCGCTTGACCGATCCCAGTCAGTTCGGTGATGTCATCATCAAGACAGGACAGGGAAACGAGCAAGAAGGCCGCGCTTCCAGCCAGGTGGTAAGGCTGCGCGACGTGGCCCGCATGGAACTTGGCGCGCAGGCCTACGATCAAGTCTGCCAGATGGATGGGATGCCGTCGGTGGGGCTGGCCATTTGGCAATTGCCGGGCTCCAACGCTCTGCAAGTCGCTAAATTGGTCAAGAGCAAAATGCGTGAACTGAGCGAAAAGTTCCCGCAGGGAATTGAATATAAGATTGTCTATGACACCACGCCCTTCATTACAGAATCGGTGGTCGAGGTATTCAAGACTCTCCGCGACGCCATCATTCTGGTGGCCATCGTGGTTCTCTTCTTCCTGCAAGACTGGCGGGCCATGATCCTGCCGATGATCGACGTGCCCGTTTCGCTGGTGGGCACGTTCGCCGTAATGGCGGCCATGGACTTCAGCCTGAACAACCTCACGCTGTTTGGCATGGTGCTGGCCATTGGCATTGTGGTGGATGATGCCATTGTGGTGCTGGAAAACGTCGAACGGCAGATGTCGTATGGATTGAATGCCAAGAACGCAACCATTCGGGCGATGGAGGAAATTACCGGGCCGATTCTCGCCATCACGCTCGTCCTGAGTTCGGTGTTTTTGCCGAGCGTGTTCGTGCCAGGAGTGACCGGACAGTTCTTCCGGCAGTTTGCCTTGACAATCTCCGCGGCCATGATCATTTCGGCCATCAACGCGATGACGCTGACACCGTCGCGCGCGGTCGCCATTTTCCAAACCGAGAAAATGGATGAACATGGGCACCCTCGGCATGAAGCACTCCCCTGGTGGATCTTCGGCCTGTTCGGTGGTTTGCTCGCTGCCTGGCTGGCGCAAACCTTTCTGACGGAGCCGCTGGAACGGCATGGCTGGATGCAAGAGGGCGAAGGCCTGTCGTGGGGGCCGTACATGGCGCTATTTGTGCCTGGCGCGATTGCCGGCGCCGTATTGGGCTGGTTCATCATCGGTGTAGTGAATCGTTCGCTGAGTTTTGTCTTCCGCGGCTTCAATCGCTTCTTTGATTATCTGACGGAGCTTTACGGCGCCACGATCAGCCGGCTGACTCGCTTGAGCGCGATCGTGATATTCGTTTACGGTGGCCTGCTGGTATTGACCGGGTGGAGCATGGTGGCGGCGCCCAAGGCGTTCATACCCATGCAAGACCAGGGATACCTGCTGGTAAACGTGCAATTGCCCGACTCAGCTTCGGTGGAGCGAACGCAAGAGATCATGGACCGCGTGCAGAACCTGGCACTGGGGGAATTGAAGGACGGCAAGCGTCAAGGCGGCATGGCAGGCGTCGCTCATACGCTTTCCATCGCGGGGCAATCGATCTTGCTATCGGCGAATGGATCGAACTTCGGTTCGTGCTTCGTGATCTTGGCGCCGTTTGAAGATCGCACGTCGCCCGAACTTTACGACGCCGTGATTGGCGCCAAGCTCGAAGCCATATGCCGCGAGGAGATCGACGGCGCTCAGATCCAAGTGTTTCGCGCTCCTCCCATTCAGGGCCTCGGCTCCGGTGGCGGTTTCAAGTTTCAGGTGGAGCAGCGAGGGTATGTCGATCTGCAAGAACTGCAGGATCAAACCGACGCCATGGTTGCCAAGGTCAACGAGAGCCCTGGCATCGCTGGCTCGTTCACGATGTTCAGCGCCGATACGCCGCAGTTGTATCTCGATATCGATCGCACCAAGTGCGAGTCGCTCGGCGTGCCTGTGGAAGACGTGTTCAACACCCTGCAGGTTTATATGGGCGGGTACTATGTCAACCTGTTCAACGAGTTTGGACGAACCTGGCAGGTGAACCTGATGGCGGAATCCGACTTCCGCACGCAGGCCCCGCGGATGCGGCAACTCATGGTTCGCAACAAGCTGGGCAAAATGGTTCCCTTGGCGACCCTGTTCCGCGATGAGAGCGTGGGAGGGCCGGCCATGGTGATGCGGTACAACATGTACTCCTCGGCCGCGGTGATGGGGAATCCGGCCCCCGGCACCAGTTCGGGCGATGTGATCAATATCATTCAAGACATCGCCGACGATGAGAATGTGACCTATGAGTGGACAGAGATCATGTATTTGCAGTTGATGGCCGGCAACACGGCGATCTATATATTTGCCATTGGCTCGGCGCTTGTGTTCCTGGTGCTGGCGGCCAGGTATGAGAGTTGGCGGCTACCCATGGCGGTGATTCTGGTCGTGCCCATGTGCTTGTTGTGCGCCGTGATGGGGATGTTCATTGCCTCGTTGCCGGTGGATATTTTCGTGCAGATTGGGTTCTTGGTGCTGGTGGGGCTGGCGGCCAAGAATGCGATTTTGATTGTGGAGTTCGCCAAGCAACTTCGCGACGAGGGCAAGCCGCTGCGAGATGCCGTGGTGGAAGCCTCCAAACTGCGCCTGCGGCCGATCATCATGACCTCGTTTGCCTTCATCCTGGGCGTGGCGCCCCTGATGTTGGGAACGGGGGCCGGGGCCGAAATGCGGCGCTCGCTGGGCACCGCCGTATTCGCCGGCATGATCGGCGTGTCGGCGTTCGGAATCATTCTCACGCCGATTTTCTTTTATGTGCTGATGTGGTTTGGCAGCGAGAAAAATCGTGAGAGCCGAGCCGAAGCTGCTCCGCCAGCCAGTAGAATACCTTGAGGTTCAAAGATATTCTTCCCAACCCGGCTGTTCCATTTGCTTGACGACGTCGCGTATTTTTTCTTCATGCTCTTTACTGGCCACCAGCGTGCCGTTGGCGGTGTGAACCACAATGCAGTCTTGAATGCCGAGCGTGACAATCAGATGCTGGCCTTCGCTGCGAATGATATTGCCGTGAGACTCGAGCCCCAGGTAGCGCTTCGCGAGCACGGTGTTTTGTTGCTCGTCGGTTCCGGCCAGGCGGGAGAGTGCCCGCCAACTGCCCAGGTCGTCCCACGTAAACGGGGCTTCGATCACCACCACGTCGGTGGCGTGTTCCATCACGGCAAAATCGATGGAAATCCCTTGGATGGCGGCGAACTCGCGGCGGAATATCTCCTGAAAATCGCGCTGGCCGAGCGCGGCGCCAATGATTTGCAAGTGCTGAAACATCTTTGGCTGGTGCTGCCGCAAAGCGGCGAGAATGGTGGCAGCCTTCCAGACGAAGATGCCTGAGTTCCAGAAGTAGTTGCCCTGTTCCAAAAAGCTGTGGGCCGTGGCGGCGCCCGGCTTTTCGCGAAACTGCTGAACTTGATACACGGTGGGGGCGACCTCGGCCGTGGGCGTGGCTTTGAGGATTTCGCCCGCTTCGATATAGCCATAGATTTCGGCCGCGTACGTGGGTCGGATGCCAAACGTAACAATGCGGCCGGGGGCGTCGGCAACCCATTGCTCCGCCTGCTGGATGGCCGCCTGAAACACCGCGGCCGGCTCGATCACATGATCGGCCGGCAGCACGGCCATGGTGGCGTCGGGGTCGTGGCGGCTCACCAGCAGAGCGGCCAGCCCGATGCAGGGGGCGGTGTCGCGTTTGCACGGCTCGCCCACGATGGCCTCCGGCGGCAGGTCGGGCAGTTGCTCGGCAATCGCGGCCACCAGCCGCTCGTTGGTCACAATCAAGGTGCGCTCCGGCGTGACCAGATTGCCTAACCGACTGACCGTGAGCTGGATCATCGAGCGCTCGCCGGTGAGGTTGAGCAACTGCTTGGGCCGATCTCTGCGGCTTTCCGGCCAGAAGCGGGTGCCGCTTCCACCGGCCATGATAACGGCGTGGAGCATGGAGTGAATCCTGCGAATTACGGTGCGAATGCGGAGTCTCAGGCGCGAGGTGCACCCGTGCCTATGGGAAGTTGGAGACGTCGTCCCAGACGAACACAACGATGGACTGGACTGGTAAAGTTCCTAACATGGCCTGGTGGAATTGACAACCCGCCCCCATTGTCGGCATTCCAGCGTTAAACGCGGCGTTCTAATGGTTATCGCCTCGCACAAAGGTTTTGACAACGAAAGGCGCGCAAAACTACACTGCGTATACCTTTCAAGGCCAAGCATTTCATTGGTTGGGGTACGACATTGAGCGTTTTTGGGGAGCGGTTCATGAAAACTAACCGGTCTGCGTTCCGTTGCGTGAGTGCCTTGGCCTGTCTGGGCGCAACAATCATGGTCGCCCCCTTGGCGGTCGCTCAATCTGGCGGCCTAAAGCCGGCCGTGGTGGAAGTCGCGGACCATGTCAAGGAACCGCTGGATTCGTCCGAGTATTTCGACAAGGTGCCCGAGTTCTTACGCGGAGCAACCATGTATCGGTATATCCCTGGCAAGGGACGAAGTGTGAACTTTCAAATCAAAGAGCCGGGAGTCGTCGTCCTGGTCTGTAGCTGGCAATACGACGGCAACTCGAGTGGAGGATGGATGGATACCCGCCACACCGCCGAGCGATTTGTCCAAGAGGGCTGGCTGGAAGTCGGAACCATTGAGCGCACAGCCCAGGATGGAAAGACCTTGACCGATCGCCTGTTTGCCGGCAAGGTGGCTGCGCCCGCCAGCTTTCAAATTCACACCCGCAAGTACGGGGCTCCCCAGTTAGTTGTTCCGAGTGAAGAGCATTGGGGTCAACTGCGGGGCGCAATGACGCGCGCCAAGCCGATCACCACGGCAGCAGTCCATTCGCCTACCGATACCGCCGCCGCTACGGCCGCCGCCGGCGGCGAATCGCTATTTGGCACGCCGACGCTCATGTCGCCTGGCCCGATGCCAGCAGCCACTGTCTCCTCCCCGGCGGATTCTGCCGCGGTTGGCGCCGATTCGGCAACTTCTCTGGAAACGTCGAACAGCGACCCTCTGGCGTTGAGCGATTCCCTGCTCAACCCAAAACTCAAGGTGGCAACGGAGCGCAAGCCGCTTCCCTCGGACGACGCGGTGAAGCAATCGCGCGAATTTACCCGGCAGGTGTTTGCCGAAAAGTTTGCCGCGGCTACCAAGCCTTCGGATCAATTGGTGCTCGCGGAAACGTTGATGGAGCATGCGGAGTCGGTGCAGAACAATCTGTCGGAAAAGTACGCGTTGCTGATCGAGGCGCAAGAGCTGGCCATCGCCTGCACCGAGATGGAAATGGCGATGAAGGTCGCCGCCGAGATTACGTCGATCTTCGAAGTCGACCCGCTGGAAGCCAGGGCTCGCGTGGTGCGCGAGGCCCTCAAGGCCGCCAAGTTTTCCACCACGCGCAAGGCGGTGGCGGCGGCGGCGTTCGACGTGGCCGAAGAAGCCCATCAGGCTCGACGCTATGACTTGGCCGCCGAACTGCTCAATCTGGCCGAATCGGCCTCGCGCGACGCCCGCGACACGGTGAAAGCCCGCCAGGCCCAAGCGGCGATCGAGCAAATGGCCACCGAGTCTGCACAGCACCAGCAACTGACCGCCGCGCTGGAAGTCTTGAAGAAAACGCCCGACGACGCCCAGGCCAATCATCAGCTTGGAATGCAACTGGCCTTTGGCTGGAAACGCTGGCAGCCGGGCTTTCAGCTGCTGAAGCAAAGTTCTGATGAGAAGCTGGCTTCGCTCGCCGCAGACGATATCGAACTGCCTGCGGACGCGGAACAGCAGTGCAAACTGGCCGATCGCTGGGTGGAATGGGCTCAGACCGCCCCACCCGAGTATCGAGACGCCGCGCTCGAATGGGCCTATGGCTTGTACGACCATGCTTTGCCTCAGCTGAAAGGCCTGGTCAAGATCCAGGTGGAATTGAAGGTCAAGCCCTACAAAGGCGCCGTGGCCGACGTCGCCTCGGTTTTTCGCGGCACGCCGCCCGCCAGCGTGGCTTCGTCCACCCCAGGCTCATCGATCCCCGGTTCGTCCCCGCCCGCGACAAGCTCGGGGCCTGCGCCGCGTCCCACGCTGCTTGCTTCGTACGATCGCCATGGCGACGGCGTAATGGCCTTGGCCTTCAGTTCCGATGGAAGGCAGTTGGCTACCACCGGCTATGACCGAACGCTCCAGATTCTCGATTGCCAAAGTGGCCAAACCACCCGCAACTTCAGCATCCCTGAAGAGCGCTTTCTCGCTCTGGCATTTTCGCCCGATGGCAAACGAGTGGTTATCGGCGGCGAAGCTCACAAGGTTCGCATCTGCAATCTGGCCAGCGGAACCGCAGTGCTCTGCACAGGGCACGCCATGCGAGTGAATTGCGTGGCGTTCTCACCCGATGGGCAACAGCTGGCCAGTTGCAGCAACGATGGAACGGTGAAGATCTGGGACGCCACGGCCGGCAAGCTCCTGAAGACCCTCACGGTGGGCAAACCCATCCTTTGCCTGGCTTACTCGCCCGACGGCTCGGTGTTGGCCTTTGGCGGCGACCACAAAGTACTGGCCTTATGGGACACCACGCAAGACAAACTGACCAGCGTGCTGACAGGACATAACGCAACGATCACTTGCCTGCAGTTTTCCGCCAACGGTCTGCAGGTTGCCTCGGGCGCTGCCGATGGGCAGGTAAGACTTTGGAATGTGGCCAGTCGAACCGCGGCGCATACCCTGCTAGGGCACACCGATCGCGTCAACGCGGTAGCCCTCACGCGAGACGGCAACTATCTGCTGTCAGCCGGCAACGACGGCACCATTCGAATGTGGAACGCCAAGACCGGACAGTTGGAGCACAATTTGCAATCGCACACCGATCGCGTGAGTGCGCTGGCCATCTCCCCCGACGACAAGATGCTGGCCTCGGGCAGCCTCGACAAAACCTTTCAATTGCAAAAACTGAAGGAATGAGTCGATGCCGCCATTTCGGTTGAAAGCGGGGACTGCCGTCAAACGACGCTCGCCGCACCCCTTCAGGCCGCGAAATTCAGCGGGATAATTCAGGCGGGAAAGTCGGCCGGGTCCACGTTGCCACCGCTCAGTATGATGCCGATTCGTCGGCCAGCGGTGGGCAACTTGCGGAACAACACGGCGGCAACCGGGACGGCCGACGAAGGCTCGATCAGCAACTTGGTTCGCTGCCAAAACGTGCGCATCGCCGACACGATTTCGTCGTCGGTCACCGTGATGATTTGCCGAACATGCTGTTGAATTACGGCAAATGTCAGCTCGCCCAACGACGTGCGCAAGCCGTCGGCTACCGTGCGGGGGTTGTCCGACGGCAAAATTCTGCCGGCCGCCATCGAGCGGAACGCATCGTCGGCCCCGGCCGGTTCGACCGCGATTACCTCGGTGCCGGGGCTTGTAAAGGCCACGGCCAAGGCTGTTCCGCTCAGCAGTCCGCCGCCGCCCACCGGGGCCAGCACAAGATCCAGGGATTCGACCTTGGCCAATAGTTCCAGTGCCGCCGTGCCTTGGCCAGCAATGATGCGCCGATCGTTGTATGGATGAATGAAGGTTGCCCCGGTCTCTGCCACAACCCGCGCGGCCACCGCCTCGCGATCGGCCACCGTCGGTTCGCAAAGCACCACGCGCCCGCCGTACTCTTCCACGGCGGCTCGCTTGACTGCCGGCGAGTTGCTGGGCATGACAATCCAGGCCGGAATTCGCCGTAACCTGGCAGCCAGGGCCAACGCCTGGGCGTGATTGCCCGAGGAGTGCGTGGCGACACCTCGACTGGCGGTCTCATCGTCGAGCGAGAATACGGCATTGCAGGCCCCGCGAAACTTGAAGGCTCCGGCCTTTTGCAGGTTCTCGCATTTAAAGAAGACCCGCGCGCCGCACTGACGGTCGAAATACTGTGAAGTGACAATGGGCGTGTCATGCGCGAAAGGCGCAATTCGCTCGGCCGCGGCCTGAATATCTGCGATGAGAACCGGCTGCATTTTGCTCGCTCCCTACCACCGTTGCCGACAAGCCTTTCGCTTCCCGCCGCGCTCATCAAGTGACGAGCCGGGAAGCCGCGAACACGCCCTCGTAAGGCTGAGTTCGGTTTCGACGAAACTCATATTTACAAGTATCTGATCAACCCCCCAGCTGTGCAGAATGCGACACGGCCAGCGGGAAAGCAAGCACCGCTGGCCGTGAACACCGATTGCAACCGTTCCACCTGGGCCTGGTGGAATCGACGGATCTCTCTCGTGGGGAAGTCGCAAGACTCAGTCCTGATTGTTGCCCGGCCGGCGCTGTTCCAGCCGACGAAGTTCTTCGGCCTCCAGAAAGCCGCTACCGTCGGCATCCACCCGATCAAAGAACTCGCGCAGCCGCTCGGGCGCTTCGTCCTTGCTGAGCTTGCCGTCGCCGTTTTTGTCGAGTTCCTTGATGCGATCGGCGGGGTTCCCACCTTCGGGGCGTCCCTGTCCTAGGCGCCGCAATTCTTCCGCTTCTAGAAAACCGCTACCGTCGGCATCCACCCGATCGAAGAACTCGCGCAGCCGCTCGGGCGCTTCGTCCTTGCTGATCTTGCCGTCGCCGTTTTTGTCGAGTTCCTTGATGCGATCGGCGAGGTTGCCGGCCGGACCCGGCCGCCCTGCGGTTGCGGCTGCTGGTCGCAGTTCGTCCGCGGTAATTTGGCCATCTCCATTGCGGTCGAGTTTCTTCAACGCCGTGGCAGCGCTCGAGATTTCCTCGGCCGAAAGTTTGCCGTCGCCATTGCTATCCAGGGCTCGAGCAAGCAAACCATCGCCGCCCGGCATGGCTGGAGCACCAGGAGTGCCCGGCAGGGGACGGAACGCCAAAAACTCCTCTTTGGTAATGATCCCGTCGCGATCGCGGTCGGTGGCCTTGAGTATGCGCAGCATGAATTCCTGCTGTGGAAGTTCCTCGCCGGAAATCTTGCCATCGCTATTCCGGTCCATGCGGGTGAACGCTTCTTCGCGATTGAACTCGGGCCGCGGTTGGCCCGGCGCAGCCTGGCCCCGGGCAGGGGATGCCGAGCTTGGCGCGGGGTCCTCGGCGGTTCGCTCGGCGAGACCGGCCGCGAACTCGTCTTTGGTGAGTTTGCCATCGGCGTTCTTGTCGCCGTTGCGCAGCACACGCCCAAGCAACCGGCGCTGCTCCTCTGGTACTTCATCGGGAGAGATTTGCCCATCCTGGTTGGCATCGAGCCGCTCAAACAATGTTGCTGCTTCCGAAGCCGGCGGCACCGCCGACTGAGCCCAGACAGAGCCCGGCGAACACAATAGCACCAGCGACAGCGACCAACGCGATGGCAACATGGGACCCACTCCTCAAAGCATTAGGATGTAGTTTGATGGAACAATCGGAAAGATTTTGTCCGCCCCTGCAAGCAAAGCTCGCCACGGAAGCAGGGGCCTGTTCGTGCGGAACTTGCGTTGGGCGAATTTCGTGCTTGCGCATTTCACCCAGCATATGCGCTTCACTCGCATGCTGTCGATGCTTTCCGTGCCGGCGGGCGACTGAATTTGGTCACCTCGTGCGGATAGGCCCGCCTGGTTGCACGTGCATCCGAGGGAAGTTGCTCCAACCGGCTGGCGTCAGCAATGCAATCGATGCCAAGCCACTGCCGTGATAGCAGGTTGCATCGTTGATTTAGCTGGAGAGTTTTGCGAACTCGAACCGATTGACCTTTTTGACGTACCACGTTAACTCGCCATCGAACGTGTTTCCGGCCCTGGCTCCGGCCCATGCTGCTGGTAGTACAGGTTTGGCGGCCAAGACCGGGAGTGACGGTGGGCGGCAGGCAACACGCGTTGTTATCCGGCGCTGGTATTCGCCAGCACCGCTTTCACTGCGCGCCGTGCATTGTTTCCTAGCCAATTAAACACGCGCCAAACGGAGAAGTTTCGTGCCCGGGCCAATTAATGCGGAACGGGGGGGCAGATTCATTACCCGGCAGTTAACAAGTGGGGCGCCTTGAGCGTGCGTAACGTGTGCCAATCCATCTTGTTGTGAATGAACCACCTTGATATAGACACCGTCCAAGCTAAATCGAATCGTCGGCCGACCGGGAAGAACGCGGCGCAGGCGCGACGCGAACTGCGTCGCGGACCATTCATTGTGTGGTTTGACGAACGGCCCTTTTTCTTCACAGACTGCAACGTAGCTTAGGTATCCGTCCATGGCATCTGTCTCGACCATGCCCGCCTCCAGCCCCAGCGTGGAATATCTACGCACTATTTGGCGAATGCGGTACTTTTGGTTCAGTTTGGCCCAGCTCGACATCGCCACGCGTTATCGCAAATCGTACCTGGGGCTGGCCTGGTCGCTGCTTAGTCCGCTGGCCATGACGGCCGTGCTGTGCATGGTGTTTCAAACCATGTTTGCGGTGAATCTCCGCGAGTACGCCCCGTTTGTTATTACTGGCGTCGCCATTTGGACGTTTATTTCCGGCACGGTCTCCGAAGGCTGCACAACCATGGTGAGCGCGGAGAAGTATCTCCGCGCCTTCCCCGCGCCGTTGCCAGTCTTTGGGCTTCGCACCCTGATCAGCGTCTCGTTTCATTTCCTGCTGATTCTGGTCGTGGCGATCGTGTTGACTTCGATACTCGACGGGACCGTGTATTTCATGACGCCCGTCTGGCTTGTTCCTGGATTACTGCTGCTCCTGCTATTTGGCTGGGCACTTATCATAACGATGGGCGTGATGAACGTGCTCTTTCCCGATGTGCAGCATCTGTCCGCCGTGGCGTTGCAAATGCTATTTTATATGACACCTATTTTTTACAAACCCGAGTCTTTGAATAGTAGCACGATGCGAGCCGTGATGGCCTTGAATCCTTTGGGATATCTGGTCGAGATCATTCGCGTGCCCGTTCTTACAGGGCAGCCGGCATCCCTCGTCGCCTACGGGGCCTCGGCGCTAGCAACCGCAGTCATGATTTGCATTGCTACCGGCATTTGCGCTCGGTTCAGTCGTCGATTGGTATTGTATTTCTAAACGTGAAATGCCTGGCAACGCTTGAGACCAAAGCAAAGTGCCCCATCAGGTTCTCAGCATCGGAAACTGGAATCGCACCATGCCTTCTCTCTCGAAGGCGGGGGGCACGCAGTGCAGCACAACCAGCCGCCAACCCAGTGAAAAACGGTAAGAAGGCTCCTTACATGAACCACGTGCATCTTGAAAATGTAAGCCTGACATTCAAGTTGCGGCATGTGCGTCGTACGTCGCTGAAAGACTATTTTGTCTCAAAGCTGTACAAAAAGCGCAACAACCCCATGCAAACCGTGAAGGCACTCAGCAACATCTCCTTCAAGCTCGAAGAAGGGCATCGGCTGGGCCTGATCGGCCATAACGGCGCCGGCAAGAGCACCCTGTTGCGAATGCTGGCCGGCATTTATCCGCCCACCGCCGGCACTGTGCATACGCAAGGTCAGATCCAATCTCTATTGGATATCGGTCTTGGCATTGAACCTTTTGCCACGGGCCGCCAGAACATTCTCTACCGAGGCTATGTGCAGGGCGAAACGCCGAAAACGCTAGCCAGCAAGATCGATGATATCGCGGAATGGAGCGAGCTGGGCGAATTCCTCGACCTGCCAGTGCGCCACTACTCCAGTGGTATGTTCGTGCGATTATTGTTCTCGATTGCCACGGCCATTGATCCCGATATTCTGCTAATCGACGAAGTGCTCGGCGCCGGCGATCTAGCGTTTCAAGAGAAAGCCAAGAAGCGAATTCTGTCGCTCATCAATCGAGCTCGGGTCGTTGTCTTTGCCACCCATGACCTACAAGGCGTTCAAGATATTTGTAATCGCGTGGCGTGGATGGATCATGGGCAGATGCGAATGCTGGGAGACCCGGCCGAGGTGGTCGCCGCCTATCGCAAGAGCGTCGAGTCGCCGCAAGCCCTGAAAGCCGCGGCGTAGCTGGCATTCCCGGGTGTTCGGCCAGGGTCCACGGCAATGCATGCCTGCGCCCCCTGGATCGGGCGGCGCGTTCCGCCAGTCGATTGCGATGCCATTCTCTCTGGCGTCGGCGCCTCAGTCGCCATCGATGCTCACCCATCCAACTCGCCGTCAATCATCGCTATCACGGGTGTAAAGACCACTTTCGCGGTTTCGCGGCGGCTCAAAAAAGCTGCCCTTGAAATGCCTCCGCTTGATCGCTATGGTCCCCTCCCTTCGCAAAGCGTTTGTAATCACTTCTCGCTTTGCGTAAGCCATTCGGCCAATTGAGTCGTGCATGCCTGGACTCAAGGGAGCAACCTCGTTGCGAGTGCTCCTCCGCCGTTAGTTCTCCGCCTAGGATGGAGGTGCCGGTAATGCTTTCGGTGCGATCGATCATGTGGTTCGTCGGTGCCTGGGTCTCCCTGGCCTGCCTTGGTTTGGCCCAACAACGCGCCTGGCGCACGGCCGAAGAAGATCAAACGGCGGACCCCCAAGAACCCTACGTTCGTCGAGCCGCCTATCAGGGGGCCGAAGAAGCGCCCGGCGTGCGAACCATCGCGTCGGGGCCTTCCACGTCGCTGGCGCTGCCTCGCGATGCTGGTCAAACTTGGAAAGAGTACGACCTCCGGGCCTACACCCAGCGAATCACCAACACCAAGCGGCCCGAACGAACGGTGGTCGATTGGATCCTACGCGAGACTGGCTACGAAGCCTGGCACGGCGAGCCGATGGGCATTCTCAGCGCCGGCGCCAACTCCATCAAGGTTTATCACACTCCCGAAATGCACCAGACCGTGGCCGACGTGGTCAGCCGGTTCACTTCGCCCATGGCTGAGTCGCAGTCATTCGGCATGCGGGTGGTCACCATTAGCGACCCTAACTGGCGAAGCCGCGCCTACCGGGTGATGCGGCCGGTGCCGGTCCAAACGCCTGGCGTGCAAGCCTGGATGGTAAAGCGTGAAGACGCGGCACTGCTCTTGGCCGAATTCAGCAAGCGGAGCGATTATCGCGAGCATTCCTCGCCGCAACTGTTGATTGGCAACGGCGAAACGCACGTGCTGTCGCGCACCCGACCTCGTTCCTATATCCGCGATATCAAGATGGTTCCCAATGTTTGGCCCGGCTTCGAAGCTCAGGCCGACCAAATTGAAGAAGGCTTCGCCGTGGAGTTCTCGCCGCTGCTCACCCAGGATGGGCAGATGATCGACGCCATTTTCAAATGCCATATCGATCACGTGGAACAAATGGCGCCCGTGCTCATTGACGTGCCCACGCAGTTGGCGCCGCGGCAACGAACCAAGATCGAAGTTCCCCAGGTCAGCCAGTTTCGCCTGCAAGAACGCTTTCGCTGGCCGGTGGACGAAGTGCTGCTGATTGGCCTGGGCGTGGTGCCTGCCCCCTTCACCGTGGATGGGAATCCACTCAACCCCCTCATCAAGCAGCTGCCATTTACGCAAAATGGACCTGAACGGTCAGACATGCTGATCGTTGTCGAATCCAAGATCCGCCGCGCCGACGCCCCCGTGTCCAACGCCGCCCGCACCACAGCGACTCGGCCCAGCAACTACCACGGCCGCTACTAAATTGCAGGGGGCAGCCAAGATCCCAGGCGGTCCCTCGAGATGCGGTCGCCGAGTGAGTTGACGACCTCTCGCGGCGGCGTACAATAGACGACTTCCGAAAAACGGGGTGTAGCTCAGCTTGGCTAGAGCGCTACGTTCGGGACGTAGAGGCCGGAGGTTCAAATCCTCTCACCCCGAC
>CAYUMU010000005.1:0-143522 GCA_964445985.1 uncultured Pirellulales bacterium | reverse complement strand
CGCAACATCGCGCCAGCCTGTGCAAGTTACCCATCTATGCGCGCTGGCCTTGGCGCATCACCCGACGTGCTTCTTGTAGCGTCGGGCAGCCGCCAAGAGCGCCTTTGCCTCCAGAAGAACCTGGCCATCACTCCCCCGCAAACCGGTACGAATACACATCCGCATCCCGCACCGCAAACCGCAACCGGATGGGCTTGCCGGCCAGCGACGACACGTCGGTTCCCTTTTTCCAGGCAAAGGGGGCGTCGATCTTGTCGCCAAAGGTTTCCGTGGCTTCTGCCAGCGAGAAGCCGGGGATGGCTTTGCCGTCGGCGTCTTGGATTTCCACCTGCACGCTGCCTGCCGCGCTGGTGGCGTAGTTGAGCGTGAGGCTGTTGCCGGCAAAGGTAAACGGCCTGGTGACCAGCTCGCCCGGCGTGGCGCCGGCGTGCAGGCTGGCGATGCCATCGAGCCGCCACACGCCGCGGCGCATGTGCGCGGTGGGCTCGCGGTAGTGCTGCGAATAGTACATGCTCATTTCATCGGGGCCGGTCTGCACCAAACCCCAGGCAGGCATCGTGCCGCGGTCGCCCCAGTTCTTTTCGTCGCGGCCTGGCCGAATCAGGGCCTGCAAGAACTCGCGATCAAACTTCTCGCCGTCGCGGCTGGTCATGAACACCGCGTCGGAAAGGCCCTTGAATCCCTCCCGCCCCGACCGGCCAGGCATGAACCGCTTGGGGAACGAAAAATAAATGTGAGGAGCTCGAAAATAGGGAAGCGTGGCATTGGTATAGAAGTGCTCTCGAGGCGCGTCTTGCCGATCAATGGGCTTCATATCGCTCCATGACAGAAAATCGTCGCTCTTGGCCCAGGCAATATCGCGCGCCTTATCAGTAAAGATGCGATAGTAACTGCGATACTCCTGATGGTTGGGATCCCAGAACGCCAGGTTCTGCGAGTCAAACGCGCCGTTGGTGATCACCGGCTTATCGATGGCCACGCGCCAATGAATGCCATCTGCCGAATAGAAGGCCGCCAGACCTTTGCCCAGCTTGGCCGAGTTGGCCGATTGCAGGGCCTTGTATTTTTCCTCGGCAGGCACGCCAGGACGCGTGTCTTTGAAGGCCGCGAAGTTGTGCGACGGATTCCCCCACACAATGTTGTTGTCTTTCGATCCTTCAAACTCAAACAGCCCCAGCTTGGGCTTGGTGAAGACCTTGCCGTCGGGGCTCTCGGCATAGCAGGCAAACTGCAGCTCGCTCTTTTGGCCCGGGTTGCTGGCCTTCGAGCCGCGGTAATACATCCGCACTTTGTCGTCGTCTTGGAACACCGTCACATAGGCCGACACCGGACCATCCCAAGGGCTATCGAACTTGATCGCCACTTCGGCCGGTTGCGGCTCGTGCAGCTTGAGCTCGGCCCCGCCCGACATCGACTCGATCTGATGGCGATCGACAAACAACTCGCGGCGGTCCCCCTGATCGTAGGCTTCCGCCGCCAGCAGGGCGCAATTCCATCCGGCGGCGACTGTCAGAAAAACCGTCAGGCGAGCAGCAAGGGATAACATCGTCTGTCTCCAGCGAGGACAAAGCGGGGCGTAACGGTGTGAAGCTAACATAGCGATGCGCAAGGGGCGTTTTGGACTTCGACAATAAGTCGCCCTGCTTGGGCGTGATCGTAAACGGTGCGCACGCGGTACTCAACCTTATTGTGGCCTGTTTCGCGTCAGGGGGCGGTCTCGGTTAGTTTCTGAAGAAGCGAATGAACCTTGCCCACGATGCGGTCTTCCACATCGGTCGTGAAGTCGTTCGCCGCTTCGTACCCGCCTTCCAAAGCCACGCGGCGGCTCGGAACGTAGCCGGAGTAATCGTTCGAATAGCCAGCAACCCAAACCGCCGGCGATTTGATCTCTTGCTTGAGCCGCAGCGCGTAGTCCACCACCGTTTCGCTCCCCAAGGCCACCAGGGTTAAGTGGTCGCCCAGCCGCACCACTTGCACGGGGTAGGCATGGCTCGGCTTGTCGTTGTTGCGCGTGAGCTCCACGTCGGCAATCGCTGCCTGAATCTTGCTTTTGATGGGGCGAGGCCCGGCCCCGATGGCGGCGACCACCGTATAGGCCAGGGTGGTCCCATGATGTTTGGCAAGTTCCAGCGGCAGCAGTCCATTTACCTGATCGCGGCGAGGGTAGGGGTTTTGATCGCCGCCGCAACCATTCACAAACATGGCCACCGCATCGGGGTATATCTGCTGCAACCGCTCCTGCGCAAATCCGGCATAGTCGCCATTGAACAGATACTTGGGCTCCGCCGGGGGAATGGTTACCGAACTGAGCGTGGTATTGTGGCACGCGTATCCAAACAAAATGGCCTTGAGCGCGCCGGCAGAATCTTCCACCGTGAGCACGGGCACCGCGTGATCCACCACGCCCTCGGGCGTGGGCGCCCGCCGGGCGTTAATGTCATCATCGCTCAGGGCATAATACCGACGACGATTCATCGCAAAGCCGCATTTGGCGTGAGAGTAAGCAACGCGAGCAGGCTCCAGCGACTCGGTGGCCTTGCCCACCAGGCTCACCAGTTTCTGCTCCAACTGCTCACGATAACGATGCGCCTCCGCTTCCCGGCCAGCCCGCGGTCGATACTCCGGGCCACAGTGGGTGTGCGAGGCATTCAAGACCAGCCGCTCGGGAGCGATCCCAAACTTGGCCTGGCAAGCGACCGCCACCGCGTCGCGCACCTCGCGCCGCACGCCAATCAAGTCCATGGTGACCAATGCCAACCGCGTTCCGGCTTCGTCTTCCAGCACCACGGCCTTGGCAAACAGCTCTTGGGCAATCCCTTCCGAAGGTTTCTTGCGGGCCGCATATCCGGCCATCCACATGTTTTCTTCGGGAGTGATCACCGTGGTGCTCAAGCCCACCTTCCAGGGCGTTTCCAAAGTGGGAGCCTTTGCCTGGGCCCACGCGGTCGAACAGGCGAGCAACAAACACCCCAGCCCCAGGGAATAATGGCGCAACATCGGCATGGCGTTTTTTCCTGGCAAGATAAATCGTGAACAGCGAGTTCGGTCCCCACTCCGGCAAGTCGCCGGTGGAGGAGAGTTGCGTGCAGACCCGCCTAATATAAACGCTGGCTGATTCAAATGCCTGCGAAACCCTGGGGGGCACGCGCAGAGACGTCCCATCTTGCTCGCGCCCAGCATCTTCCATGCCAGAGTGACTGGCAAAAATTAGCGCCCCACGTTGCAGTTCCCCAAGACTTTGTTACGATGTGATTTCCAATAATTGCTTGAGAACCTCGTCGCAGGGTGAGGTTTGGCTCCATAGGGCCGTGCCCCCCGCTGTTTGGCGGTTTTGGTTCTTGGGCGGTTTTTGGTGTGGTAGCAAGAAGTCGCGAGCGCCTTCCGGTTTCAACTGGATGTGCGGGCTTGGCGGGCATCTGGCTGGCACTTACTACGACTAAGCAAGAATTGGCACTAATGGGAGTGTTTGGATGATGGATCTACTGATCGTCATCTTGCAGTGGGTGTTGCAGTTTCTTGCGTCGCGATTCACCTCCCTTCGTCTGGTTCCGGTAGTCATTTACTTGGAACGGAAGTCCCTGATGGAAGCAAGTTCGCACCGGTTACCGGAGCGACATTACTTAGGCTCGCCTCAAGCGGGGAGCCTCAGGGCGCATGGGAATGGTTTCGCGGCGTGGCTAGCTCGCCTGCCAGGATATGATCAATTCAACTCGTGGGGACCCCCGCCTGGGGTGACTCGTCATGAGAGGTTCTCCCGTCCTTCGCCCCGATAACTTGGGGAGCAGTTGACTCGTTTCGTCATGAAATGGGTCATCAACACTAAACGTGGGCGCGTTACTCCAGTTCACGCCTATTTTTCATTTCCCAGGCTCTTGCTGGCTGCCGCTGGTGGGCTGAATAGCTCACCACGCTCGCGGGCCGTCGTAGCTTTTGCCTGCCGCGCTGGCTTGGTTCGCTCACCCTTCCGGTGATGGCGACTCTTCATTTGGCATCTCACCCAGGGAGCTTGCAGGTGCCCGAGGCAGCGCTATTGGCAGTTACCGGGGGCGAAGTCGCTCTCGTTGCAATTACGGCCGCCGTGGCTGGCGGTTTGGCGGTTTTTCTCGTCAAATTTCTCGATAAGCTCTACGAGCGCGACATCGAGACCAAAAAAGCCAAAATCCTCGAGGTAGCCCAGCGCGACGCCGAAAATGTGCGCCGCGAGGCCGAACTCGAAATTAAAGAGCGGGCCATGCAAGCCCGCGCCGAAGGCGAACGCGAGCTGGCCCGGCTCCGCGAAGAAATGCACGAGCGCGAGCGGGCCCTGGATAAGCGGCAAGACGCCGCCGACCAATCCGCCGACCAGCTTCGCCAGCAACAAAAAATGGTCGAGCGAAACCAGAAAAAACTGGCGGACCAAATCGCCGAATACAAGGCCTCCATGGAAGCCTTGCAGCGCAACTTGGAAGAGCAGCGGCAAAAGCTGCACTCCATCAGTGGGCTTTCGCGCGAAGAAGCCGCCAAACGCCTGCTCAGCCTGCTCGAAGTCGAGCTGCAAAACGAAGCCGGGGCGCTCATCATCAAGCATGAGAAACGTGTCGCGGAAATTTGCGACGCCAAAGCCCGCGAAATGCTCATCACCTCCATGCAGCGTTACGCGGCGGCGCACACGGCCGAAACCACCACCAGCACCGTCGATATTCCCAGCGACGAAATGAAGGGCCGGATCATCGGTCGCGAAGGCCGCAACATTCGCGCCTTCGAAAAGGCCACCGGCGTCGATGTGATTATCGACGACACGCCTGGCGTGGTGATCGTGAGCGCCTTCGATATGGTGCGCCGCGAGGTGGCCCGAATTTCGCTCAACAAGCTCATCGCCGACGGCCGCATCCATCCCTCCCGCATCGAAGAAGTCGTCATCGAAACGCAGGGAGAAATGGACGCCCTGCTGAAAAAAGTCGGCGAAGCGGCCGCCCAGGAGGCCGACGTGCACGGCTTGCACGAGCGGATTATCTACCTGTTGGGCCGCCTCAAGTTCCGCACCAGCTACAGCCAGAACGTGCTGCGGCACTCGATCGAAGTGGCATACCTCACCGGCCTGATGGCCGAAGAGCTCGGCATGGATGGCCGCCTGGCCCGCCGCTGCGGCCTGCTGCACGATATCGGCAAGGCCGCCGACCACGAAGTTGAAGGTGGCCACCCCAAGGTGGGCGCCGATTTGCTCAAGCGGTACGGCGAGTCGAGCGAAGTGGTCCACGCGGCCCTCGGCCATCACGACGACTTGCGAATCGATTGCCCTTACACGGTGCTGGTGGCTTCCGCCGATGCCTGCAGCGCGTCGCGGCCCGGCGCCCGCCGCGAAACCCTCGAGCGGTACATCAAGCGGATGGAAGAGTTGGAATCGATCGCCAGCAACTTTACCGGCGTGGATCAGGCCTTTGCCATTCAGGCAGGCCGCGAGGTCCGCGTGCTGGCCAACGCCAAAATGACCGACGACTCGGCCGCCGCGAAAATCTGCCGCGATATTGCCAAGGCATTCGAAGAACAACTAACCTACCCGGGCGAAATCAAAGTCACGGTGGTCCGCGAGTCGAGGTTTAGCGAAACGGCCAAGTAGCGAGAGGGCCAAATAGCGAGAGGGCCTCGGTTGGCCACGGCCTGGGAATGCCCAGTACCAGCGCAATACCTGGTAAGCGCCATGCACAATCCAACGCGGCGTCGAGTACCACGCCATGCCGAGTATCACGCCATACCTAGATCAACCATGAACGTATGTCCCCTGCTTCCAATCAATTTTTCGGACAGGAGCGCCCGAGCGCGGGGGCTCTCCGCTGACGTGAAGGGTGGCTGCCCGTGCGGATGTTGTTGATTGGCGATATTGTAGGCAAGCCGGGCCGGCAGATCGTGGAGCAGTGTCTCCCCGGCTTGATCCACGAACAGCGGCTCGACCTGGTGGTGGCCAATGGCGAAAACGCCGCCGCCGGTTCCGGGATCACACCCGCCATTTATCATGAGCTGATCGCCGCCGGGGTGGGCTGCATCACGCTGGGCGACCACATCTATCGTCGCCGCGAAATCTATTCCACCCTCGAGAAGCAGCTCAACATCGTGAAGCCGGCCAACTTCCCGCCGGAGGCGCCTGGACGCAATTTTGCCGTGGTCCCCGCCGCCGATGGCACCCAGGTCGCCGTGATTAGCCTGCTCGGCCGGGTCTTCATGCGGCCGGTCGATTGCCCTTGGCAGGCCGCGGATCGCGTGCTCCAGGAGTTGCCCCCCGAAATCAAAGTGATTCTGGTCGACTTCCACGCCGAGGCCACCAGCGACAAACAACTGATGGGCCGCTATCTCGACGGCCGCGTTTCCGCCGTGCTTGGCACCCATACCCATGTGCCCACCGCCGATAGCTGCGTCTTTCCCGGCGGCACCGCCTTTCAATGCGATGTGGGCATGACCGGCCCCTTTGAAAGCATCATCGGCCGCCGCATCGACCGCGTGCTGGAAACCACGCGCACCTTCATGCCCACCCAGTTTGAAGTGGCCACCGAAGACGTCCGCCTGTGCGGAGCCATTGTGGAAGTGGACCCCGCCACCGGCAAAGCCAGCCATATTGAAAGGGTACAGATCGACGAGACAGAGGCCAAGCGGTTGGCCGCCGCCGTTACATAAAAGGAGCAACATCATGTCTACGATCGACGCTTGGGTTGCCGAATCCGCCAAACAGCCGTTCGTCCGGCGGCAGATCGATTTGGGTTCGCTGGGCGCGGACGATGTGGAAGTGCAAGTGGAACACTGCGGGCTCTGCCACTCCGATCTGTCGGTGCTGAATGATGAATGGGGAATGTCACAGTACCCGGCCGTCCTTGGGCACGAGGTGATTGGACGGGTTGTTGAGTTGGGGTCGGCAGCCAAGGGCCTGAAAGTTGGCCAACGCGTGGGCATTGGCTGGACCGCCGGCAGTTGCATGCATTGCCGGCCCTGCAAGTCGGGAGACCAGCACCTCTGTTCCCAGGCGCTGCCGACCATCGTGGGCCATCGCGGCGGATTCGCCAGCCGGGTCCGCGCCCACTGGGCCTGGACCATTCCCTTGCCAGACAAGCTCAACGCCGCCGAGGCCGGCCCTCTGCTATGCGGCGGCATCACCGTTTTCAATCCCCTGGCCATGTATGCGAAGGCGACCAGTCGCGTGGGGATCGTTGGTATCGGCGGCCTGGGGCACATGGGCGTTAAGTTCGCCGCCGCTTATGGCTGTGAAGTGACGGCCTTTACCTCCAGCGAAAGCAAGTTCGAAGAAGCCCTGAGGTTCGGCGCTCATCATGTGGTTTCGAGCCGCGATTCAAATGCCATCCAAGCGTTGGCCGGGTCGCTCGATCTGCTGATCGTCACGGTGAACGTGACTCTCGATTGGCAAGCCCTGCTGAATGCGCTGGCTCAGGACGGGCGAATGCACGTGCTGGGCGCGGTGCTCGAACCGCTTTCTTTCTCTGCCATTCCCATGATCTTTGGCCAGAAAACCGTGTCGGGGTCGCCCACCGGCTCGCCGGTGGCCATCGAAACCATGCTGGAGTTCGCCGCGCGCAAGGGCGTGATCCCCCAGACCGAGCACTTTCCCATGAGCCAAATCAACGAGGCGTTCGAGCGACTGAAAGCCGGCAAGGCCCGCTATCGAATCGTGCTGGACGCGGATTTCTAAAGCACCGGTACGCACCCCGTGCGTACCTTTCGGGTGGAGGATCGCCCAATCGCCGCGGTTGCGCCGCGCCTTTTGCCGGCAAAGGTGCGCCGTCAACCGATCGGCGGCGCGGGGTACGCAGAGGGCTGCGTACCCTACATTTACTATCTTTGCCCAAAGAAGTGATACGATGACCGTCCAAGAAATTATATCCATCGTCGAACTCCCAGAAACACCAATTGATACAGGTGCCGAGGCAGATCTCAAAGCCGTTGAAGAGGAATTGGGCATTGTTCTTCCAGATGACTTAGTCGATTACGCAGGCGTTTTTGGGAGTGGGGAGTTTAAGCGTTTTGGACGCTGGTTCACTGTGTACAACCCCTATTCTCCATCGTATATCGACACAGTCCGTATGGTGTGCGAGGTATACAGCGAACTGAAAGACGTCGAAGGGAGTGAGCAATTTCCCTATAATGTTTACCCGAACTCTCCCGGTCTTTTCCCGTGGGGCGACGAGGATAACGGCCATCAGTTTTTCTGGCTAACGGCAGGGGAGCCAGAGGAGTGGCCAGTTGTTGTGTGTGCATCTGATCCGCGGGAATTCGAGGTGCGACATATGGCAATGACGAAGTTTCTGGCAAGCATCTTCAAAGGTACAATTTCGTGCATTATTTTTGGCGAGAGCGATCAGGAAGATTTGCGTCGCATTGAGTTTAATCCAAAGATTAGGCGGCGCAAGACCTAGCACCGGTAGGATACGCACCCCGTGCGTACCTTTCGGGTGGAGGATCGCCAAACCGCCGCGGTTGCGCGCGCCTTTTGCCGGCAAAGGGGCGCTACATTTACTTTCCATCCGCTGGACGTAGCATGAAACAGTCCACTTGCCTTTGTCTTCTGTTGTGTCTTCTCTGCTCGGTCGCCCCGGCTCAGGAAAGCCGCTCGGCGTCGATCGCTGCCTATGTCGGGCGTGACGTCCGCAAGATGGATGCCGACGAAAAGCAGGCGTTTATCGATCTGTTCCGTTCCATGACTCAGAACGATAAGGCCCTCAGGCGAGAGGATTGGGAATTTGTCCCGCAAACACTATACGCATTTTCCGACCCGGCATTGCGGTTCTTCGTGGAGATCGCTCCGGGATTTGAGCGGCCTGGCTTCTGCGGACTTCGCATCCACACGTTCGACAATGATTGGAAGTTTGTTCGCCAGGACGCCTTTTCGACGGGATATCGCCAGGAAATCACGGATGTGTATGCAACGAAGGCGAAGGCTCTTAGCGCCGAGGTACTGGTCGTAAAGACGATTTACGCTGGTTCGAGGGAGGTAACGCGCGACGGCAAAAAAATCGAAACGCCATTCCAGTTGCAATTCTATGCGGTGGTAGATGGCAGTCTCATGCTGGTGCGACGAGAGGACGATCAAGGCCGTCTGGTTCTGAATCGATATGCCAACTGGTCTGTGCCTGAGATTGGCATGAATCATCCCCAGGGAACCACCGAGGAACTGCTCGATATACTTCGATCGCAGGCTGTGCCTCGCAAACTTGCTCTCCTGGCATGGGTGGCGGGCCGCCACATGAGTTCCGCCATGGAGCGTGTGGATGGTGTAAGTCAGGAGCCCATCGAATCGTCTCGCGCCTACGAAGCCTTGATTCACACCCCGGCGTTCGCCGAGACGATGCGTGTTCTTCGTCGAAGCGAAAACAAGTGGATAAGAGAGTATGTGGCCCATATTCCCTTCGCCGAACAACCCGATGAACGTGAGCAGCGGTAGGTATGCGCCCCATGCACCTTGTAGTTGGAGGTTCGGCAGACCGAGCCTGAGTATTTCATATTTGCCCTAGCACCGTCATTCCCGCGTGGAGCCTGCCCTCTTGAAGACGGGGGCGGGAATCCAGGCGCGGCGGAGAAGCGATCTTCTTCGCGAACGACGGTTGTAAACCTTGGGATATTGTTTTATCCCCAATTCTAAGTAATGGTCACCGCAATGGCATTGATGCTCACGCTGCTGGTTGGTCTGTCGCTGATTGCGGTTTCGGTTGCTTTCGGCGCCCCCTGTGTATCCTCAACTAGTCGTTGCCTCCTTTCCAGGCATCCTCTTCGTGCTGATATTCGTGGCTGGCTGGCGTATTAAATCGTGCCCTTCGCTCCGGAGCACTTTCGTTTCGTCTTTTTGGGGCGGCGCCGCGGGCATGTCGCATAGTTCCACAACGGCGTTACTCTGGGGTATAGGTTTTGGCTACATCGGCATGCATGTGGAGAAGCGACTGACGCCGCAGCAGATGCCTCGGCGCAATTTCAACTGATTCTTCGCTGCAGCTTTTTCTAGCCTTATGGTATCGCCCGAAGAATAACTTGAAGGAGAGCAGCCGAACTCATCCGTATTTAACCCTGAAGGGGTTTACAGCCAGTAGCCGGCGGTTGAGCGTAGCGACACCGCCGGGAGTCCAAAATCCCTATCGACCCCGGTTAGGCCGTTTGAGTAGTTGTACGACGTAGAAACATTCATCCATGCCTGGAAGTGCGACTGTGACCTTATTGAAGGTAATCGTCCAAGAACCATTACGGGCCATGGCGGCTCCTTGGTCTCGGAAAATAGTACCGGTACTACCTTCGCAGGACGTTAGGGCCGCACTGCCTGAGAGGAGGCAGGTACGCTAAATGCAGCGTTCGGCGCAATTTACAACAAGTATCCCCGACTGGATTCGAACCAGTAACCTTCGGCTTCGGAGGCCGACACTCTATCCAATTGAGCTACGGGGACGCGCGGGGCTTAAGCCCCGCAGGGTGGGGCTGGCGATTTCCGATAGGTCGCTCAGCACCGAGCGGGGCTGTTCGCAGTGGACAGGGGGGGGATCGAACCCCCGACACCAGGATTTTCAGTCCTGTGCTCTACCAACTGAGCTACCTGTCCGCGTGTTTGTTTTTCTACCTGAAAGAAATTGGCTGCCTGGGCCAGGATCGCGAAGAACATATAAAGATGCCGTCAAACCTGCTGGCTGTCAAGCGGCCGATTGTGGGTGAAGGCCGGTGCCTTGGGGCTGGCTGGCGGCTGTTGCCTGGCCGCCTCTTCCTGTTCCGCAATCACGGTGCAAAATGCCGCGGGTTTGCAGCAAGGGAGTGGGGCGAATTGGCTGCGGCGCCGAGGCCGGACCCTGCGATTGGGGCCGCCATCGGTGGAAGTCGCCGCGTGGACGGCATTGGCAGCGGTTCGACCTGCCGGCCCGAGTGACGAGGCTCGGGGTAGTTCCGCGGAGCTGCAGGCGGCTGGGCGGGTGGCCTTACGACTGGAGGGCGTCCGGTCGACGCGGGGGGCGCGGTGACGTTGGCCGCCAGAAACTTCTCCAAGTCGCCAGGCGCTGGCGTTTCGCCCCGCGCCATCAGGCGATGGGCCATGGTATCGAGGGCTGGCACACGTTTCCACGGCCCATTGCGGGTGTCTCCGTCTTGCACGGTACACATGCTCACGCCCGGCTGGCAGTGGGTTTCGGCGGAGTAGTAGCCTTGCTCATCGAGGTCACGCAGCACCCGATCAATATCGTGCCGTTTGATGGCCAGGGTGCGAACTTCCTGGTTCCACAGGCCGGGGTCTTTTGGAAACCCTCCGGCCGGGAGGGGTGAATCTTTATCTTTGGGCGTGGTAATCCGCAGCACGGCCAAGGCGTTTTCCGTGCCAACGGGATAGGGATAGATAATCTCCAGCGTGCGCACGTATTGATCGCTCGGCGCGGGGCTGGCCGTGGTGGTTAACACCACGGCCGATGGCCCGTCGCCCGTGGGCACGCTCTGGGGGGCTCCCGCCAGGAGATTTCCTTGCAAGGTGTACCGGCAATGGAACTCTTCGTAGCCGGGCGTCTCGCCGCGGCGCGCCCAGCCCCTTATGGACGAGCAGCCTGCGATGGCGCAAATCAACGCCAGGCCGAACAGCCGGAATCCATTGCGGGGTATGTTCAACGGTAATCCTCGCGAATGGGATAGAAGACGTCGAGCGCCCTCACCGGTTGGTCGCCGGCAATGACTTTATGCTTAATGCCGCCGGGGATGCGCCACATTTCACCGGCAACCACCTGGCGTGTTTCGCCGTCGATGATGAACGTGGCCGACCCTTCGAGCATCATTCCCAGTTGCTCGTGCGGATGGCTGTGTTCTTCCACCACCGCGTGGGCTTGCATTTCTACCAGCGATAGCATGAGATTCTGCCCGTGGGTGGTGTAGATATCCACGCCCGGAAAAATCGCGTGATGCGTACAATCGTTTTTATCGACCACGTAGGGAAACATCTTAACCCCCGGAAAAGGTAAACGTGTTCGCCAGGTTGCGCGCCGCCGGCCAGTGCCGCTGGCCTGGTTCCCCCAGGCTGGGGCATCGTTGCCCAGGTTGGGCTTAGCGCCTTTACAAGGCGCGCCTGCTAAGGCACGATGAGGGCCAGAAATCGACTTCGTGTTGCCGCGAGCCCGGCAGGCGTCTCGAACGCACGGCAGTCCCCTCGACGCCAGCGCCCCATCGTAGCCGTCGCTGGCAATTTCGCCCAGCGACACGGGGAATGGGGACTGGATGCCGGCCGGCGCGAGGTTCGTTCGCCGGGGAGCAAGCCGCGTTTCGACGAGGTACGTCGCGACAACGTACGTTGCCAAAGGAGACAACGTACGTTGCCAAAGGAATGGTGTCGTGGTCCCAGACTTCTTCCCCTTCTGCTAAGGATGCGCAGTTGATGAACGGTTGGGACGTGGCGTTGTTGGCGATTGCGATTTACGTGGCGGTGGTCACCTTGGCTCGCATGATGATTTCGCGACGCGACGCGCTCTGGGAAGAATTACGGCTCGAGGCCCAGGCGGAGCAGCGTCAGCAAAAAGAGCAACAGCGAAAACAGGCGGCGACTGAAGAGGATGAACTCAGTACGGCCCCCACGCGCCGCTGAGTCGCCGAGTTGCTGGGTAGCCTGCCGCACGGTTTTTTTGGAGATGCCCCCCACGTGATGTTGGCGAGGATAACAACCTGGTGGACGATCCTGCGGATCGGCGTCGAAGAGCGGCTGGTTTACCGGGCCGACTTTGCCCTGGGCTCGCTGATGCGGTTCTTGCCGATTGTGACCCAGATCTTTCTGTGGGGAGCCATCTTTCAGGCCACCGGCCGAACCGAACTTGCCAATTACACCTACGAGGATTTCGTTGCCTATTACCTGCTGACCATGGTCAGCAGGGCGTTCTCCAGCATGCCGGGGTTGGCGTCGGGCATTGCTCGACAAATTCGCGATGGCGAGATCAAGAAGTATCTGGTGCAGCCGGTCGATATGGTCGGCTTTTTGTTGCTCAACCGCATCGCCCACAAGCTGGTGTACTACACCATGGCCGCGGCGCCGTTTGCCCTGGTGTTCTTTCTCTGCCGGGCCTATTTCACGGGCGGCTGGCCGGAGCCAACTCAGTTCCTGGCGTTTTTGGCCTCGCTGATCATGGCGTTTTTGTTGGGTTTTTTCCTGGAATCGACGATCGGCATGATCGGCTTCTGGTTCTTGGAAGTGAACTCGCTGCTGTTCGTGTACATGTTGCTCACGTTCTTCTTCTCGGGCCACATGTTTCCGCTGGATATGCTGCCAGGCGAATTGCAGGTGGTGGTCAAGGCGATTCCCTTGCAGTACCTGGCCTACTTTCCCGCGGCCGTATTTTTGGAAAAAGTGCAGGGGATGGCGCTGGTGCAAGGCTTGACCCTGCAACTAGCCTGGGTGGCACTGTTCGTATTGCTCAATCGGGTGGCCTTTCAGCGGGGCGTCAAGCGATACAGCGGCTTTGGCGGATAGCTGGCACGCTGGCAGCTCTTTCCGAGCGAATCGGTCGGGTCGCGCCGCGCCGAACTCCCAATCGTCATGGTTTTTGGAGTGGCGAAAGTCTCATGTCTCAATTCGGTGAATACTTCTCGCGCGGCTGCCCCGTGATTGGCATGCTGCACGCGCCGCCCCTGGCCGGGTCTCCTGGGTATGGCGGGGATTTTGCCGACATTCGCCAACGCGTGCTCAGCGATGCGGCCGCGCTGGCCGAGGGGGGCGTCGATGGATTCATGCTGGAAAACTACGGCGACGTGCCGTTTTTTCCCGACCGGGTTCCAGCCGCCACGGTGGCCATGCTGACCGCATTGGCTGCCGCGGTGAAGGCCGAACATCGTTTGCCGCTGGGCATCAACGTGCTGCGCAACGACGGCCGCGGCGCGCTGGCCATTGCCGCGGCCGTGGGCGCCCAGTTCATTCGCGTGAATGTGCTGTGCGGGGCGAGGCTCACCGACCAGGGCATCGTCGCTGGCATTGCCCACGATTTGCTCCGCGAGCGGGCCGCCCTCCGCGCCCAGTCGATCGCCATTCTGGCCGACGTGGACGTGAAACACTCGGCGCCCTTGGCCGCGCGGCCCCTGGCCGAAGAAGCCCAGGATCTCGTGCAGCGAGGGCTGGCCGATGCGTTGATTGTTTCGGGGGCCGCCACGGCGTTGCCCACCGATCCTCGCGATGTCGTCCTCGTGCGGCAAGCCGTGCCTGGCACGCCAGTGCTGGTGGGAAGCGGCATCCACGCGAACAACGCAGCGCAGTTCTTGCCCTGCGAAGGGTTGATTGTCGGTAGCGGCTTAAAGGAAGGCGGCCGTGCCACCGCCGCGGTCGATCGCCACCGCGTGCGGCAATTGATGGAGGCGTTGGCTGCCGCGGAATCGGCGTAAGACGGCCTGCTTTTTCACCCAGCGGGGCGGTGCGCTCTGAAAATGCCGCGTAAACCGCCGAAAAAAGTGGCGAAGTTGCCAAAACGCCGCAAATCCTGACAACGCCTTCCGCGGCCGGCAAGGGTAGAATGGAAGGCGAGGCGCGGTGGTTTGCCCCTTCCCAATCGGAACCAGCCGGCGTCTCGTGAACCTCTTCCCCCTCTCTGCTCCACGTTCCCTGACGAGTCGTGCATGCATTTCACCAACTGCCGCCAGACGTCTCCGCAGGGAGCTCTTCGTTGGCAACCGATGGCGGTGCTGGCACTCGCAACAACCCTGGCCTGGGGTTGGACCTCTGCCGCCGGCCTTGCCCTGGACCACGTGGTTTACCAGGAAGGGGGCTCGGAACAGCGATTGACGGGCAAGGTGGAAGTTGTCGCGGCCGACGGCGGCATTCTGCTGCTCGGGCGCGACGGCGTGTTGCGCAATATCGAGCCGAAAGACCTGGTCAGCCGCGCGAGCGACGACGAACCCTTCACGCCTTACAACAAGGCCGAACTGGCTCAGGTCACCCTGCGGGCACTCCCCGCCGGGTTCACCACCTTTGAAACCAATAATTACCTGATCGTTCACAACACCTCGCGAGCCTACGCGGCCTGGTGCGGAAGCCTGTTTGAGCGGCTGTATCGCGGGTTTGAGAACTATTGGTCGCGGCGCGGGTTCAAGCTCAAACAGCCGGAGTACCCGCTGGTGGCCTTGGTGTTTGGCGACAAGGAAAGCTACGTGCAATATGCCCAGCAGGAGTTGGGCGAGGCGGCCGGATCGGTGATTGGGTATTACAGCTTGCGGACCAATCGCATGGCCATGTACGACCTGACCGGCGTGGCCTCGGCGGCGGGCGGCGCGCGGCTCACCGGGGCTCAGATCAATGCCATGCTGGCGCGACCGGCCGCTTCGCAAACCGTGGCCACGGTCATTCACGAAGCAACCCACCAGATTGCTTTCAACGCCGGCATGCACCGCCGCTATTCCGATATTCCGGTGTGGTTGAGCGAAGGCGTGGCGATGTATTTTGAAACGCCCGACCTCTCCAGCGCGCGCGGTTGGAGCACCATTGGCGACGTGAATCGCCCTCGCATGCAAGCCTTTTCGCAAAGCTTGGGCAGTCGCAAGCCGGGCGATTTGGCCGCGCTGTTGGAAAACGACAAGCGCTTTCGCACGGTCAGCGAAGCCGCCGCCGCTTATTCCGAAGCTTGGGCCCTGTGCTACTTTTTGAACCGCGTGAAAGAGCGCGAGTTTGTGGAGTACCTCAAGCTGCTATCGGAAAAAGACCCGCTCATTTGGAACAGCCCCGAAGAGCGGTTGGCGGAGTTCACACGGATTTTTGGCAGCCCCCAAACGCTGGAACTGGAGTTTGTGAGGTTCATGAGCCGCGTGAAGTAACCTGCTTAAAGCCAATTTAGGGCAGGCAGAATGCCTGCCCTATCATTGGCTAGGCCTTGATCTCAAAAATCGCTTCCACCTCCACGGCCGCTCCACCGGGAAGGGACGCAAAGCCCAGGGCGCTGCGGGCGTGGTAGCCGTCGGTTTGGGCGCCGAAGATGGCGTGCAGCAGGTCGGAGCAGCCGTTGATCACCAGGGGCTGTTCCACGAAGTCAGGCGTGCAGTTCACGCAGCCGAGCACCTTGAGAACCCGCAGGCCGTTGAGCGTGCCGTGGGTATTCCAGACCGCGCGGAGGACTTCCACCGCGGCTTCTCGGGCGGCCAGTTGGCCTTGCTCGGTGGAGAGGTCGGCCCCTAGCTTGCCTTTGATCTTGCTGGTATGGCCCGAGGTGATGAGCAGATTGCCGGAACGGACACATTTGTTGAGATAGCCAGGCTGCTGCTTCTCGAAGGTCAACCCTAGTTCTTCGGCCCGTTGTTGTGGGCCGGGGCCTGCGTTGTCTTGGGCCTGGGTATGCGGGAAGGCGAGCCAGTGAGAAGCCGTGAGGCCGGCGGTGAAGGCCGCGCCCAGGGTTGCCGTGGATTTGAGGAATTGCCGGCGCTGCATAAGAAACTCCGTGGGAATCGAGGTTGCAAAGGGGAGAGATACGATGGGCAAACGTGGTCGTCGGCTCGGATGACGCGAGTCAGAGCCCATTTTCGTCGCTGGCCTGGTCCTGAACAACCTAATTCGGCGCGTCGAACCGGCCAACCGCGGGCCAGGACGGGCAGCTTTCTTTGCGGGCTCAAGTTCCCAAACCGAGGGCACAATCAACAGCCTGTTATTCATGCATTGACTGCCTGCATTTCGGGCATTTAGCCCCATTCGCAGGCGTCGGCATTGCCTGAACAAACCTTGATCAAAAATCTTATTGCCAATTACAGCAATAACTTGCAGTTCTAGATGGCAACGCCACGTTGCCAATTGGCATCACGCTTGCTAACCCAGCATGTGGGCGTGCGACGCGCTCCCAGCAGGTCGGGTGAAAGCCCGCCTGCTGGGAGACATTTTTCCTTCCTTCCGCCCGCCTTCTGACCCTTCCTTCTGGTCCTTCTTTCCCCCTGTGTGCGTGAGGCCCAACATGATTTTGTTTCGAGGCGTTTTTGAACTATTCCGACCCTGGGCGGCCTGCTTGGCATTGTGTGCCGTGGTAGTGCTGGGCGGAACGACGATGGCTTTGGCGCAGGCGCCTGGGGCGGACGCGGCTCCAATGTCCGAACCGATGCCAGAGCAAGCCGAGGCCGCCGAGGCGGTTGCCGAGGCTGAGTCACCGGCGTTGGCTGTATTGGAAGATGTGAACATTCTCTGGGTGTGCCTGGCGGCGTTCCTCGTGTTCTTCATGCAGGCCGGGTTTGCGATGGTGGAGTGCGGCTTCACTCGCGCGAAGAACGCCTGCAACATTCTAATGAAGAACACGATGGACTTCGTGATTGGAACCCTGGCCTTTTGGCTGGTGGGTTTTGGACTGATGTTCGGAGCGAGCACCGCTGGCGGATTCATTGGCGGCTCGCTGTTTGCATTTGATCCCAGCAATCCGTCGGATCTGATTGAGGGTCAATCGGTTGGCTTTTCCTGGGCCTTCCTGATGTTTCAGACCGTGTTCTGCGCGACTGCCGCCACCATTATTTCGGGAGCGATGGCGGAGCGAACGAAGTTCTCTGCTTACCTGCTCTACACTTTGCTGATCACCGCATTCGTTTACCCTGTGTTCGGTCACTGGGCTTGGGGCAGCGCGTGGGCAGGCACCTCTTGGTTGGCAGGCAAAGGCTTTATCGATTTCGCCGGATCCACGGTCGTGCATTCGATCGGGGGTTGGTGTGCCCTGGCCGGAGCGATCGTGGTTGGTCCCCGCATCGGCAAGTATGGCAAAGATGGCAAGGTCAATGCGATTCCGGGCCACAACATTCCGATTGCCGCGCTGGGCGTGTTCATTCTTTGGTTGGGCTGGTTCGGTTTTAACCCCGGCAGCACCGTGGCGATCGGCGGCGACATGGCTAAAGTAGCTGTCATGACGAACCTTGCCGCCGTGGCGGGCGGATTGGGAGCCATGCTCACGTCGTGGACGATGTTCAAAAAGCCAGATCCCTCCTTTACCCTCAACGGCGTCTTGGCCGGTTTGGTGGGAATCACCGCCGGTTGCAACAATATGACGCCCCTCATGAGCATTGTCACGGGCTTCATCGCTGGCGTACTGGTCGTGCTCGCCGTGCAGGTATTTGACAAACTCAAAGTGGACGACCCCGTGGGCGCCATCTCGGTCCACGGCGTGTGCGGCGCCTTCGCCACGATCGCGGTCGGGCTGTGGGGCGTTCAACCTGGCAGCGCTGGTCCAGAAGGCATCGGCCTACTCAATGGTGGCGGCACAACGCAACTCATAACGCAGTTGACTGGCGTGGGCGTTGGCTTCGCCTGGGCCTTTGGTGTCAGCCTGATCCTCTTCCTCGCTATCAAGTACACGATCGGCCTCCGCGTGAGCGAAGTCGAAGAGATCGAAGGGCTCGATATCCACGAGCACGGCATGCTTGCCTATCCACCCTCTCTGGTGGTGGAATCGTTCGGCAGTGGCATGGCTCCCGGCACGGGCGCTGCCGGCATGATGCCTGCACACGCCAGCAGCGTGGCTGCCGAAGGCGTGTAGTCCCCAAGGTTCCATGTAAGAACGCACTGGCCTAATGCCTTGGGCCAGAAGGAAGCCCCAATGGTTTGGGTAGGCAATCCGCCTTGCCTGCCCAAACCTGGGGCGTTCTTTTCTTCTGGGCTGGATGCAATCCCGCCCCCCCAACTGTGATTCGGACTACTCTTGCTCATCTTGTGAACCGCCTGCGACAGGGCTAGGATTCATGTGGCTTGGGGGGAGCCCAGCGGACCAACGGCAGGGCCAGGAACGGCCCCGCGGTTTCTCAGTCGCTCACTCCAGCGTTTGCTGCCCTGTCTGGCTTGGAGAATCTTCAGTGAAACTAATTATCGCCATTATCCAGCCAGCCAAGCTGGAAGCCGTGAAGGCCGCCCTGACCGATGTCGAAGTGTTTCGGCTCACCGTCATGGACGTGCAAGGTTTCGGCCGCCAAAAGGGCCACACCGAGGTGTACCGCGGACACGAGTTCACGGTAAACCTGCTCCGCAAAGTGGAATTGCAAATTGCCGTGAACGATGAGTTCGTGCAGCCCACCGTTGACGCAATCATTCGCGGCGGCCGCACGGGCGACAAGGGTGAAATCGGCGACGGCAAGATCTTTATTCTTCCGCTGGAAGACTGCATCCGCATCCGCACGGGTGAACGCGGCATGGAAGCCATTTAGCAAGGAAGCGCAATTCGAGCATATATCAGGCGAAAGGACGCGGGACGCGTCTGCTAGCTCCGCAAGGAAGCGAACCAGGAACGGGCGAATCGGCCAGGAAACTGCCGGATCGCCCGTTCTTTTTTTGCGCGCGGCGCGACCTCGATCGCGTTGCTCGGGGAGAATGGGCAGAATGCGTTGAGTGTTCCGCTTGGAGGGGTTGTAGCTGGCGCACGGGTGGGCGTGGCGCCGAAGGAATAACCCATACAATCGATGCCGTTTAACTCATCCGCGGTTTGGCGACTGCCGGACGTATTTCTTCCGCGAATCGAAAGCGTTACCCATGCGCCCCGACGCCTGCTGTTGTTTTCGGTTTGCGGCAAAGCGGTGCGTGGCTATCGGGTTAGCATTGATAGCGCTGGGGGGCGTTTGCCCGGCCCAGGAGTCATTGCCGCCTGGCGCTGATCCGTGGACAGAGTTGGCGGCGCTGCGCGCACGGGTAGAGCAGTTGGAACGGGAGCACGCCAGCCAGGCCGCCACCGATCGTGAAGCCCAACCTCCGCGGCCGGTGATTCACGAAGTGGGGAGCGACCTGCAAATGAAGGCCGTGTGGAACCACGGGTTGGAACTGACCACGCCCCACAAAGATTTTCGTGTTCACATTGGCGGGCGCGTGCAGTTTGATAGCTCCTGGTACGACGCCGACGCCAACGTGCAGAACAACATCAACCGCCCCTACGAAGACGGCGTCGACTTCCGCCGCGCGCGGCTCCGCGCCGATGGCACCATGTATGAAGTCATCGATTGGGCCACCGAGTACGACTTTGTGAATGCCGTTCGCGTTCGCAACGCCGATGGCACGGCGCCCCAAGACATCGGCGTGACGGGCTTCACCGATCTATGGGTGCAATTGAAGCACTTGCCCATCTTGGGCAACGTGCGGGTGGGCAATCAGAAAGAACCGATCGGCATGGAGCACCTGACCAGCAGCCGGTGGTTGCCGTTCATGGAGCGTTCGTACAACCAAGACGCCTTTTATGGCGGCCTGTTCAACGGGTTTACGCCGGGCATTCAAGCCTTCGACAATTACGCCGACGAGTGCGGCCTGTGGGCGGTCGGGCTGTTCAAGCCGACCGACAACGTATTCGCCTACAACGCCTCGGATGGCGACGTGGCCGTGACGGGCCGGATTACGCGGCTGCCGTGGTACGAGTACGAAGGAGCTTCGCTGTTGCACCTGGGCGGCGCGGCGCGGTACTCCACCTCGGTGCGCGACCAGGTTCGCTTTCGCACGCGCGACGCGATTCGTTCGGGGATTGCCACCGTGTGGCCGGTGCCTGCCGACACGGGCTTTTTGATCGCCGACGGCAAGTCCTACTTGAATGGCGAGTTGGCCGGAGTGCATGGGCCTTGGACATTGCAGGCGGAATACCTGGTGGCGTTCGTTCACGATGCCCAGCCGCCGGGCGGACCCCCGCCGGGTCCGGCTGATCCGATTTACCACGGCGGCTACGTGCAACTATTCTATTTTTTGACGGGCGAGCACGACAACTACAACCGCAAGACCGCCGTGTTCGAACGGGTGATCCCACACGAGAATTTCTTCTGGGTGCGCGACTGCAACGGCAACCTGGGGGGCGGTTGGGGAGCGTGGCAGGTGGGCGCGCGATACAACTATCTCGACCTGAACGACCAAGGGCTCAATGGCGGCATCTTGCACAATGCCACGTTGGGTTTGAACTGGTATCTCAACCCCAATGTCAAAATGCAGTTCAACTACATGGCCACGCATCGCGAAGCGGCCCTGCCGGCCGGAGCGGGCGACGGCTGGATCCACGGCTGGGGAGTTCGGCTGGCGACGGATTTTTAGCCACCTGCTCCCTCGATTTAGCGCCGCATCGACCCCCAGCTCCTTACAGCCTAATGGAATGATGTGACGATGCAGCGAGACGGAATTCGCGATCAAAACTCAAATGCGTCGCCCAGTCCGTCGGATGCCGCCGCCGGGCCTGAAGAGGCCAAGCCGTTCTCGCTGTTCCGGGCAGGCTTCCTTACAACTCGATAATGCGCTGTTGGGTGAAGCCGGTCAGGAGGTGGGGAGCGAAGCGGCCCCGTCTGAACAGAGCGAAGCGGAAGAAGATGGGGGTGCCTCTTGACGGGCGCGAAGGCAGGCCCCCCCTTCTTGCTCAACCGAGACTGATTCTCGGGAGATATTCGGCTACAATGCCATGCTGAACCGAAGTAGGATCAGAACCGCCGGAGGCCTCCTCAATGGCATGGAAGAAGGACGCTGAAGCCGCATTCTCAGGGCCGGTGGACAGATGGCAGTGATCGCCGAGCTGTTGCATCGCAAGTGCAATACGGCCATTCCGTCTATCGACGTTGGAACGGACGTTTTCGCGTTTCGGGATGACCGCGAAGAGGTGGCGCGCATCCAGGTAAAGACTGATACCGGAACATACTATGAGAAGGGAGACGGTTGGTCGGCAAAGTTTGGTGTTCCTATGAAGCAATTGAAGAGAGCCGATTCACCGCCACTCTTTTACACCATGGTTGTTCGCCTCGACGACAGGTGGGAAAACTTCCTCATTATTAGTCGCGCCTCCCTCAAAGAGTTGTGGAACGATGGCCCTGGTTCGGAGAATGGCAAGTCGGGGGATTTAGTGCTCCACATCCAATTCAGGTTCGAGAATGAAGAAGCCGATGCTGGCGCAGAACCGAAGTTGACGGCCAAGTGTGGAAATCCGAAGACCAAAGTCTTCGATTTGACAAAGTATCTGAACGCTTGGAACAGCTTGCCGCCACTACAACCAGTCGCTCCAATTGAAGCCGCTGATCCACTTCCGAATGGCCCCGTCGCGGCGATTGATCCGGCGCCGCCTCAAATGTGAGCAATTTCTCCGGGCCTCACATATACGAGGGTTCGGTCAGTGCCGTCTTCGATGAGAGCATAACCCAACTTTTGGAGTTCGTCTTCTGGAAGTCCTGTCAACACCGGCAGCAGGTCGGAGGCAAGATCCTCGATGGAGCCGTGTGTGGTCGTGAAATCATCGAGGGTAGTGAAGTTGATGGAAACGGTGTTAGTTCTCAGGTTCGCCTTCGGATAAACGGACTTTAGTTTCTTGCTCGTTATCATCTCTGCAAGCTGGCAGAGAACTTTAATGGCTCAATGTTCGTTTGCGGTTTACCTGCGTTAAGTGAGGGCACTCACATCTGGATTTCGCCACGCCGCCGCTGCATCTTTGCCCTGAAGTCATTGTCGCCCTGCCAGGTCGACTCAGCAAGGCATGTCTGTCTCTTGGAGCACCAATGTTTCCACGCGACCGCTCTGGCGATGCTCACTCGCATTGAGAGTCTCTTCCGCATACCTGCACAAATTTTGCGCAAACCTGCAAAACGGCAAAAAGAAAATCCCCCGTCCGATGTCGGATTGCATGGGGGATTCGCGGGAAAAAGCCAATGCCGGAGAGAGGACTCGAACCTCCACGCCCTAACGGGCACTAGGTCCTGAACCTAGCGCGTCTGCCATTCCGCCACTCCGGCTTAACTTGGGTGCGGGAAAGATAATATAGCCTAGGCCCGGCCCGATTCAAGGGGCGCGCTTGGCTGGTTGATTCCCAGTGCTGACCGCCTAATCATCAGAATCGCTCTCAACCGCGGAACCTCGCCAGCTTGCCGCGGCGTACTGCTCCCGCAGGTAGGCCTGGGCAAAGTGCAAGAAGTCCTCGATTCCTTCACGAAATGGCGGCCAAAGCGGGGCCGCGGCGGTCAAATCGGCATTCTTGCCCAAGTCTTCGAGCTGCCGGGCTTCTGCCTGCAGCGACTGCAGCTCGAACAGCCGAATCGACCCCTTGAGCGAATGGGCAGCCCTATGGAAGGTTTTGGCGTCGTCCATTTCCAGCGACTGCTCGGCCGTTCGGATCAATTGGGGAATTTCTTCGACGATGGCTTCGACCACTTGCCGCAGCAGGTCGCGATCCCCTTCCACGCTGGCCAACGCGGCATCCCAGTGAGGTTCTTCGCCCTGGGGGAGCGATGCGGCCTGCTCCTCGGGTTCGTCGGGCAACAGCGTGAGGGCGACTCCCTGGAGTGCCCGCTGCAATTCCTGGCGGCGAATCGGCTTGGAAATATAATCGTCCATGCCGGCCGACAGGCAAAGCTCGCGATCTCCCTTCATGGCTCGGGCCGTCATGGCGATGATGGGAATATGGTGACCATTGCCAGGGGTGCTGCTTTCTATCCGGCGGATTTCGCGCGTGGCTTCCAGGCCGTCCATAACGGGCATTTGCACGTCCATCAGCACCAGGTCGAACTCCTGCGAGGCCAGGGTTTCGACCGCGAGCTGCCCATTTCGCGCCACCGTTACCTGGTGCCCCCAACGGGAGAGCAGCCCGATGGCCAGTTTTTGATTGGCAATGCCGTCTTCGGCCAGGAGGATGTTGAGCGGGCGAATGGTCTGGTCGTTGGTTTGGCCGTTCTCGGCGGCCGCCGCGGCTTGAGAAGGAGTGAGGGCTTCACCACCGGCAGGGGTAGCGGCGGCCGTGGGCTGGCAACGGTCGGCGCAGGATTGCAAGATGGCCTCGAGCAATTCGGACTGCTTGACCGGCTTCATCAACCGGCCCGCGATGCCCAGGTCGCGACAGCGCTGAGGGTCTTCGGGCCGTTCACCCGAAGTGAGCATCAACAGCGGAACATGGCGATGGCGGTCCAGCGCGCGAATACGTTCGCACAGGGTGAAACCATCGACCTCGGGCATTTGCACGTCGCTGATAATCAGCTCAAAGTCGGCCGTTTCCAGCAGTTGGATCGCTTCGGCCGCGCTGGCGGCGCAGGTGGGGGCCATATCCCAGCTACGCAGCAGTTCTTCCAAGCAGCGGCGGTTGGTGCGATTGTCGTCGACGATAAGGACAGGCAGGTTGGCAAGCGAAACCTGATCGGGGAGCGGACGGTGCCCTTGCCTGACGCCGAAGGCGGCCGTGAAGCGGAAGGTGCTGCCAAAGTTTTCTTCGCTTTCGACCGAAATGCGTCCACCCATCAGTTCCACCAGCCTGCGGCTGATGGCGAGCCCCAGCCCGGTGCCGCCGTACTTGCGGGTGGTGCTGGCGTCGGCCTGGGTGAAGGGGTCGAAAATGGAATCGAGCTTTTCGGGCGGGATGCCAATGCCGGTATCGCGAACGGCAAACCCGAGTTCGGCGGCGTCGTCTTCCGCTTGCACCAGGGCAACGTGCAGCGCCACTTCGCCGGCTTCGGTGAACTTGATGGAGTTGCCCAAGAGGTTGACGAGCAATTGCCGCAGTCGGGCCGCGTCGCCGACCAGCATTTCTGGCACGTTCTCATCCACCTGCCAGGCAAGTTCCAGGTTCTTGGCATGCGCCCTCAGGCCCAACGATCGCATGGCGTCGCCCACGGCGTCGCGCAGGCGGAAGTCGTCGCTATCGAGTTCCAGCCGACCCGCTTCGATTTTCGAGAAGTCGAGGATGCTGTTGATGATGCCCAGCAGCGAATCGGCCGAGTCGTGGGCGATGGTCAGGTATTCTCGCTGGGTGACATTCAGCCGGGTATCGAGGACCAGTTCGGTCATGCCCATAATGGCGTTCATGGGGGTCCGAATTTCGTGGCTCACATTGGCCAAGAAGTCGCTTTTGGCGCGGTTGGCGCTTTCGGCCGCGCTCTTGGCTTGCACCAGTTCGCGATTGGTGCGCTCCAGCGAGCCCGCGTGGCTTTCGAGTTCTTCGGCCATGCGGTTGAAGCTTTTGGCCAGGGCCGATAGTTCATCGTGCTTGGTGACGGGCACCCTCGTTTTAAGGTCGCCTTCTCCCAGCCTGACGGTGGCTCGCGAGATCACGCCCATTCGCCGCGAGAGGGAGATGGCCAAGGCGCCGCAACTCAAAATCACCAGCGTCATGGCGCTGAGCGAAAACATCAAAATTCGCTGCCGCATGATGATGACCGGCCGCAACACGTCGGAGGCGGGCTGTTCCACCAGGGCCACCCAGTTCAAACCGGGGAATCCCCAGAATGCGCGCGAGGGAGCGTAGGCAGAGAGCAGTTCGCCACTGGCAGGCGAATTTCGCCAGGCCGTGAGATCCTTCCGCAAGGCCGTCGAGTCTTTCTTCCAGGGAAGTTTGGCCGTGAGAATGGGGTCTTCGACCCGTTCGCCAATCTGGTAAATCACTTCGCCATCGCGGTCGAGCAAGGCAATTCGTTCGAGCGACGACGTGTTGGCGGCCGCCCGCTGGTCGATGATCTTGAAGACCTCGTTGACGTTCAATACCGCGCGGAGCACGCCCAACAACTCGCCCTGGGGATCATCGATCCGAATACAAAGATCGATCGCCCGTTGGTTGGGTTCCGCGGAGTCGATGCCGGAGATGAAAACGCCTTCGTCGACGGCGCGCTGCCACCAGCTTTCGTCACTTTGGAGGAAGTCGCTGGTGCGACCACTCAGGGCCGCCACGGCGCCGTAGCGATTGGTAACCGAAACCTCGTGGAAGACCCGGTACTTGCTGATCTTTTCGACATGGCGAACATGATTGGCCAAATCGCTGGAGAGTTGCGTGGACAGCAATCGCTCCATGTCGGGCGTGACCGTGCCGGGATCGACCCCCTGCCAAATTCGGTCCAGCTCGGCCAGGGCATCGAGCGGGTTTTCGTTCTGACTTGCTTCCGCGTTCGATTCGGCCAGCGTTTTTTGAATGAGCTTGCTGCGGGTGTAGGCCTGCCAATGCGCTACATGGGTGTAGATGAAACGGTCAATCTCGTCCATCACGGCGCGGGCCTGCACGCTTGCCGAGCGTTCCAAGGCCTGGCGGACGGTGGCCTCGCCGGTGCCCGTGGCAAACCAGCCCACGCCCGCAATGACGGCGGCTGGTAAAACCACGATCAGCATCAGTTTTGCGACAAGGGGCATGGCCCACCTTTCCCATGAACGGGAGGGGGAACGCGCTGGAAGCGCTTTTCCGCGGTTAGCAACCACTTGGGATTTCATGCATAGGCCAACAGGCCGCGGGCGCTCGGCTCCCCCACCCAGAACTATACGCCCATTCGCTCTGCCGGGCCACGCCAGACTAAGAGGGCCAGAAGCTAAAGCTGGGATTCCGTATGAGTTGGCACACCACGGGAAACGCCAACGGGAGATCACAATGCGCCCCTCCGGCAGCGGGGGGTATCAACTGCTGCCCGAGAACGAGTGCCGCGAGAGGTCCCGCCCCCCTCTTTCGTGGCTGTCTCCCCGGCGCGGCATTGGACGCGGATGCAGGAACCACGGATAATGGGCCGCAGAAGAAAGGCCCCCCACCAATTGCCGGTTCGTTGGGGCGGGGGGCATCTGCCGCCAGGGGGTAACGATCATGCGAATGTGGTTCATTGCCGCGGGCCTGCTGGCGCTGGCCGCCGATCAAAAATCGGGCGAGGTCGCGCCGACCGAAACCACCGATCCCGCGGTGCTGGAAGTTTGCCTGGAAGACGGCGGGCGATTATTGGCCCGCCTGGCCGACGCCACGGTGGAACTGGAAACGCGATACGGCACACTCCAGATTCCGGCCAGCGACATTCGACGTATTCAATTGGCCACGCGGCTAACCTCGGCCGAGCAGGCTCAACAAGCAAGGGCCATGGCCAATCTCAACAGCCAAGACCCCGCGGCGGTTCGGGCGGCCGTGGCGACCTTGGTGGCGCAAGGGGAGTTGGCGCTGCCTGAGCTATGTCGCCGCGCGCGGGCCGCAGACAATTTGACCCTGACCAGCCGGTTGCGCGAGGTGATCGAACAGATATTTTCCCAAGCCGGCGAACGGCCCCCGACCATTCGCGACAGCGATCAAATCGACGCCGCGGGGAACCAAATACGGGGAAGGCTGCTGGCGTCGTCGCTCAAGATTGTCACGCCCCAGTTCGGCGCGCTCGACCTCAAGCTCGCCGATGTTCGCAGCTTGCGGTCCCTGGCGTACTCCGAGCCGACGGCCGACGAATATCCGCTGGATGACAGCGATGCGCTGCCCGACCCCGGCTCGCCCAGCCATCTGGCCAACAACATTGGGCTGAAACGCGTCTTCCGCGTCACCGGCAACGGCGGCGGAAGCGTGTGGGGCACCGACATCTATACCAGCGATTCCACCCTGGCCACGGTTGCCGTGCATGCGGGCGTGCTCGGCGAGGGAGAGACCGGGTTGGTGCTGGTGGAGATGGTCGATCCCCTCGATTCGTACGCAGGGAGTTCCCGGCACGGAATCACGACCAGCAGCTTTGGCTCGTACCAGGGAGCCTACCGCGTTCGCAAGCCGCCCCACAAAGTGCGTTTCCGACTGTTCTCTTGGAAATGAAACGACCCGAAACGAATCGAGGATCGAATTCCGTGGCCGCGGGACTGGCAACCACTTACCTTGGGAAGATTGCCGGACGACGATCCTTAACGACATAGCTCAGCGAGAAGGCGGAATCGACCTGATGTCTCCCAATCTCCATCGCCGCGCGTGGCTGCAACGTACCTTTGCGATGACGGCCGCGGGCACGGCAACCCTGTGGCCAACCGCTGGCGGCTTCAAGCTTCTGGCCGAAGACGAGCCGCGGGCGCTGGGAATCGACGAGCGGATTGTTCAACAGGCAAACGATGCTCCGCTGGCGCTGCGGTTCCAAGGCACAACGGCGGCGGAATTCGACGCCTGGCATCCGCAGTTTGAACGCACGTTGCGGCGATGCTTGGGTGATCCCGCGCCGCCCGTGGAGTGGAAAACCACGGTAGAAGAGCGGATCGAGCTGGAGGATCATGTGCGGCTTTCGCTCTTGCTCGAAGCCGAGGGGCATCCGCCGCTGCCGGTCTATTTGCTCGTTCCCAGCAATTTGAAAGCAGGGGAAAAGCGGCCAGCGGTGTTAGCCGTGCACGGCCATGGCAGCCACGGTTATCATCCCGTGGCTGGCCGCGACGATTTGCCCGGCGTGGCCAACGCGATCCGTTCGGCCAATTACGACTACGGCCGGCAGTTGGCGCGGCAGGGATATGTGGTGGCTTGCCCTTGCCTGACGCCGTTTGGACGGCGGCTCGGTTCCAACTATCAAAATTATCGGCAAGATGCCTGCGGCGTGACCTTCATCCGGCTGCAACTGCTCGGCAAGGTATTGATGGCCGAAAACCTCCGCGACTGCCTGTGGGCCATTGAGCACCTCTGCCGCCATGAGAATGTGGACGCCGATCGCTTGGGTTGCGTGGGCCTCTCTTACGGCGGTCGCATGACGATGCTGACCGCCGCGTTGGAACCGAGGATCAAAGTGGCCGTTCCCTCGGGGGCGCTCAACCTGATGCAAGAACGAGTGCAGGCGCGGTATAGCTGTGGGGCGCAGGTCGTGCCTGGCCTGTTGCAGTATGGCGACGTGCCCGAGATTGCCTCGCTGATTGCGCCGCGAGTCTGTTTGTGGGAAGTGGGCGCGCAAGACGGACTGATCAAACCGGCTTGGGCCGCCAACGCCTGGCAGCGGATGGAGCGCGCCTGGCGCGCCGCGGGCGCGGCCGACCATTTACAAATGGACCGCTTCGAAGGAGGGCACCGCTGGAACGGCAAAGTGGCCTACCCACTGTTGAAAAAAGTGTTGAGTTGATTGGCGGCGTGCATGCCGAACCGAACCGCCGGGGTTAACCCGGCGGCTCACATTTGCTGCCCGTTGGCGAGCCGGCAGGCAATCGTCATAATGCCCGTTGGGGATTCGCACGATTCGCACGCAGTAGGAAGCATCATGGGACAGGCAGCCTTCACGCTTAGCCAACGGGCCGATGGCATCGTCGCCCTCACGTTCGACTTGCCCGACAAAGGCGCGAATGTGCTGTCGAACCATGTGCTGGCAGAATTCGCCACGCATTTAGACGCATTGGAACAGCGGACGGACCTCCAGGGGCTGATCATTCGCTCCGGCAAGCCGGGCATGTTTATTGCCGGGGCCGATCTGCGCGAATTCGTGGCGGCCAAAGACGCCACTCAGGATTGGGTGGTGCAGATGTGCCGCCAAGGGCAGCAGCTGTTTCAGCGGCTTTCGAAGTGCCCTTTCGTCACGGTGGCGGCCATCGACGGCATTTGCCTGGGCGGCGGCACGGAATTATCGCTGTGGTGCGATCGGCGGCTCATGACTTCCAACCCCAAGGCTCAACTGGGATTGCCCGAGGTCAAGCTCGGTTTGTTCCCCGGCTGGGGCGGCACGGCCCGCTTGCCTCGCATTGTGGGGCTCTCCAACGCCATCGAGATTATCTCGGGCGGCGAGTCCATCGACGGCCAAACCGCCTATCAAATGGGCCTCGTCACCGATGTGGTTCGTCCGGCCCAATTGGACGAAGCGGCCGTGGCCTTGATTCAGGCCGAGCAAGCTTCGGGGCAATATCTGCGGGATCGCGAAACCTGGGGCGGCCCCATCGATATCAGCGAGCAAGAGCTGGTGTTTCTCGGCGCCACGGGTTCGGCCTACATTCAGCAGCAAACCAAAGGGCATTACCCCGCCCCCTTGGCTGCCCTGGAAACCATGCTCGGCGCCGCGGGCGAAAACATTGACGCCGCCTGCGAAGCCGAAGCGGCTGGCATGGCACAACTGTTTGGCTCGCCCATCAATCGGGCCTTGCTCAACGTGTTCTTCCTTTCCGATCGCAACAAAAAAGACACCGGCATCGAGCGCGGCGACGTGCCCCCCGGCCAGATCAACTCGCTGGCGGTGTACGGCGCCGGCATTATGGGGTCTTCGATTGCCGCCGTGGCCGTGAAGGCTTCGCTGCCGGTGGCCATTTCCGACACCAGCGCGGAATCGCTGGCCCGCGGCGTGGAGCACTTGCTGGAAGAAGTCGCTTACAACAAGCAGACCAAGGGGCTCGACGCCGCCAAGGCCATCAAGTTCGCCCCGCTGGTCAACGCCACGCAAACCGATTCCGAAATGGCCGGCTGCGACCTGGTGCTGGAAGCGATTGTTGAAAACGTGGATATCAAGCAGCAGCTATATGCCCGCGTGGAACCGCTGCTGGGCAAAGAAGCCATTCTGGCCACGAATACTTCGACCATTCCCATCGAACGGTTGGCCGCGAGGCTGAAGCATCCCGAGCGGTTTGTCGGCATCCATTTTTTCAACCCAGTGCGGAAGATGCCGCTGGTGGAAGTGATCCGCGGCCCCCAGACGAGCGATCAAACGGTGGCCACGGCCGTGGCGTTCGCCAAGAAGGTGCGGAAAAGCCCGATCGTGGTTTACGATGGCCCCGGCTTTTTGGTCAATCGATGCCTGTTTCCTTACCTGAACGAAGCTTTGCACCTGCTGCAAGACGGGGCCTCGCCCGAGGCCGTGGAAAAGGCGGCCAAGGAATTTGGCATGCCGATGGGTCCCCTCACGCTGTACGACGTGATCGGCATCGATACGGCGGTGTACGCCGGCCGGGTGATGTATGAAAGCTTCCCCGAGCGATGCGAGCCCACGCAGCTCATTCTCACCATGCTCAAGCGCAAGCGGCTGGGCCAGAAAACGGGGGCCGGCTTCTATCGTTACGACGACAAGCAGGGCCGCGGCAAGCCCGACCCCGAGTTCCAAGAACTGCTCGCGCCGCTGGTCCGCACGCCCGACCGCAAGTTCAGCAAAGACGAAATCACGCACAGGCTGTTCCTGCCCATGCTGCTGGAAGCCACGCGCGTGCTGGAAGAGAAACGCGTACGCGACCCGCGCGACGTGGACCTGGGGTTGATCTACGGGATTGGCTTTCCACCTTTCCGCGGCGGCCTGTTGTTTTGGGCCGACCAGATCGGAGCCAAGAAAATCCTGGAATGGCTGCAGCCACTGCAAAGCTGCGGAGCGCGACTCGAACCGACAGACATGCTCCAACGCATGGCCGAAAGCGGGGAGAAGTTTTACGCCCAGTAAATGCGGGCGCGTGGGCGATTTCTCACGTGCCGGCCGATTTCTCGTGGGCCGACCCAATAAACCGGCCGTCACGCGCTCACAAACTGGCCTAACAACAGCACGGCGGCCGTGACCAGCACGGAAGTGATCAGATTGAGCCAGATGCCGGCCTTGATCATGTCGCGCATGGCGATGCGGCCCGAGGCGTACACGATGGCGTTGGGGGGCGTTGCCACCGGCAGCATAAAAGCACAACTGGCGGCCAGCACGGCGGGAATCATGAGAATGGATGGCGCCACATCCACCCGTTGCGAAGTGCCGTCGAGGATCGGCAGAATCATCTGCACGCTGGCCAGGTTGCTGGTCAGTTCGGTCAGCCAGGTCATGCCGGTCGCCATGGCCGCCGCCATGCCCCACTCGGGCAAGCCTTCGATCGCGCGGGCCAATCCGTCGCCCAAGTGGCGCGACAAGCCCGAGGATTCCATGCCGGTGGCGATGGCCATGCCGCCGCCAAACAGCAGCAGAATTCCCCAAGGCACCCGAACGGTAGCGTCCCACGTGAGCAGCGGTTTGCGGGCTCCGCCGCCCGCGGGAATCACAAAACATAGTACCGCCATAAGAATGGCCACGGTGCTATCATCGATCCAACTGAACGGCGTACCGGCGGCCATGAAACCGCCGACCGCGCTCAATCCGCCCAGAACTTCCACGCTTCCCGAGGGGGGAAGGCCGTGGCGTACGCCGTCGAGCCCCAGGGCGGTGGAAACCGGATCGCGAAAGATCCAGAGCAAGGCGGTGCCGGCGAAAATGAGGGCCATGCGTTTTTCGGCCGGCTGCATTTTGCCCAGCGCGGCCAGTTCTTCGGCAATTACGCCCCGACCGCCCAAGACCGACGTCTTTTCGACGCCAAACAGCCAAATCAACAATCGCCAGGTCACCAGCCCAAACGCCAGCGCCAGCGGCACGCCAAGCAGCATCCAGCCCCCGAAGGTAATTTCGGGCAGATCGGGATAGGTTTTGTCGTAGAAGCTGCGGAAAAAGATATTGGGTGGCGTGCCAATCAGGGTGCTCATGCCGCCGATGCTGGAGGAATAGGCAATCCCCAGCATCACGGCCGCCCCAAAACCATGCGGCGATCCGCCCTGGGCCGCGCAGGCACGATCGGCCTGGAGCAGCACGCTGGCGGCGATCGGCAGCAGCATGAGGGTGGTGGCCGTGTTGGAAAGCCACATGGAGAGCAACCCCGTGGCCAGCATGAACCCCAGCACAATTTGCCGGGGGTTGTCTCCCATCCAGTTCACAATGTGGAGGGCCACGCGGCGATGCAAGCCGCTCTCCTCAATGGCCAACGCCACCATGAACCCGCCCAGAAAGAGGAAAATCATCCGGTCGCCGTAGCTGGCCGCCGTATCGGCCGGCGAGGCGATCTTGAGCAGGGGAAACAAGGCCAGCGGCAATAAAGCGGTCGCCGCCAGCGGAATGGCCTCGGTCATCCACCACACAGCCATCAACGCCGCCACCGCCGCCATGCGGTTGAGCGACAGATTGCCATCGGCCAGCGGCGTGGCCAGCAGCAACCATCCGGACAGGATGAAACCGGCCACCAACCCCGCCTTCGAAGCCCACGATGGGCCGCTCCCTGGTCGCGGGGGCGAGGAAGTGGGTGAGGGCGAAGATCGGGGCATGGCGAGGTTGCTTTCCAAAGTGCATGCGGGGGAGTGCGACAGGTAGCTCGCCTGGGGCAGTGGGCTGAGCCCCCGAACTCGACTCCCCCGCGATTATGCCCGCTTTCGTGGCCAGAGCAAACCAGCCACCCAGGCAGATGAGGTTGAACTACTCAAAAAGGAGGGGGTAGCAATGCCAGTGGCTGCCGCGTCAAGGTCACTCTTGGCATTTTTCCAAGGCCGTTGGAAGCTTTTACGTCTCGCCTGGTCGAGCTCGGATCAGGCGGCACCGCTATCTGAACAGACGTATCTATTCTTAACCCAAACATCCAGCGTGGTTTGCAGAACGCGAACAAAAATGGCGTACGATTCTCATTAGATTTGGCACAGGCCATGCTTTAAGGGCTCCCGTCTTCCAACGACACCCACCCCCGGAAACGACTCTTTCGGGTTTGCTACTTAACGGAAAAAAAGGAACCGCCCATGTCGAATCGCAAAGTTCGCTGCGTGATCATCCGGATGCCCGCCGACCCGAAAAACATGGACGACATTCGCAGGGAAGAAATCGAGCTCAACGGCAATGGTTCCCCTCTGGATTCGCGAGTGGCTTGGCCCGGTGGCGAGGCACGAGGTGAACGTCCTTCGATGAAGGATCTGCTCCCTTGGGCCGACCCCTACATTCTGAAGTTGATCGACCGCTGCCAAAAAGAAGTGGCCGCCAACGTGGCTCAAAAGCGCGATGATTGGGCCGACCGCCGAGGCTTCCTGGCTCACTGGGACGCCGACCGCAACGAGATCGAAGCGGAGATGGAAGACGGCTTCAGGGAAGCTCGCGCCGTCTTCGGCGAGGCCCGCGACGCCTTCGAGGGTCACCCGTTCGGGTTCGAATGGGAAGGCGAAGAGGTCGAGGATTTGGAAGACCCCGAATTTCAGCCCCACGAGGCTTATCTACGCCCCGTGCGGAAGTCAAAATAATTGCCTGGAAGCGGCCCCTCCTCGCACCGCGGATTTTGCGGTTGGCCCGCGAGCCGGGCAGCTTCCTTATCGATGACGATCCATTTGCGCCGCGTCTCACGGCCGGCCAGGGCGAGTTGCCTTGGTCGGCCGTCCGCGTTTTGCGCGGGAGGTAAGCTGGGCGGCGCTTAGAAGACTTGCAGTTCTCGCAAGTTCACAAAGACCCGCGGATTTTCATCCGACCAACGATGGCCGGGTTCCACCATCACGGTAAACTCAACCTGACCGTCGGCGAAGTCATATTGCCATCGTTGCCGCTGGTCGTCGACTTGCTCGACCCGCTGGGGGCGGCTGGCCACTTCGTACAGGGTATTCAGCCGAATGGGAACCGGCGTGATCCGCGATTCCGTGCGTTTGCATTCCTGATGCAGCACCGCCACCAGGTCCTCGGTGCTATCGATTCCGTGTCCGCAGCCAGCGACAAGCAACACGGCACACCAAGCCATGCCAACGACCGGCGTTTGCAACAGGCGTAGTGAACGCATATTCGCTGTTCTCCCTTTCACTGGAACGACCAACCCGCGCCCGAAGGTGGGGGCCAAGGTCAGCGCGCTCCCCGTTCCGCAAGAAAATTCTTCTGGTAAGAAACAAAGCCCCCAACCAACTGACGATATCGTTTGCAACGCTCGACCTGCTTGTCCGCCAGGTTCCGTTTTTCGCGCGGATCGGCGCGGAGGTCGAACAGTTCTTGCTTCCCGGTGTTAATGTAGTAGTGGTACTTGTACCGGCCGTCGCGCATGCCGAGCACCGGGCGGCGATACAACGAGAAGAAATACAGGTGGGCGTCTTTCCGGCCATCGAGCAGGTTTCGCCCCTGCCACGATTCGTGCGGCTCCACGCCCACCAGCTCGGCCATGGTGTAGGGCAAGTCAATCTGCTGGCAGGGTTGCGACATTCGCCGCGGATAGCCTGCCAGGCTGGGGTGGATCATGATCAGCGGAGTATGCACGGCCGACGTATACACGCCGAAGCCATGCAGCCACATATTGTGCTGCCCAAACGACTCCCCGTGGTCGCTGGTAATGACCACCAGGGTGTCTTGATCGAGCCCCCGATCCTTCAGGCCCTGCAACATGTTCACGATTTTTTGATCGGCATTGCGAATGGCGTTGAGGTAGCGTTCTTGCAAGCTCTTGTGGTTCTCGCTGTCTTGCTTGGCGCCCATATCTTGGGGGTTGGCGCCTTCCACGTAGGGGTGATGCGTTTCAATCGTGAACGCCATCAAGAAGAACGGTTGTTCGCTCTCGTCCACCCAGTCCAAGGCCGCCTCGTACATGGCTTCGTCGGTAACTCCCCAGGAGTTGACGAACGGGCCCGGCAGCGTTTCGGCATCGATCAAACGGGTTTCGGGGCGGCGACCGAAATATTGGTCGCGGTACTTCCAGCTCCAATAACCCGAGTGGAGATAGCAACCGCGAAAGCCGGCCTGGTCGGCGAGGTGTTCGTTGATGAGCGGCACCCCAAAATCGGGGTTGTCGCGCACGATCAGTTTCCAGTCCACGCGAGGATAAACGCCCGTGGTCAACGACATCAGGCTTTTGCAGCTATAAGGGCAGTGAACGTAATAGTTGTCGAACACCACGCCATTCTGATTCTCGGCCAGATAGCGTTCGAGCCGCGGGGTGGTGCGATAGTCGGAGCCATACAGACTTAGATACTCCGCCGACACCGATTCCATCACGATCAGGAGCACATTCTTGGGACGTTCGACATTGGGCGGCAGGCAGGGCGCGATCTTGTCGGGGTCTTTCGCGGCGACAAAATCGCTTTCGTCGGCGTCGACCATCTGGAGGTCGTAACTGAGCGAATCGCCCAGCACCATCTCGCGCACCCACGAATACAGGAACGTGGCGTGAGGGCTCCGCGAAATCCGCCGTTCCCAGCGATCTTCGTCTTCCCACGAATGATTCACATAGGCGTTCGCCACGCCACCGTAAGCGGCCACGAGCGCCAGGCCGCACAACACCGCCTTGCGAGACAGCGCGCCGCTGCGGCGGATGAACTTCAGTTCGCTGCCCAGAAAGAATCCCAACAGCAGCACCAACGGCACCAGAATCAAGCCGCGCATCACGCTGGGATTCACATAGGCCCACACCGAAGAGGCCATCACGTCGACATTGCCGAGAAAGGCCAATAGCCGGAACGTGATCATTTCGGAAGTGACCTCAAACACCCGCACGCTGACCACGCCGTAAATGCCGGCCGTCAGGAAGAGCGTCAGCGCCAGCAGTCGCGAAGCCCGCGACAGCCAAACACCGCGCGAGGTCCAGCTGGTAAGCACCCAGCAAACGATGGTCAGGCTGGCCACGAAGCACAAGTCGGCCGCCGATACGATCGCCAAGCGCAGCAACCAGCGAACGAACTCGCCCACCGATTCCACGGGAAATGGCAACAGGGCGATCTTGGTCACCAGGCAAATGGCCGCCAATCCAACCGCCAACGAAACGACGGTGGTTCGATCGTGCACCAATCGCTCGGCCGAGGTCAATTGCACGGCCCAAGGGCGAAACCTGCTTCGCAAACGCGAAGTTGTTTGCGACTCCTCCATGATGGGTCTCCTACCGTGTTCGAATCGCGTCCATGCGGGAAGGAAATTCTAGCCGCCTCTGGCATTGCCGTCAGCGCCAGTTTGACCCCCTTTACCGCATGGCACGCCCATCGAACCGGCCGGCGGCAACCGGTCGGGCCAGCCAAGGCAACTTCCGCGGGGGTTTCCCCCCTGTTTTCGGGACTTTTGCGGCTGGCCTACTGCTCTGGCCAGCAACGGCATCGCTGCTATCGCGAGCAGTTTCCGCCAACAGAAAAAGCCAAGGCCCGCTGGAGGCCGCGGGCCTTGGCCAAGAAAAATGTGATGAAGACCGTCAGGCAAGTTGTCCGAACCAACTGCTCCCAGCCATCGCGGGTAAGACCGCGATGGCCGGGAGAAAGCGAACTTTTTCGGCTTACATGCCGGGCTTGAGCACCAGGAAGTGATTGCCCGCTTCCGAGCGAACCTGGAACAGCACTCCCTCATTCAGCGTGGCTTTCGCCATTGCCTGTTCAAACTCCTTCACATTGCTGACCGCCTGGCGATTGACCTTGAGCACCAGCATGCCTTCGCGCAGACCTTGGCGATCGGCCACGCTGCCCGACTCCACATGGCTGACCAGCACGCCGCTGAAGTCTTGATAACCCAGTTGGGCCGCCACGGCGTCGGTCATGTTGCTCAGCTCCAAACCCAAATCTTGCGAGCGGAAAGTGTCGTCGGAGGAGCTCTTCTGGGGCTCGACCATGGGTCGGCTCGAAACCACGCGATCCTCGGGCAGGTACTCCAACTTCACTTTCAGCTCGACGCTCTTACCATCGCGAATCACATTCATGGTGGCCTGTTTGTCGGTGGGAGTGCGTTCCACCACCGCTTGCAAATCGCGAGGGTTGGCGACCTTGTGACCGTCGAAGCTGACCACCACATCGCCTTCTTTCATGCCGGCGCGAGCGGCAGGCGTATCTGCATTGACCTCGGCCACGAGCACGCCCTGGCTATCGGCCACCTGGAACTGGCGAGCCAATTCGGCAGTGAGGGGCTCAATCTTGACGCCCAAGTAGGCGCGTTTGACGGTGCCATTGGCGCTGAGCTGATCGATGACCCACTTGGCCAGATCGACCGGCACGGCAAAGCCAATGCCCTGGTAGCCGCCGCTGTTGGTGGCGATGGCCGTGTTGATGCCAACCACCTCGCCGCGGAGGTTCACCAGCGGACCACCCGAGTTGCCGGGGTTGATGGCGGCGTCGGTCTGCAAGAACTGGGCGCGGCTCACGCTGGCCAGTCCGCGTCCTTTACCGCTGATGATGCCGGCGCTGACCGTGGTGTCGAGGCTGAAGGGGTGCCCAATGGCAATCACCCAATCGCCGATTTCCATTTCACTGGAACGCCCCAGTTTGGCCGCGGGCAGGTCGCCAGCGTCGTTAATGCGGATCACCGCCAGGTCGGTCTGTGGATCAACGCGGATATCGGTCGCCTTGAACTCCCGACCGTCGGTCAGTCGCACAAAGACTTCGTCCGCGCCGTTCACCACGTGATTATTGGTGAGAATGATGCCAGCCTTGTCGATAATCACGCCAGAACCCAAGCCTTGTTGAGCCCGGGGAGCCGGTGAGGGCTGGCCGCGAAACTCCCGAAAGCCACGGAAGCGTTCGTCGTTTTTGAATAGATCTTCAAACGGCGTTCCTTCCAGCGGATTGCCGCCCCGGAATTGCATGCCTTCGACCGCATGGCCTCGGCTCACCGTGGTAATTTTGACCACCGTGGGGCTGACGGTTTCCGCGGCGTAGCGGAATGCCGAGGAGAGCTCGTTGGCGTGACGAGCCGCCTCGGGCGAAAGCTCGGGAGCGGCTTGCACGCTCCAGTAGGTTGCTCCCGAAGCCAACACCGCGGCGCCAACCACGGCCGACCACAAACCACGCGATGAGGCGCGGGGGTGGCATTCTCTGCTGCTGGCGGCCTGAGTAGGTTCGCCGCGAGCCGGGGAAACTTCTTGTTGCATCTTCTTCTCCTTGGGGATGATAAAGCTATCACTGCTTCTTCTGGAATACGCGAAGAAGTCGTGTGACGGTTCGGGGGTGGCCGCTCGATATCGGACCTGCACAACGCGGCAGGAGGCCGTTCAGGAATGCCAAAACAGTGCATGAAAAAGGGTAACAATCGGGCGGCTTCCCCCTTCCAAGCGGCGCAGGTAGCGCGATCGAATCGTGCTAGAATTTCTTACGAAACAGAGTGGGGGGATGTTCATGGAAGCTTGCCGGGAAAAGTTTGCCAGGGAGTCTCCTGCTGCCCGAGCCCGGACCATTCCCAGCGGCCAGCACGACCGCTCCTTGGCGCCCCAGGTCGCCCCTGTTTTGCACCCGCTGGCATCCCCTTCCCCAAGATCACGGCAGGTGCCGCTAGCCCGGCAACCTCAAAAGTGGTATATTCGGGCGTGAAAGGACCATCGTAGGCCTTACGCTCGCTCTCGCTTGGAAAGAAGTTAATGGCACGCAAGATTCTGAATCGCAAGGAGTTGCGTCAAGAAGGCGAAATCGCGGAAAAGCTAGAAGCTGAAGGCGGCGGCGTAATCAAAAAGAAGAAGAAGGCCGCCAAGCGCAAGAGCCGTGCCAAGAGCGAAAAAGAAGTCCGGCTGAAGGCATTCTGGGGTGTATTCAACCAGCAGCTCAAGCGCATCGCGCTGTTCGAATATCACCAGCGCGAGCAGGCCGACCAAAAGGCCGCCGAGCTAAGCACTTCGCAAAAATCGCCCCACTTTGTGCGGCCCGTCAAAGAAGAAATTGTCGAAGGCTAGCCAACTCGCCGTATCGATTCGCCGCCTGAAAACCGGAGAATGCCATTTGGCGTGTCCGGAGCATGCCGGTGCCAAACCGGCCCAATCCTCGGAGGCAACCGCGGGGCCACTGCTAGCAGAAAATGGCCCCCCCGGTGCTACTTGGGCGCGCCGACCGGTTGCTTTGCGGGGAACGTGCTGAGCGTTGCCACGATTTCGGAAACCGAGCTCGCCCCCAGGCTGGCAATGGCCTCGGGCAGGCCATCCAAAATCTGCATGGTGGCCGTGGGGCGATAGAAATTGGCCGTGCCAATTTGCACGGCCGTGGCGCCCGCCACGAGAAACTCCATCACATCGTCCACGCTCGCGATCCCGCCAATCCCGATGATCGGAATTGCCACCTTGCGGGCAACCCGATGCACGGCCGCCAACGCGATTGGCTTGATGGCAGGGCCGGATAATCCGCCGAATACGTTTCCCAAAATCGGGCGGCGACGACGCCAATCCACGGCCATGCCCAGGCAGGTGTTGATCAGCGAAACCGCGTCGGCGCCGCCCTCGGCTGCCGCTTGGGCAATGCTCACAATATCGGTCACGTTGGGCGTGAGCTTGGCCAGCACCGGCAGCCCACAGGCGTTTCGCACGCCCTTAACCACGCAGGCGCACATGGCCGGGTCGGCCCCAAAATCAACCCCATGGCTCACATTGGGGCACGATATATTCAGTTCGATCGCGGCCACTCCCCGCACGGCATCCAGCCGAGCCGCCATGGCCACGAACTCCTCGTGGTTGCCGCCGGCAATACTCACGATCACCGGCACGTTCAGGCTGCCGAGGTACGGCCAATGATGATCGATGAAGGCTTCGATCCCGTCGTTATCCAAGCCAATGGAATTGAGCATGCCACCGGTGGTTTCCACCGTGCGCCAAGGCGCATTGCCAGCGCGGGGCTGCGGCGTGATGGTTTTGGGAAGGATGCCCCCCAGCCGACTCAAGTCGACCAGACCTGCCATTTCGCGGGCGTAGCCAAACGTGCCCGACGCCACGAGAATGGGGTTGGGCAATTGCAACCGGCCCAGCGACACAGCAAGCGCGACATCCACGGAGCAATCAGCCTTTGAGAAGCGGAGGGGGCAAAAATGGTTCGCCCGAGGGCCAGCCAAACCTGAACGCGAAGTGTAGCCCCCGAGTGAGAATCGGGCAACGAGCCCACCCGTCTCCGTGGCTAAACCCACGGCCTCCCGCCGTGCGATCCCGTGCCGTTCCTACCGGTATCATTCCCTGCCACATCCCGGTATTTGGTGATACGCATTCGTGCCTTCGGATACTTTGATTGCTGAATCCCGCCATCACTCGATCAGTTGAACGAGAGTTTGAATGTTTGGCTGCTGATTGTCGAGTTGAGACTGGTTCACCGTATGCGACCTGCCTGCGAACTGATGCTGACCGGCGGAGAGATTTACCAGTGGTATGCCCAATGCGCCCGAAACGACCGACGCGGTGTTTGCGTCCACGACCTCGACTTGAAACATTTGTCGAAACGCAGTTCGCGTGGTCGGCGCGGGACTTCCCGCGGGGTGAACATGAAATGAACCTGGATCAGATCGCCAAATCGCCCATATTTCATCCCCAATCGCATTGACCACGGTTCTAAAAGCGGAAGCTGAAGTTCTATATTGAGTCAGCCGATTTCCAACGTAGCAATAAATCCGGGGTACACGGAGATTGAAGCGTTCAGCGTTCCTCACAAACTCCGAACGCTCGCCTCCAAGATGTCTCGTCGTTCCGTACAATAACGCCAAAAGCGTCCGCACCGCTCGTTTGGACGAGCCATCCGCCGTGAATGGGATGATTAACCGCTCCGCGGCGGCAAGCCCCAATTCCGTATAAATGCCAAAACTTGGATTGCAGTCGATGAAGACCGTAATCCGATCGAGATTCCAGCTTTGCCGAACATCGTTAATGAGGTTCAGGATCCACTGATGAACGCGAGCCCAAGCGTCGTCTGGTCCGGGCGAGGTTGCGGTACGGACACGCGACGCGAGCAACTCCAGTTCGTAGTCTCCCACTACGAGATGCAGGTTTTTGGGCACTGACGAATTGTATTGGTGGACCTGATGGAGGTAACTTGCCCCGATATACGGATCCTGATAGGGACTCGTGATTCGCTCACGAATATAGCCAGCGATCGTCCTTCTCGGTGTAGCGTTGCTAATGGCTTCCAGCGACTGTTCACCTCGCTCCATTCCGCCTAGGAGAATGCTAGACGAGTCTGCTTGGGGACACAGGTCGATCACAAGCACCTTTTGATTGGGATGGGTTCGAGCGTACTCACACGCCACTTGGAATGTTAAGTAGCTCTTTCCCACCCCGCCTTTGTTATTCCAAATGCCGTAAATCGCCAATATTCTTCTCCTCTTGGTGTTACCAATGCTTTGATAGTCATCGGTTCACTAACGCGATCGGTCTCACCAATTCTAGCGTTTCGGATTATATGCACGCCCTGAGAGGCTTGAATGATACCGGGCTACTTCTGCCACCGCTGCCAGGCCAGGCCGGGCGTTTCAACGCGAAACTTGACCACCCGCTCGTGTTCCACTTCGGTCACATACACGGTCTTGCCATCGGGTCCTCCAAAGCAAATGTTGCTGGGCCGAGCTCCGAGCACGTCGATCTCGCGAAGGACTTTGCCTTGGGGTGAAAGCACGGCCACGGTCCCTTTGCCGTAGCGCGTGATGTACAGGTTGCCATCGACATCGCACCGCATGCCGTCGAAGCCATGGTCTTCGAACTGCTTGAGCAATTGTTGATTGGCCAGCGAACCATCTGCCGCGATGTCGAACACCCATACGTTCCGCTGCACGCTCTCGTTGACATATAGCTTTTTGCCGTCGGGGCTGACTTCAATGCCGTTGGTCGTGCCCATGTTCTCGGCCACGCGGGTGATCTTCCCCTGGGCATCGATCTTCCAGATTTGCCCGGTATCTTTGCCCCAGTTGGGATCGCTGGCGTAAAGGGTTCCATCGGGGGCAATGGCTAGATCGTTGGGTTGGTTCATGGTTGCTTCGTGGGCCAGCACGGTGACCTGTTTGCTGGCCGGGTCGATGCGGAGGATGTTGTGCCCCACGTAGTCGGCCACGTACATCGTTCCGGCGCGATCGAAGCAGATGCCGTTCCCAGCGCTCTGGCCTTCCAGTTTCACGAAGGCTTCGGCCTTGCCATCGGGCGTTACCCGACCGATGGTGTTGCGGTCGCCGAAACTCACGGCATACAGGTTTCCGGCGGCGTCGCAGGCGGGGCCTTCAATGCCGGCCGTGAATACCTTGGGTTCGGTGAATTGCGTGGCCTGGTAAAGCTCTTCGGCAGCTAGTTGCGAAGCTCCCAAGAAACCGACCAAGCTGCTGCAGCCCAGCAGCGCCCAACGTAGCGAATGCCAAACGGTCGCGAACATGCATGACTCCTGCTGGTGACTCAAAGAGGCAATAATCGGAGGCGAATTTCGTTCCGTGCGGTTGCCCGTGGCCAAGGCCGCACCAGTTTGTCTTCCGGAGCGAAGCAATGCAAACTCCGCGGGGCAATCTTCGCGATATTCACTCCCCCTCGACAGGCGGAAACACGTCGGGGGCAATCCGATAGCCTTCGGCCAAGGCGTTGGTGGCATTGAAGGTCGCCACCACGGCCATCAATTCGCCCAGGCCTTCGTCATCGAGCCCCAGTTTGCGCACGGCGGCGGTATGCGAGTTCACGCAGTATTCGCAGCCATTGGTTGCCGAAACCGCCAGGGCAATCATCTCTTTGGTGAGCGAGTCGAGCTTGCCGGGGGCCATGGCCGCTTTGAGCCGGAGCCAGGTTTGCTCCAGCAGGGGCGGATGACTCGCCAGGGCTTGCCAGAAATTGGGCACAAAGTCGATGTTCTTCGTCGCCCGAATGTCGTCGTAAACCTGTTTGACCAGCCCGGTCGCCTCGCTTTCAGGCACCAGGCGAACATTCGCGGGACGGGACGGAGCGCTCATGGAGAATTGCTTCCTTGGTTCGTGGCGGGCGGGGGGCCAGGTTTTGGCGATGTTTGGCGACTGCCCCCCGTGGGGCGCGGTGGTCGTTTCTTCAAAAACTTTCGTGGCTGGCGGCCCCTAATTGCCCCTAGCTGGTTGGCTTGGGGCGCGGAGTATGAAATACTGGGGGGGGGTGGGGCAAACACCCCGTCGCCTTTTCTGGCAGCGGGCGCCGGCACGCACTTCATTGGGCACGAGCGGTTATACGGTAAAGGGTTCCCATGCGTCATCGAAACTCGCCTGTCCCCACCTTACCGCCCAGTGTTTTCACAAGCCAACCGACCCCACCCCCAACCATGCCAAAATCCCTGCTGGCACATCCGGCCCTGGCTCGGGCGTTTGCCCTCGCGCTGCTGTTTTCCTTGACCGGCAGTCTCGGCGCCCCCTCGGCCATCGCCCCCTCGGCCAGCGCCGCCCCGCCCGCCGACGCCGAACAGCCCACCGCCGCGGCGCCCGCCGAATTGGCCACCTGGGTGCAGGAGTTAGGGCATCGCGACTTTGGCGTTCGCGAGGAGGCCACTCGCAAGATTCGCGAGATGGGTTTGCCCGCCAAACCAGCGCTGGTGGCCGCGCTGCGCGACGACGACCCCGAGATTCGCCTCCGCGCCCGACGCTGTCTGGCCGACATCCTCGACGCCGATTACCAGGCGCGCCTGCGGGCATTCGAAACCGGCAAAACCGGCAGTCAGGCCGAACTCTCCGGCTGGTCGCGCTATCGAACCTTGGTGGGGGAAGACACGCACGCGAGGTCCCTGTTCGTGCAGATGCACAAGGCGGAAGCCGGCTTGCTCGAAAGCGCCGCCGCGGGCGGTTCACTCGCCGCCGATGCCATATTGCTGCGCTGTCAGCAGTCGTTGCAAATCTCGCGCGTGCCCAACGCCACGCTCCGCCAACAACCTTCGCTGGGAACCGTGGCCGCGTTGTTGTTCGTTTCGGCCGATCCCCAGCTCAAGTTGCCCGAGCAAACTCAGTCGATGGTTTTCAACTTTGTGAACCAGTCGAGTTTCCAGACGGCTCTCAAGGGCGGAAACCATCAGGGCCAGGCTCGGCAGTTGCTCGGCGCGTGGATTTCTGAAACGCCCAGCAATAATCTCGCCTATCAAACGCTGCGATTGGCCATGCAGCACGATATTGAGCAAGGGCTCTCGCCCGCGCTGCGGATTATGGAGCAAAAAAACATCTCGTCTTACATGCGAATGTTCGCCCTGCTGGCCGTGGGCAAATTAGGTCGGCCGCATCATGCCGAGCAGGTGGCCAAGTTGCTGAGCGACGCCACGGTTTGTTCCAGTCGCACCACGGTGGTGAACGGCAAACGGACCACGTACCGCATCGAACTGCGCGACGTGGCAGTCGCCGTGCTGGTGCATATGACCAACCAGTCGCTCAAAGATTACGACATGGACCAGGTTCGCAATGACCCCAACACGCTGTTCAACACCGGCACGCTCGGCTTCAGCGAAGAGTCCAATCGCGACGCCGCCATTCAGAAGATGAAGGATTGGCTGAAAGACCATCCCGAGGTACTCGCCCAACCCGGGGCTGGCGCCACGCCCAGTGCCCGCACCAGCGACGACCAAGGTGGCAATCCTGCCGACGTGGTCGGCCAGCAGAAACCAGCGCCCCAACATCCGCCAGCTCCCCAACAACCCGTTCCGCAACCCGCCCCAGGCAATGGCGTCATCCCGGCTCCCGCCCAACCCCAGGCAGCGCCGGCCAACCGTGTGCCGGCTAACCCTGCGCCCATCAAAGCCGCGCCCCCCAACCCTGCGCGGATCAAACCGGCCGCCGCCAACGCAGTTCAGGCAAAAGCGGCCGCACTGCCCTTGGCGGCCATGGCATTTGTGCAGGTCGTTCCGGCCAGCGATGCCGTGGCGGCCAATGATGAGGAAGCGCTCGCCGACCGAGAATTGGCAACCTACCTGGCCAAGGCGCAGCAGCTTCTCGAGTCCGAAAATTACCCCAACGCCTTGCTGCTGCTCGATCATGTGTTGGGCGCCGAACAGGGAGGGCTGATTCGGCCCACGCTCGACGTGCCGCTTTATCAAAGTCTCAGGGCAGAAGCCGAGCGCACGCTGTCCGAATTGCCCGCGGTGGCCCGCGAGTCGTACGAACTGCGATTCGGCCCCGTGGCCCGCAAAGAACTCGATCGTGCACTCGGCCTCGGCGACCTCGAGGCGGTGCAGCATGTCATTCGCCGCTACCGCTTCACGCAGGCTGGGGCCGAGGCGTCGCTTGTTTGGGCCCGTCACCTGCTGGATTGCAGTCGGCCGCTGTCCGCCGCCATTACCCTGGAGCGGCTTCAACAGAATTGGGCCGCCCCGCCCTTCGATTCGGCAACCGCCTGGCACCACGCGCTCAGTTGGCTCCAGGCCGGCATGTTTCAAGAAGCCCGCTCGCGTTTGACATCGCTCACCGACGCCCAGCGCCGCGATCTGGAGTTGGCTGGCCTGCCGGTCGAAATGGCAGGCCTGCTGCGGCGGTTTGCCGACGGACGAGTGGCGCCGGAAGAACATTCCAGCGACTGGTTGCTGGTGCGGGGCGATGCCCGCCGCAGCGGTCGCCCCAGCCCCGGCGGTCTGCCCTGGCTGCGCGCCCGCTGGTCGGTCGCCACGGCCGAGGGAGAACCGATTCAAGCCGCAACCAAGTCACTCCAACAGCTTTACCGGGAACATCATTTTGGCGCCATCCCCACGGCCCAACCGTTGGCGGTAGGCAATCGTTTGCTTGCCCGCACCGTTAGCGGGCTGCTGGCCATCGACGTTGCCAGCGGCCAGACCCTTTGGCATGCGGCGTTCGACGATGGCGTCAAACAACTGCTCATCGGCGAAAAGGGCTCGCTCACCGCCAACTCGCAAGCGCTGCTAACCGGTCTCGACGAACGCGGCTGGGGTGATCTTACCTATGGAACCATGAGCAGCGATGGGGAGCACGTGTTTGGCGTGGAAGATGTTGGCTTCACCTACGGACTGCTCAATCAACGCATTATGGTGGGGCCCGACGGCAGCCGCCGGCTCGATCCCGGCTGGCCCCGCGACTACAGCCGACTCACCGCCTACCACGTCGAAACCGGCAAACTGGTCTGGGAAATCGGCGGACCCAAGGGCGCCCTCGGGCTGCCGCTGGCTGGCACGTATTTCCTTGGCCCGCCGCTTCCCTTGGCCGACAGCTTGTACGTGGTGGGCGAGGTCGATCAGCGGATTTATCTGCTGGTGCTCGATCGACGCAACGGGCGACTCCGCCGCCGGCAATTGCTGAATACGCTCGACAGCGATCCTTACGCCCGCGTGCAAATTTACAATGGATTGATGCCCCGCCGCGAGGCTCGCCGCATGAGCGGAGCGAGCCCCTCCTACGCCGACGGCATCCTGGTTTGCCCCGTTGCGGGCGACAAGTTCGTGGCCGTGGACCTGGGAACCGGCGAAGTCCGTTGGACATTTCAGCCCGAGCACGTTTCCTCACCCCGCCATGCCATCTTTGGAGGCATGCGGCAAAACGTCAACCAGGTGGACCATCGCCAGCGCCGCTGGGTCGATACGTGCGTGAGCTTGTCCGCCGGCAGGGCGTTGCTGACTCCGCAAGGACGCGATGCGGTTTACTGCCTGGACCTGCAAAGCGGGCGACTTTACTGGGAGGCCCCGCGGCTCGATTCGCAATTCCTGGCCACCGTGCAAGAGGGGCGGCTGTTGCTCGCCGGCCGCAGTTCCGTTCGCAGCCTGGCCCTCGAAACCGGCGCCGATAATTGGCCGGCCGTGCCTTTGCCGGCGGGTGGTTCGCCGGCCGGGCGAGGTTTCGCCAGCGGCGGCAATTACTATTTGCCGCTCAATACGGGCGAGGTAGCGGTGGTGGATCTGGCGTTGGGAAGAATGCCCCAGCTCACCCGATCCCTGACCGGCAGCCGGCCCGGCAATTTGATCAGCTGCGGCGATCGCATTGTTTCCCAAGCTGTCGATCGGATCGAAGCCTACGATCAAATTCAGGTGGCCCTGGCCGAAACGGCGGCCCGAGTCGCCGAGCAGCCTCGGGTCGCGCGGCATGCGATTGACCATGCCGAGCTATTGTTGTTTTCGGGCGCCCATCGGCCCGCCTTGGATCTGCTGCTCGAACACTACCAGCGCCAGCCAGACGACGCGCTCAGGCAACGCATTTGCGCAACCATCGTGGCTGGCCTGGCCGCGGATTTTGCAACCTTCCGCCCGCTGGCCACGGAGCACGCCGGTTTGTTTCAATCGGCGGACGAACAGCAAGCTCGCCTGCAAGCCACGGCGGCGCAACTTGCTCGTCGCGGCGAATCGCTCCCGGCCTTTGACGCCTTGCTGCAAATGACCCGAATTGCCGGCGCGGAAAACGCGGATGTGACCAACGGCGACCTTGTCAACCGCCGCGACCGCTGGCTGGCCGGCCGCATGGCCGACGTCTTTGCCCGCGCGGCTGCCGATGCGCGGCCCGAGTTGGAACGCACGCTGGCCGAGGCCCAAAAAGCCGCGTTCGCGAAATCAGGCACGGCGGCCCTGGAGCGCTACCTGGACTGCTTCGGCTGGCATCCGTCGGCCACCGCGATCCGTCAAGAATTGGTCGCGCGGCTCGATGCCAAGGAGGTGCTGCCGCGTGAGAATCATTTGCTGCAACTCGCGGCATCGCCCGATTCCAGCATAGCGGGCTCGGCCGTGGCCCAATTGGCCCAAATGCACACGGCGACCGAGCGGCCCGACGCGGCCGCTTCTCTCTACCGCCGATTAGGGAGCCAGTTTGCGACGGTTGTGTGTCAGAACGGCAAGACAGGCACGCAAATCCTCGCGGAACTTCCCACCAACCTGCCGGTGAGCAGGCTCCTGCATCGAGAAGATTTCTGGCCATCCGGCCGGGTCGATGTCACCAAGGGCAGTAACCGGGTCACGAGCTACCAGCGGGCCGTGCCGCTGGAGATCGACACGGCGCAAGGCGTGCCGCAGGGCGATCTACGCTTGGAGGGCGAACAGAACGGCGCCAATCAGCGAATCCTGGCGCAAGACAGTCAGGGCAACGTGCGCTGGCGATTCCAATTGCCCACCACCGAGAACTCCACCCGCTCTTACAACGCGGGACTGCTGCGAATTCGCACGGCAGGGCATCTCGCGATTGTCCATCGCGGCGACGAGTTCTTTGCCATCGACATGGCCTTCTCCGGCAAAGAGGGCGAGAACGAAGGCGCCCGCCTGCTGTGGCGCGCCAATCTCGAGGCCAAGCTTCCCGGCGATTCCCCCATGCAAGGCTTCAGCCAATGGCTCCAGCAACGCCCAGGCCGATTCCCCCGCCTGCAGGCCATCGATCCTTACAACGGCGAAACGGCCGAGCTCGATGCGGTCACCCCCACGGTCGTGTGTTACCACAAAATGCAAACCCTGTATGCCGTGGATCCTCTCACCGGACGCCCGCTTTGGAAACGCTTCGATCTGAAGACTGACAGCGAAATCGTGGGCGACGGCGAAGTCATCCTGATCCTGCCGCCCGATGCCGGCGAAGCGCGGATCCTTCGCGCCTTTGATGGTCGCGAACTAGGGCAGGCCAAGGCGCCCGCCGGCGATGTGCGGATTGGATCGGTCGGTCGCAACCTGCTCACCTGGGTTCAAGACCAACAGGGCTCGCGCCTCACGCTCGACGATGTTTGGCAGGGGCGGCAACTGTGGCAGCACACTTTTTCCGCGGCGGCCAAGTACTGGATGATCTCCACCGATGAAATCGCCGTGCTCGACCCCGTGGGGCGATTCGCCCTGTTGTCGTTGCACGATGGCCGGCCGCGGGTCGATGAGCAAATCGACCCCGAACCCAATCTCACCGAAATGTTCGTGGTTCGCGGCAGCGACCACTACCTGCTGTTCGCCAACTCGCCCCAGGCCATCCAGGGCAATGTGAATCCGGTCCCGGGCGGTTACTTCTGCCCGCTGGTCGGCGGCAATGCCTACGGGTTCGACCGCTTCTCGGGCAAGCGGTTGTGGAAAACCCCGCTACCGTTGCAACTTTCATTCGACATCACCCAGCCTGCCGATTCGCCGATCGCCGTGCTGGCTTCGCGCGTGTACGAGCAGAATGGGAACCGCATCACGCGGCAGTACAGCCCTCTGGTCTGTTTAGATAAACGAACCGGCCGCATCGTGCATCAAGAAGAACTGGCGGGCAGCATCAGTCGAGTGGAGCAAATTCCCAACCCCGGCGGCAAGTCGGTGGAAATCCGCACCAACGCTTCGAGCATCAAGCTCACGCTCACCAGCGAGCCGTGGGAAAACTAATTCACGCCAGGTCCCCCGTTCCCCCCGGCAGGGCAACCCGTCCGGTGCTATCTCGGCTTGCCGCCGCGCATGGCCCTGGCTCCGTTCGGCCCCGCGCCCCGCTGATGCATTCGTTGCCAGCACGGTTCGCTATCCCGTCCGGCTTTCCGGCATAATGGGCACAAGAATGGCGATCGGGATCCGTGGCAAAACGCATTTCCCCCTCGCGACTGGAAAAAGCCGCAAGTTCGGCACAGCTTCACACGATAAGAGTTCTTAGCGAACACCAGGAGTCACGGGAATTACTCTCGTACACCACGGCGGTTCGCGCTGGAATCAAGTTGCGAGACAGACTCGATCGCCCCTCGCCGGCGGAGTCACTGTCTGAGCAACGGTGAGCGTGCAATTTCGGGGGCCAACTCCGCCAGCGGGTGGAGCTTGGATTGACATTTGTCTTCCGTTGAGGGACTTGTGATGTCCGTCAGATCGCGATTCATGGTGGGCATGCTTTTGACAAGCGTGTGTTTCACCGGCTGCATTACCGACTATGGCTTCCAGTCGGGCCTGTTGGGGATTCCCACTCCGGTGAGTCCCTACTGGCAAAAAGAACTGGAAGATACCTACTGGATCAAGGAACGCTACTCGCGCGTGCCGATCCTGGGGCCCATCACCTCGGGTGGTCCGCCGCGAGCGCTCGATCCGCCCTCGCCCGACGAAATCTGGCGGGCCATGCCCACCGTGCAAGGCGGCTTTCCATTCTTGCACGAAGTGCAGCGGAACAACGTGCGGATGACGGTCGAGCCGGTGGCCGACTACGTCGATCCCCCGCGGTTCTATCCACTCATTGGCTGGGCACAACAGCACCACTGCCATTACAAGTGCACCGTGTACTACACCGAAGTCACCCGGGTGGGCTGGCCCATTCCCTATACCACCGTGGATGAAGACGCCGCCGAAGTTCTCTACATCGATCACAACCACTTCCATATGGTGGGCGACGTGAACGGTGGCGTGGACAGCAACTATCCGCCCCCGGTGGGACTGCAATAACGCGGCATCAACGCCACGGCATCAACGCCGGCCTCCCCATGGGGGGGGCAGGAGCTGACAGCAGCCAACACGCATTTCTCGAATATGCCCCGGCTGCCCCCCGGGGCATATTCGTTGGTCTTGCCAGCGGCGAAAGCACAGCCGGCGAGGTCCAGCCCAGCGGCAACGAGCTCGCCTTGTCACGGCGTGCCCGCTGTCGGTAGTATTCCGCCCCGCCCGAGCGACAACAGGCGATGCCTTTTGCCGCTCGGGGCCAGGCACGTACTTTTCGCGATCGAGGTGTCATCGTGAGCAAGGCAACGCCAGTCAAGAGGTGCGGAGCCTGGATCGTGGCGTGCATGCTGCTCGGCAACATGACCGCCGCCGCCAACGAAGCCGAAGACCAATTCGCCGTCGCCGCGGGGCACTACGCTCGTGGCCGATTTGAATTTGCCTGGCAAGAATTCGACCAATTCCTGACGGCGTTTGCCGATCACCCCCGCGCCGGCGAAGCGAGATTTTTCCGCGCCGAGTCCGGCATGCAAGCGCGCCGCTACAAGACAGCTCGTGAGGACTATCGCGGCTATCTCCAGCAGCAGCCCGCCGGAGCGCACGCCCAGCAAGCACGCTTCCGCGTCGCCGAGGCCAGCTACCTGCTGGGTGATCACGACCAGGCGGCCGGCGACCTGCGGCAATTCCTCGCAGCGCACCCCGACGATTCGCTCGGCGCTTACGCCTGGCCCTACCTGGCCGAAATGCAACTTGCCGCTGGCAATGTGGCCGCCGCCGTGACCAGCTACCAGCAAGCGCTCCAGAAATTTCCCACCGGTCCGCTGGAAGACGACTGCCGGTTCGGACTGGCACGAGCGCACGAATCGCGGCAGCACTGGGACGAAGCCCAGCTCTATTACCGGGCCGTGGCCGCCAAAAGCGCCAGTCCGCTGGCCGCCAAGGCGCAATACCACCTGGGGCAAGGCGAGTTTCGCCGCGGCCAGTGGGATACCGCCCAATCGCATTGGGAACAGGTGGTTCGCCGCTTCCCTCAAGACCCTTGGGCCGACAGGGCGCAACTGGCCATCGCCCGCTGCAGCTACCGCCAAAGCCATTGGCAGCAGGCCGAAGAGCGCCTTCGCCCGCTGCTCAAGCACGCCCAACTCGGCGCCGAAGCCGCCCTCTGGCTGGGGCTCACGCAAAAAGCACAATCGCATTGGGCCGCCGCCCAAGCCACGCTCACCCAGGCCATGCCAGCGGCCGCGGCCGGAAATGCCGCCAATAGCCTGCTGCATGCTGCCCTGGTCTTCCATGCGGCCGACGCCGCGCGGATGGCGGGCGATCTCACCGTGGCAGCCCGCCTTTACGATCAGGTGGTGCGCGATTGGCCCTCCAGCCCTCTGGTCGCCGATGGGCGATTAGGCCAAATGCTCACCGCGGCCGCGGCCCAAGACCACGCCGCCGTCGATCGGTTGGGCCAGCAAATCGCCACCCAGGCGCCTGTCGGCCGGCAGCGCATTCAAGCCGACAGGGCTTGGGTTCGCTCGCTGTTGGCCCGGCGTCAATATGCCGACGCGATTGTCTTGCTGATTCCGCTTGTGAATCATTCCGCCCCGTTGCGGCGTTCTCTCGACATGGTGCATGCGGCGCCGCCCAATGTACCGCAAGCACCCGCGGAAACAGCTGCCGGCGACCCGAGCGCACCGCTCTCGGCTGGCGACAGCACTCCCCCTTGGAGCGAATTGCAACTGGTAACCCACACCGCCGCCCTGCAACCCAGCGACACCCGCCAGCGCATCGAAGATCTTTACCTGCTAGCCCTGGCGTACCAAGGACTGGGGCGGCATGACGAATCGCTCATCCTTGCCGAGCAAGCCATGACGGTGGCCGACGAACCGCTCCTGGCCGACGTTCGTCTGACCTGCGCAACCTCGCTGCTGGCCATGTATCGCGACCTCGAGGCCGTGCCGCACTTGGAACACTATCGCCAGCGTCCCCCTTCGGGCGAGCGGCGGGCCTACTGCTTGGAAGAGCTATCGCTAACCTTTGCCAGGCTGGGCCTGATCGATCGCGCTCGAGCCGTGTACGACGAACTGAACCAAGAAGCCACCGCCGAGCGAATGGCGGTCGCCGTCGGCCGATTGGGGCAAACCTTGCAAGCCCGCGGCGAACTGGAATTTTCCGGCGAGCTGTACCAATACTTGCTCACGCTCAATCCGCCCGATGAACTAGGTGGCTCGGCCCGCGCGGGGTTGGCGCGCAGTCTCACCGCCCGCAATGAGCATGCCCAGGCGGCGGAAGTCTGGCAGTCGCTGCTCCAGCAGCATCCGCGGCACGCCGCGGCTGGCGAAGCGGCGTTGGCCCGCGCGCGATACCTGGCCGACCAGGGACAGTTGGCCGAGGCCATGCCGCTGTATCAAGGCGTGATTGCCGGCACGTACACCGCCAACTCCGAACAACAAGCGGTCGCCCTCTGGGGAGCAGGCCAAACCGCCGAGCGTCAAGGCAACCGCGCCGCCGCGCTTCAACGGTATGCTCAATTGGATCGAAATTTTGCCGACCTGACATTTCGCGACGCCTTGCTCTACCAATGGGCGTGGCTGCTTCGCGACGGCCAGCCGGCCAGCCCTGCCGAACAGGCCGCGCAAACCGAACAGGTCGAACAGTTGTTCGAGCGCATCGTCAACCAGCACCCCGGCAGTTCCTACTGGCACGATGCCTTATTTCGCTGGGCGGAAAGCCTGTTCGAACGAGGCGAATACGCTGCCAGCGCCGCCCAGGCGCAACGCTTGCTGGTCTCCAATCCGCCCGTTGCCATCGCTCCGCATGTCATGTTCCTTGTAGCTCGCCAGGGCATTGCCGCCAAGGATTGGCCCGCCGCGCGGCAGGCTTTGCAACAACTCGTAACGCAATACCCTCGCAGTTCGCTCGCCCCGCTGGCCGGGTACTGGTTGGCCGAGTCAATGTATCAACAAAACCAGTGGGAACCGGCTCAACAACAATTCGCCCAATTGCCGGCCGAATTCCACTCGGCCCATCCGCATCTCGCCGCCATGAGCCAGTTACGTCAGGCTCAATGCCTGGCGGCGCTCAAAAAGTGGAAACAGGCCCAAGAGCTGGTCGAAGCGGCCACCGCCCAGTTCCCCAATTTCCAACTGGCCTACGAGTTCGACTACCTGCGGGGCCGTTGCCTGGCAGCCAAGGCGCTGTTCGCGGAAGCCCGCGTGGCTTATCTGGCCGTCACGCGCTCTTCAGCCGGCAACAAGACCGAAACCGCCGCCATGGCCCAATGGATGATCGGCGAAACCTACTTTCACCAGCAAGAGTTCGAAACCGCCATTCGCGAATATCTCAAGGTGGAAATCCTCTATGCCCATCCGCTCTGGCAATCGGCCTCGCTGCTGCAGGCCGGTAAATGCCACGAACGGCTAGGGCAATATGGTCAGGCCGCCGAACTGTTCGCCCGCCTGGCCAAAGACTATCCCGATTCTCCGCACGCGGCCGATGCCCTAGAGCGCATGCCGCTCGCCAAACAACGCGCCGCGAGCACCAACTAGCAAACGTCCCAGCAAACCGCGGTCCCCGCATCTGGCCGAACCGAATACGCTCACGTGAATCGCGCTGCCGCGCAAGTAGGATCCATGCTCATGAAATCGCCACGTTGGGTTCGCATTGTCGCTCTGTTCGCCCTCGCCTGGTTTGCCGGCGTTCACTCTGCCTTCGCGCAAGACGAGCCCAGCCCCCGACCCGCCTCGGCCCGCACAACGGCCGGCGCCGATACCGCCATTCCAGATCAGAATCTGCTGGAGATCATTCACAGCGGTGGGCTGCCCATGTATCCCATCCTGCTGTGCTCGTTCATTCTCATGGTGTTCACCTTCGAACGCGCCATCAGTCTGCGGCGAGGCCACATCATTCCCAAACCGTTCGTCAAACGGTTCCTGCACCAGCTCAACGAAGGCACGCTCTCGGCCGACGAAGCCCTCGAGCGTTGCGAGGAAAACGACAGCGCCGTCGCCCAGGTATTTGCCGGGGCCGTGCGTAAATGGGGACGCTCCGCCGTCGAAGTGGAACAGGCGTTTATCGATGCCGGCGAACGCGTGACCAACGGACTCCGCAAGCATCTGCGCGTGATCAACACCGTGGCCACCGTGAGCCCCCTGCTGGGGCTCTTTGGAACCGTGGTCGGCATGATCCAAGCCTTCAACGTGATTGCCTACGACGGCGCCATGGGCAGGGCCGAGCTCCTGGCCGGCGGCATCAGCCAGGCCCTGCTAACCACCGCCGCCGGCCTGCTCGTCGCCATTCCCGCCCTGATCATTTACCTGTACTTCGTCAGCACCGTCGATCGCCGCATCATGGAGATCGACGCCCTGGGCCAGGAAGTGGTGCAACTCGTTTCGGAAGACGCCGCCGATCTCAGGAAGCGCAAGGCCCGGCGTTCCGATCAAAAGGCGGCCGCTTAGTCTATCCGCGTGCTCCCATCGCCGTTCCCACTTTAGGGTTCATCCATAATGCCGCTCAAGACCCAACCCGATGAACTGCCGACGCTCAACCTCACGCCCATGATCGATATCGTGTTTTTGCTGATCATTTTCTTCATGGTCGGCACCACGTTCTCGCAAATGGACAAGCAAATCGAACTGCAAGTGCCCGAGGTCAGTGATCGCGGCGCCCTGACCGCCGCCCCCGAAAAGCGCGTGATCAACGTGCTTCGCGATGGCCGCATCACCCTCGACGACCAGTTCGTATCGCTGGAACAACTGGAACAACAGTTGGGCGCCGCCCGCGGCCAATACGCCGGATTGGGCGTCACCGTGCGCGGCGACAGCCGTGCTGCATTCCAGCCCGTGGCCGAGGTTCTCAATGCTTGCAAACAAGCGGGAATCTCCGAGCTAGCCATTTCCGTGAAACTTGCCCAAACCCCACGTTAGGCATCCCCGCGGTGAGCCGAATTTCTTCCATGCTAAGCTTCTTCTCCTCCACCGAGTTTTTACTCTGGTTGGTGTGGTCGGGCTTAGCCGTGTTGACCATCACCTTGCTGGTGCTCATGCGCACCCGCTGGGGTCGTTCGCGTCCGCTGCGAAAGTGCGTCGCCCTTTCGGTCCTTGCGCACTTGCTGCTGTTCAGCTATGCGGCGACCGTCAAGATTGTGACCGCGGGCCGTGGTCGCGCCGACGAAACCAAAGTGCTCATTGCCGAAGATACGCCCCAGGCCGAAGAACTGGATCCTCTGACGCGAGAGCCGGCCGACTGGGAACGCCCCGCGCCGGCAACCATGCCGGTTCCGGCTGCCGTTCCGCTCGAACGAGCCGCCGTGGACGCCGTGGCTTCGCCTCCCTTGGCGGCGACCGCGGGAGCGATTCCCGAAGCCAACCAGAACGATGCCGGCCCCAATCTGAATCAGTCGTCGGCCGCCATCTCGCCCGCCGAAGTTCCCACGGCCGAATTGCCCGCCGAACCGGCAACGTCGTCGGCCATGTCTGCCGCCCGGCTCACCGCGCCGCGACCCGTGGCTCAAGCGGCGCCCGAGGCGCCTCAACCTCAAGCCAACGCCCCCGAGAAACCCCGGCTCACGCCCGACCCCAGTATCGCCGCCACCGCTCCGCCGGAACTCGAGCCGGCCAAACCCCTCGTCGATCCCGGCGTAATCCCTCAGCTCACGCCCGAGTCGCAAGTCAGCCTGCCTGAGCAACTCAATACCGAACCGGCCATGCCTGCCGATGTCGCCAACCCGTTGGCCGTCGAAGCCCTGGCCGGCGTTGAACGTCCGTCGTCTCCCACGCTTCAAAGCGATCCCCAACTGGCCATTGAACGAGGCACGGCGGCTACGCCCATCACGGCGACTACCCCCGCGGCGATGGAGCACGTGGCCGGTGTAATCCCTGAGCTGGGTCCGCCCCCCCCGGTCGATTTGCAGCCCCGCCAGGTAACCTCGCACCACGTGCCCGAGATCTATCGCCTGCGCGTGCAGCCCAATCGCGAGCAACTGGTCGCCACCCGCGGCGGCAACGCCGCCACCCAAACCGCCGTGCGTCAGGCTTTGCGGTGGTTGGCCAGCAATCAAAGTGAAGACGGCCGCTGGGACGCCAGCCAACACGGCGCGGGCAACGAACGCAGCGTCGCCGGCCACAATCGCGACAATGCGGGGGCCGAGGCCGATACCGGCATTACCGGCCTGGCCCTGCTGGCTTTCCTGGGCGATGGTCACACCCATACTCAAGGCCCCTATCGGCACGTGGTGCAAGGCGCGATTGACTTCCTCATTCGGTCGCAACGATCCGACGGCAATCTCAGCGGCAACGCCGAAATGTATGCCGCCATGTACTGCCACGGCATGGCCGCCTTTGCCCTGGCCGAAGCCTACGGCATGACCGGCGACCCGCTGCTCGAAGCCCCCGTTCGCAAGGCCGTGGCCTACACGCTGGCGGCGCAGCATCGCACGCAAGGTGGTTGGCGATATCGCCCGGGCGACGCCTTCGGCGACACCAGCCAACTCGGCTGGCAACTCATGGCCCTCAAGAGCGCCGAGCTAGCCGGCATTGAAGTCCCCAACGAGGCGCGCAACGGCATGGTCCGCTTCCTCAAGAGCGTAGGGCACGGCAAGCACGGCGGCCTGGCCAGTTACCGCGCCGGAGAACTGCCCAACCGGGTGATGACGGCCGAAGCCCTCTTCTGCCGCCAGCTGCTCGGCATGACCCGCGACAACCCCGCCAGCAACGAGGCCGGCGATTACATCATTCAGGAACTGCCCGGCGAGCAAATCAATCTCTACTACTGGTACTACGCCACGCTTTCCACGTACCAGCTCCAAGGCAAGTACTGGGAAAACTGGAACCAATCGCTGCAGCAAGTCTTGCTCACCCGCCAATCGACTTCCGACGAACAACTGGGCAGTTGGGATCCCGACTGCATTTGGGGAGGCTACGGCGGCCGCGTCTATTCCACGGCCCTGGCCACGCTCTGCCTGGAAGTCTACTACCGCTTCCTGCCGCTCTACGTGCAAAAGCAACCAGCGACGTCGACCATCAAGTAGGGCGCGTTTCGCCGAGACCGCCCTCGAACCGGAAGTTGAACCCCGCCGCCAGTTAAATGGGCGATACGACGGCGCGGCGAAGCCTTTTCGTAGCTGGGGGGGCGTCCTCGCCCAAGAATCCGCGTGGCAGTGTCACTCTCGCCGCGCGCCCGCCGCTTCCACGTCAAACGGCGAATGACGGCGCGGGTTCGCCGCGGCTGCCCGCTGATGAGTCCGATTTCGGGTAGAGCCGGACTACTAGCCGGGTGGCCACGTGAGCTTTCGTCCGCCCAGCACGTGCAAATGCAGGTGATCGACGGATTGGCCGCCGTCGGGGCCGGCGTTGGCCACCACGCGAAAGCCATCTTCCAAACCGAGCTCGCGAGCCACTTGGGCGGCAACGAGCAGCAGATGCCCTAGCAGCGATTCATCGTCGGCCTCGGCTTCGGCCAGCGAGCGGATGGGTTTCTTGGGGATCACCAGCACGTGGGTCGGCGCCTGGGGGCCAATGTCTTTGAATGCCAGGCAGCGATCGTCTTCGAAGACAATCTCGGCGGGGATTTCTTTATCGATGATCTTTTGAAAGATGGTCATGCGCGTGCTTTGCCATTTAGATAGTCGCCTTTCGCTCCGCGAAAGGATTTTGCTTTCGCGGAGCGAAAGCCGACTTGGTTCGGTTACCGCCCGATGCAGTAGAGATACTTTTTACCTCGGATGAACAGTTTACCATCCGACACGGCCGGCGAAGCCACGGTTTGGTCGTCGAGCTGGTTTTCTGCCAGCTTATTGAAGCCGAGTTGGGCGGAGACGATCGTGCAGAGGCCGTCTTCGTTGAGGAAGTAGATCCGACCTTCGACCGCCAGCGGCGAGGCTTTGTAGCTGCCCTTCAGGCGTTGCCGCCAGCGGAGCCGGCCGTTGTTGCCGGAGAGGCAGGTGGCGATGCCGGAATCGGTGATGAAAAAGAGCAGGTCGTTCCACACCACGGGGCAACAGCTGTCGGGCGTGGAGGCTTCTTCATGCCAGATGAGTTGGCGGCGGTCGATCTCGCCAGCCGCTTTTCGCAGGTCGATGCAATGCAGCGAGCCGCGCATGCCGCGAGTGGCAAACAGGGCGTCTTTCACCAGGGTAGGCCCGGTGATGGTGCGGCCGCCGCGGAGGCCGGTGAGCCACCACAGCTGCGTGCCCGTCGCCGGGTCGTAAGCATCGAGCTGATTGCCCCCCATCACAATCAGCTCATCGCCCTGGGGCGTGGCGCGCAGCACCGGGGTGGTATAGGAATCGCATTCTTCAGCCTTGGCTTCGGTGACGCGCGGCGTGGTCCAGCGGAGCTTGCCGCCTTTGCGGGTGTAGGCTTCGAGGTAGCTCTTGGCGACGTAGCTTTGGCCGGGTGGATCTTGAAGATCGGCCAGCGAATCCTGCATGCAGACGCAAATGACAAAGTCTTTGTAAATGACGGGACTGTTGGCGTGGCCCCACCAAATGGTGTAGTCGCCGTGGTCGGCTTGCAGGTTGCGTTTCCAAAGCTGGTTGCCAGCGAAGTCGTAGGCCGCCAGGTCGCCGTTGCCAAAGTGGGCGATCACCACTTCGCCGTCGGTGGTGGGCGAAGGGCTGGCCTCGTTGTGCAACTGATGAAACTTTTGCCGACCACGATCGGCCTGGCGCACCGTGCCGGCGGAGGTTCCCACCTCGCGCGTCCAAACCGTTTTGCCGGTGGATTTATCGAGCCGCAGCAGCAACAGTTTGTTGTCTTGCTGGGCCGTGACAAACACCGCGTTTCCCCAGATGGCCGGCGTGCTGGCGCCTTCGCCGGGGAGTTCCACCTTCCAGGCAATGCCCACCCCCTCGCGCCAAAACAAGGGGAGCCCGGTCTCGGTGCTGGCGCTGTTTTGGGCGGGGCCGCGCCACTGCGGCCAATCGCCTGCCCCGACCGGACCAGCGCCCGCGGCGGCTAGCAGCAGGACTCCCAACACCATTTTGGAGAGAAACCGCGCAGCCGTGGGACAGTTAATTGGCGAGCGTTCCTTCAACGTGGGCGTTCCCTTGCACAAATGGGCGGAGGGCAGCAGGCGAAGAGTCGGGCAACGATAGCTTGGGGGGCGAGGCCGGCGGAACTCCTTACGACTTGGTTTCGATCGGCAATTGATCGATCTTGGCAGCCAGAATGAAATCGTTTTCTGAAAGACCACCAATGGCATGGGTGGACAGTTCGATCCACACCTTGCGATACCCCTCCAGATGCAGGTCGGGGTGATGGCCTTCCAACTCGGCCACTTGAGCGACGCGGCCCAAGAACTCGATGGCTTTTTCAAAGTCTTTCGCCTGCCAGTCGCGGCGAATTCGATGTCCGTCGTGGGTGAGACGCCAGTCAGGCAAATGCTGGAGTTGCTGCCGGGCCTCGTCGATGGAAAACGCCTTCACGCCTCCTTCGCACGGTTCGCAATGCTTGGTGGCCAATTCGGTGGCGTTGGAATGAGTCATGGTTTCCTCCTGTGAAGTTGGAATGGTCATGCAACAGACGGCGCGACCCACCGCTCCTCGGCGGAACCTGCGTTCTCGAGGATTTTGCGTCCGTGGTTATTATCTGCCCTGAAGGGTGCCGAGGTCAAACCGGGCAAGCCAGCGGGGGCGCCTGCCGTGCGGACTTTTCTGTCCGTGTGAGCGCGGTGGAAGTTGTCCGCCCAATTCGCCTGGAATTGCCCCTGGGCTTGCGTTAGGATGAACTCTGGACAACCTATCCCCGACGCGGCAGTCTCCCGCAAATTGCGCAGTCTCCGCAGATCGCACCGGGCTCGATTCCGGGGGCATGCAGATGGCCTGTGTTCTCAGCTAGGCTGCCAAGGTTCTCTTGGCGCTTGGCACTCGGACCTTAATCTAGCGCAGGAAACGCTTTATGTATCAGCACTTAGTTCGAAATCGCGTACTGTGGCTCGGGGCCGGCTTGTTGATGGGATTGGTCGTTTCCGGGGTGCTTCCCCACTCGCCTGCCCATGCCACGGCGTCGTCTCAGCTGGATAACCTGGTGATTGCCACCGGGGCCGTGGACAGCGACGGCGAAGCCGTGTTCATTCTCGACTCGCTCAGCGGCGATGTGATGGGCTGGGTGCTCAACCCCAATTCGGGCAAGTTCACCGCCGGCTACAAGTACAACGTGATCCGCGACCTGGGTGTTGATCCCACCAAATCGCCTAAATATGTGATGGTGACGGGGACGCAACAGTTTCGCCGCGGCGCGGGCGGCGTGCAGCTTGCCGGCAGCGTGATCTACATTGCCGAGCTCACCACCGGCAAAATGTTGGCCCTGGGCTTTCAATGGAACACCGCGCTACGGAACCGGCCGACGGCTTACATTGGCACGTTCACGGTGCTCGACGCGGTTCCCTTCCGCGATCTGGTGATTCGCGATACGCCGTAAGCCAGGCCGCACTTTGGGGAGTTCGCGTCATTACTGATCGCTGCTGCAATCCATGGCTGGTGGCCCTGTTGGCGTGGGCTTGCCAGGCGACCGGAGGCGCGAATGCCGCGATGGCTCAGGCGCCGCCCCCAGGCCCAACAGCCCCGGCCGGTTCGGCGCCCGCTACCTTCGATGGCGATCGGGCTTATGGCTATCTGAAAGCCGTGTGCGCCATGGGTCCCCGCTATAGCGGTTCGGCCGGCATGGCTCAGCAGCAGGAAGCCCTGACCAAGCATTTCGAACGGCAAGGGGCCAAGGTTTCGCGGCAGACCTTTCGCGTGCGGCACCCACTGACCGGGCAGCCGGTGGAAATGGCCAACCTCATTGTGCAGTGGCACCCGGAGCGGCGCGAGCGGATCTTGCTTTGTGCCCATTACGATACGCGGCCATACCCCGACCGCGACCGCCTCAACCCGCGGGGCACCTTCGTGGGGGCCAACGATGGCGGCAGCGGCGTGGCCGTGCTGATGGAGTTGGGGCAGTTCATGACAGGGTTGCCCGGCCCCCTGGGCGTGGACTTTGTGCTGTTCGACGGCGAGGAGCTGGTTTTCCGCGAGACCGATCGCTATTTCTTAGGGTCGGAATTCTTCGCCACGGAGTACGCCCGCGGCGGAACCAACAGCGTCCGCTATCGCTGGGGGGTGCTGCTCGACATGGTGGGCGACGCCGACTTGCAGCTCTTTCAGGAAAAGACCAGCCTGAGCTTCCGGCCGGTGGTTCCCTTGGTGCGCTCCATTTGGGAAACGGCCCGCAAGGCCGGGGTGAAAGAGTTCATCCCCAGGGCACGCCACCAGGTGCGCGACGACCACCTGCCGCTGAACCAGATCGCCCGGATTCCCACCTGCGACATCATCGACTTCGACTACCCACACTGGCACACCGAGCAAGACACGCCCGAAAATTGCTCGGCCGAAAGCCTGGGCAAGGTGGGGACGGTGATGCTGGCGTGGCTGCGGAGCGAGCCGTAGTTGCGAGCCGCCGGGTTCATCCCGGCGGTTCGACAGCTGTAAGAATGGCTTACCGACGGTGCCGCCCCGCCATAACCCCGAATCTGGCACGATTCAACTTCGGCGAAGTGTTATCGGGTTATCGGAAGACCATAGCATGACGAATTCTACGCCCAATGTCCGCAAGCTCGAATCGATCGGCATGAAGGCTAAGAGAATTTGGTTGACCCTTCGTGTAGATGTTCCAGGCGGCTATGTGCTGCTCGAACATATATCCCACAGCTGGTCGGACCAGACCCGAGTCGAGGCCGGTTATACGTTCTACTATGGGCCGGGATATGCGGGCAGTAAACCGGCTCTTTCGCAAAGGTCGGGTCGAGCAACGTCGTCAAGTGGACAGCGTGGGGATTCAGAACACTATATGTGGCGAGACGACTCCATTGGCAACAGTCTGAAATTGCTCGCCGATGACTGGGGCCATGGGATGCCAGATTTCGACTCGATCCATGTCGAGACGAAGAACTCGCCCGTGGAAGGCGTTGAACTCGAGACATTGGTACTTGCGGCGTGGCTGGAAGTATTCGGCCAGGAAGTGCCGGAGCCAGGGGAACTCGTCAACCGGGTCAACGTAATGCGGCAAAAGCACGAGAAATTGAGGGCACAATGCTTCATCTGGCTGCGGAGTGGACCGCTCGGTGCTGAGAAGTGGAATAGCCTTCGAGTTGATGAATTCCAGGCAATCGGCAAGCTGGGCAAATGCCAGTTTGGCGGCTGTGATCTTCGTGGGGTTTGGTTTGGAAATCAGGACTTGCGGAACAGTGACTTTCGCGAGGCGAATCTACTTGGAGCTCGGTTTGGAGGAGCCGATTGTCGTGGGGCGGATTTCCGAGGGGCGAATCTCCGCGAATCGTGGCTGTCCGGCGGCAGGTTTCTTCAAGCTGACTTCAGCGGAGCCAATTTGTGCGATGCGACGGTTCGTTGCGCGGATTGTACCGGCGCGGTTTTTTCGGATACCGACCTGAGTGGTGTGGACCTCTCATCAACAGACGCTCGTGGCGCGGATTTTTCTAGCGCAAATCTCGATAGAGTCGACGTGACTGGCCTCATGTACGATGAACGGACCAAGTTTCCACCAGGCGTTGTCATCCAGCCGGAATTCGGCATGGTTTGGAGAGGCGCTATCGCACGCGGCCCAGAATACAGGTCTGAGTGTTCGCTTGATGAGTTGCTGGCATTGATCCCGGCGCCACCAAATCCCCAGTGCGCAACGGGAAATTGGAACGAGATTGAAGCTCAGTTGGGCATCCATTTTCCTTCAGACTTCAAACAGTTAATTAACGTCTATGGTTGCGGCAACATCCTAGGTTCGCTTGAGATTTACAACCCCCTGACCGAAAGGGGCAGGAATCAGATTGCCGAATCGCTTGATATGCTTGAAGAGAGCCGCGAGGCATGCGAGTACCTCTGGCCCATCCATCCCGAGGAGGCGGGGATGCTTCCTTGGGGCGACGATGTGAACGGAAACATTTTCTGTTGGCTGACCAAAGGTGAATCGGATGATTGGGCCACGGCCCAGATGGGTCATGGGGCGGACGAACCGGATAGCGACAACGTCAACATTACGACATTTCTCTTTAACTACGCCCGTAATCAGTATCCCGAGATGCTTGGCGGCATAGCCTTTGAAGTGGCTGATTACCGATTCACGGCGTTTGACGCGGCGGATTGGCGATTCACGCCGGAGCATACGGATTGAGAATCGCAGACTGGTTGACACATTCGACGGCCCACGTTTGCGTCCTCTTTGGGTGCCGCTGGCTTGGTCAGAGATGGCGGGTCGTTCCGTTTGCACTCCACGTCGCGTATCGCGTGTGGCCTCATAAGCCGGTCGTAAAAAAATGTTCGAATTTGTCCCCATGCGAGGCAGCAACACCGCCGGCCGTTTTTGAAGATTAACGAAACTGCGTGGCCAATTCATGGTAACTCGCCCTTTTTGAGCATGCTTATGCCACGGGCGTAAGCATGGCACCTTACGCCGTCACCTCTACTGTGACCGGCCCAGGGAGCGGCCGCGGGGAAAGCGGCTTTCTTCGGTGGCGGGGGAGGCGGCTTCATCCCGGTGGTGGGGGCCGCGGAGGTTGATTTCCATGTCTTCCCCAAAGTAATGCTTGCGGGCTTCGGGGTGCGTGGTCACCTCTCGAGGGCTGCCGTGGCAGAGCACTTTGCCTGCCCGCACCACGTAGCTGCGGTCGGTGATTTGCAGCGTTTCGCGCACTTGGTGGTCGGTAATGAGGATGGAGATGCCGTTTTTGGCCAGGCCGCGAATGATCTTTTGAATGTTGGCGATGGTCACCGGATCGATGCCGGTGAAGGGTTCGTCGAGCAGAATGATTTTGGGATCGGAGACCAGTGCCCTGGCAATTTCGAGCCGGCGGCGTTCACCGCCCGAGAGCGATTGAGCCAGGCTTTTGCGGAGCTTGGCAATCTGGAATTCTTCCAGCAATTCGTCGCAGCGGCGTTTGCGGGTGACGCGATCGACGCCGAGCATTTCCATCATGCCGAGCAGGTTTTGCTCGACGGTCAGTTTGCGGAACACGCTCGACTCTTGGGCCAGGTAGCCCATGCCGCCATCGCGACTGCGGCGATACATGGGCCAGTTGGTGACGTCTTTGCCGGCGAGAGTCACCTTGCCGGCGTTGGGCTCGATCATGCCGCAGGTCATGCGGAACGAGGTGGTTTTGCCGGCGCCGTTGGGGCCGAGCAGGCCGACGATCTCGCCATCGTGAACTTCAAAATCGACGCCATCGACCACCCGGCGTTTGCCGTAGATTTTGACCAGACCGCGTGCTTCCAACATGGCCATGGGTTCGTCCTCCTTGACGCTTGATGGCGTGCGATGCGTAGGCGTATTTGAATGAGGGTGGTGAAACTAACCGACGGAATTTCCGTGCGTGCCAAGGAAACAGCGGCTAGCGGATAAAGCCCATGCGGCCGAAGTTGGGCCGCAGGTACGACCAGGAATGGGGCCAGTAGATCAGCAGGGCCTTGCCAATGAGCATATCGCGATGCACGGTATGGGCCATTTCCGGGGTAATGGCCAGAGGGCCTCCCGCTTCAATCCGGGCGGCTCGCCAATAGCGGCTGTCGCTGCTGGCATCGGTATTGTCGCCCATGGCGAAGAACTCGTCCGGGCCCAGGCGGTATTCCGTGCCAGGGGGAGTACGGTCCCCCGGGTTGTAGTATATGTCGCGAAGCACGCGCAACTGGGAGACCGCCGCGGACACACCCACCGAGGCAATGCCCACCGGGCTATGGTCCGCGTCGGGCGGATTGCGGTTGGGAGGAAAGCCGATATTGCGCCAGAGTTCGATATCGTAATCGGCGCCGGCGACAAAGCTGTCGTTGATCCACAGGTAGAGTTTGTGATCGACGTTGGCGAAACGGACGTGAAAGCGGCCCGAGGTGGGCGTGCCGGAGACTTCGGCATAGGTATCGGCCAGGGGGCCGGGACCGTTGGCCCGGCCGAGCGTGGCTTTGCCGGCTTGCAGGTCAAGGCGGGCTTGAAACCGTTCGCCACCTTTGACCAATTCAAAGATCAATTGACCTTGCGAGGCTTTGCATTCCACCTGGCATTCCAGCGCCAGATCAGAAACCCAGGCGTAGGAAAGCCCTCGCAGTTCGCCGGGCTGATTGTAAGACAGCTGGCTCCGAATGACCTCTGGCCTGCGGGACTGAAGGGGCGGCAAGGGCTGCGTTTGCACTTCGGACAGATCTTCCACCGAGAACGTGGGGTCTGTGTCTTGCGTGGTCGGCCAACAATTTGGCAGGAAGTGCCGGTAGCGCAACCAGGCGGGATCGGCTCCGCCCGTGGTGGAGAAAGTGCGGAAACCATCGGTGGTGGTCCAACTGCCTGCGGCCGGCATGTGCGTGGACCAAACGAGCGGCGCTTGATTATCGCCCGGCGGCGGAGGCCAACCGGCATTGACCAGTGCGGTCAGATCTTGAGGGCAAACCTGCCAGCGCGGAGGCCAGCCCCCTTGGGTCATGCGGTCGACGATGTAATCGTTGTCGTAAACCATACGGAGCATGGCAACGACTTTTTCAGGCGGCTTGCGTTCAATTTTGTAATCGGCCAGCGTGCTTTGCAGGGGACGCCGCTGGAGGTCGCCATCCATGATTCGCAACCATTCGTTGGGCACGCCGACGATGCGTTTGATGTAATTGGTGGCCGCCTCGAGGGGGTAGCGGAACACGCCGACATCCCAGCGCTGGGGATCGCCGAGTGCGTAGGAAAACTTGGTGACGATGATCCGGTCGCCGTTGTGGGCCGGAAACTCCTGCAGTCCGAGCTTGGTGTTGAGATCGGTTACCGTGAACCGACAGAGGGCGCACGCAGCATTGTCGGTGGGCTCGCGGGGGTTTTCGCTGTCGCCCACCTGATAGGGAAAGCCGCAGTTGGGACATTCCAGATCGCGGTGCCGCCCCATCAGCGTGGTGGCCATCGAGCCGGTGGGAATGACAAACGCCTCGGCCACGAAGGTGCGGAAGATGAACGCCAGAATGAACGCGACGACAATCGCCTCGATGGTTTCGCGGACGCCATCGGCCGCGGTGGCAGCGCTGGCCGGTTCGGCCGGGGACTCCGCTTTGGAGCTCGACGGGTCGGGCTGTTGTTTGGCGATCATGCGTGGCTAATGGTTGCTGTTTCTGCGGGGTGGGGATCGCGAGGGGCAATCCTGGGGACGTTGCTTACGTAGGGTGTATACATCCGCGACGTTGGAATATACTCCAAAGTAGTTTGGCCTGAAACTTCAAAGCGGCACTGCATGCGTTGTTTCCAGGGCGAAGGGGCGCCCCCCCCGCTCGCCGAAAGTAGACCCGCGAGGCATTTTTGGTAGCGGGGCTAGCTTGCGGCCGTGGAGCTTTGAGGACGGCGCGCAGGCGAAGCTACCTAACGGTTGTTCGTTGGGGGCGGCTCGAGATTGGAAAACTTTCAGCAAACGCTGTCGTGCACTGGATCCCCACCTTCGCGGGGATGACGAAATTCACCCAATTCGCGGGAGCCTGCCCTCATGGCCACGGCCGATTTTCGAGATCGTTTGCTTGCTGCCCTGGGTGGACCGTGGCCGGAGCCGTGCCCTTTGAAGGTGGAGGAGGCGGAGCCCGAGGCTCGCGAAGGCTATCGGCAAATCCGAGTGACTTACGAAGTGGAGCCAGGCGACCGGATTCCGGCTCTGCTGTTGATTCCCGACTCGGCGACTCCCCAGAAGCCGGCGCCTGGCATTTGCGTGTGGCATCAGCACGCCGGGCAGTGGCATCTGGGGAAGAGCGAACCGGCAGGGCTCAAGGGCGACCCCCAGCACTTTACGGGGTTGGCTTTAGCACGCGAGGGCTATGTGGTGCTGTGCCCCGACGCGCTGGGGTTTGAGGAACGCGAGCAGGGCTATCGCCAAAAGGGCGGAGCCCTGGAGCGATTCTTGTTTCTCAAATATGTGGTCGCCGGTCAGTGCATGGCCTGGAAGAACATTTTGGATATGCGGCGGGCCGTGGATTATTTGGCCAGCCGGCCGGAGGTAAATTCTCAGGCCCTAGGCTGTTACGGACATTCCATGGGTTCCACGCACGCCTGGCTGGTTGGGCCATTCGAGCCCCGGCTCAAGGCGGTGGTGGGAAACTGCTGTCTGCCTACATATGCGGCGATCGAACGCGTGCAGCTATTGCATTGCTTCCCCAATTTTATCCCCGGCCTTAAGCCGTGGGGCGATACGCCGGATATCGCCGCGTTGATTGCTCCGCGGGCTTTGCACCTGAATTTCGGCGAAAAAGACGGCGGCAGCCCCATCGAAGAAGTTCGCGAGGCGCTGGTCACGATCAGCCGGGCGTACGAAGCGCAGCACGCCGAGGACAATTTCAGTTGGCATATCGAGGAGGGCGCGGGGCACGTGCTGAGCGACGAGATGTGGAAGCGGGCGCGAACCACCTTTGCCCGACACCTGAAGACGGCCTAAAGCCGCTATCTCTCCCATCCCGGCCCGCGGGGCACTCGCCTGGCTGGCCGCGGGGGTCGGCGGCGCCATAGCTTCGGGGGGTAGGTTGGACGCCGATTCTTGGCGTTTTCCCTAGGAAAATTGCTTGTTTTTGCCACCTGGCTGCTTAAGCTAATAATAGTTAGCCTACCTAACGATTAGTGGCTAGCATCGTTAGCCCCGCCAACATTAGCGCAGCCAGCCAGTAGCCACGCCTGGTGATGGGAGAAGACGCCTTTGAGTCGTCAATACAATCATCGCGAGAGTATCGGCTACTGGTTGACCGTAACCACCCAGGCTTATCACCGCGCCTTGCGCGACGAGTTGGCCCCCTACGGCATTACCTACCGGCAAATGCAGGTGATTGGTTGGCTGGCGATCGAGGACAACGGCCTGGAGGGCGGGCTGCTGAGCGGCGCATTGGCACAGGCCGAATTGGCGGCCCGCATGATGATTGAGCCGCCCACGTTGGTAGGTATTCTCGACCGGATGGAGCGGTCGGGGTGGATCACCCGCGAAGGCTGCCCTCACGATCGGCGGAAAAAGCTGATCCGGCTCAAGCCCGACGCGGAACCGATCTGGGAAAAAATCACCCGGTGCTTTAAGAAGGTGCGAGCCCAGGCCACGGCGGGGCTGTCCGAACAAGAGTTGAAAATCATGGAGCGGGCCTTGGAGGTGCTTCGCACCAATCTCGGGGCAGGCGAATCGGCCTTGGAGAACTCGGCCTGACGACAGGCGTCAAACGTCCTACCGCTCCCGCAGTTACCAACGAGAACATCATCCGCGCGATGGTCGCAGACAGCGGATCACGCCAATTTACCGGATCTACCCACCATGCGTTTCCTCCTTGGACTGATCGCGATTGCCGCCCTGATCGGCGCGACGTTGTTGTTCTGGAATCCCTTTGCTTCGCGGGAGCAACCTGCCAAAGAGCAAGCTCCGGCCCAGGCCGCGCCCCCGCCGGCATTGGTGCTGGTGGAAGCCGTTGCTCAAGATGACGTAGCGCCACAGCAATCTTTCGTCGGCACGGTCATGCCGCTCCGTCGGGCAGCGATTGGCAGCGCCGTGGATGGCCGCGTGGTCGAAGTGCCCGTGGACGTGGGGGATCGCGTGGCCGCCGGTCAAAAGCTGGGGCAATTGTTAACCGAAACCATCCGGCTGGAGTGGGAAGCGGCCAAGCAAGAGTTGGCTTTGCGCAAAGAGGAACTGCGCGAATTGAAGAACGGTTCGCTCCCCGAGGAAATAGCCCAGGCCCAGGCCAGCATGGCTGCCGCGGAGGCGCTCTGGAACTATCTCGACGCGCGCTACGAGAGCGTGGTCAAGCTGAAAGAGAACAACGCCATTACGCAAGTGGAATACCGCGAGGCCACCTCCACCTGGCGGGGAGCGCAAGAAAAGTACGAAGAAGCCCGAGCCCGCTACGATCTGGCCGTGCTGGGGCCGCGCAAAGAAAAGATCGCGCAGGCCGAAGCGAAGGTCAAAATGCAGGAGGCCATGACGGATCGGTTGGGCGACATGCTCAAAAAGCACACCATCATCGCTCGCTTTAATGGTTACGTGACCGCCAAGCACAGCGAAGTGGGCCAATGGGCCAACCGCGGCGACTTGATCGCCGAGATTGTATTTTTGGATGAAGTGGAGATCGAGGCCGGCGTGCGAGAAGACCATGCCCAATTTGTTCGCTTGAACATGCCAGTGAAGGTCACGGTGCCGTCGGTGGGAGAAACCTTCAACGGTTATATTTCGCGGATCAATCCGCAGGCCGATGCCCGCACGCGAACGGTTCCCGTCAAGGTGCGGGTGGTAACCACGCCGCTTTCTGAAGATGAACTGATCACCATCCAGGCGGCGGCGGGGCCGGCAGTGCAGACCTGGCATCATATGGAATGCAGCATCCGCGGGCCGCTGTTGAAAGCCGGCATGCTGGCCCAGGTAGAACTGCCCACCGGGATTGCCCGCCGGGCGATGCTGGTTCCCAAGGACGCCCTGGTATTGGGTCGCGAGCTAAAGCAGTTGTGGGTTATCGATGGCTCAACGGCGCCCGCCTTGGCCGACGGATTTCACCAAGGGCAGGCGCGAAGCGTTTCGGTCCAAACCGGCGCCGCCAAGGGCGAATGGATCGAGGTGATCGGCGACTTGCGACCCGGCGACCTGGTGGTAAAGCAAGGGAACGAACGGTTGATGGCGGCGAAGCCGGGCGAGCCGGCGATGGTTCGCTGGGTAGCAAAGCCCACCGAGGAAAGCACCGCTCAAGGAAGCAAATCCCCCCAACCGGTCCCCCTGAAAACCTCGCTTACCCAGTGGAGCGATTCGGGCCGCACCGCCCGGTGATCGGCAGGCGAGCACCAATCGAAGTCCCCGACCGGTTGGCCTGGCATCATTGTCACACCGCAACTTGGCAGTCCGGCTTCTTCCAGGTCACACAGCACACGCACGCGGTGATTCCGCGGAGATAATCAGCGATGCAATTGATCGACTCGTTTGTACGCAACCCGGTGAAGGTCATCGTGGGCGTGCTGCTGGTTTCGCTGTTTGGCTACATTGCCTTGGTGCAAATGCCCATGCAGCTAACGCCCGAAGTGCAAACGCCCACCATCACCATCGAGACGCGCTGGCCCGGCGCCAGCCCTCAAGAGGTGGAACGGCAAATCATCCTGGAGCAAGAAGAGCAGCTCAAGGGCGTGGAAGGCGTGACCAAAATGACGTCGGAAAGCGCCGACTCGTTGGGCAAAATCACGCTGGAGTTTCTCGTCGGCACCAACATGGACCGGGCGCTCTTGCTGGTGAATGCGAGGCTGCAGCAGGTGCCCGACTATCCGCTGGATGTCGATCAGCCGGTGATCACCACGGCCAACGCGGCTGATCGCCCGATTGCCTGGTTCATTCTCAGTGTCCGTCCGCCCGCGGACGCTCAGTACGACGCCTTTGAAGCAAAGCATCCCGAGTTGAAGAGCGAATTGTCGAAGGTGCGCAAGTCGCACAACATTGGCCTGGCCATGCTCCGCTTGCGGAAGTTGGGCGCGGCCAATCCCACCTTCCAAGAATTGCTGCCCCCCGACAGCCTGGACGTCAACAAGCTGCGGCGGTTTGCCGAAGACGAGATCGAGGCCCTGTTCGAGCGCGTGGCGGGCGTGTCGCAGTCCAACGTCACCGGCGGTTTGGAAGACGAGTTGCAAGTGGTGGTGGACCCCGATCGCCTGGCGGCGCGGGGTTTAACGATTGAAGACGTGCGACGGGTGTTGGCGGCCCAAAACAAGGACACTTCGGCGGGTGATTATTGGGAAGGCAAACGCCGCTGGGTGGTGCGAACCTTGGGGCAATTCCGCACGCCCGAGCAGGTGGAAAATCAATTGCTGGCCGAGAAAGACGGCTCGCTGGTCTATGTTCGCGACGTGGCCGAAGTGCAACTGGGGTTCAAGAAGCCCGATGGCCTGGTTCGCCGCTTTGGCGAGACGAGCGTGGCCATTAACGTGCTGCGTGAAACAGGCGCCAACGTGCTCGACGTGATGGACCGTCTCCGGGAGGTAAACCAAGAGCTTAACGATGGCATTCTGCAGAGCGACCGCTTCCGCGACTGGCCGCTGACGCTGACCCAGGTATACGACGAAACCGAGTACATCTATTCGTCGGTCGATCTGGTGCAAGAGAACATCTTCATGGGCGGCGCGCTCACGATGGTGGTGCTGATGTTGTTCTTGCACTTGAGCGTGCCCACCCTGGTGACCATCCCCATGATTTTGGCGACGGGGTTCGCGTCGGTGTATCTCTCGCCGTACTTCTTCGTGCTCACGCTGGCCATCATTATTGGGTCGGGGTTCTGGTTTGCCCGAGGTTCGCTGGTGGTGGGCATGGCCATTCCCACCAGCATCATTGGCACGTTTTTGGTGATGGGCATGCTGGGGCGCTCGCTCAATGTGATCAGCCTGGCGGGCATGGCATTCGCCGTGGGCATGCTCGTCGATAACGCCGTGGTGGTGCTGGAGAACATATACACGCGTTTCAATGAGGGCGAGTCGCCGTTCCAGGCGGCAGTCCGCGGCACGCACGAAGTCTGGGGGGCCGTGGTGGCCTCGACACTGACCACGGTCGCGGTGTTCTTGCCGATTGTGTTCGTGCAGGAAGAAGCCGGACAATTATTCCGCGACATTGCCTTGGCGATCAGCGCGGCGGTGGGCCTGTCGATGATTGTCGCGGTGACGTTGATTCCAACCCTGGCCGCCCGCCTGCTGACCAAGCGCGATGAGCCGAAAACGGCCGCGGCAACGAAAGCTCCCTCGGCGCCCGTGGCGGGAAGTGGAACGCTGCCGCCCTGGGCCGGTTCGCGACGCGGCATGGTCGATGGCAACCTGGGCGACGGCAGCTTGATCGATGGCAACCTGGGCGGCGGCAACCTGGGCGATGTCGCCTCGCATGGCGACCGTGTCGGCAACCACGACCTGATTGGCAACGGACACGGCCGGCACGAAACCCCCGGCGCATACGGCAACCACGACTTGCATTCGTACCCACCATCCGCGCCCGCCAGCCCTGCTCCCCAGCAGGCCCGAAAAGGCGGGGGACATCGAGTCGCGGACAAAATCGTGGGAGTCTTCGAGGGTGGCGGGGCCTGGTTCGTGAATACCGTCGTTGGAACCAACCATTGGGTGCAGCGCGGCCTGGGGCGGCGGCTGATGGTGGTGGTGACCATGTTGCTGTTTTCGGTCGGCGCCAGTTGGGCTCTGTGGCCCAAGGTGGAATACCTGCCGTCGGGCAATCGCAACCTGGTGTTCGGCATTTTGTTGCCGCCGCCTGGCTACAGTCTCGATGAGCTCACCGCCATGGGCGAGCGCGTGGAAGAGGCCCTGGAGCCTTATTGGAATGTCGATTTGGAAGATGCCAAACATCACGATGGCCCAGTGATCGGCGACTTTTTCTTCGTCGCTCGCGACCGGCAAGTGTTCTTGGGCCTCCGCTCGCTCGATCCGTTGAGGGCGGCCGAGTTGATTCCGCTCGTGCGCGAGGTGGGGCAAGCCCTGCCGGGCACCATTACCCTCGCCAAGCAGTCGAGCCTGTTCGAGCAAGGTTTGACCGCGGGCCGTACGATCGATATCGAAATTACCGGCCCCGACCTCACCAGGTTGGTGGCGCTCGGCGGCCAGGTTTTTGCGCAAGCCCGTCAAATTCTGCCTAAAGACACCCAGATTATTCCGGTTCCAAGCTTGGACTTGAACAGCCCCGAGGTTCACATCAACCCCAAGCTGGTGCAAGCCGCGGAGATGGGTGTTAGCAGCAGCGAATTGGGCTACGCGGCCAATGCCCTGATCGATGGCGCCTATGCGGGCGACTATTACCTGGAAGGCGACAAGATCGATCTCACGATCATGGGTGATGTTTCGCGCGCCAGGCAAAGCCAAGATATCGAAGCTCTGCCGATCGCCACGCGACTGGCGCGAGTGGTGCCATTGGGCGCCCTGGCCGATGTGAGCATTGAGTATGGGCCTGAAAAGGTGCAACACCGCGAGCGGTTGCGGGCGATCACCATTCAGGTCAGCCCTCCGCCCGAAATGGCCCTGCAAGACGCCATGGAAATCATCAACACTCAAATTGTGCTGCCGCTGCAAAATGGCGGAGAGCTGGGGGCCGGCTACCGCGTGAACCTGGAAGGCACGGCGGACAAACTTCGCGATACCTGGGTGGCCCTGGAGGGCAATATCAAGTTGGCGCTCTGCATTACCTATTTGCTGATGGCCGCGCTGTTCGAAAGCTGGCTCTATCCGCTGGTGATTATTCTGACAGTGCCGCTGGGAGCCGTCGGTGGCGTGCTGGGTTTGCAGGTGCTCAACTTGTTCTATCTGCAACCGCTCGACGTGCTCACCATGCTGGGCTTTATCATTCTGATTGGCACCGTGGTCAACAATCCGATTCTGATTGTCCATCAATCGCTGATTCATATTCGTGAAGACGGCATGGATCCGCGCGGCGCCATTGCCGAAAGCGTGCGAACCCGCATCCGCCCCATCTTCATGACCACCATTACCACCGTGCTCGGCCTGCTGCCGCTGGTGCTGTTCCCCGGGGCCGGTAGCGAGTTGTACCGAGGCCTGGGCAGCGTGGTGCTCGGGGGCTTGCTCATCTCCACCTTCTTCACGTTGTTCCTGGTGCCCACGCTGTTCAGCTTGACCATGGACGCCAAGGAAGCGTTCCTGGGGCTCATCGGCCGGCAACCAGCCACCACGGTTGCCGCGGCGCCGGCGGAAAAGACCACGCCCCCGCCGCAACCGGTAAGCCGCGAGGTTTTGCCTACTTCCCATGCTCGCGATTGATAAACCGGAGCGGTAGGGTACGCACCCCGTGCGTACCTTTCGGGTGGAGGATCGCCAGACCGCCGTGGCTGCGCACGACTCTGGCCGACAAAGGGGCAACGTCAAACGATCGGCGGCGCGGGTGGTAGGCACGGGGTGCCTACCCTACTTGACTGCGTACCCATTACGTGACTCGGTAAGGAGACCGATGTGAAAATCGCCGTGAAAAGTGCTGACGGTTTTCACCCCTTGGGCACAGCGCCGCCGGGCACAACACCGCCGCTGGGCACACCGCCGCCGGGAATAGCGCCGCCCGTGTCAGAAAAGGGTCGAAGGTTGGCGAATTCCAGGTGGGGCTGGCGATGCATGGCAATCGCCATCGTGATCGGCCTTCCCGCTTGTTCTGAAAAACCGGCGATGGAGGCGCCGATGGCTGAGTCACATGGTGTTTCGGCGGAAGCCGGCGACCGCCATGAACCGCTGCTCGACGCCCTGTGGATGGTGGAGGCCAGCCGCAGGTTGCATCCTCCCGATGGCGACGGCGGCCATTCGATTGGACCCTATCAAATTTCGCGGCCCTACTGGAAAGACGCCACCGAGTTTGATCCCAAGCTGGGCGGCAGCTATGAAGATTGCCGCGATAAGGAGTACGCGGAACAGATCGTGTTGGCCTACTGGCGAAGGTACATTCCAGCCGGATCAGACGAGGACCGAGCCCGAGTTCACAATGGAGGCCCTCAAGGGCATAAGAAACAGGCCACGCTCAAGTACTGGCAAAAGGTCGAGCGCGAGCTGAAGAAGCAGGCGAACTCCTAGCCCAGCCGTTGCCTGGTTGGCGATCGGCTCCCGATCAGGGCCGATCCGCGGGCGGGGCGTCGTGCCGCGGATCGAAGTCGGGCGCGAAGGAATCTCCCAACGCGGCGGCTTCGCGGCGGAGCGGAGCGGCGCGACTGTGATCGCTGCCAGCTCGCACGTCGCCCTCGGGGCTCACGGCGTGAACCAGGTCAACAAACAAGATGCGTTCGAAGGTCACGCCCAGACCGCGGCTTTCAAAGTCCTGCATTTCTTGGCCGGTGTGATAGAAAACCTGGTCGCCCACCTCGGCAGCCACCCGAGGCGAAGCAATCCAATAGCTGGAGTCGGGCGAGTCCATTAACTCCAGGTAGGTGTAGTTGTCTACCTGGTGAATTGACCGCACCACATGGGGCAACTCCAGCTTGGTTTGGACCGCCGGCGAGGTACGGCCTTCTTCTGGAGCTCGCGCATACCGCCAAAACGCCGTGGCGACGGTGGTGCAAGCCAGAATGGCCAGCACAAACATCCAGAGTTTGAAGACGCGCTGCTGAGAAGACGACATGGGGCTCATGGCGGGGGGAGGGCAGGGAAGGTTTTATAAACCAAGTTGGCTTTCGCTCCGCGAAAGCAGATCCTTTCGCGGAGCGAAAGGCGACTTTGGTTCACTTTCAGATCATCGGGCACACTACCCTGCATTATACCGCAAATGCTGCTGGCTGATCAGCGGCCAAACCGCCAGGCCAACGGCGGCAATTCCGCCGACGGATACTGATGCACCAGCCAGATGTTGCGGAAGCGCACCGGGTTGCCATGATTCTGCAGCAAGATCGGCAGCATTTGAGGGCCCTCTGGCTGGCCGGCGCCGGTCTTGCCCACAATCTCGTAGTCGTCGTGCACTTTAACGCCGTTCAGCCGCACCGTGATCCGGGCGTTTTTCACCTTCTTGCCGTCGCTTCCGAAGCGGGCCGTTTGAAAATCGATGTCGTAGGTTTGCCAGACCAGCGGCGGCAGGCACATGTTCATTTGCGGCGGACGCTGCCGATACAAACTGCCACAGTCGTTGAACTGCGGCGGCAAGCCAAAGGAGTCGAGAATCTGTACTTCGTATCGTCGCTGAATGTAAATCCCGCTGTTGGCGCGAGCCTGGCCCGTGGCCGTGGGCATGAAGGGGAGCTTGAACTCCAGATGCAGGCGAAAGTCGCCGACCGGGGCTTTCGTGGTCGGTCCTTCGGCAAGCAGGCCGTCTTCGGTAAGGGTGGCGCCCGTGAATTCTCGGGTAGAAGTGCCATCGAAGAGCACCACGGCGCCCGAGGGCGGCGCTAACCCCAGCGTGCTGCTGCGACGAACGGATTTGGTGAGCATGCCCAGCAGCGTGTTGGTGCCGTGCTCGCGAACCACGATCATGTTGGGCACAATCCGGCCGTAATGCTTGGGGCCGGAATAGGTCGCCAAGGTTCCGGTCATTTGGGCGTCGTACTCTTTGCGGTCTTGGCCATTGTAGCCGTCGCCCGGCAGGCCGCCCCCAAATTCCACCACGGTAAACTTGCCATCGCCACGAGCCACCACCTGCACGCCGATTCGCTTGCGACGAAAACCGCCGGAGATCAGTCCGCTGTATTCTCCTTGGATTTGGTATTCAGGCCCCGCCTCGGCCGCCGAGGTGTAAGCGACCGGCTTGGCCGGTTTGGGCTTTTCTGGTTTGGATGGAGCAGGCTTGGGAGCCGAGGGTTTGGATTCGGCCGGCTTTTGGGGTGCAGGCAGGGTGTCTTGAGCGATGGCCTGGGGCGCGACGAGCAAACCCACCGTCGGCAGAGCTACACAAAGCAAGGCGCCAAACAACTTGCGCATGGATCTATCTCGTGGCAAAAGGCGATAACGAACGCAGCCCATCAGCCGCAAGTCCTGCACGTGTCGCGCAGCCGAGGGGGGGAAGGCCCAACCGGGTGGGCCACCAATACCTTACCCAGCTTAATGAGCGAAGCGGTGCGAAGAAAGCCGCCACTTGGACGAAGCTCTTAGCGGCTGGCGGTGTGCTCGACCGATTCAAACGGCCAGGGAGCCGAAACCAGCGAGGTGTTGTAGTTGGCGGCGCGGGCCGTTTGCCGACCGGCGGCGCGAACCACTTCGGTCGCGGCCGCTTCCGAGTCCACGGCACGGGCAGCCTGCGTGGTGAATTCTCCAGCGGGAACCAGCAGGAACAGCAGGCCGGCTCCGAGCATCAAGCCGCCGGCGAAACCAGCGATGACAATGATGCCGCGGCTGGGGCCCACCGGGCGGTTGCCAACAATGGGGCTGTCGATCAGGCTGATCTGGCTGGCGCTGGCGGCGGCGGCTTCGGCCGTGCGGGCCGTGGACAACGCGGCTTGCGATTGCTCAAGCAACAGCGTGCGATGCTTCACCTGCGTGGCCAAGGTCGAGTAATTGGCGCGGAGCGTGGCCAGGCGGCCCAGCCGGGTATCGAGGTCGTTCCGCTGCTGGTTCAAGTCGTTCACGCGGGCAGCGGTCAATCGTCGTTCCACTTCGCCGCCTCGCAGGGCAATGGCCAGTTCGGCGTGCAGTTGGCGGCTGATCTGCTGTTCGGCTTCGAGGGCCGCTTTCACCAAGGGGTGGTTCTCCGACATCAAACCCATCATGTCGGCCGTCTTGAGTTGAGCCGCCACCAGGCCGTCTTTGAGGCGAGCCAGGCCGGGGTGAGCGGCCAGCAACTCGGTGGGCATGGCCAACAACCGGCCCGGATCGTTCTGGGCCTGGAGCAACAGGTCGAGCGATTCTTCTTTGGCACGCAGCAGGGTTTCGGCAGCCCGCAGTTCATCTTGCACGGTGGTGAGTTGGCGACGGAGGTCGCTGTCGCCGGTGGCGGTCAGATCGAGCATGCGGAGGTCGGCGAGGTCGCCACCCACCTGGCTTTCGATGGCCGAGAGCTTGGCGCCGGTCGTTTCCAGTTCCTCTTGGGCAATCAGCACGCCGCGTTGCAATTCCTCGGTAACGCTGCCGGCCCGGGCACTTCGCAGGCGTTGCAGGCCCTCTTGCAGGTGCAGAGCCAAGAGCGAGGCCATGTGGCTGGCCGACTCGGGGCCGCGGTCGCGAACCTTGATGTAAAACAACTCGGTCTTGCCGAACTCGGCCCCGTCGGGCGGAACCACGCTCACATTGTCGCGAAGGTCGGCAACGTCTTGGCCGCTGGCGGGGCGGCCAGCTTCGCGAAGCACGGATTCCAGCACCGAGTGGCTCAAGGCGACTTCCAGCACGGTTTCTTGGGTGAGTTTCAGATCATCGATGTTGCGGAAACGCCCCAGCACTTCGTCGCTGTTGCTAACCGCCTCGTTCCGCAGCAACACGGTTTGCGAAGCTTCCCAGGTGGGGGCGCGGAAGAAAGCGTAGCCTGCGGCGAGCACCGTGCAAACCACGGTGGGGATAACCAACAGCAAAGCGTGACGACGCAGAACACCAAGCAAGTTCAGCAGTGGCGATGCGGGTCGGAGGTGGCGGTTCATCGTGGCGATTCCTGACTTAGCGAGCCAACTGGTAAACGACGAGCGACGCCAGACCAGAAAAGCAGAGGCTGTGCCAGAGCTGTTTTTGAGCCCCCACGAGCCCTGTTTTTGAGTCGCAACCTATTTACACGGAACTGTTTGCATCTTTCGGCCGGCAGTCGGCCCTCCTCCTCGGAGTGTTGCGTCTCTTCAACAGGCTGTTGCCGAAACTCCACGCGGTGCAACCGATGACGAAATCGGATTTGCTTCTCCCAGAACCTGAGGGAGAGTTAGGAAGGATTGTCGCTACTCAATGTGCGCGAGGACCGCGCACCCTTCGCAGCTTCCTCCTCGAAGCGGCGACCAGTTTGCCAGGCACTGCGCGGCGACCAGCCCCGGGTCGCTCCCCAGTTGTTCGCGGAATAGCTTCATGCACGTTAGGCGAATCACCCATGCCGTAGAGCTTCATCAGCTCGCCACCGCCTGGAACAATCTGGCAAATGGGGTGCCGTTTCGTCTTTGCGAATGGAACTCCACCTGGTGGAGGCATTATGGCCAGCAGGGCCAGTTGTATGTATTGGTGGTCGTGGCCGCCGACGGCGAATTGCTGGGGGTCGCGCCCTGGTATATCGAGCCCCTCAGGGCTCGAGGCCGGGTGCTTCGCTTTTTAGGCTCGGGCGAGGTGTGCTCCGATTATCAAACGGTGCTCTGCAAGTCGGGCAGCGAAAACACGGTGCTGCCCGCCCTGGCCGATTACCTTTGCAAAGGCCCTGGCAGCGATGAATCGCAGATCAGCGGTCCCCTCGACTGGGATCTGCTCAATATGGACGGCGTGCCAACCACCGACGCCAACGTCGGCCGATTGGTGCGCGAACTGGCATCGCGCGGCGCCGCCGTGCACCAAGAGCCCACGCTCAGTTGCTGGCGGCTGACGTTCCCCGAGTCGTGGGCAAGTTACGAGGCCATGCTTTCAAAAGGGCATCGCAAACAGCTGCGCCGCCTGCAACGCACCTTTCTCGATACCGGCCGGGCCGTGCTGCACACGGTGGCGCGTCGCGAGGAACTGCCGCTGGGATGGGAAATCCTGGTGCACTTGCATCAGCGACGCTGGATCACGCAGGGTGATTTGGGCGTGTTCCATTCCCCCGTGTTCACGGCCTTCCATCGCGATATGGCCGAGCAGTTTTTGCAACAGGGAAGATTGCGACTCCACTGGCTCGAGATCGACGGCAAGCTGGCCGCCGCCGAGTATCACTTTTCTAGCGACGACACGGTTTATGCCTATCAGGCCGGCGTGGATCCGGAACTGTTGGAACTGGAGCCCGGCCGGTTGACTTCGCTCGCCACCTTGCGGAGGGCCATGGACCAGGGCTTCGCGCACTTTGACTTGCTGCGGGGCGACGAACCCTACAAATCGCACTGGAGAGCCGAGCCCACCGAGTGCGTCAATATTGAGATTGTACCCCCCCGACTAACCGCGAAGCTGCGGCACGGCGCCTGGGAAGCAGGCCGGCTGCTAAAGCGCTGGGTGGCGGGAACCGAAGTCGATTGATTTGGCCAACGCTCACACGCCCTGCAGCTGCTGAGAAAATCATGTTTGAGTGGAAACAACTACTCATTGGTCCTTACTACGCCGCCACCACCCCGTGGCGGGCGATTCGCAATTGTCAGGACGCGAGAAACGGGCGGTCGCCCGCCATGGTGGTGTACTACCACCGGATTGCCGACGACCATGCCAACAGCTGGACCGTTTCCAATCGCGAATTCCGCCGCCATATAACCTGGCTGCGCAAGCATTTCGATCTGATTGGGCTCGACGCCGTGCGGCGACGGCTGATGAGCGACGCCCCCCACCGGCCTTCAGTAAGCATCACGTTTGATGATGGCTACGCCGAGAACTGTGAGCAGGCGCTCCCCTGGTTGATTCAGAACAAAATACCTTGCACCTATTTTGTGACGACTCAAAACGCTCAGACGGGCGAGCCCTATCCGCACGACATAAAAATGGGGAACCGGTTCGCTCCCAACACGCTCGAACAACTGCGCCAGCTGTCGGCGGCCGGCATTGAAATTGGGGCGCATAGTCGCACCCACGCCGACCTGGGCGCGATCGAGAATCGCGACATTCTGGAAGACGAAGTGATAACCGCCACCGACGAGTTGGCGCAAGCCGTGGGGCAGCGAATCCGCTTCTTCGCGTTTCCATTTGGAATGAAGACCAACCTGCAACCGGCGGCGTTTGAAATGGCTCGCGAGGCAGGGCTCGACGCCGTCTGTTCGGCCTACGGCGGCTACAATCGGCCGGGCGACGACCCCTTCCATTTGCAGCGGTTCGGCGGCGAAGGTCCGCTGATTCGTTTGAAGAACTGGACCACGGTTGATCCTTTGAAAGAACGCCGAATCAAGCGGTATGACTATCGCACGGCGGAAGACCGACTGCGGACGAGGGAACCAGCGGCAGTTTAGACGAATCCGTCATTCCCGCGCAATCCGTCATGCCCGCGAAGGCGGGAATCCAGCGCGGCGGAACCGACCCAACTATCACCATCGGCTTAAATGCGAACTGCATAGTGGGAAGTAATTCTTCGGCTTCGTTTTAGTGGCTAGAGCCAATATGGATCGAGGATTAAATAATGTCCCTATGCATTCGTCATTTCCGCCTTCGCGGGAATGACGGATAGGCGCCAGATATAACTATCAGCATCCCTCCGCTCTCCATCCCTCTCCTCAACACCGTGTTATTCCGCCGCGCCAAGTCCGATCGAGAGTCGCAATTTCTGCGGGTAGACACGCTTACGCAAAGCGTGCTCTTTCTGCTATTGATGACGCTGTTTCAACGCGGAATCGGCTTTGTGCGCGGGATCTTGTTTTGCGGCTGGCTGGAGCCCGACGAACTGGGTCAGTGGGATTTGGCCTATGGGTTTTTGATGCTGGCGGCGCCGGTCGCCGTGTTAGGACTGCCCGGCACCTTCTCACGATACTTGGAGCACTATCGACTGCGGGGCCAAGCGCGGCCGTTCTTGCGGCGCACATCGACCTGGATTGTCGCGTTGTCTATTGCCGCCACGTTATGGATGTTCTGGCAGCCGGATTGGTTCTCGCGATTGATCTTTGGCCGGCCGGGCGAAGATCGACTGATCGCGATCATTTCACTGACTCTATTCGTGCTGATCGCCTACAACTATCTGTATGAATTGTTCGGCGGCCTGCGGATGTTCCGCGTGGTATCGATGTTGCAGTTTGTACAGAGTTTGTTGTTCTGCGTGCTCGGCATCGGTTTGCTTTTCTGGCGCAACGACGCTCAGAGCGTCGTGCTCGCCTACCTGGGTTCCACCGTGGTTTGCGTGGCGCTCGCCTGCTTGTGGCTCCAGCCCACCTTTTCCACATTGCCCTGCGGCGACGCTCCCCTGGCCAACCGCGACCTGGGTCGAAAACTGCTTCCCTTTGCCGCCAGCGTTTGGATTACCAACTGGCTGACAAACCTATTTGAAATTGCCGACCGTTACATGCTGGTTCACCATAGCGGCATGTCGGCGGAAGAATCGCTGGTGCAGGTAGGCAACTACCACGCGGCTCGAGTGCTGCCGCTGGTGATGGTCGCCGTGGCGGCTTTGCTGCGGTCGGCCGTGATTCCCCATTTGAGCCACGACTGGGAGCAGGGCAAACGGGCCGAAGTACATCGCCAACTGAGCCTGGCCGTGCGGTCGCTCGGCTTGCTGTTGATTGCTGGCGCCATCTGTCTGCTGATCATTGCCCCGCTGATTTTTCAATATGGCTTCCAAGGCAAATACGACGGCGGCCTGGCCGTGCTCCCCCTGACACTTACCTACCTGGTGTGGGTGGGCATTATGTTCGTGGCCAGCACCTATTTGTGGATTGCCGAGCGAGCCTCGCTGGGGAGTTTGTCACTGGCGCTCGGCGTGGCCACGAACATTGGTCTGAATATCGTGCTGGTGCCGTGGCTCAAGCTGGAAGGCGCCGTGATAGCCACCGTGGCCGCCAATGCAGTGACCCTCAGCACCACCTTGTGGTTTAACCGCCTGGCGGGGATGCCGCTCGATCGCGGCCTGGTGGCCATCTGCGCGTGCCCGCTGGCCTTGGCGGCCGGTCCGTGGATGGCCAGCGCCGCGCTGTTGGCCATCTTGCATCAAGCCTGCACGCGCGAATGGGTGTTCAATTGCGAAGAACGCGCCATGTGTATCGACTTGGCGCGGCAAATTCTGGCGAAGTTTGGCTGGGGCCGTGGTCGCTGGCAGAAGTCGGCCGCGAGTTAATCCGCCTGCCCTTTGCATTTCGCTTCCACGACATCCAACCGCAAGCGGGCGAAATAGATGGCGGTGCGTCCGTCGTGCCCTGAATAGTAAGACACCAGAATCTGATTGTTTTCGCGATCGATCACAAAGCCAGGGTAGCTGGTGTCGCCGCCGCTGGGGAGCGTGAGCAGTTCGCCAAACTTGCCCGTCTCGGGGGCCATGGTCCACAGGGCCATGGTATAGGGCTTTTGCGAGTAGTCTCGGCTGCCCGCCAACCAGGCGCCGCCCGGCAGTTGCACAAAGTTGGGTCCGCCGAATTGTTGATTGGCCGGGTAGATCTTCCAATCGGTGTAAGGGGGCGTGGCCTTGCCCAGATAGGCCTTGCCATCGCCGTGGCGAATCATGGCAAACAGCGTATCGTCGGCGGTGAACCGAAGCGTGGTTTCGCTGGGAGCGTCGAGCGGCAATTCAGAAACATGGTCGTAGCGAATGCCGTCGGTGCTCTTGAGCAAGTGCAACTCGCGCTTGGCGCCGAGGGGCAGTTGTTGCACGCAGCCGTAGGCCGTGTCGCCGTGCCAGGTGATGCGCCACAGCCAATCCTGATGGGTGACCAGCTTTTCGGGGAATTGCACTTTTTGCGGAGCGCTAAAGTTCTCCCCCTGCTGATCGGAAAATGACACGCGGCTTTCGATTTTGAGCCGATCTCGGCCGTGGTAATAACTGGCCCCCGTGTTGACCATCAACCGCCCGTCGGGCGTGATGCTGAGCTTGGGGTCGCGCAGATCGACATGGCGTTCGTCGAGCAGCGCCACCGATTCCCAGTTTTCACCGTCGCGCGAACGGATGATTCGCACGGTGCCGTTGAGCCCGGGAATATGCCCCGACCCTTCACGGAATGTGCAATAAAGCTGGTCCTGAAATTGAATGAGATCGGTGAAGGCCGAATGCGTGGCACGGTCCCAAATGCGCTGAACGGAAATCACGGCCTGCTGCTCGACCGTTTCTTCCGCTTGCAGGGGAACCACGGCCAACAACAAACATCCGCCGGAGAAGAGCGATAAGCGCAGATTCATGAGCAAACCCCTTGGGCTGAAGAATGACTGATTGTTCATAGTCGCCTTTCGCCCCGCGAAAGGATTTGCTTTCACGGAGCGAAAGCCGACTTTGTGTTGTTGATACTTGATTTTTGAGCCGATTCCGATAGACGCGTTGTATCCGCCGCAACTGGATTCCCGCATCCGCGGGAATGACCGTACTTACATCGCTTTGAGCACATCGTACGCGGTATCGATCGCCAAGCGCGCGTCTTCCGAAGTGTGCGCCGCCGACAGGTACCAGATGCCGCGACCGATCAAACGAATACCGCGATCGTGCATGCCGGCCATGAACTTGGAATACTTGGCTTTGTCGTAGCTGAGCGTATCGCGGAAATCGTAGACGGCCTCCAGCGACGAAAAGCCCGTATGGAAGGCCGGTCCGAAACCTTGCACCAGCAGCGGCTGGCCGGCGCGTCGCGAGGCGTCGCGCAAGCCCTCCATCAATTCGCGGCCCAGGTCGAACAATCGCTCGTGAACTCGCTCTTGCTCCAGCACGCCGATCGTGGCGGCCGCGGCGGCGATGCTGGGGTTGCCGCTGTTCATGGTGCCGGCGTGGATCACCCGGCCATCGGCAATCCATTCCATATACTGCCGTTTGCCGGCCAGCACGCTGATCGGGTAACCGCTGGCCATGGCCTTGCCGAACACGGCCAGGTCGGGCACCACGCCAAAGTAGCCCTGCCCTCCGGCCATGCCCAAGCGGAAGCCGGTGATGACTTCGTCGAAGATCAGGAGGATGCCCAGCTCGCTGCAGATTTCGCGGAGCCCCGGCAGAAAGCCCTGGCGGGGAGCAATGCAGCCGGCGTTGCACATGGCCGGCGAGGTAATCACCGCCGCCAGCTCGTGGGCGTGCTTGCGAATGGTTTTCTCGGCCAGTTCCAAATCGTTCCAAGGGAGCACGAGCAGATCGTCGGCCCCGTTGCCAGGCAGCCCCTGGGTCCAAGGAATAATGTTGGGCTGCTCGCGCGAGCCCAGGGCTGCTTCCGACGCGGCCGAAATACTGTACGACACACTATCGAACCAGCCGTGGTAGTGCCCCTCGAACTTGAGGTACTTTGGCTTGCCGGTCACCGCGCGGGCTAAGCGGAGCGCGGCGTGATCGGCCTCGGAGCCCGACAGGCTGAACCGCATCAACTCGGCGCAGGGGATCAACCTTTGCAAGGTTTCGGCCAGTTCCAGTTCTTCCAGGTGCTGGCCAGCGTAGAGTTGGCCTGCCTGGCTACTCTCGGCGACTCGCCGCAGCACTTCGGGATGCGAGTGCCCCAGGATCAAGGGGCCTTGGCTGAGCGTAAAGTCGAGGTATTCATTGCCATCCACATCGTAAACGCGGCTGCCAACGCCGCGCTCGTAAAACAGGGGGTGCGGATAACCAAACTTGCGAAACTCACTGGCGACGCCGCCCGCCAACGATTGGCAGGCACGCTGGTACAACTCGCGCGACTTCTGGTAGCGATTCATTGCGGTCGTCAAACTAAAAGTGGTAGCAGGGGAGAGGGGGCCGGAGTCTCGGGGGCAAAGGGAAAGGGTAGTTTGTACCACCCTCGATCTGGCTGCAAGTGCCGAGCACCGATCGGCTGAGAACCTATCGGCGCGGCCGCGCAATCGACGTCCACTCCACCCTCCCCACGCTGCGCGCGAGTTTTGCTACCAGCCCCCCAGCGGCGAGCTCCCGATCGGGGTCTGGTTGCCTATCGCTCAGTCCGATCTGGGAAAGTCCAAACACACCTCAAGTTCGTGAACTCCTCCCACATGTGCTATAAGAAGGGGGCGGCTTGCGATCGCGTTCGCGCCGTTCTGCCTGGCCGCGCGCGAAGTATCGTAGGTCTGATCCCGGCAATGGCGCGCCATGTTCGTGGCCAATCTATCAAGGAGCTGGCCTTTCACGCTCTCGGTGGCAAAGGCTCTTTTGCCCCCCCCGTTTTGGCATGCCAACTGCTAGAGCACGTGGCGACCCAAGCGCGAGCGTCTCACAAGGGGTCGAAAGCAAAACAGCAAATCCCCCCTTCCCAATCCCCAATCTCCAGCCCCCAGCTTCATGTCCACCTCTTCGTCGGTAACTTCCTCTCGACTGCTCGCGGATAATCGACTGAACCACATTCCCACTGCCACCTACCGCCTGCAACTGCGGCCCGAGTTGGGCCTGCAGGCAGTGCGTGAATTGCTCCCCTATCTGCATGAGTTGGGGATCAGCGATGTTTATCTGTCGCCGCTGTTTCGAGCCCGCGCAAGCAGCACGCACGGCTACGATGTGGTCAACCACGACCTCATTGATCCAGCCTTTGGCGACCTGGCCGATTTCGAAGAGCTGGCCCTGGCCGTCAAAAAGTTGGGGATGGGCATCTTGCTGGATGTCATTCCCAACCACATGGGCATCAACGACTCCGGCAACGAGTGGTGGCAAGACTTGCTAGAGAACGGCCAAACCTCGCGGTACGCCGACTTTTTCGATATCGATTGGAACCCCACCACGCTGCATCTGCAACACAAGGTGCTGCTCCCCTTCTTGGGCCGGCCGTTCGCGGACGTGCTCGAACAGGCCGAATTGCAGGTGGTTTATTCACAGCTTCGCTTGCAGCTGGCTTACGGGCCAATGCACTTTCCGCTCTCCCCCAGCACGTGGCCCCTTGTGCTGCGGGCGGTGAGCGAAAAATATCGCGAAAGCCAGCCCGTCACCGAAGAGGGCGATGTTTCCTGGGATCAAACCGAGCTCGAAAGCATCATCACGCAACTGACGTTGCTCCCCGGTCCAGACCAGTTGGATGAAGCCGCCAGCGAACAGCGGTATCGCGAGCAACGTGTGGCGCGCCGCCGCCTGGAACAACTCTGGAAGCGCTCGGAACCCATTCGCCAGTCACTGGAAGCCGCCTTGGCCGAGATCAACGGCGCGCCGGGCCAGCCACGCAGTTTCGACCGCCTGGAAAACCTGATCGATCAGCAATGGTATCGCCTGGCCTACTGGCGCGTGGCGGCAGACGAAATCAACTATCGCCGCTTCTTCGATATCAACGATCTCGCGGCCATTCGCGTGGAAGTACCGCGCGTCTTCGACGCCGTCCATCGCCTGGTCGGCGAATTCCTGGAGCGCGGCTGGGTGACCGGATTGCGAATTGACCATCCCGATGGACTGCTCGATCCGCAATCTTACTTCGAGAACCTGCACGCCCTGTTCCGCCAACACCGCCCTGCCGATCTCGATCCGGCCATCAGCGAAGTCTACGTGGTGGCGGAAAAGATTCTCTCGGGCGAAGAACCGCTGCCCACCGAATGGCACGTTTGCGGAACGACCGGCTACGAACTGCTCAACGCCTTGAATCGATTGCTGGTTCACCCCGAGGGATTGCAACGGCTGCGTTCCGGCTACCCGCGGCTCACCGGCGAAGAGCTCTCTCCCGCCGACATACTCTATAACGGCAAGCGCACCGTGCTGCTCGATGCCATGTCGAGCGAATTGCAAATGCTCGCCATGCAACTCTACCGCATCGCCCAACAGCATCGGGCCGCGCGAGACTATACCCTCTCTGGCCTGCGCCGCGCACTCCGCGAAGTGATTGCCTGCATGACCGTTTACCGCACCTACAATCGGCCTCACGGCTGGGACGTGGCCGAAGCCGACTATCGCCGCGTGACCACGGCCGTGCGCATGGCCAAACGGCGCAATCCTTCCATGGACTGGTCGTCGCTGGATTTCATTTCGACGGTGGTCTTGCTGCAGAACCCGCCGCATCTTACCGACGAACAAGCCGCCGAACGGCGAAGCTTCTCGCTCAAGATGCAGCAGGTCACCGGCCCGGTCATGGCCAAAGGTCTCGAAGATACCTCGTTCTATCGCTACTTCCCCCTGGCTTCGGTCAACGAAGTCGGCGGAGAACTCGATACGGCCCCCGTTTCTTCCGACGAAATGCACCGCATGATGCACCAGCGGGCGACGACCTGGCCGCATTCCCTTTCGGCCACCAGCACCCACGACACCAAACGCGGCGAAGATTTCCGCGCCCGCCTGCACGTGCTGTCCGAGATCCCCGAAAAGTGGATTCAAACCGTTTTCCGCTGGCAAGAACTAAACCGTCCGTTGCTCAAAGCCGACGACGGGGAAGAACTGCCCGACCGCAACGCCCAGTACCTGCTCTATCAAACCTTGCTGGGAACCTGGCCGCTCGATCCCGGCGATCAGCAGCAGAGTTACCTCGACCGAATTCTGCGGTACATGGAAAAGGCGCTCCGCGAGGGCAAGGTGCATACGTCTTGGATGAACCCTTCGGAAACTTATGAAGCGGCGGTTGCCCATTTTGTGCGCGAGCTATTGGTGGGCGAGGCGGGCCTGCCGTTTCGCGAGCAGATTGCCGAGTTGGCGGCGGAGATTGCCAACGCCGGCTTTATCAATGGACTCTCGCAACTGCTGCTCAAAACCACGCTGCCTGGCATCCCCGACTTTTACCAGGGCACGGAGTATTGGGACTTCAACCTGGTCGATCCCGACAATCGCCGCCCGGTCGATTTCGACCAACGCCGCGCCAGCCTGGCCGATCTGCAGCAAAAGTTCCAAACCAACCCGCATCAACTGCTGCGCAATCTGGCCGAGCAATGGCCCGCGCCGGAGATTAAACAATTTGTGTCGTGGCGGGCCATCGCCACGCGCCGTCAACAGGCCCAACTGTTCGCGGCGGGCGACTACCTCCCGCTCACGGTCACGGGCTCCCTCGCGGAGCATGTATTTGCCTTTTGCCGCCGCCTGGAACACGACTGGCTAGCAGTGGTTGTTCCGCGCCATGTACAATCGTTGCCGCCAGACGCCCATGCCGGCGGCCCACCTGGCGGCATTCTCCCCGCGGCCTGGGGTTCAACCCAAGTGGAATTTCCCGCGGACAGCCCTGGGGACTGGCAAAACGCCTTTTCAAACGAAGTTATTCAACTGAACGCAACCGCGGGTTCGCCGTCGCTGCCAGTGGCAAGTCTGTTGGGCGCCTTGCCCATAGCACTGCTGGTTTCGACCGCGAACCCCCAAAAAACATCATAACAGGAATCTCCGCATGCGCATCTGGCCGGGTCGCCCTTATCCCCTGGGAGCAACATGGGACGGCAGAGGAGTCAACTTCACGCTCTATAGCGAACACGCGACCAAGGTGGAACTATGCCTATTTGATTCGGTCGACGATGATAAAGAAGCCGCCCGAGTCGTAATGTCCGAGCATACCGATATGATCTGGCATGTGTACTTGCCGCAAGTCCGGCCCGGCCAACTCTATGCCTATCGCTGCCACGGCCCTTATGAACCCGAGCAAGGGCATCGCTTCAATCCCAACAAGCTGTTGCTCGATCCCTACGCCAAAGCCATTGCCCGCATTCCGACGCCAACGGATTCCTCGTTTGGATACATTCTGGGCGATGAGAATCTCGATATGTCGTTCAACCCTGGGAACAACGCCGCCGCTGGGCCGCTGGCCTGCGTTGTCGACGAGGCCTTTACCTGGGGCGACGATCATCCCCCGAAAACACCGCTCAGCCGTTCGGTCATTTACGAATTGCACGTCAAAGGCTTCACGAAGCTTCATCCCGATATCGATGAAGAGATTCGCGGCACCTACGCCGGCTTGGGTTCCGAGCCGAGCGTGCGCTACCTTCGCGACATGGGAATCACGGCCGTGGAGCTGTTGCCCATTCATGTGCATAGCGACGACCGCTTCTTGCTCGACAAAGGCCGGGTGAACTACTGGGGCTACAACACCCTCGGCTTCTTCGCGCCCGATCCCCGCTACGCCTCGACCACGCGACCTCGCGAAGTGGTGCATGAATTCAAGTCGATGGTCCGCAACCTGCACGATGCCGGCATCGAAGTCATTCTCGACGTCGTCTACAACCATACCGCCGAGGGCAACGAATGCGGTCCCACGGTTTCGTTCCGCGGCATCGATAATGCCAGCTACTACCGGCTCGCGCCCGACCCCCGTTACTACATGGATTTCACCGGTTGCGGCAATACCTTCAAGATGCAGAATCCGCGCGTGCTGCAACTAATCATGGATAGCCTGCGGTATTGGGTGTTGAACATGCACGTGGATGGGTTCCGCTTCGACCTCGCCAGCACCCTGGCCCGCGAACTGCACGATGTCAACAAGCTTGGCGCGTTCTTCGACATCATTCATCAAGACCCCGTGCTTTCCCAGGTCAAGCTGATCGCCGAACCCTGGGATCTGGGCGAAGGTGGTTACCAGGTGGGCAACTTTCCCGTGCTGTGGTCCGAATGGAACGGCAAGTACCGGGACTGCGTGCGGCGGTTCTGGAAGGGCGACGGCGGCGTGGCTTCGGAGTTTGCCACGCGGATCAGCGGCTCCAGCGACCTGTACGAATGGAACGGCCGGCGGCCCCACGCCAGCATCAATTTCATCACCTGCCACGACGGCTTCTCGCTGAACGATCTGGTTTCTTACGACCAGAAACACAACGAAGCGAATGGGGAAGACAACCGCGATGGCATCAATGAAAACGATAGCTGGAACTGCGGTGCCGAAGGCCCCACCGACGATCCCGAGATCATTGCCCTGCGTCGGAAGAAACAGCGCTCCTTCCTGGCGACCCTGCTCTTGTCGCAAGGCGTTCCCATGCTGCTGGCGGGCGACGAAATCAGCCACACCCAGCAGGGCAACAACAACACCTACTGCCAAGACAACGAACTTTCCTGGCTCAGTTGGGAAATCGACGAATGGCAACAACAACTTCAGGCGTTCGCGCGCAAAGTGATCGGCGTGGTGCGCGAGCAACCCACCTTTCACCGCCGACGCTTCTTCCACGGGCAATCGCTGCGGAACCGGGAACGCACCGAGATCGCCTGGCTGGATCCCTCCGGCAAAGAAATCCCCGACGAAGCCTGGCACTCGCAGAACATGCGCTGCCTGGGCGTGCAACTCTTCGGCGGCCTGATCGATGTGAACGAATACGGCGACCCCATCATCGGCGATCACTTGCTGATCCTGTTCAATGCCGATCACGCCATGGAAATCCCCTTCACGCTGCCGCCGATCGAATCGGGCGAGCATTGGATCCGGCTGTTCGATACCGCCATTGATGAAGCCCCCGATGCCGAAGACGAACCCATCTCGAGCAGCACCTATCGCCTGCAACCTTGCTCCATGGCCGTCTTCCGAGCCCCGGTTCCCGAAGAAGCCCTCGAATCCCAGCGCAAAATGGAAGAGACTTTGATCTCGGCCAACAAAAAATCGTCCAAGGCTGTCAAGCCCTAAGGGCCGCGCGAGAAATAATGTCGGCTTTCGCTCCGCGAAAGGCGACTATGAGCGGCGCCCGATGCGCGGGACCGGCGGTACATGCAACTGCACCGGGATCACTTGCCGAAAGGGCTCCGGCGGTTCCCCTCGCGCGCAGCTTGAGAGCATGTTGCCCAGCGCGGCGCCCCACTCCTCAGGCCGCACCGTGGGCTCAATTCGCGGGTAGGGACAACTTTCCAAACGGCCTCGGGCTGCGTCCGCCACCACAATCACGGCCTTCCGGCGCGGGGCAGACGTAAGCAAGTTGGCTGCCGCGTCGACGCCGCGCGCCAGCGTTTCCGACCGGCACAGGCACCCCGTCTTTCCGGCCCGGCCCCGCAGCAAGCGTTGCACTTCGGCCACCACCGAATCGTGGTCGGTCGGTAAACAGCGAAAGGTCACGTCGCTCAGCGGCGCCCCCTGCTCGGCCAGCGTGCTCAGGGCGCCATCCAGCATATCATGATCGCCGGCCGTCAAGCGATCGCGCATCAGAATCAAGAACTGCCGGCACTTGGCGTCCAACAAATGCCGCGCCAACAGCACGCCGATCTGCCGTTGATCGCGATCGATGCTGGCCAGGTTTTCGATGGAAGGCTGCAAGGTCCCGCTGACAACCGCCGGCAAGCCACTGGCCGCCACCAACCGCTGCGTCAGCACGCTGGAACGAATCAACACCAAACCGGCCGGCTTGCGAGAACCTAGAATCTCGTGGATCAAACGATTCACATGCTCGCCTTCATCCACCTCCGGACGAAAATTGAATTGCAGCTCCACGCCCGGCAGCGCGCTCTGCAAGCCCAGCAACACCCCCTCCGACCAGAGCCCTTCCGTTCGCAAATGATCTTCGCGAACCATCAAGTGCACCCGCCCCAATCGGGCGTCGTTCCCCCGCGATCGCGGATCGAGCACGGTGGTGCCCTGCCGTTGACGCCGTCGCACCACACCCCGCCGCGCCAGCAACTGCAAAGCCCGATTGGCGGTGGAACCGCTCACTTGCAGCCATTGGGCCGTTTCCGCCGTACCCCGATAGGCGTCGCCCCGCCGTAGTTTCCGCTGGCGAATGTCGGCTAAGATTCGTTCAGCCACATCGACGATTCGGGGGCCGTGTGTCGTTGCCATGGCGTTCTGAACGCTCAACCGCTAATCGGAAGATAAATGTTTTAATATCCAAGCTGCGATAATATAATCCATCCCAGAATACTACAAGCCATTGCCGGCCGAGTCAGCCTGCCTGTGCTCAATGGCGTCGCCGCGAACGCCGCCGGGCTCGCAACCGCCGGCGCGGCCCATTACCATCTCGGGGGAAATTCCATGCGATCTCGCCGTCCTCTTCGCTCAAGCCTGGGCCTGCTGTTGTTGTTGGCCGGCCTCAGCAACGCCGCCGAACCACAGCTCAGCCAGCAAGACCTCTTCACCCGCGACACCGACGGGTACGCACTCTACCGCATCCCTGGCCTGGTTGTCACCCGCCGCGGCACGGTGCTCGCCTATTGCGAAGCGCGCCGCACCGGCCGCACCGATTGGGACACCATCGACATCATGCTCCGCCGCAGCACCGATGGCGGCCGCACCTGGGAAAAACGCCAGAAAATCGCCGAGGTGCCCGGCCCGAAAACCAAGAACCCCGTCGCCCTGGCGCAAAACCTGGGAAACCCTAGCGACGTCACCTACAACAATCCGGTCGCCTTCGCCGATGCCAACGGCGACGTCCACTTCCTGTTCTGCCTGGAATACATGCGCTGTTTCTACATGCGCAGCACCGATGACGGACTCACCTGGAGCACCCCGGCGGAAATCACTTCCACCTTCGATGGCTACCGATCCGAGTACGATTGGAAAGTTCTCGCCACCGGCCCCGGCCACGGTATTCAACTCCGCACGGGGCGGCTCGTCGTGCCGGTTTGGCTCTCCACCGGAACCGGTGGACACGCCCATCGCCCTTCCGTCACCTCGACCATCTACAGCGACGATCACGGCGCCACCTGGAAACGCGGCGAGATCGCGGTCCCCAATACGCCGGAGTGGATCTTCCCCAACGAAACCGTCATCGTCGAACTCGCCGATGGCAGCGTGATGCTCAATGTTCGCAGCGAGTCCAAACGCCAGCGACGCCTCGTCACCACCAGCCCCGACGGCGCCACCCACTGGTCCCAGCCCACCTTCGACGAAGCCCTGCTCGAGCCCATCTGCATGGGCAGCATCGCCCGCTTCTCCGCCGCGACCGGCGCGCCCGTCGCTGGCAAGAACCGCATCGTGTTTGCCAACCCGCACAACCTGGACAGGGCCGATGGCAAGGCTCGCGAAGGCGCCAGCCGCGACCGCAAGAATATCTCGATCAAACTGAGCTACGACGAAGGCCGCACCTGGCCGGTCAATCGCACGCTCGAACCCGGCTTCAGCGCCTATAGCGACCTGGCCGTTCTGCCCGACGGCGCCATGCTATGCCTCTACGAACGCGGCCGCGACGAAGATCAAGCCACCCAACAGCCCACCAGCTATGCCTACCTCACGCTGGCCCGCTTCAACCTCCCCTGGCTCACCCAAGGCAAAGACGATCTCCCCACGCCCTAGACGTCTCGCCCAACCCCCGTGGCACGGGCATTCCGCCCAACCCCGTGGCTTGGGCGTCCTCGCCCATGAATCCGCGCCAACTAAGGAACCCATGGAAAATAACTTTCGGGCATAGTCGCCTTTCGCTCCGCGAAAGGATTTGCTTTCGCGGAGCGAAAGCCGACTTTGTTTTTCGTGCGATTCTAACAGAAGACCGCAAACCAACCCAGCCGCCCCGCAAGCCAATCGTTCTCTCTTCAACTCCAAAGCCCGCACTCCCACCCCCAACTCTTCCGATGCATATTCCGTGCCCTAAAGCTTGCCAACCAAGCGTCCCCACGCTGCTTTCGTTGCCATGCCTGCTGTTGTTGGTTGCCCTCGACGCTCTGGCCCAAACACCTCCCCCGTTGAGCAACCCGGCTCAGGCCCAAATCGTCGAAGCCGACATCTGCATCTACGGCGGAACCTCGGGCGGAGTGGTCGCCGCCGTGCAAGCCGCGCGGTTGGGCAAAACCGCCGTGATTGTCGAGCCCGGCAAACATCTCGGCGGCATGACATCGGGCGGACTCAGTTGGACCGACGTCGGCAGCAGCGATCGCGTCCAGGCCGTCAGCGGCATGGCCCGCGAAGTTTACGAACGAATCGGCGCCCACTACGGTCAACGCCCCGGCACCGCCTTCGACGAACCGACCAAGGCCGAGCAACTCCAGCGGGGTGTCGACTTTGCCAAACCGCCGTCGTTGGCTTTCGAACCCAAAGTGGCCGAAGCCGTCTTCACGGAGCTGGCTGCCGAGGCCCAAGTCCGCGTCTACTTTGAGCAGCCCTTGCAAAGCGTGCGCAAGACCGGCCCCCGCATTCAAGAACTCATCACGGCCGACGGTACCATCTTTCGCGCCAAAGTGTTCCTCGACGCCACCTACGAAGGCGATCTGCTCGCCAAGGCCGGCGTAACCTATACCGTGGGCCGCGAGTCCAATGCCCAGTACGGCGAAACCGTCAATGGCATCCAAAAGCCGGCCACCAACCCCAGGGCAGGCAAGTTCGAAGTCCCCATCGATCCCTACCGAACTCCCGGCGACCCCACCAGCGGTGTATTGCCCTACCTGCTGCGAGACGAGCCGCTCGGCGAAATCGGCGCCGCCGACAGCCGCGTGCAAAGCTACAACTTTCGCGCCTGCCTGACCGACAATCCCCGCAATCGCATCCCGTTGACCAGGCCCTCTGGCTACGATCCGGCCAACTATGAACTGCTGGCCCGCTGGATTGCCGCCCGCCAGGCGGCCGGCCAAAAACTCACGCTTCGCGATTTTCTCAAATACGATCCGCTGCAAAATGACAAATACGATTTCAACAATCGTTGGCCCATCTCGACCGATTTCCTAGGCGGAGCCGACGCCTACCCAGAAGCCAACGCGGCCACCCGTCAGCAAATCGCGCAGGCCCACGAGCAATACCTGCGTGGCTTCTTCTACTTTTTTGCCCACGATCCGCGGGTGCCGGAAGCAGTCCGTCAGGAAATGAGCCGGTTCGGTCTGTGCCAAGATGAGTTCACCGGCACGCACGGCTGGCCGCACCAAATGTATGTTCGCGAAGCCCGCCGGATGGTGAGCGACTTTGTCATGATCGAACCGCATTGCCGCGGCGCCAAGCTGGCGCCGCGTTCGATCGCCCTGGGAGCCTACGGCGTGGATATGCACGCCGTCCGCCGCATCGTGCATGGCGGCCAGCCCGTCAACGAAGGCAGCAACGGCGTCTCCGTGCCGCGTCCCTACCCCATTAGCTACGGCGCCATCGTTCCCAAAGCCGACCAGTGCGACAACCTGTATGTCACCTTCGCCCTCTCGGCCAGCCACGTGGCATTCGGTTCGATTCGCATGGAGCCGGTCTTCATGGCGCTCAGTCAGTCGGCCGCCCAGGCAGCCAGCATCGCCATCGACCGCGGCCTGGCCGTGCAACAGGTTCCTTACGACGAACTTCGCCAGAACCTGTTGGCCTCGCGCCTGGCGCTGGAGTGGCCCGTCAAATCACCGCCGAAAAGCTCCGCCCTCATCAAGCCGGCCCCAACGGCAACACCTCACGATCTCGACGGCCAAAGCTTCGACCTGGTGGTGGTCGGCGCCACGCCCGGCGGAATTGCCTGCGCCGTCAGGGCAGCCCGCCAAGGCCTCTCGGTGTTGCTCGTTCATCACCACCAACACGTCGGCGGCTTCATCACCAGCGGCGCCGGCGGTTGGGAAGCCCCCTACGATGGGCTCCGCTCACCCCTCTATGCCGAAATCCGCACCGGGGCCTCCGACTACTATCGCCAAGCCTATGGCGCCGATTCTCAGCAGTACAGGGCGTCATTGCCCAACCCCCACACCAACTCCCATCTCGACCGCGCCAAGGTAGAGCCGCGCGTGGCCGAAATGTTATTCGAACGCATGCTGGCCCAAGAATCCAACTTGAAGCTGCTGCGCAATTTCCATGTCACTCTCACGCATCGTGACGGCGCGCAACTGAAGTCTCTGACACTTCGCGCCAAAGACAACGACACCACCATCCGCGTAGCGGCCCGAGCCTTCGCCGATGGCACCTACGAAGGCGACCTGATCGCGGCCGCCAAAGTTCCCTGCCGCGTCGGCCGCGAGGCTCGCGGCGAATACCAAGAACCCCACGCCGGCGTGATCTACGCCACCGAACGTCGCAAACCGCCCGGCCAGAAAGGCTTCCCCGCCGACGCCGACCGGGGAATTTTGAAGATCCGCTATAACAGCCACGCCACCGCCGAGCTGGTTCAACCGCAAAGCACCGGCGAGGCCGACAGTTCCGTGATGGCCTACAACTACCGCCTGATTCTCACTCGCGATCCGGCCAACCGAGTCATGGTGGAAAAGCCCCCCGGCTATCGTTTGGACATCGTTCGCAGCACCGCCGGCGGCGGTTTCGTGCCCAACTTGCCCAACGACAAAGTCGCCTGGAACGGCGGTCGGCTGATCGGCCCTCAGAACGACTACCCCGAAGCATCCTGGCAGCGGCGCGAACAAATCTCACAACAATACCTCAGCGCTATGCTGATGCTCCTCTGGTACTATCAGCACGACCCGGCCGCCAGTCCCGCCGATCGCGCTAAATACCAAGACTATGGCCTGGCCGCCGACGAATTTATTGACAACAACCATCTCCCCTACGAAATCTATGTCAGAGAGGCCCGCCGCCTCGTCGGCCGCTACGTCTTCACCGAGCACGACAACCTGATCGCCGCCGGCATCGGCCGCACCCCCATCCACTCAGACAGTGTCGCCATCACCGATTGGCCGGTCGATTCCGTCGCTTGCCTCAAACGCAAAACGCCCGGCGGCAATTACGACGGCATCTTCTTCCTGGCCGAACAATCCCGGCCGGCGCAAGTGCCTTACCGCTGCTTGCTTGCCAAAGAACTAGACAACTTGCTCGCCGTGGTCCCCCTCTCAGCCTCGCACGTAGGCTGGGGTTCGATCCGCCTCGAACCGGTTTGGATGCAAACCGGCGAAGCAGCCGGCTTTGCCATCGCCTTGGCCCAGCAGCAAGGCATTTCGCCCGCCGCGTTGAATCCCCAGTTGCTAACCCACACGCTCGCCAGCCACCAGCACATGATCAGCTTCTTCAACGATGTGGACGTTGCCAGCAACAACCCCGACGTGGTCGCGGCCCAATTCTTCGGCACGCAAGGCTTTCTCCCCAACTACAACGCCCGCTTGGACAAACCTCTGACAACATCCACCGCCAGGCTTTGGGGCCAGGGCTTCAACGATCTGCTCGCCAACAAGCTTCAACCCGCGGAGTTGGCGGCTGCCCTCGCCCAAGCCGAAGCGGGCGATGCCGCCCACCAGGATACGCCGATCGCCGCGGCCGAGTTCCTCTCCCTGCTCCCCAAGGTCACGACCGCCCAGCCGTCAGGCCTGCTCACCCGCGGACAGGCGCTCCGCCTGCTATTCAGCCGCTTGCCCATTCCCAGGCTGGAAAAATAAATCCCGTCCAACCTGTGCCGCGGGAGCTGCCCGCCCCCAAAAAAAATGGGCGATCCGCCCAAAAATATGTATTGGGTCGTGCATGGCTTTTATGGCATGCTATTGCCTGTCGCCCCGGCAAGCGGCAGACAGTTGCGAATGCCCTTGCCCCCCAAGTCTTGGCGAAGAGTCGCCCCCGATGGGCCATTCCTTCTCCACCACATCTCTCCCCACCTCGAAAGTTGCCCCGCCATGTTCTCCGCCCCCCATCGATTCTTCCTGGCCGTTGGTACGTTCGGATTGCTTTTTGCCGCGCCAGCGCCCGGCAACAGCGGCCATGCGCAACTGCCCGCCGCGCAACTACCCGCCGCGCAATCCGCCGCGGCACAACCTGCCCCCAAGCCCCGGCCCGTCGAGCAGTTGGCGGCCAGGCTCCGCCCCAACATCAAAGTCACTTATCAGCAACTTGGCGGTCAGTCATACCAACTTCATATCTTCCTGCCCTCAGACTGGAAGGTCGCCGACCGCCGACCGGCCTTCGTCAGCTTTCATGGCGGCGGCTGGACGGGCGGCAACGCCCAGCGCATGTATCCCTTCGCCGCCCGCTCCGCCGAACTGGGAATGGTGGGCATCAGCGTTGAATATCGCCTTCTGAAAAAAGACGCGAAAACCGTCTTCGATTGCGTCGCCGACGGCTGCGCCGCCATCCGCTACCTCCGCGCCCACGCCGCCGACTTAGGCATCGACCCCAACAAAATCATCGTCAACGGCGCCTCGGCCGGAGGACATGTCGCCGCCGGCGCCGCCCTTTTTCCCAGCGATGACGATACCAACCTGGTTTCCTGTCGCCCCGATGCCTTGGTCCTGCACTACCCGGTCATCGATACCTCGCCCGAGGGCTACGGCAACAGCAAAATCGGCCCACGTTGGCGCGAGATTTCGCCCCGTCATCAAGTTCGCGCCGGCTTGCCGCCCACCTTGGTCTTTCACGCCACCGGCGATACGGTCACGCCATTCGCGGGCGCCAAAGCCTTTCACGAGGCCATGCTCGCCGCCGGAAATCGCTGTGAATTGGCCATCAACGACGGCGGGCCTCACGGTTATTTCCTCTACGATCTCAAACTCTATCAAGAAACGCTGGATAAGACCGAAACTTTTCTGACATCGCTCAAACTATTGCCCGTCACGAGCAATGAGAAGGCCAATCCTCAATCCTCAGACGCGAAAAAGGTCAGCGGCAATACCTATGATCTGTTGATCTACGAAGCCACGCCTGGCGGAATCGCCATGGCCGTGCGCGCCGCTCGCGAAGGCCTCAAAGTCGTGCTGGTGAACCACAACCGGCATCTCGGCGGCATCCTTTCTAGTGGACTCGGCGTGTGGGATACCCTCCACGAAGGACGCCGCTCCCCCATTTATGACGAAGTGCGCCAAGCCATCTTCGACCACTATCGAAACACCTATGGAGCGGACTCGTCCCAGTATCGCGACGCCCTGCCAGGCAAATCCGGCCACACCAACGGCAAGTTCGAACCCCGCGTGGCCGAACACATTCTAACGCGGCTCGTGGCGGCCGAGCCCAATATCACCGTACTGCTGGGCTACGTGCCCGAATCGGCGGAACATCATGGCGCGCAACTCCGCCAGGTCACTTTCACAACGGGAGGGGGACGATGCCCCGACCAAGAAACCGTCAAGGCCAACGCATTCGCCGATTGCAGCTACGAAGGCGACCTGCTGGCGGTTGTCAAAGCGCCCTATCGCGTAGGACGCGAAGCCCGGAGCGAATTCAACGAACCACACGCCGGCGTGGTCTACATGAAGCCCAGTTCCACACCGCCCACGCCGGAACTCGCCGAACTGGCCCAACGCCACAACCAACTCAACCTGCGAAAGTTCGGCGGATTTCAACAAATTCTGCCGCAAAGCACCGGCGCAGCCGATGGGCAGGTGCAAGCCTTCAACTACCGCACGGTGCTCACCTCCAACCCCGCCAATCGCATCCCCCTTGAGCAGCCGCCCAACTATGATCGCGAATGCGTCAAAGACCTGGAATACGGTTCGATTGTGGCTCCTCTTCCCAACCAGAAGATCGGTTGGAATCGTCCGCAACTCATCGACGTGCACACAGCCTACGTGGAAGGCGAGCGGGGTGTGCGCGGGAATGTGATGGATCAACACTGGCAGGCAACCCTGGAACTGCTCTGGTTTCTCCAGCACGATGAATCCGTGCCGCCCGAGAAAAAAGCCTACTGGCAGCGCTATGGTCTGGCTAAAGATGAATTCGCCGACAACGACCACCGGCCCTATGAATTCTATGTGCGCGAAGCGCGGCGGCTCACGGGAACATACACCTTCACCGAGCACGACGCCACGCTCGCCCCCGGCAAAGAGCGGGCGCCCGTTCACCACGACAGTATTGGCGTCACCGAGTGGTACATGGATGCGCACGCTTGCACCACGGATCGCCAGGACGGCAGTTTGCACGAAGGCAAGATGATGCTGCACGCCGAAACCTTCCCCGGCCAGGTTCCCTATCGCACGCTGTTTTGCGAGCAGTTCGACAACCTGCTGGTCCCCGTCTGCTTGAGTTGCACTCACGTGGCCTGGGGATCCATCCGCCTGGAACCCACCTGGATGAACATCGCCGAGTCAGCCGCCTACGCCGTGGCCCAGGCCAAAAAGTATCAACAGTCGCCAGCGAAGATCGATACGCGCCGCCTGCTGCGCGCGCTCGCCAAGAACCATGTCATGATCTCATTCTTCAACGACATCGATGTCTCACGGTCAGAAACCTATGTCGCCGCCGCGCAATATCTCGGCACGCAAGGTTTCTTTGAGAGCTATAACGCCGAACTCGACGAACCGCTGAAAGCCAGCACCGCCCAAGCCTGGGCCATGGGCCTCAAGAAACTCAAAGAGGGCAGCCTGAACGTGGCCAGCCAGTGGAAAGCCGTTGGCGAGGCCCAGCGACAAACCTCGCCCGCCATCACCGCCTCGGCGTTTGCCGCCCTGATCGAAAAAACGCCAGCCGCCAATGAAAAACTGGGCGATCAGCCAATCACCCGCCAGCAGGCGCTCGAATTCCTCTGGCAATCTATCGAGGATTCGGCCAAGTAAGGTCGCTAGCGAGCCCGTGTGCCATGCTTACGCCCGTGGCGTAAGCATGTCTCAGCTCCGCCAAGAACATCTCCAGCTTCTCACGATCCAGGAATGGATCGTGGGTCGCAATGCGCCACAAGCGCAGTTCCCCCGCCAAAGGTATCGCTGCTTGTCCACCAGCGGTCGAAGCGATTCCCCCGCCAAATTCGGGGGCGCCTTCACCTTGTCCGCCTCCAGAATGGTCGGCATCAGGCACGTTTGGCCTTGGCCAGCCAACGATCGAGTTGATTCGCGAAGGCTTGCCGGTCCTTGGCGTTGAAGTTGGCATGCCCGCCCACCAACTGCCCTCCGCCGCGCAGCTTGTCGTGCAAATTGCGCACGGCCAGCCGCTCGCCGATGTTGGCGTCGGTATACAGCTCGCCGCGGGGATTCAGGGCCTGCCCTCCCTTGGCCACCACGTCGGCCGCCAACGGCACATCAGCCGTGATCACCAGATCGCCCGGTTGCAGCAATTCCACAATGCGACGATCGGCCTCATTCGCGCCTTCGCGCACCACAACGCTGTTGAATAGCTCCGATTTTGGCGTTCGCACCGGTTGATTCGCCACCAACGTCAGCCGGATGCCCGTGCGTTTGGCCGCCTTGAACAGCAGTTCCTTGGTGTCGGTAGGGCAGGCGTCAGCATCTACCCAAATCTGAGGCGCTCGGATTGGTTCTTCCATCGCGGACCATTCATGGATTGGTACCGAGTGACCGTGCCATTCAAACAATGGAGGCTTAGAGCCTATCCAATGATTCCCTCGCCCCTTGCGGGAGGAGGGGAAACAGGGTTCTCGGATAGGCTCTTAAGCCAGCAGCGGCCGCAAAACCGTGCCACTCACATCCGTCAAACGATAGTCGCGCCCCTGAAAGCGATACGTCAGCCGTTCGTGATTCAGTCCCAGCAGATGCAAAATGGTCGCATGCAGGTCGGGCACCGAAACGGGGTTCTCCACCGCGTGATAACCAAACTCATCGGTCGCGCCATACACCATGCCCCCCTTGATGCCGCCGCCGGCCATCCACATGGTAAACCCGCGGGCGTGATGGTCCCGGCCGCGGCCCCCTTCCGCCGTCGGCGTGCGACCGAACTCGCCACCCCACACCACCAGCGTTTCATCCAGCAGCCCTCGCTGCCGCAAATCCGTAAGCAGCGCCGCAATGGGCGCGTCGGTCTCCGCGCAGTGCAGGCGATGATTCTTCTCCAGGTCGTCGTGGGCGTCCCACGCCCGCGGCCCTTCATTGCCGCCGCTGTAAACCTGCACGAACCGTACGCCCCGTTCCACCAGCCGCCTCGCCAACAAACAGTTGCGGCCAAAGTGGGCCGTCGTCTTGTTATCCAGCCCATACATTTGCCGCGTGACCTCCGTCTCTTGCGACAAATCCACGGTTTCGGGCGCGGCCGTTTGCATGCGAAACGCCAACTCATACGCCTGAATTCGCGCGTCGAGCGAGTCGTCGGCCGGGTCGGCCGCCGCATATTGCCGATTCCAACGGTTGAGCAAATCGAGCTGAGCCCGCTGCCGCGCCGAAGAAATACCTTGGGGAGGGCTCACATAGGCAATCGGCTCGCCCGCCGTGCGGAGCGGCACGCCTTGATAGCTGGCCGGCATGAACCCATTGGACCAATTCATGGCGCCATTCACCGGCGCGCCTTGATGGTCGAGCATCACCACAAAGCCAGGCAAATCCCGGCACTCGCTCCCCAATCCATAATTGGCCCACGAGCCCATGCTGGGGTGGCCGGCCATCACCGAGCCGCTCTGCATTTGAAACAACGCCGGCCCATGGTTGTTGCTTTCGCAGTGCATGGAGCGAATCACGCACAGCTTGTCGGCATGCTGGGCCAGCAGCGGATACTGATCGCACATATCGATGCCCGCTTCGCCATGCCGGGCAAATTTGAAAGGGCTCCGCATGGCGTTGGGCCGCGATTTGCTCATGAAGGCGTCTTCGCGATTATAGGCCGGGATCTCGCGATCGTGCCAGCGATCCAGCTCCGGCTTGGGGTCAAAAGTATCAATATGGCTCGGGCCGCCATACATGAACAAGAAAATGACACTTTTGGCCTTGGGCGCAAAGTGCGGCGCGGGCCGACCACCCGCCGCGGCATCGGGCGACGGCCCGGGGCTGGAAGCCAGCTCGGCGCCGAATGCCCGGTCTTGCCCCAGCAAGCCCGCCAAGGCCAGGCTGCCAAACGCGCCGCCAGCGCGGGCCAGCCATTGCCGGCGCGAATAACCGTGGCCAGGTTCTTGATTGTTAGTCCACATATACAAACTCGCTCAAGTTCATCAGCACATGACAGAAATCGATCAACGCGCCGCGCTCGGCCTGTTGGGAAGTGAGTCCCTCGGCCGCCAACTGCTCGGCCTGGTTGGCGACAAACGCCGCCCCTTGGTGCACACGCTTGGCCGTGGGCTCCGCGCACAGGGCAATCCACAGCGCTCGTTCCACCTGGGCCTGCACGTCGCCACCTTCCTCGCCGCCTTCTGCCTCGCGAACCACCCGCTCCGCGAAAAACTTCGCCTGATCACGCAGGAAGTCGTCGTTCATCAGCACCAGGGCCTGCGTCGGCACCAGGCTTTCTTCTCGCTTGGCACAGCTATGCGTGGTGGCCGGCGCGTCGAATAGTTCCAACAGCGGCAACTGCAATTGCCGCTTCACATACACATACACGCTGCGTCGCCAATGCTGCGGACCTTCATTCACCACCGTGGGCCATTTATTGCGTTGGCTGGCCACCAGCAATTCCGCGCGAATCCGCGGTTTGATGCCCGGCCCGCCGACGGCCCGATTCAAATTTCCCGCCACCGAGAGAAACGCGTCGCGAAGCGGCTCGGCTTCCAACCGCCGTCGCGGCATGCGCCACAGCAGGCGATTGTCGGGATCGATCGCCTGAGCCGCGCTTCGCGCGGCGGGCGATTGCCGATAGACCGCCGAAGTCACAATCAACCGGTGCAGCGGCTTCAATTGCCCACCGGTCCGAAGTTCATCCGCCAGCCAATCCAGCAACTCCGGATGACTGGGCGGTTCGGCCAGGCGGCCAAAATTGCTGGGCGTGCTCACCAGCCCTTGGCCAAAGTGGTAGTGCCACAGCCGGTTGGCCATCACCCGCCACGAAAGCGGATTGGCGTCATCCGTAATCCAATCGGCCAGGTCCAGCCGAGAAGTCGCGGGGGGCGAGTCGGCAGAGGGCTCCGTCGTCGATCGCGTCGGCTCATCCCCCGCCGTTTCACTTGCAAAGGCATCCCCGCACAAAACCTCAGGCACGCCCGGCTCCACTTCGGGACCCACGTTTCGCACGTCGCCTCGATACAGGATTCGTGTCGTTCGCGGCTTCACCCCATGATTGGTAAGCACCAGCGCTTGCGGCGATTCGCTCTTCTTGGCCGCCGCGGCCACCAGGGTAGGGTGCTCCGCCGTGAAATTCGCCACATCGAGCAATCGTTTATCGGAGTCGTCGAAGAACGCGAGGAAACGATAGTAGTCGCGCTGGGTGATCGGGTCGTATTTGTGGTCATGGCAACGGGCACAACCAAGCGTGAGCCCGAGAAACACGTTGCTGGTGGTCGAGATCACGCCATCAAGCTCGTCGAACCGGTACTGCTCTTTGGCCAGCCCCATGCCCATGTTGTCTTCGTTGCTGGGACCCGTGCGGTTGAAGCCGGTCGCGATCCAACTGGCCCGCGTGGGAGAAGGCACCAGATCCCCCGCCAACTGCTCCCGCACGAACTGCCGGTAGGGAATGTCGGCATTGAAGCTCTCAATCACATAGTCGCGGTAATGCCAGGCCCCAGGCCGATCGAGGTCATTATGGAAGCCGCTCGAATCGGCATACCGCGCCAGGTCGAGCCAATGCCGGCCCCAGCGTTCGCCATAATGAGGCGAAGCCAGCAACCGATCCACCACCCGCTCGTAGGCGTCGGGCGAACGGTCCTGTTCGAACGCCTGAACTTCCTCGGGCGTTGGCGGCAAGCCTATCAAGTCGAAATACACGCGCCGCAGCAGCGTGGCGTTGCTGGCCGGTTCGCCCGGCGTAATGCCAGCCGCTTCCAGCCGGGCCAGTATAAACCGGTCCACCGGGGTGTTGGCCCAGTGGGCATGGTTTACCGCCGGAAGCTCTGCCCGCTGGATGGGTTGGAAAGCCCAATGCGCGCGATCGGCCGCGTTGACCTTCGTTTTGCCGACCGGCGTGGAAGCTGGCAACGACTTCACCCAGGCTTCAACTACCGCGATTTCGTCGGGGGAGAGCTGGCCCTTGGGGGGCATGTGCGGCCGGGCCGCTTTCGCGAGCACCTGCACCAGCAAGCTCTCAGCCGGCTTCCCTGGCGACAGCACCGGCCCCGTTTCCGAACCGGCCAGCACATCGGCGACCGAGGCCAGGTTCAGCTCCAACTCGGCAAACTCGGCCGAATGGCACTCCGCGCAGTGCTTGGCAAAGATGGGTTGAACGCGCTGCTGGAAATCGACAGCGGCTGCCACCAGGCCAGGCTCCACCGGACCAGGCTTCACTGGGCCAGGCTTCACCGCCTCTTCGGCCCGGCTGAAGGTGGTTGCCAGCAGCAATGCCAGCAAGGCCAACAATGCCAGCATGGCCAACCCTGGAATCGATGCCGCAAAGCGGCCAGCAACGGGCGTTCTCACGCCACTTCCCCTGTGTTCGATCAACTGCATGGTCCGCGTTGGGTTGCTTGGCACGAATGAGTAAGCTCAATCCAACGATTGTAACCCATTCGTGCTGGCGATGGTACGCGCTGCGCGCGGGGACTGGCCTGGCAACGTGGGCCAACAAAACAAGCCCCGCCTGGGTAGCGGGGCTTGCGAAGATGGTGGGTTGCCGTGTGGTGCGCCGCGGGCCAAGGGGCGCGGCGGCCGACGAGACTAGCCGATCTCGTCCAGCAGCGAGCCGAGGGCCATCTGAAGGTGACCTTCAATGTCGTAGCTGCCGTTGGACAAAGCCTCGCGGATTTGCTGCACGCGCTCGTGGCGAATTTCGGGCAGGTCGTGAACCTGATCCACAAAATTGCCGACGTCGGAGATTTCCAGCACGTCGGAAGTGCTGGTCGAGGGCGTGGCCGCTGCCGCCGGCGGAGCCTGGGCGGTTTGCGGACGGCTGATCGCGTGGGCCTGATGAATCTGGGATGGGCCGTAAATTTGCATGCTTCTCTACCTCGTTTGGCGGGAGCTTCCCGCGCCGCGAGAGGGGCGCGTGGTCTCTCGGGATCTGACTACCAAATCCCCCTGACGGGAACAATGCCGATTCTTCCAACCCGTGCCGCGAAGCGGAGCAGAACCCCTCCGGAAAAACACCGAACGGCTCTGCCTCCCAGATCCTCGCTACCAATCCGTAGGGAGTGGAAGTTGCCTGCCAGACCGACGTTACATTCGGTGTGGCTGGTCAAGCTGGCGCTGTCCCTGTCGTGGTTGACCTTGCGCTTGAGTGAGCTTGCAGAACAGGTAATCGTCTGGAACGCCCCCGCGCAATGATCCCAGCCCAAAAGCGCCTGGTTCCGCGATTTACAAAGCCTGCGGATTTTAAAAAGACGCGGCGACCCTGCGAAGATCGATGAAGGACGGGGACTTTATGGTCTGGAAAGAATGCGTCGTCCCCCCAAGGGCGTCGACATCCTTCTGGATCCGCAAAACGGCAAATGGATCGTTGCTCTTGGGGCCGCAGTTCTTTGGATCACTTTTCGCGCACTGGGTCCCCGCCTTCGCCGGGACGACGAAAATGAGCGCGGCAAAAACGCCGAGCGATGTGTGCCGCTCGGCGTTTTGCTACCGCAAGGTTGTTGGAGGGATTGCTCGGCTCAATCGCCGCGGAGCTTCAGCCCGTTGAGGGTCAGCTTTTCGCGAACCTCGTTGAGGCTGGTCACGCCGAAGTTTTTGCACTCCAGCAGTTCGTCGCCCGTGCGCCGCATCAGCTCGCCCACCGTGGAGATGCCCAAGCGAATCATGCACTTGCGCGCTCGCACCGACAGGTTGAGCTCGGCCACCGGCCGATTGATCAGGGCCTGTTCTTCCTGGCTGAGCGATTCAGCTTCCACGCCGTAGTCGGGCGTGGAGCGGTCGGTGGCAAACTGGCCGATTTCCAAGCCCTTGGAAACCATCATTTCCCGGATTTCGACCAGCGAGGTTTCGCCGAAGTTCTTGCTGCCTAGCAGTTGCTGTTCGCTGATGCGGGTCAGGTCGCCCAGCGACTGAATGCCCATCCGCTGCAGGCAATTGCGGCTGCGAACCGAAAGCTCGAAATCGGTGACAGGCACGCTCAGCACCTGCTGCAGGCGGTCCTGGCGGCGCTGGGCGTCTTCGTCGTAGTCTTGCTCGGTCGATGCCCTGGCGTCTTTCAGGTATAGCCGGGCCTGGGGATGGCTGGGGTAGTCGTCGAGGATGCGTTGATAGCAGCGGGCCGCCTGGTCGAAGCGATTGGCGTCTTCGTACAGCACGCCCAGGTTGAGCAGGGTGCCGACATTCGAAGGCGCCTGGCGAGCGGCCCGCTCGTAAAGCTGCAGGGCTTCACGATCATTGCCGCGGCGGTCGTTCTCCAGGGCCAGGCCGAACAGGGCGCCGGAGTGGTTGCCGTTGACTTGCACGGCCCGTTCGTAGAGGGCGACCACTTCTTCGGGGTTCCCGCCAATCGCGGCCACGGTGGCGCCGCGTTGATACAGGTATTCCGCGGTTTGCTCCACCGAGCCCGAAAGTTCGTCCAGTTGGGCCAGCGCCTCGGGGGCTTTATCGCTGCAACGGAGCGATTCGGCCTTGCCCAGGGCACAATCGGCCGCCGTGTAACCGGCTTGAGCGGCCGCCGAATATTGGTCGATCGCCTTTTGGTGCTCACCTTGAGCATGATAGGTTTTGGCCAGGTAGAACAGGGCCAGGGCGCCGCCATCGGCCTTGGAAAGGTATTCCACGGCCCTGGGAAACTTCCCCAGCAGGTAGGTGCAAACGCCCAGCCGGACTTTCATGGCCGGGGTCAGGTCTCCGCGACCTTCCAACTGCTGCACGGCTTCGCGCAAAGCACGGAAATTGCCTCCATCTTCGGCAATCCCCCGCACAATGGCCTGCACTTCGTTGGGACCAAAGGTATTGTTCGCGAGCACCAGCTCTTTAACATCAACCGACACGCCAGTGGACATGGGGGGCATCTCTCCAAAATCCGTTGCCTGCGCCAAACCGCCGGCCGCAGGGCAAACCACAAAGGCAAAATTGCGCCAAGCCTATAATTTACCGCCTGCCGAGGGCTTTGCAAAGGGCGGAGAAAGTGTTGAGGAAAGATGCCTTTTTGGGAGTCGAGCCGCGGCGCCGCGGTAGCCGGGCAGGGGCCGTATAGTTGGTGGAGTGGGGAGTTTTGCCGGCTTGGCTTGCTTTCACGCCGTGGGTGGGCTGGCTCCGGGACTGCGGAGTTCGCTGCGGACCTGCCGTCCCCGGTACAGCCGAGACAATTCATTGGAACGACAGATGACCACAGCACGAATCCATCGCATAAAGCCCGCCTCGCTACCTGCCGTCCCCGGCGTGGCGGTTCCCGCCTTCATTCATAACCTCAACTACTACTTCACAGAAATTAAAGTCTTCGCTGACGGACTCTTCGAGTGCTGGGGAGCCGTGGATGTCGATTTTTTGGCCAGAAAGTTCGCCGAAGGATGGATCAGCGCCAGCGCACCTGTCGGCTGCCGGATAGGTGTGCACGATCTGATCTCGGCAAAGGTTAAGGCATGCGACTGGCAGCATTCGGCTGAGACGTTCCACGAGCGTCTGCTAGAATTTCTTAAATCGCTGAATCCCCATCACGAAAGCATCTACGACTTCGCCGGAGAAGATGTTGAAATCAAAGATGGGGTTCGCATTGCGAACTTCTTCCTGGTGGGCGTCGTCCTGAAACTTCTGAGCCTGAAAGTAATGTTCAGAAGTTGGCCATAGCTTGTCGTCGAGGCGAATCGGGTACGGAGCGAAGTTCGAGAATTCGCCGTACTCGTCGCTCACGCTATAGAAGTTGATGACTGCCTGCTTCTGTTGTTCGGACACGGTTTCAATCTCCTATCCGCTCGCCTCGGAGAACTTTCTCCATCCGTCCACGCACATCCTCCTCCGGCTCGATCTTCGCCGCAGCTTCGAGTGCGGTACGCAGTTCGTCATCCCATCGATCATGTCCCCATGCCGCCAGTGCGGCGACCGCCCTATTCCGGTTGCGAACGACGGGACTGCGAAGACCGGCTTGAATCAGGCGGCTTCCGTAACCGGGAAACTTGCGAAGTTCCTGAACGACGTAATCCAGGCACTGGTGATGTTCCCAGCCGGGGCCAAGACCCATCTCATCTGCGGGGCCGGTGGCGATCTGTTCCAGATCGATGCTCTGCTCCGCAAAAGCAATAGCGTCAGCAATTCGGCCTTCATCGCAACACGCCATCACTTGATACCAGCGACCTGAATCGGTCGGCTGCTCCTGCAACCGTCGCCAATGAACTTGCCACGTTTCCAGACCGAGGGCTTCGGCGACTTGATTGGCTCGATGAAACTCCATGTCGTCGTCGCTGGCAAGACCTTGACGAGCCAGATCGGGCCATTGGGGGCGGTTCAAGATTCGGTCACAAGTCGCACGAAGATCATTCCGCCGCTCGCTGGTCCAACCTCGCTCCGCACGAGGTTCCCAATCGGCGGCCTCGTTGGAGAGAAACTGCTTAATCGTGTGGATGTGAGCGAAATCGTCGAGCGTGTCCGCAAATGATTCCATCTGCCCCAGAAACATTTCGACGGCCAATGCGCCATCCTCGTAATCGTCGATGTCCTGGGCGGGACCACCCAAGATCAGTGCCGCAAGAATCTCGCCGGCGGAAGTCAGCAGTTCTCGATCAACAATGTCTTCACTCAGGGCAGAGAGCAGCCCTCCTGCTGTGGCGCAGGTGTAGGCGAGGTACTCGTACATCACCGAGTTGCGATATCCTTCCCGCAGCAGCCAGTTCTTGATCTCGCAGTTCTCGGTCTGCGCCAGACGCTCAACGACATGGATTCTTCCCCAGCCGTTCACATTGCGTGCGAGCATCCACAGCGATGGTTCAGGATCGTCGCTCAGGTTGGACAATGCAACAGCGCAGAACAGCGTGAATTCTTCATGCCGCCCCATCGTCTGGAACAGAACCTCGTTTTCCGAGTTGCGGTACAAACCAAGCAGGGCGATGCCGAACTTCACCGGCTCTCGATCGGGTGCTTCCGTTACAAACGAGTAGGCCAGTTCGTAAAGACGATCATGGTTAAGCTGCTCGTTGCCGATGAGCGCCTCGATGATCGGATCAATCAGCGGCAGAGCGTTGCCTTCGATGACGTGGTGGTAGAGGGCGGCCTTGGTTGTTGCCGTAGGACTTTCGCAGTAGGCCAACACAAGATCGACCGCCTTGCGGACAAGCTCGTCGTTCTCGCCTTGTCCCATGTGATGTCCCATCACGCCATCAATCGCACCGGCTGCCCAACGAATCTTAGAGCCTTCGTTGACACGAACCTCATCGGGAAGCGTTTCTCCGCCCTTGGTCAGTCCCGGCTGATCAGGGTTTGTATGCGACCGAACATGATCGTAAATGGACGGACGCTGATCCCAAGGCATCGAAGGCGGTTCGCCCGCCTCATCCCCAATGTTGCCGAACAGCTTGTCGAAAATACCCATTTCACGACCTCGTGTCACGAATTGTACCAGTCACCTGCCTCAAATCGACACACAGCGGGGCCAAGTGGTTCGGAGCCGATGCTTGTGGAGGATGTTCCAACTTTTGTCTTGGAACGAGAAAGCCGATGGTTGCAGCCCCACGGCAAGCCGGAATCCATCGAACCCTGGGAAGCGTGCGAAGAACCGGGCGAAGCTTGCCCGCGATGCGGCAGCCTGGCGGCGTGGTGGCCGATTGTGGGCGACTCGCGTTGCCTGGATTGCGACCCGCCACGGCGCGCCCAGGCGACTCGCGAGAACGTGAAACGCATGAAGCGGCGGTTCAAGGCGGTTGCGGCCCCGCGATTCGCGCCGATACCTGGCTGCCGGGGTGCATCAACTACATGTTTTTACATTGATACACCAATCATCTATCGTTAGGATAACCGCATGGCGTTGACGCCTGACGCTAGTCCCCTTTGGTTGATGAAAGGAGAATCCATGAACGCGGACACGATTCGAGAATGGCTTAACCGGCGTCCGTTTGAGCCGTTTGAACTGCGGCTTTCCAGCGGCGAGCGTTACGAAGTCCGTCACCCGGAACTTGTCGCCATCGGCAAGAATCGGATTGCCATTGGCGATGACGAAGCCGACCGGTTCGTTCACGTCGTGCTGATTCATATCAACAGCATCCAACCGTTACAGGCGGTCTAAGAATGGCAACGCAACAAACATTGATGATTGACGGCAAGCCCTACGTGCTGTTGCCGCGCCAAGAGTATGAACGGCTGACAACCCTGGCGAAAGCCGCGGATTTGCCCCCGCTGCCCGAGGCCGATGCGAACGGCGAATACCCGGCGGTGGAATACGCCCGCGGCAGCCTGGCCCGCAAGATTATTCGGGAACGCGCGGCCCTGGGATTAAGCCAGCGGGAATTGGCGCGGCGCGCCGGAATCAGTTTTGAGCATCTGAGCCGGATTGAAACCGGCAAGCATATTCCCAGCGTGCCAACAATCGACAAGCTCGATCGGGCATTGAAGCAAGCGGCCAAGCCGGCGAAAACAACCCGCGACAAATGAACCGTTACGCCACCCGGCGGCCCCCAGCGGCAATTGCAAAGGCAGGTGAAAAGATGCGAGTATTCCGACCGACGCGCAAGGCCGGCAGCGGCAAGAGCGTTCCCTACGCGAAGTGGTACGTGGAGTTCCGTTGCCATCGGGAAACCGTGCGGCGGCTGCCGGCATTCACCGACCGCAAACAAAGTGAAGCATTTGGGCGCAACGTGGAAAAGCTGGTCGCGTGCCGATTATCGGGCGAGAAGCCCTCGGGCGACCTTGGGCGATGGGTGGAAACGCTATCCAACGCGATTCGCGGCAAACTGGCCAAGCTCGATTTGCTGGATGCCCGCACGATGGCGGCGAGCAAGGCGATTGCGGAACACGTGGAAGACTTCCAAGCGGCGCTGCTGGCCAAAGGCGGAACCGAGCAACACGCATTGCAAACGGTGCAACGGGTGAAGGCCATCGTAGCCGGTTGCCGGTTTCGGTTCTGGTCGGAGATAGAAGCCAGCAAGGTGCAACGGCACTTGGCCGAACTGCGCCAAGACCGCGAAGGCGCGGCCGGCCTGAGCGTGGCATCGTCGAACTACTACTTGGCGGCGTTCAAGCAATAGCGTTTCAATTGCCCCGGCGGGATGCAATGGCCGATATGTTGCGGGCGGACCTTGCCGCGGCCCGAGCGGAATGGATTCAAGACGCCCAGCAAGCCCAGGAACTTGCGCGGCGGGAGCAATCCGACTTCCTGGCCGAAACCGACCGCGAAGGCCACGTGGTCGATTTTCACGGCCTGCGGCATACATTCATCACCAACCTGGCCACGAGCGGCGTGCATCCCAAGGTAGCGCAGGAACTGGCCCGGCACAGCCATATCGGCCTGACGAAGGACCGCTACACCCATGCGGCCTGGGAGAGCATGGCCGATGCCCTGGATCGACTGCCGAGCATCACCCCCGTGGAACGCGAAACCCAACGGGCGACGGGAACCGATGGCCAAAAAAGTGTGGCGTTCTGTGTGGCGCGAGAAGGCGCTTTTGAGAGCGTTTCGGTTCACTCCGATGCAATGAAACCAGCGGACAAACCAACACCCAAGAATGCGAAAAACCCCGAGAAAACAGCGTTTTCGCAGGGTAATTCGGAAGTGAGGCTGCTGGGACTCGAACCCAGGACCTACGGATTAAAAGTCCGTTGCTCTACCGACTGAGCTACAGCCTCGAAGGGATTGAAGTCTATAGGTTTAGGCTTTTCTCGCCAAGGGGCCAAAAAATGGGTCCTTGCCGGCCTTTGCCCAGGGGGAATGCGCCCTCAGTAAGGAGGGGCGAGCGGTTTCCCAGGTTCGCTGGCAGCATGATAGGCCGCTGGGCCTGGTTTTGCCAGTACGGCGGCGAGCAGTTTGGCGGCCCATGCCCGCGGTGTTCTTGAACTTGCCCCTGGACCCTCAGGTTTTTAACGGCGGTCGCGTTCCGAGGTTCACTGGGCGCCGCGAACCCGAGGCTCAAGTTGACGGTCTGCCCTCCATGCGGCTAATCTCTCGTTTTTGCCGAGATGTTTTCGACGCCCTCCCCCCTGCGGGCGGCAGCGCTGTTAAGGATGCCATGAGCCAAAAGCCAGACACGAACGAATCTGCGGGATCTTCGTTAGAAGCCGCGCGCCGGGAGAAATTGCGGAAGATCTCCGAGCTAGGGCATGATCCCTGGGGACAGCGGTTCGACAACTGCCAATCGATCCAAGACATTGTGCGGCAGGCCGATCAGATTCAATACCGCGGCGAAGACGGCCAGGCAATTGCCCAGCCTGAGCTCAGCGAAGAACGCGATGAGCAGGGGGGCTATCTGCTGGCCAGCAGCGGGCAAACCTATCGCGAATGGCTATCGCAACAGCCCAAGGGCGAGTTCACGGGGCCGAAAGTGCGCGCGGCTGGCCGGATTGTGCTGCAGCGCCCCACCGGCAAACTGATCTTCCTCAAGCTCCGCGACTGGACCGGCGATATCCAGCTTTTTGTTGGCAAGAACCAGGTGGGCGAAGACAACTGGGCCCTGGCCCAATGTTTTGACCTGGGCGACCTGATTGGCGTCGATGGCGAGTTGCGGCGCACCAAGACAGGCGAGCTGACCATCTTTGTGGAGCAGCTCACGTTCCACGCCAAGGCCATTGATCCGCCGCCCGAAAAGCATCATGGGCTGACCGATCCCGAATTGCGGCAGCGAATGCGGTATCTGGACCTGGCGTACACCGATGGCGTGCTGGCCAAGTTTCTCGATCGCACCAAGATTGTGCAGTCGATTCGCCAGACGCTGGGCCGCGAAGGCTTTGTGGAAATCGAAGGGCCCACGCTGCACGCCATTGCCGGCGGAGCGGCCGCGCGGCCGTTCATCACGCATCACAACACGCTCGATATGCAGTTGTATTTGCGGATTGCTCTCGAGCTGCACTTAAAGCGGTTGTTGGTCGGCGGCGTGGAGCGGGTGTACGAGTTGGGACGCGTGTATCGCAACGAAGGCATCAGCCCTCGGCACAACCCCGAGTTCACCATGCTCGAGGTCTATCAGGCTTACGGCGATTATCGCAGCATGATGGATCTCACCGAGCAGTTGATCGTGGGCGCGATCGACGCCATCGGGGGCAATCGCCTACTTCCCTGGGGCGCCAAAACGGTCGATTTCACGCCGCCCTTCGCACGGAAAACATACTACGAACTCTTCCACGAGCACACCGGCGTTGACCCTCACGACGCCGTGGCCGTGGAGAAGTATGCCAAGAGCTTGCATCTGGAAACCGCCGGCAAAGATCCCGACGTGATCCGGAGCGAGGTGTTTGAAGAGAAGGTGGAAGACGCCCTGGCCGGTCCCATCTTTGTGATGGATTACCCGGCCGGGATCTGCCCTCTCACCAAACGGAAGAAGTCAAACCCCGGCGTGGCCGAGCGGTTCGAGCTGTTTGTGCAAGGCATGGAAGTCGCCAACGCCTACACCGAGCTCAACGACCCCGACCTGCAGGAGCAACTATTCCGCACGCAATTGGCAGGGCAGAAGGAAGAAGACTCGATGGCCAAGATGGACCACGACTTCATTCGGGCCCTCCGCCAAGGCATGCCCCCGGCGGGCGGACTCGGCATTGGCATCGACCGCCTGGTGATGCTGCTGACCAACACGCCGACCATTCGCGAGATCATTTTGTTCCCGCTGCTGCGGGAAAAGCCCACCACGTAAAGACGAAAACGGCGGGGGCGACGCCCGTGTATTATCGTGTGCCATGCTTACCCCGTGGCGTAAGCATGCGCCGACCAGAGCCCAATGAGGCCCTGGCTGCGTTCAAAGAGCGGCTGTTTTCGTAAGAGTCATTGCGATGTCTGAGTCCAGTGTTCCCTGGGGAGAGCTCTATAAACTATGCAGAAAAATGCATAGAATAATGTATGAGAAACACAAAGAAGACGAGGCCAGGCAGGAATTGCCGGCTTTGGAGCGGTTGCTTTTGCGAGTTCCCGAAGATAGTGGAGCGATCATCGCTGCCGAGGCCTCGGCGATTTACCATGAACTCAAGGGAGATCGCGAGCAGGCCATTGTCGACCGGAAACTGGAGATTGCCCTGCTGCATGCGTTGCATCAGAATGTTCGCGACAATGCCTATGATGCCCAAACGAAGCAAGCGATTCTGCGCGGCAGAAACAAAAAAGACTTGGAAGTGCGAGAGAATATTCTGCTCAATTTGGAATCGCGGGGGTGAATGGGGATCGCTGAGCTAAATTGCATGGCACGGAGCAATAGGGGCGCCCGTCTCAAAGAAATGATCACGAGGGTAGCGTTCGCGTCGCCCCCAAGCCTTCAAGACACAATTCGTCATATTCGGCTTTCCAGGCTGCGGGCACAAAGCCGCTTCGCTCCTGGAATGAAATGGTTTCTTGTTCCATCGCATACCCAAAATTGCATAGCAAGGTGATGGCGGGAATATATTGCCCTTGCTCTCGGTATTCGGCAATGCACTCGCGCAGTGCATCGTAGAGGAGGTTTTCCTTGACTCCTCCCCGCTTCGCGCAGACAAGATCCCTTCGCCTCACAAGGGGATCATGGGCAAAAGGGCCATCCTGTCGAATCAAGCGAAGCGACTGCATCTCCGAGCCTTCAAAGACCCATGAAGCAAGCTGGGCCGCCTTCAAAGCGGCTGCTTCCGCGCCTTCGAGATCACCGAGCCGTTTGCGTTGGCTCGCAAGTAAAGCCCAGGGCGCACCAAAGTCGGGAAGCGATTTGCATGCCTTCTCCAGGAATGGGATCGCAACCTGCGGCTGGTTGGCCTTAATCGCATTCGTTGCCGCCTCCATATGGGACAGCACAAAGTCTTCATCGTCCACTTCTATTTCGCCCCACTCCCAATCATTCGCGTCGGCCCATTCAAGCCATTTCTCGTACGACGAAAAGGATGGCATCAAAGTTCGATCGTCGTGACTCATCTCGCAGACAATCGGCTCTTCGTTCTCGTGACCTGTCGGCCAATAAAGACCGAAAAAATCACCATTCCCCAGGTCACACCCGCCGAATGGCGCGAATCCCGGCGGAGGATAGGCCCCAGTCCTCCATCCGGACATGAAGTTGAGGTCAGCTGCGGATTTTGGTCGTTTCATTAGTTTGACCTGTCACCAGGATATTCAGTTGAAGCGATGTCGGAGGTGGCTAGGGTCAAGTTGGGACCAAAAGACCACAACCAACTCTGCCCACAACTTGCCCCCAGAAGAACTTGGCCAAACTAAGCTGAAACTGCCTAGGGGAGTCACCGGGCCAAACTATTATTGAACACCGCGCCGTCTACGCAAGCCGCCCGCGCGCGGCCAAGTTCGCCTGGGGCCCGTTGCTAGAGCCGCTTTGCATGCTTACGCCAGTGGGCGTAAGCATGGCACCCAGCATGAGCCGTTTACTTCGCCTTGGCTGCGGCCTCAGGGTAAATCCAAATCCTGCTCTGGCGAATTGTTGTGCCTTCCACCGGCGCCGTGGCGGTGCGGGTTATTGCCGGGCCTGGTTCGGCGGGTGGTTTGGTTACGATCGCGCCCTCGCCCACAATTTGCAGCGGGCCGGAGTGGGTTTTGCCATCGACCCGAGCGACCGACAGCTTGATGCTTTTGGCCGTGGGCCCGGTGGGGGCGGAGATGGCTGGTTCGCATTTCAGGCCCTCGGGCAGGTCGGCCAGGCTCACCTTGATTTCGCCATTGAAGCCTGCCGCGCGCGTCACCGTAACGGGGATTTCCAGCGGCTTATCGGCCGGCACGGCGAAACGGTCGGCGGTTACCGTCAGGGTGAATGCAACTTCGACCGGAGCGACGCGCACGCGATAGGGGTAACGCGAACCGCCGTGCTGATACAGATCACGCACATGCAGCAGATACTCGCCATCGGCCGCAAAGCGATGGACCAACTCGGCCTCGCGTTCGTTGCGCACGGTGTCATCGATTTCCTTGAGCTTCACGCCGGCCGTATCGGTGAGCGTGAGGTACACGTCGAGCTCGTAGCCTAGCTTCCAGCTTTCGGCGGCAAAGTTCAGGTTGTCGCCTTTGGTCGCCTTAAAACGATAAACATCCACGTCGCCCGCGCTGCCAATCACGCCCGATACGCTGATCGGCCACGAAATCGCCTGGGCCTGCGCCGGCTCTCCGTTGGGCTCTTGCTCGACCATCACGGGGTGCGGCTCGCGGGTCACTTCGACCACGCCTGCCACGCCGGGCTGGAACGCGGCCGCAAACTCTGCTTTGTCACTGGGCTGGGCAGGGAGAATATCGATGGGCTGGCTTCGACCTAGGTTCCAGCCATGCGGTTGCACGGCGGTGGTGTCTGCCGAAGCGACTGCCAGGGGGAGCACGTAATCCACGTAAGGGCCGGAGGTGATTGTTAGCCGGTAAATCAAGTCGGGTCCGCCGGCATAGCGAATGGTAGTGTTGGCCACGGCAGGAAAACTGAAGGTTCGCACCAGATAGGTGCCATCGGCCGGCGCCTCGAAGGCAATCAGGGGGTCCATGCCGCGGGCATCGTCGTTGTGTGCCTGCACAAACCCACGGGCATCGAGAACTTGCAAGGTAGCGTCGGCCAGTTTGCCCAGGGTGAAGTTGGATTCGAGGGCGGCCACGAGGGTTTGGCCTGCCTTGAGCTCCACGGCATACACATCCACGTCGCCGGCCTTATCGAAGCGGCCGTTGATCGTGACGCCGTTGGCCGCCACCGCTTGCGGCTTGGAGGGGGAATCGTTCGGCTCTTTTTCCAAACCTTCAGGAAGATGGCCAATGATGAGCGGCTTCATGGCGGCCGCGCCATCGGCGTTGTGCAGTCGAACGAAGCACACGCCGGGTGGAACATCGTCGGCCACCTGCACCGAAAGCTGGCCCTTCTTCTTGCCAGCGGTAATGGTCACGCCCTGCCGATCGCACCATGCATCGACCGGCCACGGGTCGAGTGTTCCCTCGACGGTGATTTCGGTCGTGGCCCCGCGAGGCACGCCGGCGGGAAACAGGGAAGTGACCGCAGGCGGCGCGGCAATGCTTGCCAATGGAAGCCAGCCCAGCAGCAGGGCGAGTGCTGGGGCCAACCAGCGAACGAAGCCGCGCGCGTTGAGGTTGCCACATCGGTTCTGGGGTTCGAGGCAGCAATGGCCGAAGGGGGCTGGCATGGCAGGATGCATTCCGGGGCGGGGCGGAAGTAGGTAGGGGAAGTCACGGTCCAGGGCAATTGCCCCGGGATCGTAGGCTGTACCTATTTTGAAGTGCCGCAAGGCCGGTTACAAGCAGGAAGAGCCGCACCCTCGCCCTTTACAACCCCGCCTGCCGTGGGGCATGTTTTAGGCCCTTAGCTGGTCGCTTCGCTGGCATTGCGAAAAGCCTGTTGGGCCGCCTCGTAAACGTCTTTGAGCGGCACCTGGTGCGTTTCGGCCACGGCGCGGCACGACTCGAACTCGGGCGAAAAGCACTCAGGCATGCCGGCGATCCATGCCAGTTTGCCCGCCACGGGACCCCAGGCGGTTTCGACCAGGTGGGCCTTGCGCTCCAGCTTGTGGCGGCTGACCGGCCAGCGACGCACGCCCAGCGTGGTGGTTTCGCGAAACATGATGCGTTCCAGCTTGGGCACCAGCAGCGCCGGCCCTAGCACGGTGAGCACCACGCCGGGTCGGTTTTTCTTCATGTTGACGGCCGTGGTGTAAACATCGAGCGCGCCGGCTTCCCACAGCTTGGTGGTGCAGTGGGCGATCAGCTCGCCGCTGATGTCGTCGAGGTTGGTTTCCAGTACCCAAACCTGGTCGGTGGCGGCGCCTTCCACGCTTTCGCCCACGATGAGCCGTAGGACGTTGGCCTGCTCGCGCAGTTCTTTCGTGCCGGCCCCGTAGCCAATGCTTTCGATCCGCATGCCGGGCAGCGGGCCGTAACTATCGGCCACGGTGGCCAAAATGGCGGCGCCGGTGGGCGTGGTCAGCTCGCAGGCAATGCTCGTTTCGACCAGGGGAATACCGCGTAGCAACTCGGCCGTGGCCGGGGCGGGCACGCTCACCCGGCCGTGGGCAATGGTAATCGTGCCGGTCCCCGTGGGAATGGGCGAAGCCACGATGCGATCGACGCCCAACAGGTTCAAGCCCACGGCTGCGCCGCAAATATCGGCGATGGAATCCACGGCGCCCACTTCGTGGAAGTGAATTTTTTGCAGCGTGGAGCCATGCACCTTGGCTTCGGCTTCGCCGATGTGCTGGAAGATGCGCTTGGCCAGGTCTTGCTGGGCCGGCGTGAGCTGGCTGCCTTCGATCATGCTCACAATGTGATGCAAATGCCGATGGGCGTGCTCGGGCTCGTGCCGCACCTCGATGTGCGTGGCCCGAAAGCCGTGCCGTTTGACTTCGCTGGCGACCAATCGGCAGCCCGGGATTTTGAGCGAATCGATCGCCTGTTGCAGGGCGGCCAGCTCCACGCCCGCATCGACCAGAGCCCCCAGCGTCATATCGCCGCTGATGCCGCTAACACAATCAAAGTAGGCAATTTTCACGGCGAAACGTATCCGGTTGGAACAGGGAGCGAGGGAAGGGGACGGTGATCGAAAGCCCCCTGGGGGGCAGGATCTCGCCGTCCAACGAATTTATAACGGACGGTCTGTTCCAAAGGTAGCTAGCGACGCCAGCAACCGCGCCCCCGGCCGAACCCAACAGCGTGTCTGGATGAAAAACACCGCCCCCGCGGGGGAAAGTCGGCACTTCCCTTGGTTCCCCCCCTGCGATCAGGGGCGATGTGAGCTAACATGCGTATGCCTGGAACTCGGCGCCGCACGCCCCGCGGATGTAGCGAAGTATTTCCACCCCTAATCGATTGAACCGCAGTGGCCAAAGGAAAGCCGAACATGACGCATGCGTGGCACGACGTGACGCCTGGTGAACATCTCCCGGCCGAGTTTACCTCGATCATTGAGATCCCCACGGGGTCGAGCGTGAAGTACGAGCTCGACAAAGAAACCGGCTTGTTGCGGCTCGACCGCATCCTGTATTCGGCGGTGCATTACCCCGCCAATTATGGGTTCATTCCGCAAACCCTGGCCGAAGACGGCGACGCCCTCGATGTGCTGGTGCTGTGCCAGGAAAAGGTGGCGCCGCTCACTTTGGTGGAATCGCGGGCGATCGGGCTGATGACGATGATCGACAGCGGCAAACGCGACCACAAAATTCTGGCCGTGGCCGTTCAAGACCCCGAGTTCAACGGCTACCGAGAGGCGGCCGAACTCCCCGGCCACCGCTTGGCCATGCTTCGCCGGTTCTTTCAGGACTATAAATCGCTGGAAGGCAAGGCGGTGGAGGTGGACGAATTCCAGCCCGCCAGCGCCACGCTGCCCGTCATTGAAGACGCCCTGGAGCGGTACAGTTCGCAGCGGCGACGGGGTTTTCGGTCGGAGAAGCGGTGATTGCCAAACCGTCATTTCCGCGGATGCGGGAATTCAGGGAGCGGCGGATAAACCGCGTCCATCGGACTCGGCCCGGAATCAAATATTCCACCCCGAAGGGGTTTTCAGCCCGTAGCCGGCGTGTGAGCGCAGCGACACCGCCGGACGGTAAACGCATTTCAATACAGCGCCGACGACAACTTTCGTTGAAACTCGGCCGCCAGTTCGGCGTCGATGTTCGGCAATTGGAACAGGTCGATCATCAGTTGCCGGGCTGTTTCGCCCGTGCGGGGGCGGTCGTCGATCACCAGGTTCAAGCAAATTTCCAGGGCTTCGCGAAATGCGCCCGTGGCCGCCAGGGCTTCGGCCAGGCGAAGTTGAATGGAGTAATCGCTGGGGTTGTTCGCCAATTCGGCGCGGATATCGTCCACGCTGCCGGCGTCGGCCGCCTTTTCCTTTACGTCCAACTCGGCCCGAACCTGCTCGGCCTCGGGTTCCAGATACCCACGCTTCTCCAACTGGGCAATGATTTCGCGGCACTCGTCCGCCCGGTTCTGGTGGAGCAGCAGGCGGGCCAGGGCGATGGGCGCCAGCACCTCGTTGGCTGCTGAATTGGCCCAGGCTTCGCGGAGCAGCGCCTCGGCTTGTTCGGGTTCACTATCCACCAGGGCCAGGGCGGCCGAGGTGGCCAATTCGGCGGCGGTGGGCAGCAGTCGTTCGAGCCAGGCCTTGATTTGAGCTTCGGGCAATGCCCCCACAAAGGCGTCGACGGGCTGGCCGTCGCGCAGGCCGACCACGGTGGGCACGCTGTTCACGCCAAACTGCCCGGCGAATTCCCCGCACTCGTCGATGTTGGCCTTCACCAACACAAACTGGCCAGCGGACTCGGCCGCCAGCTTTTCCAGCACAGGGCCCAATGTGCGGCAAGGGGCGCACCAGGGCGCCCAAAAATCGAGCACCACCGGCACCTGCCGCGACCGCTCGATCACGTCGGCTTCAAACTTCTCAGGGCTGGTCTCCACCACCCACTCCGATTCACTGGGCATGCTGCAAATCCTTGGCGATCGAATTTCGGTACGCACCACCGCGAGGCGGGGGCTTCCACCGGCTTCCCACTCGCGGAACCAGCGGCTCATCGCAATCAAGTGTCGGTCAGAATGGCTTGGGCTGCAACCGTCGCGGCTTCCCGAGCCAACCTGCCGCTTGCTTTTCGCGATGGCGCGGGGGCGGAGGGTTTACTTCTCAAGTGTGAACTTGCGTCCGTTTGGCAGGCCAAGTCTGAAGCAGGTTTTACCACCCATTAGCGCGGGGCGATGGAAGTTGCATGACAGCGACCGCAACGCACGTTAGGCTTGGGATCGCGCACGCCACCTTAAGCTTCCGCCCACGCTGCTTTCCACTCCCAAGTTCTGCCTGCGAGACCTTCCTTGCCGATGCAACCCTACGAGTCTCCCACGGCGTATCCGGAGCGCCCCACCAACGTGCGGTGGACGGTGTTTGCCTTGGGGTGTGGAACGTCGTGGATGATGTATTTGCATCGCTACACGTTCGCTCTCATCAAGCCAGAGCTGGCCAAACAAGGGCTCAAAGCCGACGAACTGGGCCTGATGGATAGCGTCTTCGCCGGTTGCTACACCCTCTTCCAGTTTCCTTCCGGCGTGATCGCCGACGTGTTTGGCGCCCACCTGTATTTGAGCGGCGCCATTATCATTTGGTCCATCGCCTTGGCCATGCACACCGCGCCCTACCTGAGCGTGCTCTACATGGCGAGGGCTCTGCTCGGCACGGCGCAAGCCGGCGCCTTCGCGGCCCTCAGCCGCGTTACCCGCACCTGGTTTCCGCTGCGCATTCGCACCTTTGTGCAAGGGTGGATGGGTGTTTTCGCCGGCCGGATGGGCGGGCTCTCCGCCAGCCTGATTTTTGCCACGCTGATGATCGGTGTCTTGAAGTTGCCTTGGCAAACGGCGGTCTACATCTTGGCTGGCGTGGGAGTGGCGCTGGGATTCATCTTCTTGAAAAGCTTTCGCAACACGCCCCGCGAGCATGCCGGGGTGAACGAGCAGGAAGTTGCCCTGATTGAAGCGGGCGAAGCGCCCAGCCGTCGGCAGCGAATGCCCCTCAAAGAAATGTTCCGTCGCATGAGCCCCCGCTCGCTGGCCAACTTGGGCATGCTCAACGTGTCGGCCCTGCTCAGCACCATGGCCGATAACTTGTACTCCAACTGGATCCCCCTGTTCTTGTTCAAGGAATACGCCCTGAATTTCAAGGAGATGGGGATTTTCTCGGCCTTGCCGCTGCTGGGCGGCGCGCTGGGCGGCGTTTTTGGAGGTTTTCTCAACGACCTTTTGCTGCGAGGACTGGGCAACCGCCGCTGGGCACGCAGCCTGGTGGGGTGCGGCGGCAAGTGCGGCGCGGCGCTGATGCTGATGTTCGCGCTCAGCTTTTACGACAACCCCTACTTGTTTTGCGCCCTGCTGTTCTCGGTTAAGTTCTTTGCCGATACCGAAGTGGCGACACGCTGGGGAACGGTCACCGATATTGGCGGGCAGGCCACGGCTTCGGTGTTCTCGTTCAACAACTCGGTGGCGGCGATCGGCCAAATTCTGGCGCCGCTGCTGTTTGGAGTGGTGGCCGTGACCTACGGCTGGTATCCCGTGTTTGTGATCGCGGCCGGCATTTACATGCTCGGCGGGTTGAGCTGGTTGCTGATCGACTGCACGGTGCCGCTGGTGCGCGAAGACGAGATTCCCACACCCATTTTGGGGCGAGTTGTCGATCCGCGCGGCGAGCAGGGCGACTGAGCCCCCCGCGCCAGGCGCCGCGCGGTTGCTTAACGGCGCAGGCCAGATCCCCCCCCGCCTGAACTGCCCTGACCGGTAAAGGCTGTCGCCGGAAGGTTGGTTTTTACGCGCACTTCCGCGCGCGGTTCGCCGCACGATCCGCGTGAGTTTGCGAATCCCCCACCGGCTCGGGGGGCCAATTCAGCCGCTTTTGCGACATGAATCGACACGTTTCGCACTCAACCTTGCAGGCCCTGTGAATTCCGGCTAATAATAAGGTGGAAAGTCGGTTTGGTTGTCGACTGTTTTGGAACTCGGTTGGGAGTCATAGCTTGCTCACCGAACAAGAAGTGTCGCGCTCCTGGGGACGGTTGCTGCATCACCAAGGCGATAAGACGGAAGAGACCTTTGGCAAAGCCGAAGCGCTCCTCGACGAATTGCGGCCCGAAAGCCCGCTCCGTCATCGCCTCTCCATGGAACTCGAAGAATTGCGCCGGCTGCACGCCGTGTAAGCCGCGCGAACCTCACTTCGCTTGAGGTAAGTTTAGCCATGCGGAGCACGTGCTAAAGTGTTTTTCTCGCCGCTTAAGGTTGCCTGCGGATCGTCCGCAAGCTGCGAGAGAAAGGCCAATGGCTGAAGCAACTGGAAAGATGAAGTCGCTTTGCCCGTGGCGGAGGATCAGGGCCAAAGATGCCGTCCTCGCGCTTGCGGGTGGACGGTTTCGTTCGATCCCAGGTCAAGCGCTCTGTCAGGTCCGTCCTGAAGCTCATTCAGTAGACGCACCTGGCGAGAGTTGAAACAGCCCGCTAATGCATCAGAACGCAATCGGGGCCTGACGGAGCTATTCCGTTCAGGCCCCTGATTGCTTCCTGGGGATCACGGCTCCCCGCACGCACGCATCTGTTCGCGAAGGAGCGTGCGGGTGCTGGCTGTGCGAGCCGTCGTTCCGCGGCAAACATGCCTGCTTCGCCAGGGGCGGGTAGGGCTGGCTTCCGTGGGTTTGAAGCAGCCCAGCCACTGGCCAGCAAGGCAGTTGCCGATCTTGGTTGGCAAGGGAGTTTAGTGGTTAAACTCGATCGCCAGGTTCAAACCGTGGGCAAACATCATGTCAGGACGGGCGTCGCGTTCAATGCCCATGCGCGGGAACTCGTACCGAACCATGTTGGTCGGACGCGAAAGCCCGCCCACGCACAGCAAGTCGTACCCGACGCTGACCGAGCATTTGCGGGTCAGAATGTACGAGGCGCTGAACTTGAGTTCCCCGATCGGAGAGAACCGCATGCTTCGGTAACGATCGTTGCTCCGGCTTTCCAGCACACCCAGACTCTGATCGAAGGGAAAGACGGTAAGCTCAGGAAAGAACGGTTCGATCAACAGGAACGGCTGCGTTGAACCCGCGGATGCCAGGTGCGTTTGTTGCCGGGTTTCGTGCCAGTTCAAGGCCGCGGTGCCGCGAGCTTCAATATTGTACTGCCACGACCCGCTGCGTTTGAACCAGCGATAGCCGATTTGGGGTCCCACGCAGTAGTTGTGCGCGTCGGTGTACCACATGCTGTCGTCGAGAATACCACCGTATCCTCGCACGCCGAACGATTCCTCGAACATGAACAGGCGCGGGCCGAACGACCATTCGCAGTAGCCGCCGAAATGCCCGCGGTGGCGAAGCACATAGTTGGCTTCCACGCTATAGAACCGGGTCCGCAAATCCGCGTTCATTTCCTCGAACATCACGCCCAAGGGAAATGTGAATTGCCCCACGAATCGCCGAAAAGGCGGCTCGGTTGGCGGCGGTAGGATTGCTCGGCTGAGATTGTAGTCCAGGCTCAGCAAGCCGGCTGGATCGGAGAAAGCGACCATGGCGTCGGTCGTGCGAATCTGCTGGCGCGTGCCGTGCATTTCGAACCCGCGGACGCTCCAACCGGCGTCGTCCTCCATGTACCCCACGGAGTACTCCTGGCCGGTTTGCCGATCATCGCGAAAACCGCTGGTGTCGATCGAGTTGTCTTGAGCCCGAAACTCCATCAGGTTTTCCCAAACAAGGCCCTCGGGGCCAAAGAAGGCCGGCTGCCCAACGGCATCGACGTTGCCGATGGTTACCCTTTGCGGCGAGGTCACCTGATAGTTCAACAAGTGCGCCGTAAAGTACAACCCTTCGTTGGCGTACGGCTTTTCATCGAAGGTGCTCAGATCTCGCGGCGCGAAGAACTGGGCATCGCCTACCATGTACGACAAATCTTGGTTTTCTGACCATTCGGCCAGACCGATTGAGGTGCTGGCCAGCCAGACCATCACCGTGCACGCAATGCGAGTGCGCATCATTTTCCCCCCAGGAAAATCGTCGTTAACGGTTCCATCCCGCTGGACGGAACATGCCTCCATGTGACGATAGTATCGGTCCTGTTTGACAGACCAGTTGAACCAGAAAGTAAAGCCCTAACGGAATTGAGGGTCATTCCTTGCGTGACGATCGTAGCGCGCGGGGCACCGTAGGGGTTAGTTAAACTTTGCGGACGTTGGCACTGCTGTCGCCGATGGCGGCGGGCTCTCTTCCGCCCGCAAAAGGTCGCCAACCGGTGGCGCGGAGCGCCGGCTAGTTTCTTGTTCGTTAACATCTCTGCAAGCTGCAAAGAACTTTCCGCCATCAAGCGGCAGGAACTCCGCCCCTTATCGATGCGCTCGCGGAGCCGCCCATCGGCCAGAAACGGCGCGCCCGGACGCGGCGCCGGTGCCCCCGTCGCTCGCATTTGACCGCGCATTGTTCCAGACGTAGGGTTCGACAGGGTTTTGGTTTCCGGGCCACCCGTCAGACTCGCATCCACTGCTTCGACCGGCCGAGTGCGTGCCAGTGATAGACCGTCTGACGCCTGCCCCCGTCCCCCCCCTTGTAGAACGCGAACGAGTGCCGGGTTCTGCCGGCCGACCTCACCCCAATTTCCACGCTCGACCGCTAGCGGGAATGCGCGATGGCAGCTGATGCCCCTGATGAATTGTTTCAGCGTCTTGCCAGCCTAGGCTTGCTCAAATCGGGCAGCGACGCTCCCGCTGCGCGCCGGGATACCGAGTCGGCGGCTTCCTCGCCGCCTGCCAGCTCCATTCCGGTCGGCCGGGTGCGCCAGGCGGTAGCGCCGGAGCCTCCGCCATCGGCGCGTTCCGAAGCGGAGCCTCGCCAGGATAGTCGGCTCAACGAACTGCTACGGCGAATCTCGGAACTCACCTCCGACCCGCAATCGCCCACCGCCGAGCCCGAGGTCGCCGAACAGGCCGAGCAAGACAGCTTGCCGCCGCGTCCCGAGCCGCCGCCCCATAATACCGCTCCGCAATCCCGTCGAGCCTCGGGCAGCGAGTCTGCTAGCGTTAGCGCCGACGAAGTCACCACCGGCTATGTGCCAATCGAACCCGAGTCGTTTGCTTCGGCCCAAATCACCGAAGGTCAGGTCGAATCGCTGATGCTCAAGTACCTGCTGGCGGTGGGCACCGCCACGGGGCGGGCCGTGGCCGAGCAGTGCAAGATGCCCTTCAAGCTGATCGACGAACTGCTAGCCCGCCTGAAGAACGACCAACTGGTGGTGTACTACGGCTCGGCGCCCATGAACGATTACGTCTACCAGCTAACCGACGTGGGTCGCGAGCGGGCTCGGCGCCACCTGGACCACTGCACGTACTTTGGCTCGGTGCCCGTTTCGCTGGACGAATACATTCGCAGCGTGGGCGCTCAATCCATCGCCCACCAGCACCCCACGGGCGAAGACCTCAGTCGCGCTTTCAGCGATCTGCTGATCAACCAAAAAATGTTGGAACGCCTGGGGCCGGCGGTCAACTCCGGCCGGGGCTTGTTCTTGTTTGGCGCTCCTGGCAATGGCAAGACGAGCATTGCCGAACGTGTCACCGCGGCGTTTGGCACGCTGGTTTGGATTCCGCGCGCCATCGGTATCGATGGCGAAATCATGCGGATGTTCGACCCCAGCGTGCACGAAGAGGCGCCGCTGAGGCCCAGCGACGCGCTCTGGCAAGATAGCCGCATCGACAAGCGCTGGGTACGGATCAAACGCCCCACGATCGTGGTCGGCGGCGAGCTCACGATGGACAATCTCGAAGTGACCCTCAATACCTCCACCCGGGTCTGCGAGGCGCCGCTGCAACTGAAGAGCAACTGCGGCACCCTGGTCATCGACGACTTCGGCCGCCAGAAGATGAGCACCGACCAGTTGCTGAATCGCTGGATCGTGCCGCTCGAAAAGCGCTACGACTTTCTCAACCTGCCCAACGGCAAGAAAATTCAGGTGCCGTTCGACCAGTTGATCATCTTTTCCACCAACCTCGAGCCCAAGCAATTGGTGGACGACGCGTTCCTTCGACGTATTCCCTACAAGGTGGAAGTCAAAGACCCCAGCGAAGAAGAGTATCGGGCCCTGCTCAAGCTAATCGCCGAAAAGATGAAGATCGAGTGGGACCAGGACGCCGTCGACCACCTGATCGAAAACCATTACCTGGCCGTTCGCCGCCCGTTCCGCTGTTGCCAACCCCGCGACTTGCTGCTGCAAATCGTGAACTACTGCCACTACATGGGCAAATCGCCCAGCATGTCGCGAGAGATGTTCGACTTCGCGGTCGAAAACTACTTCGCGGTGATGTAGGTTGCCGGTCGCCGACCGCGGCCTGATCGCCGGCACGCGGCAGCGAAGCCGCGCTGTCATGGGCCGTTTGACTTGGCAGCGAATCGCGTGGCGGGAAAAACTGCTTGGCCTCTTGAAAGACTTCGCCGCGCCGTCTGCTTGCGAAAGTGGCTGGCGGCGTGGTTCTATTTCCGGTTCAAGGGCAGCCTTGGCAAGGCTGGCCCTACGTGGGCCGCCGGCCATCTGGTAAGCTATTTCCCATGTACCTCACCTTCGAACAAGTCACCAAGTTTTACGGCGCCGTGATTGGCGTGAACGATGTCAGCTTCCGGCTGGGGCCTGGCATTACGGCCCTGTTTGGGTCGAACGGGGCGGGGAAAAGCACGCTCATGAAGCTGGCCAGCGGGCAGCTGCGGCCCACGCTGGGGCGGGTGCTGATTGGAGAGCACTCGGCCTGGAGTTCTCGCGCCAAACGCGATATCGGCTATTGCCCCGACATCAACAGCTTTTATGAGGAAATGAGCGGGCGGGAGTTCGTGTATGCGATGACCCGGCTCTATGGCTACTCGCGCCGCGAGTCGCGGGAGCGTACCGAAGAGGCACTGGAACGGGTGCGGATGACGGATCGCGCGCACCGCAAGCTTGCCGGCTACAGCCACGGCATGCGGCAACGCATCAAGCTGGCCCAGGCCATGGTCAACTCGCCGCCAATTTACCTGCTCGACGAACCTCTGACGGGGATCGATCCGGGCGGGCGCCGCGAAATCCATCAGTTGCTGCGCGAGCTGGCCGCCGACGGCAAGTGCGTGATGGTTTCGACCCACTTGCTGGCCGAAATTGAAGACCTGGCCGATTCCATCTTGATGATCGCCCGCGGACGCGTGCTGGCCTCGGGCACCTTGGCCGAGATTCGCACGATGCTGTCCGACGAGCCACTGACCGTGGGGCTGGAAGGGAACGACCCGCGGCGACTGGCGGCCTTGCTGATTGGCATGGAAGAAGTGACTTCGGTCGACCTGCGCAACGACACGGTCACGGCCCGGGTGAAGAACCCCGCGAGGTTCTTTCAGAATTTCAACCAGGTGGTGGTGGGCTCGGGCCTCGCAATCACGCGGCTGGAAACGTTGGATGCCGGCGCCGACGCCGTATTTGCCTACTTGGAGCCGCGGGGATCATGAAGTTGTTTCGTGCCTGGACCACCCTGGTGTGGCTGTCGTTCCGCCGGCTGTTCTGGTCCTTGAACACCTTTATGGTGATGTTTCCGCTGGTGGGCGCCGGCCTGTTCATCGTGCAGCAGCGGGGGAAGTCCATCGGCCGGTTGTCCGCCGTGGACGCCTTCGGAAGATTTAGCGACGTGTTCGTGATTCAGCTGTTCACGCTGTTCTTGCTGCCGATATGCGCCTTGGCATTTGCCACCACCAGCATTGGCGGCGATCGCGAAGACCGCACGCTATTGTTCTTACTGGTGCGGCCCATCCCTCGGTGGCTGATTCTGTTTGCCAAATGGTCGGCCACGCTGCCGCTGGTGCTGGCCCTGATTATCGGCAGTTTCTATATCTACTGCCGGCTGGCAGGGTCGGCGGCCGATGGCGCCTTCCGCCTGTATTTGCCAGCGGTGTTCTTGATGACCGTGGCCTACGTGTCGTTGTTTCACCTGTTTGCCGTGATGTTTCGGCACGCCACGATCACGGCCCTGGTTTATGCCCTGTTTATGGAAGCCCTGTTGGGCAACATGCCGGGCGTGATCAAACGGGTGGCGATCAGCTTTTACGGCCGTTCGATGATGTACCGCGAAGTGGGTCGGTCGGTGCTGCCGGAGCCCACGGTGTTTGAATCGCTGGCCGTTTCCACGGCGGCCTGGTCGCTGGGCGCCATTGCGATTGGCAGCCTGCTGCTGGCGGCGGTGGTCTTCTCGCGGCGCGAGTACCGCGACCTGACTTAAGACGCGGGTTCCCTCGTCCTAAGAATGCTCCACTCGCTTGCGGCCAAACAGGGCGGTAGGGAAGCAACGGCAACCGCTATTGCGGCTCGATCCGGCGTTCATTGTTCCCCAGCGGCGTGCGGCCGTCCAGGTAGCGCCAGCTTTTGATGAAGGCGACCAGGTCGGCCATTTGCTGGTGATTGATGGTTTTCTCCAGCCCCTCGGGCATCAGCGAAACGCCGCTCGATTGCATTTCTTCGATCTCGCCTCGGGTGAGCGTGACGGTCTTATTTTCCGGCTGCCGGATGGTGACGCTGCCCCCCGTTTCGGCGGCGATGATGCCGGTGAGGGCGCGGCCGTCGGTCGTGACGATGGTGTAGCTGATGTAGTTGCTGTCGATGGCCCGATTGGGTTGCAGAATATCCGTAAGAATTTGAATGGGCGTTTTGGTGCGCGAGTCCGAAATATCGGGGGCCACGTTCACGCCAATTTCGCCAATGCGATGGCACACGGCGCACCGTTCGCCAAATACCTTCTTGCCCCGCGCGGGGTCGGCGGTCATTTCCAACACCTGTTGATAGTCGGCCAACACCTGCTGGCGATCGGCGGGAATCGATGCCGCGAGCAACTTGGTGGCCCGATCGCGAATCTCGGCATTGCCGTGCCGCAGCAACCGGCCACTGCGGGTGGGGTCGAGTTCGGTGGGGCGCACCCACTTCGATTCGATCGCGTCGAGCAGGGCCACGGTCAGTTCGGCGCGGCTGAGCGCCGCATCGAGAATGGAGCGGCGAACGCTAGGCGGCTCGCCGGCGAATCGCTTGAGGATGACCTGCCAGGTTTCCAACGAGCCCGTGCGGGCAAATGCGGCCAGGGCCGCGGCGCGGACACTCTGGTTGCTTTCCCGCTGGGCCAATTGCGACAGGCCCTGCTCAGCGGCGGCAAAACCAAGCAGGCTGATCGCCTCGATTCGTTCTGCCGGCTCGCGCTGGGCGTCGGCGGCGACAACTTCGGCCTTGGCCAGTAAACTGTTCAAGGCCGCTTCCTGGCCGGGCACCAGGCTTTTGCTGAGGCGAATGTTGCGATCTTGCCGCCGGGCCGCTTCGAGCCAGTTACGCACCAAACGAAATTGCAACCGGCCGGCCGCCTCGTCCGAGGCATCGAGCGTCATCACTCGGGCTAGCGCGGCCTGGCGAGCCTCTTTGGACGCCGCTCCCGCGAGCGTGGTGAGTTGGGCCACGAGTTCTTGTTGGCCGGCGGTCAGGCTCCCGGGCCGGGGAGCCCCCAGGTGCGCGAGCACTTCGCGCAGCAAGGCCTCGGCGCCCGCGGCTTCCGCGGCCGGGTGGTCGCTGGGAGGCACCGCCGTGGCCACCGCCAGCCGGGTCCAGGGATCGTCGGCGCCGGCCAGCGCGATGGCTCTCAAGGACGAGACAACTGCGAGGCCTGAGGTGTTGCCCAGGGCCAGGGCCACCTGGAAGCGAACCTTGGCATCGGGATCGCGGTGCAATCGCATCACGGCCGAACGAAGGGTCGAGCTTTCCAGTCGCCCAGCAGCCAGGATCACGGCCTGTTCGCGCACATGAGCGTCGCCGTCTCGCAGGGCTCGCAGGAGCAATTCCTCTGGCAGGCTTTTCAGCCCTTGGAGAATCCACAGGGCATGGATTCGCGCCAGCGGCGCCGGCGAGCTCTTCACCAGGTTTTCCAGGCCGGCGTTGAAATCGAGGGTCTGGCGTTCGTAAATCAATCGCGCCACTGTTTCCCGTTGCCAGGCGTTGGGATGAGCTAGCTGCTTTAAGAGTTGATCGTTGGTGAGCTTCGCCAGATTGGTCGGGTGGTCCACGGCCAACGATGCCTTGCCCTGGGGCGGATCGGCCACAATCCGGTAGATTCGCCCCCGGTCGTCGCCGTAACGCAGGTCGGGGCGTTCCTTGAGTTCGGCCGGCATGAACTGCGGATGCTCGATCACGGCCCGATACATATCCACCAGGTAGAGGGCGCCGTCGGGGCCGGTTTCCAGGTTCACCGGCCGGAACCACTCGTCGGTGGAAGCCAAAAACTCCACGCCCTGGTGGGCGGGTTGCGAAGTAAACGTGCCGCCGGCAGGCTTGATGATCTCGCGATGGACCAGGTTGCCTGTGGGATCGCAGGTGAAGCCATTGCCGTGAAACTCGGACGGCAGGGCGTCGCCGCGGTAGATCGCCACGCCGCAGGCGGCCGTGAACTGGCCAGCGTGCAGGTTGGAAGTGGTCCACGCCCTGCTGATGGGGTAAAGCCGCGAGTCTTCGCCAAAGGGGGCCACATCGTGCACGCCGGAGGGCGCCGCCAGGGCCGAGTTGCGCCGCAATACCTCGTCGGGCAGCACAATGTGTTTGAGCGGATTGCGATTGGTGCAGACGAAGCGATTGCCGTAGTCGTCGAAGCACAATCCAAACTGGCCTGCTCCCGTGGTTGCCGCGTGCTGGCCGGTGACGGGGTTGAAGCGGAAGTCCATGCCGCTGATGTTGGTGGGCTCGGCCTTGCTATCACGGGCATCGACAACCGTGCCGCCGCGCAGCCCGTTGGCGACATAGATTTGGTTATCGAGACCAAACCGCGGATGGTTGGCGCGCAGCTGAGAATTCTCTTGGGCAAAGCCAGTGAACCAGGGGATGGGCGTTTCGGCGACGCCGTCGCCATTGGCATCGGGGAAGTAGGCAACCTGCCCTGCCAGGGTGACAAAGGCGCCTCCCCGCCAAGGTTGCACGCCGGTGGCGAAGGTAAGCTTGTCGGCGAAGGTGCTATGGAGCGTGTAGCGGCCATCGCCGTCGGGGTCGGTGAGAATGCGAACGCGCGATTGGCCCGGCTCCCCCTCGGCGGGTCCGTGAGGGTAGTCGCGCATTTCGACCACCCACATGCGGCCCTGTTCGTCGAACCGCACGGCCACGGGGTCGATCACGTCGGGCTCGGCCGCCACCAGTTCCATGCGCAGGCCGCCGGCAATCCGCACGGTCGCTAACGAATCGGCCGGCGAGAGCGGACCAGCGGCCTGGCGAGGTTCGTCCGCTTGCGGCGGCTCCGCGGCCCGGGCCTGGCGTCCGAGGCCGGTCCCACAGCAAAACAGCCCCAGCAGGCATGCCGCCGCGGTGGATTGAAAAATGCGTGACGTCACAGCGAAGTTCCTCATGAGTTGGCAGGCGCGGCAAGCAGGCGGTTGGCAAGATTGCGGGCAGGTCTCCGACTCCAAGACTAACCTTCGGACGAAGGCTTTGCTACCAGACTGGCAAACGGCGAAGTTTAGCGGATTGGCGAATCGTGGGACATCAACAGCGAATGGTTAAAGGAGCGCGTGCGCAAAATGTCCTGCCAGCACGACAGCCGGAGTCCACTGGCGACACATTGACGGGTTAAAAGCAGCCGCCGTTTGAATGAGAGGCGATTGATCTGATTAGTTCCTGAGCAGGCACTTCGGCAATGCTAGGCAGTCTGCCCCTCCGAGGCAGTCCATGCCTACGAGTTGCCCGCTAGCAGTGGTATCAAAAAAAATGGTCTTGAGTTGAACCGGCCATATTGACGATTATCCAAAAGATTCACCTCATTGCACGATCGCGGGTGCTGTCTGGCGACTCTCATTCGGCCGCCTCCGGCAGCTTTCGCGACTCGCTTCTTCCCGTTGGTTAATGTCCTCCAGGCAACCGGAGTGCCTAATCGGTGAGCAGTCATTGCAACACTTCTTGGCGTCTCCCTCCCTCGGCTCGGCACTCTCTGGCATCCGTAATTTCCGTGGATTCAGCATATATGAGAACGACTTGCGCGCCTGATCCCAGTTTTGGCGTGCGGCTTGCATTAGGCCTCGACGACGTTTTAGTTCTTCCGATTGGTTTGTCTCGAGCGGGTCCCCCGTAAGTGAAACCAGGGGGGTCCCATTCGCGTAGGCAAGATGCCTGCGAGACACTAAGGATGGTGCCACCATGATGACTACGTTCGTTCAATTGTTGTTGGCGATCCTTCCCGCCGACCCTTGGCCGGTTGACTATGTTGACTGTGTTGAGGTGAATACCGTGATGGACCATGACGGTCAGCGAAGGTTTACTCAGATTCTATGGGTGAACGTGGGCGGTCCCAACGAGATCGTCGACTGGCGATTCTATTGCCAGCAAATGCTGCCTTGCGGCGGGGTCTGCCTGTTTGAAGATAAAGGCAAACTGCGGGCCGTGCATGTGAGCAACCCTCGCATTCTCTACAGCCAAACCTATTTCGATCCCGAAGTTGAACGGCGGAAGATCCAGCCGTTGCTGTTCCGCCGCCGGCTGCAGAATTCGCCTGAATAGCCAGGGTACGCAGCCATGTAGGATATGCAGCCCTCTGCATACCACCCGCGCCGCGGATCGTTGGACGGCGCACCTTTAACGGCAAAACGCATGCGCAACTGCCGCGGTCTGGCGATCCTCCACGCGAAGGGTACGCACGGGGTGCGGACCCTACTCGTAGATCATCCAAGATATCCCGCCCAGCAGGGAAAAAGTACGGTCTAAAATGTGTTGCAGGCTCCCGCCGCCCCCCAGTAGACTGGCATGAGGAATTTTGCCTCGGGGGCAGCAGCATGCCAATTTCCAGAACACCTTCAGGGCCCGATTCGGCGGAGTCCACTTCTCGTACTTTGCTCGACCGCGTTAGGGCATGGGATCCCGCGGCCTGGGATCGACTCATCGCCCTGTATGGTCCCTTGGTGCATCACTGGCTTAGCAAGTCGCAGCTTCAGAGCCATGACGCCGCCGATGTCGCCCAAGAAGTCTTTCGGGCCGTGGCCAACAGCATCGGCGACTTTCGACGCGACCGGCCCACCGATCGCTTCCGAGCCTGGCTCAAGACCATCACGCAGAACAAGGTCCGCGATCACTTTCGCAACTTGGCTCGCCGGCCACCGGCCGAAGGCGGATCCGATGCCCATCGCCGCTTGCTCGAACAGGCGGAAACCATCGCCCTTCCCGAGGATGCCGAGGACCAGGTGGCCGCGGAAGTCTACCTCAGGGCGGTATCGCTCATTCAAACCGAGTTCGAGGAAACCACCTGGAAAGCGTTCTGGCAAACCGTCGTCGAACAGCAGCCTACCGCCAACTTGGGCATGAGCTCCGCGGCCGTTCTCATGGCCAAGTCCCGCGTCCGGCGGCGGCTCCGCGATGAATTTGATGCGGTCCTGGAATAAAGCGCGGCCGCTCCTCTGCCCCGTCAACGCTATCCGCAACCCCCGATGCGGTCGGGGTTTCCGTTTTCTGGCCGATGGATGGAAAAATTGCTGTTAGACCGTTTCGTTTACTTGGATAGAGACCTTGCGGGAGATCAATCCAAAACGGTTGCCCCACCAATACGTAGGAGTTTGCCATCATGCTGGCCACTTGTCCCTCGCACGAAGTGCTCGTGAGGTTGGTGGAAGGGCTGCTTTCCGACGACGATCTCGCTGAGATTGCCGAGCACGTCGCCCAGTGCGAACCTTGCCAAAGCCACCTTTCGCAGCTCGATGCCGACGACACCGTGGGCATCGCCCTCCGCAAAGCCTCGGCCACCCAGCGCGATGATTCTCCCACGCTCAAGGCGCTGCTGAGTGCGCTCGCGAAAATCGTTCCCCAGCCTGAACGTGCCACCGACAGCGGCCAGGAAGACACGACACCGCCTCGGAACTCCACCGGCTCCTTCGCCTTGGAACAATCGGCGGTAACCCAGGTTGCCTCGTCGGCGGCTCTGGCGACCGCCGCCGAGTTTCTCACCACCCTTCAGGCGAGCGGGATCGTGCTGGCCGCCGATTGGGACGGTTTTGTCGCGGCCCTCCCGGAAGAAGCCCGCGCCAGCGGCACGGCGCAAGACCTTGCCCGGCTGCTGATCAAGCAGCAAAAGCTCACGCGGTTTCAGGCGGCGGTGCTCTACCAGGGCCGTTCCAAGGGCCTCGTCTGGGGCGAATACGTGGTGCTCGACAAGATCGGCAAGGGAGGCATGGGCCAGGTGCTGCTCGCCCGGCACCGGCGGATGGATCGCCAGGTGGCTCTCAAGCTGTTGCCCGCCGCGGCCACCAAGTCGAAAGAATCGGTGCAACGCTTCGAGCGCGAGGTCAAAGCGGCCGCGCGCTTGAATCACCCCCACATTGTCACCGCCTACGATGCGGGCGAACAAGACGGCCGCTTCTACTTGGCCATGGAGTATGTGGCAGGGCAGGATCTTTCCCAGCAATTGCGGCAGCAGGGCGCCCTGTCGCTCGTGGAAGCCGTCAACCTGACACTGCAAGCGGCGAAGGGGCTTTCCTACGCGCACGCCAAGGGAATCGTTCATCGCGACATCAAGCCGGCCAACATGCTGGTCGATGCCGACGGCACCCTCAAGATTCTCGACATGGGCCTCGCCCGCCTGACCGGCGATCAGGACGAAGCCGAGGGCCTCACCCAGTCGGGGGCCGCGATGGGCACCGCCGATTACATGGCCCCCGAGCAAGCCCGCAACACGCGACACGCCGATGCCCGTAGCGACATTTATTCCTTGGGATGCACCCTCTACCGCCTGTTGACCGGTGAGGCTCCGTTCGCCGGCGAAACATTCGTCGAAAAGATCCTCGCCCATCAAGGGGAGTCGTTTCCGAAGCTGCAAGATAAGCACCAAAATGTTCCGGCCGAGTTGGAAACGCTCTTGCAGAAGATGGTCGCCAAGAGTCCCGACGACCGCTATCAAACCATGGACGAAGTGGCCGCGGCCCTGGAGCTCTTGGTTCCCCAATTGGCCATGTCAGGCACGCTGGCAACGTCGGGCAAGTTGGCCACGAGCAATTCTCCGCAGGGCCAAGGCGGCTCCCAGCCTCGGCGTCGCACCGCAGCCGCAAAAGGTGCAGGCAAAGGCCGCCATCGCCGGCCCGTGTTGCTCGCTTGCAGTGTTTTGGGCGCGGCCCTATTGGCGGGCGTGATCCTGCTCTCCCTCCGCACGCCGCACGGCCAGGTGGTGGTGGAACTGGCGGAGGGGATACCCGCCGAAGCGGCAAGGAATATCAAGATCGAAGTCTCCGGCGGCGGCGATGTAAAGGTGGCCGACGCGACTTCCGGCTGGTCGATCGACATCGCCGAAGGCAAATACCAGGCAAAACTGGCCGGCGGCGGGGATCGGTTTGAATTGGAGCAGAACCAGGTGACGGTATCGCGCGGAGCAAAAACGCTGCTAACGGTTTCGTTGAAGCCAGCAGGTGAAGCGCCGGCCACTGCAGCCATCCCACGACCGTCCCCCGTCCCCGCCGCCACGCCGGCAACGACTGCCAAACCCGCGACCCCTGCCAAACCCTGGCAGCCCACGCCGGAGCAGCAGGCATTCTTTGACGAAGTGGCCAAGCTGCCGGTGGAGGAGCAGGTGGAGGCCGTTGGAAAGAAGTTACACGACATAAACCCTGGATTTGATGGAGAAATATATCCTAAGGTCGAATTCGGCCGAGTCAGTACTCTTTCATTCCAATCCGATGGCATGAAAAACATCTGGCCAGTGCGGGCACTAGCCGAACTCAGTTCCTTGGATTGCCGCGCAAGTAAAGGCACGCTCACCGACATTACGCCTCTGATGGGCATGCCGCTAACCAGCCTCAACCTCACAGGATTACCTATCTCAGATCTTTCGCCCCTTCAAGGCATGCTGCTGACAAGCCTTGATATCCGGCATACCCGCGTCTCGGATCTATCACCGATCAAAGGGATGCCTCTTAAGAAGCTGCAGCCGGGTATTACTCGCATATCGAATCTCGCGCCGCTTGTTGGCATGGAGCTAACAGAACTTAATATTGGAAGTACTTTGGTCACAGATCTTTCGCCGCTAGCAGGCATGCAGCTCACAAACCTGTATCTTGGCAGTACGCGGGTCACAGATCTTTCGCCACTAGCCGACATGCCGTTAGCCGAACTGAACTGCGCCTCAACGAGTGTGACGGACCTTTCGCCCTTGGCCCAAACACCTATTTGGAATCTTAACATTAGCGGCTCGCCCATCTCCGACCTTTCGCCGTTGAGCAAAATGAATCTGAAGTGGTTGAATATCTCGTCTACACCTGTTTCGAGCCTGGCTTCGCTCAGAGGACTGCAGTTAGAGCAACTGAGGCTTTCAGACACAGGAGTTTCGGATATTTCTGCTATCCGCGGCATGCCTTTGAAGGTGTTGCAGTTTCGTCGCACGAAAGTTGCGGAGATATCGCCTATAAAGGATATGCCATTGGCACAACTCACCCTCTCCCTATCCCTTTTTCACAATAACGATGAAAATACGGTGAAACGGGCAACGACTATTACCGATCTGGCGATTGCTAATAACAATCCCATCGTACCTCCCAGCGTTGCATGGGAAACCTTCAATACGCGGAGAGCTTCTGTATTGGAGTTCGCCCAGACGACTCGTGAACTTCCAGTGGCCGATCAAGTCGCTACCATCGCTGCCAAGCTTCGTGAACTCGCCCCGAAAGGGCAAGATGCAGGTCTTGAGGTGGAGCCTCGCGATGGTGCAATTCAAGTGGCGACTATTAGTCTCACACCAGAAGTCGATGACATCACGCCGCTTCGAGCGCTCGTAGACCTGAGGCAGCTTACGATTGTGGGCGGCCCTCACTGGCTCGACCTATCGCCGATCAACATCGCACCGCTGGAAGAACTCACTTGTTCGGAAGACATCGTTATTCGCAATCGTCTGGTGCTCGGCGATATCGCTACCCTCAAAACCATCAACGGCCAGCCTGCCGCCGAGTATCTCAAGAGCCTGCGGCCTTCCGAGGTTCCCGCAATCGAGTAGGGTATGCAGCCCTCTGCATACCGCCCGCGCCGCCGATCGTTGGACGGCGCCTCTTTATCGGCAAAAGGCGTGCGCGGGCGGGGCGGTCCTTCCACCCGAAAGGTATGCACGGGGTGGCCTGATAAAAACGTCGTCGTTGGCGGCGAGTTGGAGAATTTGGGCCTCGCCGAAACGGTTGCGTGGTGATCGTCAGTTGCGTACAACCCTGCCCGGCAAATCCAATGCACATGGCCTACGCGCCGCACTTGGATTGCACAGATGCCCCCCAAAAAAAGAATCTTTTTCTCCCCTCTCCCCGGTATTTCCGGGGAGAGGGGTCGGGGTTGAGGGGCCTTGGGGAGCGGAGTTGGGTTTGCAATCTCAAGCCCGAGCAAAACCCGCTCATCCCCAGCCCTTCTCCCCCGGAGTACCGGGGGAGAAGGGAGAAAGAAAGGTCGTGCGAAGCTTTTTATCAGGCCACGCACGGGGCGCGGACCCTACTTGTAGTAGGCGTCGGCGTAGATGGGGTTGAGTTCCACCGCCATGCGATAGTCGTGGGTGGCCCGCTCGTGGTCGCCCTTTTCGGCGTAAGCCTTGCCACGATCGTAGTAAGCGACCGCGTAGCGAGGGCTGAAGCGAATGGCCTGGGTGTAGTCGGAAATGGCCGCGTCCCAGCGCCGTAGTTTGAGCTGCACCATGCCGCGATGTCCGTAGGCTTTGGCGTTGCTGGGGTGCAGGCGAATGGCGTTATCAAAGTCGGCAATCGCGCCTTCGTAGTCCCCCAAGTTTCGCAGCACCTCTCCCCGCACCAGGTACGCATAGGCGTGCTGGTTGTCGAGCTCGATCGACTGCTCGAGATCCAACAGGGCCTGGTCGAAGTTGCCCTGGTTCAGAAACGCCATTCCCCGATTGGTGTAGGCGGCGGCGAACTTGGGATCGAGTTCGAGCGCGGTGTCGAAGTCGGCCAGGGCGCCGGCAAATTTGCCCAGTTTGCGGCGGGCTTCGCCGCGGAGGTTATAACCGCGAGGGTCGGAGCCATCGAGGGCGACGGCGCGATCGCCGTCTGCGATGGCTTCGCGGAATTCGCCGGCGCCAATCCGCGCTTCGGCTCGCAGCAACGTGGCTTCGAAGTGATCCTCGTTCCGTTCCAAGGCCAGATTGAGGTCTTCCAAAGCCGAGGCCAGGCGACCGGCCTTGAAATGGATCGCCGCCCGCACGGCATAGCCTTCGGCCTGGTCGGGGTCGAGCTGCAAGGCCACGGCCAGGTCGGCCAGGGCCGCGGGCGCGTCGCCCAGGCCTTCGAGCGCTTGAGCGCGGGTGGCGTACACCTCGGCCTCATTCATGCCGGTCTCGATCAAGCGGCTGCAATCTTCCGCCGCCAGGCCATACTTCTTGCCCCGCAGTCGGGCCATGGCGCGAAACAGGTAGAGCTCGTCGTTCTCTTCATCGCCGGCAATCAGCTCTTGAAAATCACGCTCGGCCTGGGCGTAATCGCCATACTGCAAACGCGCCAATCCCCGATGCAGTTTGGCATCGGTGTCGGCCGGGTCGGCCTCGATCAGCTTGCTCAAGATGGCAATGGCCGGTTCCAATTCGCCCAACGCCACCAACGTGGCCGCTTGCATGTTCAAGGCTTCCAAATGACGAGGATGCTGCCGCAGAACGGATTCGATACTCGCCAGGGCCTCGTCAAAATTCTCCAATGCCAGGCAAGCCTGGGCTCGCGCCAGGTGCCAATCCGCGCGATTGCCTTGCGACTTCAACGCCACGTCGAAGTCGGCCAGCGCCTGCTCGGGCTCCTCGGCTTCCAGCAGCGCCGTCGCTCGCACCACGCGCAATTCCGCATCATGGGGCGCCAGTTCCAGCGCCGCGTTCAACTCGCCAATGGCGTTCTCGGCATCTCCCTGGGACAGGTAAATCTGACCGCGGGCGGCCAAGGCGGCCACATTGCCTGGCTGCACGCGCAGGCAGTTGGCAAACGCCTTCAGGGCTTCCTCGGGTTGCTGGCTTTCGATCAGCGCCTGTCCGAGGGCCAGGCGTGCGTGGGCGTGGTCGGGGTCGAGCGCTACGGCTTCCCGCAAGTCGTTCACGACCGCGGCCCAATCTTGCCGAGCGGCATGGGCCTGGCCGCGCTCGAAATAACCGGCGGCATCGTGAGGAAGCTTGGCGATGTATTGGGTCAGGTCGGCAATGGCGTCAGACGTTTGCGCCTGGGCCAGCAACACGCGACCTCGAGCCAGGTAGGCCGCGGTCAGTTCGGGGTTGGCAGCCAAAACGCGAGTGAAGTCGTCTTGAGCCTGCTTCAAGTTGCCCAATTGCTCGTGCGTTAAAGCCCGATGAAAGTAAGCGTGCGTGAAGTGGGGAGCCAACTCCAGCTGTCGCTGGAAATGGTCGAGCGCTTGCGGATATTTGCCTTCCTGGTAAGCGAGTTCCCCCAAGCAGCCGAGCGCCAAGATGCAATTGCGATCGAGGGCCAGCGCCGCATGCGCATCGGCTTGAGCCTTAGCGGGGCTCTGGTGGGCCAGGTAGGCTTCGGCCCTCGCCGCATAGGCCGCACACGACCGCGAGTTGAGCGAGATCGCGTTGCTGTAGTGGCCAATGGCAGATGCATAACGGTGGGCGTCCATGTCCTGGTCACCCATGTTGATCGCCGCGATGAATTCGGGAGAAGCGTTGATCTGTAGCTGACGCGCGGAAGCCCGCACCGCGAGCGGCAAGGCGCCGGCGCTAAGCGCCAACGGTTGCTGCGGATGCAGGGTTGGGGTCGGACGGACAGCCACGCTTTGTACCGGTTGAACCTGGATGGTCGCACTCGCGTCGGTTGAGGCCTGCGGCAGGTTGGGTTCGGCGGCCAGTTCGGCAGTGGGCATGGCGGCGCCCACGCGAATGGCCAGGGCCGGCGAAGACGGTTGCGATGCCTGGGCGGGGGCCGGCGTGGGATTCGCGGCAACGTTATCCGTCGTCGGCTTGCGACGACTCAGCAGGCCCACCGACGATGGAGCGGCGGATGGAACCGCGACAACGGGCTCCGCGGATTCTGCCACGGGGGCAGGAGCGGGGCTGGGCGAGGGAGTCGTCGGCTCGATTTGGGCGTTTCCTGTTCGTGGCGACAAGGGCTCTGGCCGCGCCGCCAACCCCAGCGTGGGCTGGCCAATCAGAGGACGATCGCCGCCGTTGGCCAGGGGAGTGGCCGGTATCGCGATTTCGACCACCGACTCGGGCGGAGCGGTGGTCGCATTGCGAAATACCGCCCGACTGCTCGCTTCGCGGTCCTCAACAATCAAGGGGATCCGGGTTCGCGCCACGGTGGGCGGCGCCGGCGCCGCGGGCCGAATGGTGGCTGTGTTGGGCGCCGCTGTTTCGACCAGCGGAACGGCCCGGAAGCCCGATTCCACGCTCGGATTGGAAGCCGACAGTTCTACCGTCGGCTGCGTCTGCGCCTGTGCTTGCGGTTGCGCGGGAGTGGGCGTCGGAGCGGTGGTGGTTGCGATGGTCGGTGTGGTCGGAGTGGTCGTTGTCGTGCGAGCCAGCGTGGGCGACGCCGTCAGCGGTTTGCGGGGCACGAAGTTCCGGATGGTTTCGGCGACTTGCGGAGGAGTAGCCGGCTGGGGTGTGGCGGCTTGCGCGGGATCGCGACGGTTGTCGGTGGTGGTGTCTCGCGACGAAATCGCCGGCGGCGAAGCCATGGGCTGCGGGCGGGCGCGGGCCAGCGTAGGTTGGGACGCGTCCCCAGTGGCCGCCGTGCTTTCGCGATCCACCGAGGGCTCAAGCCGCGGCTGCGAGGGCATTACCGCGGTCGGTTGGTTCGTGTCCGCCAGGGCACTGGCCACCGTGTCGGCGAGTTCGGGATCAAAGCGCACGGCTTGAGAAAAATCGGCATTGGCCCGATCGACCTCTCCCATCTCGAGCCAAGCGCAAGCGCGGTCGAGGTAGGCTTTGCCCAACCTGGGCTTCATGAGAACAACCTGGTCAAAATCTTGAATTGCCTTGGCGTACTTGCCCGTATCGTGATAAGCCAGGCCGCGATTGCCGCGGGCTTCGAGCATGTCGGGGTTGAGTCGCAACGCCGTGTTGTAGTCGTCGATGGCCGCGCGAAATTCACCCCGCTTGGCTAGGGCCACGCCGCGTTCCACGTAGGCCGCGGTGTTGGCAGGGTCGCGGCGGATGGCTGCCGTGGCCGATTCGACGCTGGCCACCGGCTCCTCGTACCGACCGGTAGACGTCGGCGCTGTTTGCGGTTGCCGGGGAGTCACCGCGATCGGCTCCCGCTCCCGTTCGTTCGACGCCCCCTGCCCATTGGCAGGCCGGCGCGATGCCAGCGGGGCGTCGAAGCCCCGCGGTTCGGGATGGCTACGGGAAACCGGCTGAGGAACGGCCGGCGAAGGCTTCGCATCATCTTCCACTTGCCAGGCTGGCTTTTGCTCCGCGGGTCGCGATTCGAACCGCGATGCCGATGGGGGCTGTCGATCGTTGGGCGTTGCGTTCAGGCGGTTCGAAACTTCGTCCAGCGGGCGGGGCTCCGTGTCACCAGCATGAATGGGCGGCATGCTGCCCGCCGGATCGCTCTCGAATACTTGGGGTTCTTCTTTGCGGAAGCTTTGAAACAGGCGATTGAACAGGCCGCCGTGGGCCGGCCTGGCCTCGGCTGGCGGGTCGGTGTCGGCAAAATCTCCCGGGGAATTCGTGGACGAGGGCTCGGGAAGCGGGGCAGGCTCCAATTCCCGAGGAGGCGCTTCCACGGTTTTCGGAGCGGAGCCAAATAACGAGCCGCGACTCTGCTTGGCCGTTGTTGGCCGTTGCAGCGCCATGAAGCGGTTGGCCGAGGCGGGCACGGCACCATTTGCCGAGTTGCCGGTCAAGGAAGGCGCAGCCTCGCCCTGGGCAATGGGACGCAGGTCGGTAGCGGAATCGCTATCGGTCGATTGGCTGCCGCGGGCGCCTTGCAGCAATGTTGCCGCGCAGGCGGGGCTCATCGAGAGCGGCGCAACCAACAAGGAGCCCACCAACAGCGAGCTTACCAGAGCCGCGGGGGCAAAGACCGCTCCCTGCGTGGAGATCGCGGGTGCCAGCAACTTCACGAGCGTCGATCGTTGGCACTTCATACGCCTACACCCCTCCAAAATTGAACGCGATTATCTGGCGAACGGAGTCGATCCCGGTGGCAGCCGAGCGATCTCGCGAATGCTTCTCATGCTGGGGGCGAATCTTCGATTCCCCCGGAGCGGGCGGCATTCCCGTCCCCTGCCGGCCTGGGCATTCGCCAGCGCGGCAAACGATTGTCGCCACGATCGATATCTTCGGCAGGAACGGCAAAGACGGTTGAATCGAAATATTCGGTATGGTCGGCCCCCAGCAGGTGTGGGGAGCAGGGGCCGAGGGTGGCCTGATAAAAAACGGTTGCTGGCGTGCTCGGGTTCTGTTGCGCGGC
>CAYUMU010000004.1:0-162641 GCA_964445985.1 uncultured Pirellulales bacterium | reverse complement strand
AAGACGTCGTTGTGGATTGAACGAGGCGGCCCCCCCCCAAGCAGGCACATCCATTAGAAGCACCCCCCGACATGGAGCAGCGAGAGATACACTTTTCGGGCCATGTGCAGGGAGTGGGGTTCCGCTTCACAACCCGCTCGGTGGCGGCCGGCTACCAGGTGACTGGCTTTGTACAGAATTTGGCAGACGGCCGGGTGCGGGTGGTGGTGGAGGGGGAAAAGCGTGAAATTGACAAGTTTTTAACCGAATTGCAGCAGCGGATGGACTACTTTATTCGATCGCACACTTCGCAAACGGGGCCAGCGAGCGGCCAATACGCGGAATTCAGCGTGGCCGCGACGGGGCCGGGATAACGAAAACCTGACCAACGAAACCCAATTCGGCCCGAACCCTGACCCCCAGTCCCGCGTAACACGTTTGACGAAAATCTTCCTGGAGCGAACTGTTCCAATACTTCGGCCGTAAGCCCCCCGATCCCGATGCAGCAGGCACTTCAATCCATGTTATTCGCCCAGGCCGCGCCGACGATTTTCGCCCGCATTCCTCCCTGGATTCAGCCGCTGTGGATGATTTGCCTGGGCATGCTGGGTGCGTTTTTGGTGGCTGGGCTGCTGTATGGCGTGGCCAAGCTGCTGCTGCCGCGGATTGCCGCGATCATGGAAGAATTGGCCCTCGATGGGCTGTTGCAACCGCTGATTTATGCCGCGGCGGTGCCGGCGGTGATTGGGTTGTTGTCGTTGCCGTTTGTGCCCTACGGCGTGGTTTTCTCGCAGGTCTACACCACGCCCGATGTGCATGAGTACCAGGATCAATCGGTTCGAGCGAAAGTTTCGACCGACCCCGACGGCACCGTTCAGATCGTGCTCACGCCGGAAGATGGCGGCGAAAGCATTACCATTCGCAAGAAACCTCGCGAGTTGGCGGCGACCGACGCCCAGGCTTTCCAAATTTATTTCTCCACCCAGCGTTCGTTCTTGGGAGCCGATCTGCGGTTGGTGCTCGGGACGGGCATCTTCCTACTGACGGTGATGCTGCTGGTGCTGGGATTGCGGCTGGCGTTCCCCAAAATCGCCGCGATTGCGCTGGCCTCCATGCGCGAAGGCCTGGCCCAACCGCTGTTTTGGGTCTGCTTGCCGATCGGCACGTTTTTGCTGCTGCTGTTCATCTGGATTCCCTACAACACCTTCGGCGAAGACATCAAGATGCTGAAGGACACCGGCCTGATGCTGATCATGCTGTTATCGATTGTGTTGGCCGTGTGGAATGCCAGTATTTCGATTGCCAACGAGATTGAGGGCCGCACGGCGCTGACGCTGCTTTCCAAGCCGGTGGGGCGGAAACAGTTTGTGATTGGCAAATTTTTCGGCGTGCTGGGACCCGTGGCGGTGCTGTTCTTCGTGCTGAGCCTGGTGTTTTTGGCGACCATTTCTTACAAGGTGATCTACGAAAGTCAGGAATACGGCCAGGAAAACGTCACGGCCGTCAACTGCTCGATGGAAACCATGCAGATTTTGCCGGGCCTGGCCCTGGCGTTCATGGAAACGATTGTGTTGGCCGCGATCAGCGTGGCGATTTCCACGCGGCTGCCGATGGCCGCCAACATGGTGATTTGCGCCTCGATTTACGGTCTGGGGCACATTCTGCCGCTGCTGGTGCAGTCGTCGGTGGGCATGCTCGAGCCGGTGCAATTTGTGGGGCAATTGATCGCCACCGTGCTGCCTGTATTCGAACACTTCAACATGTATCCGGCGATCGCCGGCGGACGGGAAGTTCCCCTGGCTTACTTGCTGTGGGCAGGCGTGTACTGTCTGATCTATACCAGCTTTGCCCTGTTGGGAGCCCTGCTGCTGTTTGAAGATCGGGACCTGGCGTAGAGCGGCCCGCGAACGCCGGTTGCGCGGCCCGCGCACGAGCGGCGGTTCGGGCTGGACTCACTCTCGGCCGGCCAATTTCGTGGCCCGGGGGAACATGAATTGCTTGCAGTTGCGTCTCATCCTGATTAAGGGTGAATAGAACAAATCTCCTCACGTTGGTTCAACGGTTCCTCATGTTGTCGCCGACCGGGCTCTTGCCAAGCGCTGTAGCGCGGGTGGAGCGCCGGGGATTTGAGGCAGGTTGGTCGCGGCCTGCTCCCCAAGGCGCGAAACCATGACGAAGCATTTCTTTCAGCAACACGGAGCCGTCCCTTGATGGGCGATGGATACTTCAGCAAAGCCCGCCGTATTTTCTCGCCACTGAGCGGGCCGGTCGTCGCCATTGCGGTGGCGTCGGCGCTGTTCGTGGTGCTGTACCTGGTGTTTCTGGTGAGCGTGTTCGCGATCACCGACCTGCTGGTGACTCGCGGCAACCTGCAAGCCCACGTTGCCGGCGAGGGGGCGCTTTCGGCCCAGGAGCGGCAACGCTTGACCGACCTGGCCGGCGAGCCCGACGTGGCGGCCGGGTCCTATGACCTGTACTTCAATCGCGGCTTGCTGCCCCTTGCCTGGCGTAATCGCGATACCTGGCAGGGGGCGTGGCTGGCCGATGTTTATCCCCAGTTCAGTCCCATGCGCGGCAATGGCACGGGCCTGGTGCTGCTGGTGGCGTTGGCGCTATTGATCGGAACGCTGGCATTCTTTGCCCTGTATATGGCCGATCGGTTTGCCCGGCGGGCGGCGGTGCTGGTCGCCACGCGGCTGCGGCGAGATATTCACGCGCAGGCTTTTCTGGTCGGCAGTTCGGAACTGCCGGGCCGCTCGGATCGCAGCGTGGTTCACGTGTTCAATCACGACGTGAACACTATCCAGCAAACGCTGGCCGAGTGGTGGCGGGTGTTCCCGCGCGGCCCGCTGCTGCTGGTGGTTTTGCTGGCCGTGGCCATGCTGGTTCACCTGTGGCTGGCGTTGACGGCGGTGTTGCTGGGCTGCCTGTTTTGGGTGGTCGCCAATTGGGCGGGGGCCTCGGCCGAAGCGCGCAAAACCATCTTGGAAGATCGGGCGGCCAACCAGATGGCCGGCCTGCTGGAAGGCATCAAACAAAGCCGGATGGTGGCGGGCTACTTGCTTCACGACACCCCCGGGGCCTCGTTCAGCGAGAACCTGCTCAGCCACAACCGGCTGTCGATGCGCACGCACGTGGGCGGCCTGGTGGGCCTGCCGCTGTTGTACCTGGCCCTGCTGTGCTGCGGGGCGCTGTACGCCTTGCTGGTGGGGGCCGTGGTGCTGCGCACGCCGCCAGGCATTACGTATTCGGGCGGGGTGTTGCTCACCATGCTGTTGGCCAGCGCCGTGGTGCCGCTGGCAAGATTGGCCACCGTGCGGGCCAAACTGCCCAAGGCCGAAGTCGCGGCGACCGCCGTGTTCGACTACCTGGAACGGGAGCCGGCCGTGGCGCAGGCGGCGGGCGCGATCGAACTCACGCGTCCGCAAGAGCAGATCCAACTAACCGACGTGGTACTGCGAAACTCGGCCGGCCAGGTCCTGCTGAACAAGGTTGCGATCTCCCTGCCAGCCGGCAGCCGCACGGCGATCATCTCCTCGGATCCGCATACGCCGCAGCTGCTGGCCTGTTTGTTGGCGAGGTTCTACGATCCCACCGAAGGCCGCGTGCTGTTCGATGGCCAGGATATTCGCCAGGCCACGCTGACCTCGCTGCGGAAGCAAACGGCGATGGTGCTGCAAGATGGTCTGCTGTTTACCGCCACCGTGGCCGACAACATCGCCTGCGGCGATTCGCGCTATTCGGTGAGTGAAATTCGCGACGCCGCCAAGAAAGCCAAGGCCTACGACTTTATCGAAGTGCTCGCGCACGGGTTCTCCACCATCATTGGCGAGCATGGGCAATCGCTGCGGCCCGGCGAGGCGCTGCGGATTGGCCTGGCGCGGGCGTTGCTTCGCGACCCCGCGGTGCTGGTGGTGGAAGAGCCGGCCGAAGTCGATGCCGAAATGGCCAAAGAGCTCGACGAAGCCCTGGCGGTGGCAGGTCAGAACCGCACGCTCATTTTGCTGGCGAATCGGGCGATATCGGTGCGCGGCAGCGACATGGTGCTGGTGTTTCACGACGGTCGCCTGGCCGCCCGCGGCGCGCCGCAAGAACTGGCCCAATCGAGCGAGCTGTACCGCATTTTGCTGTATTCCAAGAGCCAGGACTTCCGCCTGGTGTTCAAAGCGCAGGGCTCGCAGCGATAGGTTTTGTTCCACCTTTGATTCCTCCGCTTAACCAAGGACCGCCGACGTGAATGTTTTGAACCCTCAGGCGGTCGCCGCTGGTGTGCTTTCGATGTGCCTGGGTTTGTCCCTGGGTGCTTTGCCGTTCGCAGCGGCCGCCGACGGCGATATTCCCCGCACGTTGCCACCCGCTGGCATCAAGATCGCGGCGGCCGATGCCGACGCCTTGGCAGCGCGACAAGCCGAGTTGGCCGATCGACTGGCCAAGCTGGAAGCAGCGGGCAAGTTGTCCGCCGACGCCTGGGCCGATGTGGAGATTTACCTAAAAGCCGTGCGACTGGCGCTCGAGTTCAACGAGTTCTACAGCCCCAAAGACGTGGCCACCGCGAAAGCGTTGCTGGAGAAAGCGGCCACTCGGTTGGATCAGCTTTCGCAGGGGGACGGGCCTTGGGCGCGGCAGCGAGGGCTGGTGGCCCGCGGCTTTCGCTCGGCGATCGACGGTTCGGCCCAACCTTATGGGCTGGTGGTTCCCGAGAAACTGTCGCTTGCCAAACCGGCGCCGCTGTATGTGTGGCTGCATGGCCGCGGCGATAAGACCACCGACTTGCACTTCATTGCCCAGCGTGAAGCCAGTCCTGGCAAGATCACGCCCGAGGACGGCATTGTGCTGCATCCCCACGGCCGGTATTGCAACGCCTTCAAGTTTGCCGGCGAGATCGACGTGCTGGAGGCCATCGAAGCCGTCGCTCGGCAATACCCCATCGATCGCGACCGGATCGTGCTGTGGGGATTTTCGATGGGAGGCGCGGGGGCCTGGCATTTGGGGGCGCATTATGCCGACCGCTGGGTGGCGGTCAGCCCTGGGGCGGGCTTCGCCGAAACTCGCCGCTATCAGAATCTGCAGCCGGACAAATTTCCGCCCGTGTATGAGCAAACCCTGTGGGGCCTGTACGACGTGCCGGATTACGTACGGAACCTGTTCAACGTGCCGGTGATTGCCTACAGCGGCGAGAACGACAAACAGATTCAAGCCGCGCGGGTAATGGAAGAGGCATTCCAGGTGAATGGCCAGAAGCTGCCGCACCTGATCGGGCCGGGCATGGGGCACGCTTATCACCCCGAGACCCTGAAAGAACTGCAAGCTCAATTGCAGCAGATTGCCGCCAAGGGGCTGGACCGGCATCCTTCGCGGGTTTCGCTGCAAACCAGAACGCTTCGCTACCCCGGCTGCCACTGGGTGACCATCGGAGGTTTGAAGGAACATTGGGAAGATTCGCGGGTGGACGCCGCGGCGGCCGAAGCCGGTCGCGTGCGCTTGATGACCAAGAACGTGACGCGGTTGATGCTGCGTTCGCCTTGGCGAACGTCGCCTCGTTGGACGGCCGGCGCCACCATCGATATCGACGGCCAGACGATCCAGATAGCGAAAGGCACCCCCGACAGCACCCTGGAATTGGCGTGCAGCGATGGCCGCTGGCAACAGGTGACGGAGGGAGGCCAGAGCAGCGAGCTTCGCAAGCAGCCTGGCCTGCAAGGTCCGATCGACGACGTGCTGTTCGAGCCGTTTCTGGTGGTGGTTCCCAGCGGTCAGGCCCAGCATCCGCAAGTGCAAGCCTGGGTGGAAGCGGAGCAGCGCCACTTTATCGACCGCTGGAGGGCCGTGTTTCGCGGCGATCCGCGCATCAAGACCGATCGCGACGTCACGGCCGAGGACTTGGAAAAGTACCACGTGATTGTGTGGGGCGACCCGACGAGCAACGCCCTGCTGGCGAAGATGGCCGAGCGGCTTCCGCTGGGTTGGTCGAGCGAGCAGGTGACGGTCGGGAAGGAAACCTACGCGGCCGAGCGCCACGTGCCGGTGCTGATTTATCCCAACCCTCTCAGCCCGAATAGGTACGTGGTGGTGAACTCCGGCATCACGTTCCGCGAAGGGCACGATCGCACCAACAGTTTGCAGAACCCCAAGTTGCCTGACTGGGCCGTGATCGATATCACGGCCCCCCGCGACGGCCTGCAACCGGGCCGGGTGGTGGCCGCGGACTTTTTTGATGAGAGCTGGAAGCTGAAATAGATATCTTACATCTTGATCTCGTAGCCCTGGCGGCTTTTTCGGGCCAGGAAGGCGTTGGCTTCGGGGTCGCCGGTGATTTCTCGTTTTTCGGCGTCCCAATTGAGTTCCCGGCCCAAGCGCATGGCGATGTTGGAGAGGTGGCAGATTTCGAGCATGCGGTTGTGCGACCAGACGTCGGAGATGGGTTGCTTCCGCGACCGCATGCACTCGATGAAGTTGACGCTATGATTCTTGGGAACGGGGCCGCCGTAGACCTCTTCGATGGCGCCCTCGGGCAGCGGGTTGTCTTTCAGGTCTTCCACCGGCTTGCCAACGATCTTGCCGCGGTTGACGAAGAACCGGCCTTGGGTGCCTTCGAAGAGAATGCCGTTGTCGCCTTCGCTGGTGATGATCATTTCCACGCCCTGGGGCATGGCCACGCCCAGCCGGAACTTGGTGGCGACGTTGTAGCGATCGTTCACCACGGGGTAGCCGTTCTTGTAATCGCAGCCGAGCGTGTATTCCAGCGGGGTGATCTTGCTGGGACCCGTGTTGCTGGCTCCGAGTGCCCAGCAGGCGATATCGACGTGATGGGCGCCCCAGTCGGTGAGCTTGCCGCCGGCGTATTCGTGCCATTCGCGGAAGGAGTAATGGCAGTTGCTGTAGAGCGGCACGCCGCCGCCGTAGCCTTCGCGAATTTGGGGGAGGGCGCGATAGTCTGCCTGGGGGGCGGGGCCGAGCCAGAAGTCCCAATCGAGCTCTTGGGGAACCGCGGCCACGGGAATTTCGGGCGAAGGCGACATGCCGTTGATGCCGCAGGTGACTTTCGTGGGAGTGCCGATCCGCCCATGCTTGACCAGGGCGATGGCTTGCAGGAAGCGTTGGTCGCTTTCGGTACGCTGCATGGTGCCGACCTGGAAAACCTTGCCGGTTTCTTTGACGACCTTTTCGATCAGCTTGCCTTCATCGATGGTGAGCGTGAGCGGTTTCTCGCAATACACATCTTTGCCGGCATACATGGCCTCGATGGCAATCTTGGCGTGCCAGTGGTCGGGGGTGGCGATCATCACGGCGTCGATGTCGCTGCGGTCGAGGATTTTGCGATAGTCTTTGTAGGCGTCGGGCTTCTTGCCTTGCTTCTTTTCGGTCTTGGCGACGTTGTCGGCCAGAATTTTGGTATCGACATCGGCCAAGGCCACGAAATCGGCGTAGGGGATGGTCTTGGAGGTAATGCTCCAGCCTTGGTTGCGCAGACCGATCGAAGCAAAGACGGGCCGATCGTTGGCGGCCTGATAGCCGAAGGCCCGATTGGCCGCTGGGAGCACAATACTGGCGGCGCCGGCGGCGGCTACCCCTTGCAGAAATCGGCGACGGGTAGTTTGGCAAGTATTCGACATGGCATGGATCCTCTTGGATAGTTCGAAGCAAGGCCCCCCCTATGGATGACCAGCGACGGCATTATTCTTGTGCTAATTCAGGGATCGATTCTCGTACTCAATTTCGGTGCGCACGCCGCACCCGCACTTCACTTCGTAGGTTACGCGGTATCGGCTCCAGCCCTGGGTACTGCCTGCGACCGCATGCACGGTTTCCAGGTATTCGCCTTTGACTTTCATCTTCGTTTGCATTTGACCACACTTCTTGCACTTCTCCATCAGCGTCTTTCGGTTGGCGGTATGTGGCTGTCTGATACGGCGCCACGAATCCCTGGCTTCACGACGTTCATCGCCAATCAGGTTCCCAGAAACAACCGCGGTTCCACCGGGCGGAATTCTTGCAGGGGGAAGTGAAGCGGTGCCTTGATTGTACACGGAGCGGGCCACGGATGAACCCCATGCCGATTACGGGCCGGATGGCGTTGCCCCCCGCTTGGTGCGATAGGGCGGCAGAATGCCTGTCTATATACCTGTGCAACTCGAGCCAGCGCACCCCAGCGAAAGAAGATCGGCGGCTTGCGGGAGCAAATTACTTGCCCTCACCGTTCTTGGCCTTCCACGCCGCCATTTCCGTCGCCACCAGCAGGGCCATGGCGCCGCCGCGGGCGTCGCGGCCGAGGATGGCGCCGCGGTCGTAGTAGGCGCGGAGGTTCTTTTGCTTGCCGGTGCCGGTGCAAACGTCGATGAGGTTGCCGTCGGGGCCAATGCGGGTGAGCAGGGCTTGCCAGGCGCGCTCGATGTGGGGGCGGTATTCAGCGGCGCTCAGCCAGCCATTTTGGATGCCGCGGAGCATGGCGTAGGTGATCATGCAGGTTGCCGTCAGCTCGCGGTAGCTTTCCGGATGATCGATCACCTGGTGCCACATGCCGTCGGCATCCTGATGCGCGGCCACGGCGGCGATGTGCTTCTGGAACGCCTGGAGCACTTCTTCGCGGCCGGGTTGATCTGGCGGCCAGGCATCGAGCGACAGGGCCAGGCCCAGGGCGGGGAAGCCATTGCCGCGTCCCCAGGCCGCTTCATCGAGCGGCGAGTGGCGGTAGAGGCCATCCTCGCGCAGGCACAGCTTCTGCATGAACCGCAGTTGGCGAAGGCAGGCTTCGTGGTATTTGGCTTCGCCGGTGAGGAGGCCGGCGCTGGCCAAAATGGGGCAGCCCATGAACACGGCGTCGCTCATTTCGCTGTGACTGGGGAGCGACGCCCTGGGGCTGCCGTCGGCGTTGAAGGCCAGAAAGGCGGGCTGGCTGGCGAGGGAAGTGTAGGTGTAACGCTGTTTGGTTTGCTCAGGCATCATTCGAGCAAGCTCGGCGAAGACCAGATGCCCTGAGAAATGGCTGCCGGAGGCTTTTTCAGGCAGCGACCGCTTCTCGCCGGCAACGTAGGGGCCGACGATCCGCATCACGTCTTTCACGTGCTGATCGTCTTTCGTCAGTTCGCCCAATCGCAACCGGCCGATCAGGGCCACGGCGGGGATGTAGACCACTTCTTTCAGGTCATGCCCAAAGTGGCGGCTGAGGTCCTCGGCCACTTGCAGGGGCGTGCGGGCCAGGCGGCGAGCCAACTCTTGATGGGCGGGCGAGGGTTCGAGGGGAGCGGCCGACTCCAGAGCGGCCAACAGAACTTTCAAAAAACCTTGGCCGGGCTGGGCGGTGCGGTATTCGAAGGCGGGCACCGTGCCGACATTGGCCGGCTTGGACTTGGAGAGTTGGGGAACCAGGCCGTCGGCGGGGCCATCGTAGGCAGAAGCTTCCAGCTCTTGGGCTAAACGCCGCGCGAAAGTCCCTTGGGCAAATTCCGGGGCAAACCAGCCGGATTTAGCACCCTTTTCTTGGGAAGTATCGCTGACCACCAGCACCAGGTCGGGGCCTTGCGCGCCGATCCACCGCCACAGGTAGGCGGCTTCGGGATCGGTGGCGCTGTGGTAGGCTTCGCCGGTCGGGGGATAACCACGGGTGGGATTGCCGCCGGAACCGTTCGCGGGGCCGGTCTTGGTTTGAGCTCCATCGGGATTAGCGCAGGGGACCACGGTCAGGCGAAATGCTTCGCGGATGGTCGGCGGCAGGTTATTCCAGTATTTCAGCAGGAGGTCGGCCTGATCGACGCACGTGGAGGCGCCATCGAGGCCGGCAATCATCAACACCTGGAAAGGGCTTTTGCCGGGGGCCTGCGTGGCGGTCTCTGCCAGGAATTCGATCGGCGTTCCTTTGCGCGTTACACCCAGGGCGCCGCGGCGAAAGCCGGGTTGGGCGTCATTCGCTTGAGCCGCGTCTAAAACCGCCAGGGCCACGAGCAAGAGCGAGAGAAAGCTACGCAAGAAAGAAATTGGCAATCGCATGGATGGGGAAGCCTACGGCAAGGAAAGGTCTTTTGGTTGCGGAGGGTGCGTGGTTCATCGTAACCAAGTCCATTGACGGATGCCATGTTTGAGCAAGGAACAAGGTGATGTGCCGAGGACTATTACTCAAACGACTCCGCAGTTGCGCCACAATAACGCGAAAAAATCGAACGTCGTAAAGCATTATGCGCAAAGATGTTAGGGGTCGTCGACGAAAGTTTGAATCCCGGACGCACCGGCTTTGCGAATAGGGTCGAATAGGATATAATGCGGGGTTTCGCCAAGTTGACGTGTTATCGCTCAATCTGTACAATACAACCCCTCCTTTGGTAACTTGCCAGTTCGAGAGAATATGGGGGTGATACTCCTCCAGAATGAACGGCATGGCAATTTCATTTCCCGATTTTCGCGAACCTGGTTTGGTTCAATTGCTGATTTGTGGCGTAATCGACTCCGCCCATACGGAGGGCGTCGGCGATTGGACGGATAAACAAATTCGTCATATTGCCGAATATACGGCCTTCGGAGGTGTGCGAGCGTTTGCAAAACTGCTCATTAACTGGATTGACGAAGATGGCAATCCAGGGAACCGTCGAGATTTGCACGTTCACCTTGACTGCGCCACGGAGGCGTTCTTCGACGATATTCCGACCCCCACCTCCAATTTGGCGGACATACAGCGTTTGGTCGCGCCGCTCGTCGGCAAACCGCTTGATGCTTTCATTGACTCAAGGCACCAAGTTCCCAGGAAGGGTATTGGAAAACACGGATTGGTCCACCCGTTATTGAGTTTCGCAACTCGAATTAAGGGAATGGACGTGGTGCTCTCAGGTGGCTGCTTCGACGTTTTCAGCGATGACGACACGCTTCGACTAAGGTGGCAAGAAGCCACGAGGGACAGTCGGCCTGTGATACTGGCTGACATAGAAGGTCATGTGACGGAGTCATTCGATGCTGAGATATTTGCGCGGATTCAAGGGCGTGTGCGTCCACCAGTTGAAGCTATCGTTGGACTTAAGAAGTCTTTACGCCAGCCTAAGCGGAAGTTGTTAAATGATGAATAGCAAGAGTCGCGCCCGCGGAAAACGCGATGCGGGAAATGTATGTGCCAGTGCTTGGATTCGCGGGCTTCCCCAGGCAGGGTGGCACGACTCGCTGATTACCCACGAACGACCGGCGACCGTTCATGAACGGTCCAACGTGATTGGGACTCCGATCCGCAAACCGAGGCACGTCGCAGGTAAGAATGAGCTGAAACGGAAACTGGATTTTCTATCACTCCAGTCTCAGTTGGCAGATCTGCAGGCTCAAGTAGAGAGCCTGCAAGCTTTTCTCTCACTTCATCAGTCGAGGGGGTTTGCCGACCACGTTGAGTCGGTGGCTGACAGGTCCGCTGATATTGCCGCTATAGCGAAGATGACTTCACGCCTGTTTAATTTGCCTGTTGATGTACAACAAAGTGACGATGTAGAGGGGACTTCGATTTTCACGGTTACTGCTGGACTTGATGCGGACGTAGCCCCCTTGGTGGAACTTCAGTCAGACTGGTACAAGGAAATTCGCGCTTCATTTCGTGACATGGAAGACTTCGCTATTCTCACAGTAGATTACAGATGATCTCCGGCGATCATTTCCTGCACTTAGCGAGGACATGGCACAATTCCGATTTAGGCGAGCCAGTGTGGCGTACCTCCACGAGCAGAGCCTATTACGGAATCTATCATTTGTCCCGCGCGTTCATCCACGATTTTCTCGGGATTCAATACCGTGGTCCCAATGGCCGAGGCCATGAGTACGTTCGCGAAATACTTGGGAAGACAGGAAATGATGATGCCAAAGAGGCGGCGAGCCTCCTTGCATCTCTACATGAAGATCGGAAAGGCTCTGATTACGACATCGATAAGCCTCGATGCGCGACCCAAAAGAAAGCCGAACACAGCTACCTGCTGGCCGAAAAGATAAAGTCACATCTTCGCGATGCACGGCGCGCAGATTCGGATGCAATGACTGAAGCAGTTAAGAAATGGCTGAAACAACGTTACGGAGTTTAGGTTATTGCACATCCTTCCGTACAGATTGCTTGTGCGGTAAACTGCTGCTTTCCTGCTTTAACAAGCTCCCCGGCAAAGCCGCCTCCGGTGGTGGGTTTCCGTGCGGAGCGTCTCGAAATATCGGCGGAGTCTAGAGGCACCATGAACGCAATACGGCGTGGGCAAGCGGCACCCTTGGGTTGGTTGTTGTTGAGTGGTTGGTTGGCATGGGGCGGCGTGGCCATGCTGCCCCGCGGTGATGTGGCGGTGGCGCAAGAGCCTGCGAAACCCGCGGCAGCTCCGGCAGAAGAACCGGCTCCCACCCAGGCCCCCAATACAGCGCAGTCACCCAACACAGCACAGCCGCCAAAGACCGATCCTACCCAGGGCGATGCGGCCAAGCCGCCCTCGGTGGCCACCAAAAGCGACCCGGCCAAAGAACGCAAGGCGGCCGAGTGGGTGTTGCAAGTGGGAGGCGGCATGGTGGTGCAGGCCGGCAACGGCATGCCGCAAGAACTGGGCGGACCCAAGGCGAAATTGCCCAGCGGCGACTTCGCGGTGCTGGCGATCGATGTGAGCAATTGCCCCGAGGTGAAGGACGAAGGTTTGGCGGTGCTGGCAGGGCTTTCCAAGCTGGAAATACTGCGGCTGCGCAACACGCTGACTTCGGACGCGGGCCTGCAACCGCTGGCCGATGTCATTAGCCTGAAACTGCTCGACCTGCAAGGCACCAAGGTGGGCGACGGCGGCATGGAAGTGCTCGCCAAGCTGACCAAGCTGGAAGATATCAACCTGGCCGGCACGCTGATCACCGATGCCGCCATTACCACGATCAGCGACCTGACCGAAGTCCAATCGATCAACGTCTCGGGCACGGCCGTGACCAGCGTGAACTACCTGTCGGCGATGGAAAAGCTGGAACGCCTCGATGCTTCGAACACGCAGGTAAAAACGCTGTCGCTCGCGAGCCTCAAATGGCTGAGCCTGGGCGGAAACGCCCTCAGCGATCGCGACATTTCGCAGCTCAACGGCCTGACTTCGATCGAGCACTTCGAGCTGTGGCGCACGCCGGTGAACGATGCCAACATCAGCACGCTGGCCAGCCTGCAAACCTTGAAGTCGCTGGACATCTCCGGCACGGAAGTCAGCAGCGCGGGGTTGATGCAGTTGCGGCCGCTGGCGGGGCTGACCTCGCTGCAACTGGCCGAAACCCGCGTGGGCGACGACGGCATTCCGGCCCTGCAAAGCTTTCCGTGGTTGGAAGAACTGAACCTGGCCAACACCAACATCACCGACGCCGGCGTGCTGGCGCTTGGTAACTTCCAAACGCGGTTGCGGCAGTTGTCGCGGTTGTATCTGTACCAAACCAAGATTACCTCGAGGGCTCTGGAGAACATCGCCTCGGCCATGCCGGGGGTGAGTTACCTGGTGCTCTCGGGCACGCAGGTGGGCGATACCGCGGTGAAGTATCTGCGCGATTTGCAGTCGCTGAGCCGGCTGGAAATCTACGATACGCAGTTCACTCCTGCCGGCGTGGATCGTCTGCGGCGCGACCTGCCGCGGTTGCAAGTGATGTGGGGCCGGTAACGCCACGGGGTCCGTTTTCTTCCAGCGAAAGTGAGCTTCGCGGTGTCGTTATTTGCAGCCGCGGAAGAAGCCAATCGCCGCAATGCCCAACCGTTGGCCGCGCGGATGCGGCCAGCCAGCCTCGATGAGTTTGCCGGCCAGCAGCATTTTCTCGGCCCCGGCAAACTGTTGCGGCGATTGCTCAAGGCCGATCGGCTCGGCTCGGTGTTGTTCTATGGTCCGCCGGGCACCGGCAAAACCACGCTGGCTCGGCTGCTCGCGGCCGAAAGCAAGTCCGCCTACCGCCAGCTCAACGCGGTCACCAGCGGGGTCAAAGACCTGCGGGATTTGATTGCCGAAGCCCGAGATCGCCTGGCGGCCGAGGGCCGGCGCACGCTGCTGTTCGTGGACGAGATCCACCGCTTCAACAAATCGCAGCAAGACGTGCTGCTGCCCGACGTGGAAGATGGCACGGTGGTTCTCGTGGGCGCCACCACGCAAAACCCCTTCTTCTCCGTCACCAGCGCGCTGGTCAGTCGCAGCCAGGTATTTCAGTTCCAGGCGCTCTCCGTCGAGGAGATTACGGCGCTGGTGAAACGGGCGATTGCCGATAAAGCCCGAGGGCTGGGCGAGATACCCATTCGCCCACATGATGACGCGCTGGCCTATTTGGCCGAAATATCCGATGGCGACGCCCGCCGCGCGCTCACGGCCTTGGAAGTGGCGGTGCTTTCCAGCGATGCCCGACCGGTGGAACTCACGCGGGAGTTGGTGGCCGAATCGGTGCAGAAGAAGGCCGTGCAGTACGACGCCAGCGGCGACAACCACTACGACGCGGCGAGTGCCCTGATCAAGAGCGTGCGGGGAAGCGATCCCGACGCGGCCATTTATTGGCTGGCCCGGATGTTGGAAGGGGGCGAGGACGTGCGGTTTCTGGCCCGGCGGATTGTGATTTTGGCCAGCGAAGACATTGGCAACGCCGATCCGCACGCCCTGCCGCTGGCGGTAGCCGCGATGCAGGCCACGGAGTTTGTCGGTTTGCCGGAGTGCCAATTGGCGCTGGCCCAAGCGGTCACGTATCTGGCCTGCGCGCCCAAGTCGAACGCGGCGACGGTGGCCATCGGTGAAGCCCGGCGGGATGTGCAAGAAGGCCGCCTGCTCCCCGTCCCAGTGCATCTCCGCGACCGGCACTACCCAGGCGCCGAGCGGCTAGGGCATGGCGAAGGCTATCAATACGCCCACAATGCCGAGGGGGGCGTGGCCGCGCAAGACTACTTGGGCGTGGAGCGCGAGTATTACCGGCCGGTCGATCGCGGGTTTGAACGCGACCTGGCAGCGCGACTGCAGGAAATTCGCCAGGTGCTGAGGGCAGCTAAAAACGACCCAGAGACCAAGCCGGCCGGTTAGTTCGTGTTGCGTTCGTGTTGCGTTCGTGTTGCGTTCGTGTTGCGTTCGTGTTGCGTTCGTGTGCCATGCTTACGCCCGTGGCGTAAGCATGGCACCCAGTGGTGGCTACTTCCGACTGATCTGCACATAGCCTCGCATGTTGCCGGCCTCTTTGTCGCGGGTGGCCATGGCTTCGGTCAGCGCGGTCAGCGGCGACCAGTACGGTTCGTACCAGTCACGGTCGGGGTCGAGCAGCAAGGCCGCCTGTTGGCGATCGTCGTAGGCGGCGAGGGGGGCGAAGTGCCCTACCGCGCCTGCGGGGTCGCCGGTGAGACGGCTCTGCAAAAAGTTGACGATGATAAAATCCCGTTCGCTTACTTCGTTGGCCACCAAGCGAAGGCGGAACGCGGCATGGGCGGCAGCGTCGGCCGTATCCAAATGAATGGCCTGAACGGCGATGTTCCCCAGTTGGTAATGCCGGGCGGCGGCGGTGATGATTTCGGCCAGTTCATCCAGCGTGAGGCCGGCGCCATCGGGCGAGGTCTTCACCCGCCAGCGTTCCTCCCCCAGGTCGACCAGCAGCCGCTCCTCGGTAATCAGTTCTTCGTCAGCCGGCAAGTTTTCGCCGGCCCTGAGCGCGTTGAGCACCATGGCTGCCGAAGCCAGCCCACACGAGGCGCCGCCGCGCTGCGGCGCGTAGTAGGGCGCGAGCGCCCAATAATCGGGTGCGGCTGTTTGCTGGAGATGGGTGCGGCGGTGGTACAGCCGCACGGCATCTCGGCCGTACTTGGCGCGAGGCCCCTGGGCGCTTGCCGCCAAAGGGGCAGAAGCGACCTGAAGGGCGAGGGTGACGGCAAGGATCAACGCGCGCGGAACATCGCAGCTGGGCATGAATGAGCTTCCCGGCAAGTGCGGTAACCTGAAAAGGCCAGGCCGCATGGAACAGCCTGGCCGGCGCGCGGGGGCGCTACTGTTTTTGAATCTCGATCTTGAGCGCGGCCGGTTCGCAGGCTGCCTTCAGTTGCGACTCGACGGCGTCGATGGCCTGCTGGGCTTCGGCCAGCTTGGCTTCGTCTTGGGCTTTGCTGGCGGCACGCCAATTATTGTTCAGGCCCCCTTGCAGTTGAGAGATCAGGCCGATGATCTTCTGGTTGCGGTCGGCAATGGCGCCTTCATAAATGGTCGCCAGATTCCAACCGCTGGCCAGTTCCTTTTCGGTGAGGGTCGCCGCTGGCTGGCCGTCGATCGTCACCTGATAGTTGCCGGCCGGAAGATCGGTGACGGTCAACATCCAGTTCGAAAGCTTGTGGATTTCGGGCAGCAGGTCGGCCGCCGCTTTCGACTTCGCGGCCACCGGCCAGGCCCCTTTTTCCTCGGTGCGGGTGAACGCCAGCTTGCCATCGGCCGCCGAAACATCGGAAATCTTGCAGCCGTTGCTGGAGGCCACCTGGCCCTCGGCGGAGAGCACCGCCGAGCTGACATCGCGGTCGACATGCAGCTGGGCCAGAATGACTCCCGCCATGGTGTACTGACCGACGGGACCGGGATGGACCGGGTCGCCTTCCAGGTTGATCCCGGTGGGCGATTGCTTGTTTTTACCCCATAGGTCGAGCAGGGCGTGGTACTGATCGATCATCACCACCTGTTCCTCGTCGGCCAGCTTCTTGAGGGCCACGGTGTAGGGATCGATCCGGCGGCAACGATCGCTTTTCCAATCCCCCTTTACGCTGCCATCGTTGACGGGGCTGGACGAAATCAGCACCGGCGTGGCTTTGATCTCGCGGATCTTGGCAATCAGTTGCCGCATGCCTTCGATGTAAGCGGCGGGGTCGTCCCCTGAGCCGACATCGTTCATGCCCAACTCAATGCTCACGATCGTGGGCTTCCAAGCGGCCACATCGTAATCGAACCGAGCCAAGATGCTGGAGGTGCGGTTGCCGCCAATGCCTGAGTTGCGGAACTGCAAGTTCAAGCCAGGGTAGCGCGTGCGATAGAAGGCTTCGATGTAGTTGCTGTGCTGCCGCTGGGCCGTGATGCTGTCGCCAGCCATCACCCAGACGTCGTTCTGCTTGATGGTCAACACCGGGTCCGCGGCCAGCAGCGGAGCGCCGACGACGGGCAGGAGGACCGCGAAAAGCACGTTGCGAATCATATTGGAACTTTCCTGGAAAAATGAACATCATCTCACGGCGGAGCAGCGCCGCCACCCGATGGGGAGCGACCGCCGCCTGGGCAATCCCAGCATCTTAACTCACAACGATTGGTGGCACACGGTAATCGGCCGGAGGATTTTGCGCGGCCTGGGGGGAGGTTTCTTTGGGCGGCGCGAACAAGGCGGCCGATTCGTCCCTCCACCCCCTGGCAGGTTAGAACGGCCCCCCGGTTTCGCGGCGTTTCGCCACCTGGAAATTTATGCCGAGAAGTGTTACCGTTTTTTGAAGACTCCGCGCGCTGGCCCCCAAGACGGATAAGAGATGTTTTATGGGAAGAAGCTTCGAAAACCGTAAAAATGCCATATTTAAAACGGCAGCTCAGAAATCCAAGGTGTACTCCAAGTACGGCAAGCAATTGTACGTGGTGGCCAAGAATGGCGTTCCCGACCCGGAAGGCAATCCGGCCCTCCGCAGCCTGATCGAGAAAGCCAAACAGGACCAGGTTCCGGCTCACGTGATCGAAAAGGCGATTGAGAAAGCTCGCGGAAATAGCGGCGAGGACTTCGCCGCCGCCCGATACGAGGGCTTTGGCCCAGGCGGGGCGATGGTGATTGTGGACTGTTTAACGGATAACAATCAACGCACGATTTCCGAGGTTCGCAATTGCTTCTCGAAGACCGGTTCCAAATTGGGAACGTCGGGCTCGGTTGCCCTGTGGTTTGACCACCTGGCGGTTCTCTCGTTCAAAGGGAACAACGAAGACGAAGTGCTCGAAGCGATGCTCAATGCGGACGTCAATATCGAAGAGATCGAGAGCAAGGACGGCACGCTCACGATTTTTGCCCCCGCCGAAGAGTTTTACAAAGCCAAGACGGCGCTGCTCGAAGCCTTCCCGGAAACGGAGTTGGAAGTTCAAGAAATCACCTTCCTGCCGCAAACAACCAAGGCCATCAGCGAGGAAGACTTGCCGATGTTCCAAAAGTTCATGAACTTGCTTTATGACTGTGACGACGTGCAGGAGGTGTATCATAACGCCGAATTGCCCAGCCCAACCGCGAACTAACTTCGGGATCAGTAGTTGTAGTAGTTGTAGTTGGCTATAGCTTGTTATAGCCAACTACGAAAACTACGATCAGCCATCACCGGCGTCCGATGTTACGGGAAACACATCCACTGGCTGATCCAATATGGCGGCGGTACAGACCCTGACATCCTTTATGAACAATACAACCAAGATGGCATGTACCGCGGCCAGTGCGGTCATGACAGAGATCGCTGGCCAGTTTCCGTCGCCGGGCAAGGCAAAGCGATGCCGATCGAAGAACCAGGATGAGGCGAGCCATGGAACAGTCATTACCAAAGAGCTGGCGATTAGCGAGATGGCCAGATGTTTCCAGTTAGGAAGACCCGTCTTCAGTAAATAACGACTCTTAACTATGTAAGCAGTGAGCGTCAGAAGCAAGAATGGCAGAATGCCCAAATAGGAGATATAGGCGGCCACGTCATCTCTTGGAATGTCGAGGTCTGCCCAGGTGTATTTGGCATCAAGATACAGAGAAACGGGATATAGAATCGTTGTTGCCAGCGAACCATATGCGGTGGAAATCGTTGCCGACATCCAGACAACGTGCAGACCGAGGAGACCTGGAAGGGCTATCTCGATGGGAGGTTTCATCGCTTTCGCGACTCTCATGTTTGAATTGAACTACCCAAGAGAGAAAGTAATTGTAGGTTAGGCATTGCCTTGGCACCATGAGGCCAGAAGCATCGACCGCGTTAGCTGTTCTTGGCACTTGGATCCCCGATAGAAGTTGTAGCTCTCGTAGGCTGGCAACCTCCTGTTCCCTTTCAAGTTAGACGCTCCGGATCTCAGTAGCTGGCGGGCGTGGCGTTCAACCTTTGAGGTGGTTGGCGAGCAATTACCCTCTATGCTATGACCTGCGAAAAATTTGATGCCGTGGTTATGCCAGGCGACCCTACTCATCAAGACCGACCGAACTGTAGACACAGCATTTGCCCCGCTCTTAGCCAAGCCCTTCCTGACGCTGCGGGTTGGGAAGACGGCCGTGCAACTGCCCTGCTAGCCTTCGCTCGCCGGCGTATCCCAGGGATTCACCCAATCGCCCCACCGTTCCAAATAATCGCGGTAGGCGGGCACTTGTTCGGCGTTGGTTTCCAGCATTTGCCGGGTTTCGGCGATGATGGTTTGTTCTTGCTCCAGGGTGAGCTTGCCCAGCATCACGCGGCTGCGGAGGAACACGAAGTAGGTGTCGAGCACGTCGCAGCGGCAGTAGTTGTTGATCTGCTGCAGTTCCTGGCGGTCGTACATGTCTTGCACCATGTGGCCTTGCACGTCCATTTTGCCTGGCTTGCCCAGTAGGCTGGCGGCCAGGTTCAGGCCGCCGCTGAACCGGGCGCTGCCAAAGTTGGTGAGCAGCTCTTGCAGGTCGATGTGCGACTTGAGGTTGTAGCGGTTGCGAAACTGGTCGTAGCTCATGGCCTCGACATTGAACCAACCGGGCGCCGCGATGCCGTAGCGAAACGCGGCCAGTTCCAGCAGCGGCAAGTCGAAGGTTCGCCCATTGAAGCTGATCAACGTGGGCCGCGCGTAGCGGTCCCAGCCTCGCCAGAAGTATTCGGTAATAATGTGCGGGCGGAATTGCGGCTCGTCGAGCACCACCAGGTCGAGCAGCCGAAAATCGCCCGAGAGCTTGCCGATCGCCACCGAAATCGGCACCTGAAAGGTGTAGGGGATGAAGTCCGACTCGTACTTTGCCAGCAATTCCTCCCGATATCGGGCCACCGCTTCCAGCGCCGACAGGCCTTCGCCCGGATAACGGATTTTGGAAATCAAATCGCCATCGGCGACGCTTTCCACGTCGAATACCAGGTATCGCGGGCTTTGCATGCTTTCTTCCCCTCAAGTGAGTAGGGCCAGGCCGGCTGGCGGCAGCCTGTGATTCTAAAGCCTGCCCACGATAAGTGCATTATCCTCCAGGGGATTAACTTGAACGGCGTGCAGGTAGGGCCAGCCTTGCCAAGGCTGCCCTTGGACCGGAAGTTGCATCGCATCGCCGGATGGATGGGCGCGCAGACGGCGCGGCGGGGATCTTCACGGACTGCGGCGCCGGCGCATTTGCGTCGCGGTTCACTGCCACGTCCAACGGCCAAAGACGGTTCGGTTTTCATTCAACTGCCCGGCGATCAGGTCGCGGTCGGCGACCGGCAACCTACGTCGTGGCAGGTGTGCGGCGCGGGAGGCGGTGGCGGGGGACTGCCCTTGGCGGGTAGGCCCGTGTACACTTTAACGATCGTGGTTTCTCCAGATTAACACGGACAGGGTTTTCCCAGCCTCACTCAGCGCGAGACGGACGGATGCAAAAGCGCTCCAAGTACCAAGAAAAGATCATCAAGAACTACTACCAGAACATCGACGCGATCAGCCTGCAGCGGCTGTCGGAGCATGTGACGGAGTTGTATTTGGAAGAGGGCAAGGCCCGCGAGCGGCGTTGGAAGCACATCGTCAATGCGCTGCAAAAGCTGGAGATTCCGCCCGACAAAATCGAGAAGTTGCGGGCCAACGACAGCCCCGCCGAGTTGGCCGAGCTCATCCAGAAATTGATGTCGAGCAAGTAGCGCCGTCCCGCGCTTCCCTGGGTCGGGGGGCCTTCGGTCTCCCATCGTTTTCGGCTGGTGTTTGTGATGCCGCTGATCCGCCTTCAAAAGATTTCCCGCAGCTACGGCAACGTGCAGGCGCTGAATAATGTGAGCCTGTCTTTGGAGCCCGGCACCATTGGCCTGGTGGGAAACAACGGCGCCGGCAAGAGCACGCTCCTCAAAATCCTGCTGGGCTTGCTCCGGCCCGACCACGGCAGTGGCGAAATCCTAGGGCACGATGTCACCGCCCGCGGCAATCACATTCGCGGCCGCGTGGGCTACATGGCCGAAGCCGCCGCGATCGTGCCGGTGCTGAAGGGCGTGGAGTTTGTGACGCTTTCGGGCGATTTGTACGGCATGCCGCATCGCCAGGCCCGCCGCCGGGCGCACGAAGTGCTCAACTACGTGGGCCTGGGCGAGCTGCGGTATCGCAAGCTGGAAGAATACTCCACCGGCAACCTGCAACGGCTGAAGCTGGCCGCGGCGCTGATTCACGACCCCGACTTGCTGCTGCTCGACGAGCCCACCAATGGCCTCGACCCCCGCGGCCGCAGGGCCATGCTCAAGCTGATCGAAGACCTGATTGCCGAAACCGGCAAGAGCGTGGTGCTGTGCACGCATTTGCTGGGCGACGTGGAACGGCTTTGTCGCCAGGTGGTGGTGCTGCACCAGGGTACCGTGCTGCTTGCTGGCAACATGGCCGAACTGCGGCATCGCACCGGCAACCATTTCGAGTTGGCCTGGCAAGCGGCCGAACCCAAGCAACTGGAGCACGCCCTGGAGGCCGACGGCGTGCAATTGCTGTCGCGGCAAAATACCGAAACCAGCGCGCGAGCCGCGGTCTTGCTACCGCCCCATTATTCCACCACCCGGCTGTTTCAACTGGCCGGCGAGCAGGGCGCGATCGTGACCCTGCTCAAGCCGCAAGAAGAAGATCTGCAGCAACTGTTCTTTCGAGTCACCCAGTCGAGCGAAAGCAGCGCCGGCGCCGCCGGACGCGCGGCGGGCAGCGCGGCCGATGAGGCCTTGAGCCAGCCACCCAGTTCGCGCGTCTTGCATCCTCGTTCGTCGGAGACCCGGCCATGAAGCTCGACTCGGCCCACTATCAAGGCTGGGAAGGCCGCCTCCACTCACCCTGGCGCGGCAGCCTGGCCATCGTCAAAGTGGCCCTGCTGCAGGTCTTTCGCCGCAAAAGCTACTGGGTGGTGATCGGGCTGGGGTTGCTCCAGTTCATTGTGTTTTTCGCCATCATTTACGCCGTCACGCAACTCGGCGCCTTCAAAGAGCAAATTTTGGAGCGGCTGAACTTCGTGGCCGATCCTACTTCTGATGCCGAACGCAACGGCTACCTGATGTTCATGGAGCGGCAAAGCCTGGTGGTCATGATGCTGCTGGCCTTTGCCGGCAGCTTGATCGTGGGTTCTGACTTTCGCATGAAGTCGCTGCCGTTTTATCTGTCGCGGCGAATCGACCGGCGGCATTACATTGTGGGCAAGCTGCTGGCGGTCGGCACGATCGTGGCCTTGCTTACCGTGGCGCCGGCGCTGCTTTTGTACCTGGAATTTGGGGCATTCACGTCGAGCTTTGATTACTGGCTCGACAATTGGCGGCTGGTGCTCTCGATCTTGGGTTATGGCCTGGTGCTGTCCACCGTGCTGAGCATTTTGTTGGTCACGCTCTCGGCCTATTTGCAGCGCACGGCGCCGATCGCTATTACCTGGAGCAGCCTGTTCTTCATGCTGGTGGTCATTGCCCGACAAATGAAAGAGGTGACCGGCAACATCAACTGGCTGTTGCTCGACCCCTGGCGTGACATGCGCTATGTGGGCCGGTTTTGTTTTGGGTATTTTCCGGGGCACGAAGACCAGGCCCTGGGCTTGAAGGCCCTGGCCATCTTGAGCGCGGTTTGCCTGGTATGCCTGGTGGCTTTGGTGCGTCGCGTGAGGGCCGTGGACGTGGTGGAATAGGCACGGGAAGCAAAGGCTATCGGCCGATCTCGCCACGCTGGGTTTTGTGAGCACCGCCGACCGTAACGGAGCAACTGGCCATGATCAAGCCGAGAAAACCCAAGCTCCGGCCGGCGGTGGGCTGGCGCGAGTGGGTGGGGTTGCCGGAACTGGGAATTGCCTGGATCAAGGCCAAGGTCGATAGCGGCGCCCGGTCCTCCTGCCTGCACGCCTTCGATGTGGAAGTTTTCAAGCAAGGGTCGCAAAGGTATGTGCGGTTCAAGGTGCATCCGATCCAAAGAGATCGCAAAAACACCGTGGAATCGGTCGCGCCGCTGCTGGAATTTCGCAACGTGAAAAGCTCGAGCGGGCACCTTACCCGGCGGCCGGTCATCCTCACCCCCGTGCAATTATTAGGCGAATGTTTCGAAGTTGAAGTTACCCTGGCCGCGCGCGACGCGATGGGGTTTCGCATGCTCTTGGGAAGGCAGGCTGTCCGTGGTAAGTTCGTCATCGATACAGGACATTCTTACTTGGCTGGACTACCCCCCCTTTCGCAGGCGGGGACGAAAAAGCATCGGGGAAACGCATGAAGATTGCCATCCTTTCGAGGAGGCCGTCCCTCTTTTCAACGCGACGACTCAAAGAAGCAGGGCAGGAACGCGGTCACGAAGTCCGCGTGGTGGACTACCTCCGCTGCTATATGGATATCACCTCGCATAAACCGCAGGTACTCTATCAAGGCGAAGCGCTGCTGGAATACGACGCGGTGATTCCCCGCATCGGAGCCCCGCATACCTTCTACGGCACCGCCGTCGTTCGCCAGTTTGAAATGATGGGCGTGTATTCGGCCAACGAATCCCAGGCCATCAGCCGCTCGCGCGATAAACTTCGCAGCCTGCAATTGCTGTCGCGAAAAGGCATTGGCCTGCCCGTCACCGGCTTTGCCCACAGCACCAAAGATATCGAAGGGCTGATCAACATTGTGGGCGGCGCCCCCATGGTCATCAAACTGCTCGAAGGCACCCAAGGCATTGGCGTCATTCTGGCCGAAACCCGCAAAGCGGCCGAGGCCGTCATCGAGGCCTTTCGCGGGCTCAACGCCAATATCCTGGTGCAAGAATACTTGAAAGAAGCCGGCGGAGCCGATATTCGCTGCCTGGTGGTGGGCAACCGCGTGGTGGCCGCCATGAAACGCCAGGCCCCGCCCGGCGAGTTCCGCTCCAATCTGCACCGCGGCGGCACGGCTGAGAAAGTACGGCTCACGCCCGAAGAACGCAGCACCGCCACCCGCGCCGCCAAAGCCATGGGCCTCAACGTGGCGGGCGTGGATATCATTCGCTCGAACCACGGCCCGGTGGTGCTGGAGGTGAACTCCTCGCCCGGCCTGGAAGGCATCGAAACCGCCTCGCAAATCGACGTCGCCGCCGAAATCATCGAGTTCCTGGAAAAGAACGCCGCGCCCGGGAATACCCGCGACCGAGTGAAGGGGTAGTGGGGAGTGCGGAGTTTGGAATTCGGAATGCGGAGTTGAAGAGATAGGGGGCGTTGTTTTTTGGCGCTGCTATTATAACCGGCACAGAACAGCTCAGGGGCATCGATCATTTGTTTCCCAGATCGTCACTGACAGAGTTGAATATCTGTCCCCACATTTCTTTCTCCCTTCTCCCCCGGTACTCCGGGGGAGAAGGGCTGGGGAAGGGGGTTTGCTTGGGCTTGAGATTGCAAACCCAACTCCGCTCCCAAAGACCCCTCTCCCCGGAAATACCGGGGAGAGAGGAGCAAAGGGTTTTGGGGCTAAGGTTTTTTATTTGGTATATTCTCATTTCTGGATGTGCAAGCTTGTGGCGAGAGGTGTGTGAGGCTCTATATTGGGGGGGGCGGACGGGATTGTTGTAATGGATTCCGACTTGGCATCGTAGCGCGCGAGGGCGGCAGGTATGGCGGCACTGGGATATCTGGCGGCAGTTTACTTGTCGGCCTTCTTTTTGAACGCGATGATCATTTGGTTCATGGCGAGGTGGCTGCGGGCTGAACGCACGCGATTTCGTCTCGCGTTGGCGACCTCGGGACTCGTTTGGCTGGTCCACCTTGCCTTTCTGCCACTGCAACAGGGCTTGAGAAGCGCGACGGAAACGGCGGAAGGCGCTCCCCTGGCCGGCTTGATGATGCTCGGCATTGTGGCCATGGCGGCATCTTTTTTGTCAGGATTGTGGGTCGTCAAATGTTGTGTGCGCACGACGTTCTGGCGAGCGACCGCCATCGGGCTCGTGGCAGGGTTGATTCCGCTTCCGGTTATGTTGTTTGTGCCGCGAGTTTTCGCCGAAGCGTTTACCGTGCCGTCGGGGCCGATGGCGCCCACCCTGACAAATCAGCACCTCACAGCAACTTGCCCTATTTGCGGAAAGACGCTGTTCATTCCGGAATCATCTCATGATGCCGGCTTACAAATTCCGTGGGAAGTTGTAGGGATCTGTGAACAATTTCACAGGGTGAAACTGCAAGACTTGCAAGACGCGGCCGTAAGTGAAGAGCGTTCGCAGGGCGATCGGTTCTTGGTCGATAAGACCGCGCGGCCTGCCCGCTGGGAACTGGCCGTGTTTCGCCCTCCCGAAGATCCATCGACCCTCTATGTGAAACGCCTGGTTGGCTTGCCGGGCGAAAAAGTCGTTATCATGGATGATAGTGTCTGGATTGATGGCAAGAAACTGACACTTCCGCCCGAGCTACAGGGGCTGACATACTCGGGTGAAGGTATGCCATATGCCAGTGCCCAGTGTCCTTGCCAACTCGCCGACGATGAATGTTTCATGCTCGGCGACTTCACCGACCGTTCCAGCGACTCGCGCTACTGGGGACCGGTGAAGGAGAGCGAGATTATCGGCGTGGTGACGGTGCGATACTGGCCGCTGAGCCGGTGGAAGGTGTTTCGGTGAAGCGGGAGTTGCTGGTGGCTAGTTGCTGGTGGCTGGTGGCTGGTTCGGTTGGCGCCGGTAGCCTAGGGGTTGGGAGGTCTTTGCATGGTGGGATGCGTGGTGTGTGGTCGAGCGCGGGCCGACTATTGTTGCTCGAATCGCGATTGCGAGTTGGCGCGGCAAGAACTGTGTGCGCGGTGCGTGACGGCCCGGCAAACGCCGCTCAAAGAGTGGCTGTTCAATCGCGCGCTGGCCATCGTCGCCGCCCTGATTGCCATGGTCGCGGCTAAATCGATCGGAGGGCTGCCGCTGGCCGTCGCCGCGGGTTTCTTGGCGGCTGCCGCGTGGATGCTCATCCGCGGCTTGCAACCCCACCAACCAGAATCGTTTCGCTGCCCTGCCTGCGGAGGCGAGGTGGAGCGGGTGGGATGAACGGAGGAGCAATTTGAGGCCAACCAGGGTTGTCGCTGCGCTCAAACCCTGGCTACTGGCTGCATCCCTGCCGGGATGAATACCTTGAGATGCATGCCCTGTCTGGCGATCTTATCTCTGCCAGGCGTAGCCGTCGAATCCTTAACGACTCGATCTTGTTCCTGCTCAACACCGGGAAGTTATTCTTCGATGGCCCCTCCGCCAACGAAAAAAGCCCAGGAGGACTTTCCCCCCAGGCTTTTGCTGAACTACCCGTTCAACTTCCACTTCATTTTCCCGCGCCTGTCGGCTCTGTCCCGTATTTCGTGCTTACGGCTCGACCACCAGGCCGCCGTTTTGCAGTGCCGTGTAAGTCCCCTTGGGCACCAGCCCTAGCCAAGGGTCGCTGCTGGGCGTGAGGAACAGTTCGGCGTAGACCCGTTCGTTGAGCGTGGCCAGGTCGCGGCGCGGCTCCTCCACAAACCATTCATGAATTTGGCGGTGCAGTTGGTACTCGTTTCGCACCGTATCCAGGGCAATGGTCGAACGCAGGTTGCGCAGCATCGCCACCAGAGGGCTTTCCACCACCCTCTTGGTGATGGCCAGGGGCGCGGCTTCGGCGGCGGTGGGATTCTGCTCGGCGATCAGGGCGGTGCTGGCCTCGTCCAGCTGCGCGGAGTCTTCGTGCAAGGCGGCGATCATGGCCCAAGCGGCATCTTCCTTCAGGTCGCCCACCGCCGGCACGTTGGAGATCGTGGCGATCAGCGGCATTTCCACCCGGCCCTTGGGAACCGCAATCGCGGCGGCGGCCCTGGCCGGCGGCGCGGCTTTTGGCTGGGTCGCTTGGGCCACCAGGTCACGATTCGCCAATGGGGTCGCTGCCGTCGGTAGACCTGCCAGCCCTACCTGGGCAAGGTCGCGAGCCCAGGCCGCTTGCAGCTCCGCGAGAGCCTGCTGGTGGTACGTCTGGATCAACTTGGCCCGCGGTTTCATCGGCACGTTTCGGACTGCGTTGGCGATCCCTTCCGCCGCTTGCAATTGCCGCATGAAAGCCGCCGGCCCGTACAAGCCGGGGATCGCGTCGACCACTTGTCCATCGGGGGTGAGCACGTAGTGGGCGCTATTGCCGGTGACGGTTCGCACCAGCTTCCGCCCATCGCCAAAGTCGACGGTCACTACGGGTACCGGCCGCACCGATTGCCAATGGAGTATGAAGTGATCTCGCAGGAAGGCCGAGATTTCTTGGTTGGAATACAGCGTGGTGCGAAAGAACCGGCTGTTGGCGCAGCTCAATTCATCGGTGAGTTTCCCCAGCATGGCCAGGCTGAGGATCGGTTTGCCCTGGGCCTGGGCGGCCGCTTGCGCCTCGTCCAGATCGGTATGCCAGAAGAGTCGCGAGGCCGCGCAATGCCGCTGGCCGCCTTCGCGGTCAATTCGCTGGCGCAACTCGTCCAGCTGCTTGGCAAGCTGTGCAACCTGAGACGCCGCGGGCTCGCGATTGCTGGCCGCGGTCCAGGCCTCGTGGCAGGCGTCGTACTCCCTGAAAAGTTTGGCGAGCACCCGTGGATCGCGCGCCTCAAGCTTAACCGACGGCGCCGCTGGCGGCGCGTCTTGCGCTTTGGCCCCCACCCAAACGGTAACCGTGGCGAACAGTAAACTGCCACCAAGACCTGCGCACCACCAACCATGCTTCCTCATGCTCATGGCTTCATTCCTCAAAAAATAGCGCGGAGACGATCGCCAAAATGACTCAAGAATCTGAGCTGTTGGCTCATTGCCGCCATTCTAACGTGCCTCGGCCGCCCGGCAGGTAACCGGCTTGTAACAGGTGGCGGGCTGTTCCGCCGCTCGCGCAGCAATCGGCTTGCTCGCCAAAAGAACCTGTTGAAGGCGTTTGAGACGGGAGTCCTGCCCGCGACTTCGTGGCTTAAATCCCCACCGCATAATTAGTTACGGTCGTCGCAATAATTCGGAACAGAATTCGCTCAGTTACTTCGGGGGGGGGGCAGAAACAAGGGCGTTCCCCGTGGGGGGGTTGTGCCAGGTTGGGGAGCGGGGGGCCAAGCTTCCGAACCGGTTTTATCCAAGCGATATCCCGTCACCAGAAAGTTGTTTATGAATGGCCGCTTCGCCAGTTTCCGTCGTGGATTAAGCCCCGTGTTGGCGGTGGCTCTGCACGGCGGCCACCACGTGCGGCCTGAGGTGGCGCAGTGTCTTAAGTTGGATGAAGCTGGCCGACTCCGCGAAGAAGACCCGTTCACGGGACGCTGGACGGTGGTCAGCGACAATCGCGTGGTGTGTCATCAGTCGCGGTTTGAGGTCGATCTGAACCGACCTCGTGAGCTAGCCGTGTACGCCACGCCCGAAATGGCTTGGGGTTTGGATGTGTGGCAGGCCCCGCTGTCGCCTGCGGTGCTTGAACATTCGCTGGCGCGGTATGACCGATTCTATGCGCGGATGAAGAAGCTGGTGGCTTCGCTGCTCAAGCGGCATCCGTGCATCGTGGTGCTTGATTTGCATACCTACAACCATCGTCGTGGCGGTCCCGGTGCCCCGCCCGAAGATCCGGCCGGCAATCCCGAAATCAATATCGGCACCGGAACGATGGTCCGAGAGCGTTGGACGCGGGTTGTGGAGCGCGGGATTGCCGACCTGAGGGCTTTCGACTTTCTCGGGCGCAAGCTCGATGTTCGTGAGAATGTGCGATTTCAGGGGGGCAACTTCCCTCGCTGGCTGCACGCAACCTTTCCCAACTCGGTGTGTGCGTTGGCCATTGAAGTCAAAAAATTCTTCATGAATGAATGGACGGGCGAATTGGAGCCAGCCACGTATGCCGCCTTGATGCCGGCGCTGCGGTCCATCGTGCCGGGGCTCGTTGAAGAATTAGGAGCTCGTCGCCGTGAGCCAATCCATGCAAACTGAAGCCGCCTTTGAACAGGTGCAAGCGGCCGTTCATGAACGGCTGACCCAAAACCGGCGATTGCGTCGCAATTTGCCGGGCGGGGGACGCCTGCGCATCGATCGTCAGTTGCCGTTCCTGTGCGTGTATCGTCAGCCTGACGATCGCGACGACCTGGGCACCGCGCAACTGGCCACGACCGAGGCGGCCTATCTGTTCACGTCGGGGAGTGAAGAGTATCAGGCGGGGTTAAGCCAACTCTGTCAGAGTATTGCCGAAACGGTGCAAGAGCATTTCGGCGTGCTGTTGTTGCTCGAACTGTGGGTCGCGGAAGATTCGTCCTCGCCGCCAAACGCCACGCTTTCCCGGCCGGGCTTCGAGATCGTGGTGCCGCAAGACAGCGCCGTGCCCTCCACGGTGGATGCCTTTCAACAAGCTCTCCAGAAAGTGACCGTGGATGGGCGTTCCGCCGAGGTTCGCCTTACCAGGCGCTCCATGATCGCTCCGCCGGGCATGAGTTCGCTGACCGAATCCTGGCACCGTTCCCTGCACAGGCTTGGCGAAAACGGGCCAGAAACCAACGCCGCCGATACGTCTTCCGCGGAAACGGTCGCGGGTTGCTTTCACGTGGGCCTGGCCATCCGCCCCATCTATCGCGACTCCAGCGGATCAGGAATTTTGTATCCGGTCATTCTGCAACAATTGCGGCGGCAATTGTCGCGTGCCCTGCGGAGGGCCATCTTCGCCTTCACGGGCATCAAGGCCTCGCGCCCCAGCCTGCATTTCGACTCCATCGGCCCCTCGACCCTGGTCAAGGCCACGCGGATGGTCGATCAGCAGTTGTGCGAGGTCTCCGAGTCGTTTGACTTCTTGCTGCAAGTCACGCCTGTCAATGCCGAACAGGCCTGGCGGGCTTTCGCCGATAGTGATTATCAAGAATTGCCGATCCTTCAGTATCGTCCGCTCCCTTATCACCCCAGCCTGCTCAAACGCCGGCTATTCAGCGTGCCGGTGGAAAGGATTGAGGATCCCACCCTGGCGCATCTGTTCTGGCAAAAACAGACAGAACTCGATCGTCAGCTTACGGCGCTGCGGGATTTGGGCTCCTGCGACTTTGTGTTCGGCAGCTTGCAACTATATGGAAAGCCCGACGCCGAACTGATTGAGCTGGCGCGGACTATATTGCATACGCGGTGGAAGACCGATCCATGTGAAGAAAGCGACGATCCCACGCCGCTATGCGTTTCCGCCGAACAAATGGCGGCGCAGGCCCGTGATGAAATCGACTATTACCATGGCCGACAAGCTTCGTTTCATGCCCGGGTTGAGGTTTGTGATCATATTGCCTCGGGTCTGATGGTCACGGGCGACCGGCTCTATGTCTCGGAAACGTTTCACGCCACGCCCGGCAGGGCGGAGTCGCTATTGCATCACGAGGTGGGCACGCACCTGCTGACGTATTTCAACGGTCGCGAACAGCCTTTTCGCCAGCTCTATGCCGGGTTGGCAGGATACGACGGGCTGCAAGAAGGCCTGGCCATGCTGGCGGAATACTGCACCGGCGGTTTGACGCCGGCCCGCATGAGAACGATTGCCGCCCGCGTGCTGGCGGTTTCGGGCATGCTTGGCGAGCTGCCTTTTGCCGAAACCTTCCGGCAACTACGTCAAGAATACGGACTGACCGCGCGCTCGGCGTTCATTTCCACGCTGCGCGCCTACCGCGGCGGCGGTTTGACGAAAGATATCATCTATTTACGCGGACTAAGGGAGATTCTGAAGTACCTGGCCGACGGCCACGACCTGGAGCCGCTGTTTGTGGGCAAGATTGCCCTCGACCATGTGCCGTTTATTCAAGAATTGAGACGCCGCGGCATCATCAAAGCGCCGGCCCTGTTGCCGCGTTACTGGGAGTTTCCCTGCTTCCGGGCTCGCCTGGAAGAATGCCGGACGGCGTCGGTGCTCGATCTCGTGAAAACCTCGTTTCTACCGCAAACCGAATTACAGAAGGAAGTTGTATGAAAATCGGCTTTATCGTTAATGACGTGATGACCGAAAAAGGAGTTTATTCCACCACCCGCCTGGCCTTTACGGCGGCCAAGCGCGGGCATGAAAGCTGGGTGATGGGCGTGGGGGACATGATTTACTCTCCCGACGATTCCATCCGGGCGATGGCCCGCACGGCTTCGCAGGCCGAGCATGAAACGCCCGAAGAGTTTCTGAAGGATCTGCAAGGCGAAGAGGGACGTAGCGAGCGGATTCTGGTGGATGATCTGGATGTGTTGTTGCTGCGCTTCGATCCCGCCGAAGACAAGCGAGATCGACCGTGGGCGCAAACGCCCGGCATCTTGTTCGGTGAGTTGGCGATTCGCCGCGGAGTGATTGTGCTCAACGATCCGCGGGCGTTGGCCAGCGCCATCAACAAGACCTACTTCCAGCAATTCCCCGAGATCGTGCGGCCCAAAACATGCATTAGCCGCAACGTGGATGAAATCAAACAATTCATCAGCGAACAGCATGACAAAGCTGTGATCAAGCCTCTGCAAGGATCGGGCGGTCAAAGTGTGTTTTTGATCAAGGAAGAAGAGTCGGCCAATGTGAATCAAATGATCGAGGCCGTGATTCGCGATGGTTATTGCATTGCTCAAGAATACCTGCCCGCGGCGGCCGAAGGCGATGTGCGGCTCTTCGTGATGAATGGCCGCCCCCTTGCTTATCAAGGCGCCTATGCGGCATTTCGCCGCGTGAACAAGTCGGGTGATATGCGCAGCAACATGCATTCGGGTGGAAAGAGCGAGCCTGTGGAAGTCACGCCGCAAATGCTCAAACTAGTCGACGCGGTGCGCCCCAAATTGGTCCGCGACGGCATGTTTCTGGTGGGGCTCGACATCGTGGAAGACAAACTGATGGAAATCAATGTCTTCAGCCCCGGAGGGTTGGGCAGCGCCGCGCAACACGCAGGGCACGACTTTGCGAACACCGTGATTCGGGCGCTCGAACGCAAGGTAGAGTATTTGCAGTATTACGGGACCGGGATCGATAATCGGGAAATTGCCACCCTATAGAGTGCAGCAGGCGAGTTTGAATCCATGGTGTCTGTCGTGGGCAATGGCAAGGGTCAATTCGCGAATACTCGGCGAAAACTTAGTCGCAAGTTGGCTAGCAAAGCCCGACTCAAGTACGTGAGTGACAGCGAGCCCGGTTTCGTCCGCATGGCGCGCGGCAAAGGATTTCGATACTGCCTCCCCTCGGGCAAGCCGCTCAAGGCCGTCGGGCACTTGGCGCGGATTGAAGCCTTGGGGATCCCGCCGGCGTGGACGGATGTTTGGATCTGCCGCCAGGCGAATGGTCATTTGCAGTGCACTGGTCGCGACGACCGCCAGCGCAAGCAATATTTATATCACGAGCGCTGGCAGCAAGTTGTGGCCAATGCCAAATTCGATCATCTGTTGGAGGTGGGCGAGGTCTTGCCTGATATTCGCAAGGCGGCGCGTCGTGACTTGAAGCAGCGAGGCTTGCCGCGGTCCAAGGTCGTGGCCTTGGCGGTGCGGCTGCTCGACGAAACCGCCATTCGTGTCGGCAATGCCGAATACGCCCGCGATAATGATTCCCACGGTCTGACCACCCTCCGCGATCGTCACGTGAGGTTCTCCAAGGGCGCGGCGGTCTTTTCCTTTGAAGGCAAGTCGGGCATACATCAACGGGTGGAACTGCACGAACCGCGCTTGACGCGACTGCTGAAGAAATGCCGCGACCTGCGGGGCAGGCACTTGCTGCAATACCGGGGAGAGGACCAGCAGCCGCGGCGGCTGACTTCGGACGATGTGAACCGGTACCTGGCAGAAGTCACCGACGAGGTGATGACCGCCAAGGATTTTCGCACCTGGCGAGCCACGGCGATGGTGGCCGCCCTGCTTGCGGCCGAACCTTGCCCCGACTCTGAGCGGAAACGCAAACAGAAAGTCACGACCGCCATGCGCGCCGCGGCGGAAGTGCTGGGCAATACGCTGGCAGTGTGCCGCAAAGCCTACATTCATCATGGCCTGGTCGAGGCCTACCTGTCGGGCAGTTTGAGCAAACACGCTCAAGACTTCCGATCTCGGAAGCAAAGGTGGTACACGGCCGAAGAACAACTGCTGCTGCATTTATTGGAAAAGATCTAGTGGCCGCCGATCGCCCTATGGGGTTGCCGCCGCGGTTGGCCTGGCAGCTAGGGGGGGTGGCGATGCCGCTCTGGCAAGCAAGAAGCGATCGCCTGTTTGGCGTTTTCTAACCCGGGTTCATTTGGATTGAGCCGTGGGGCGGTTTAAGCTGTGGGGGTGACCCAACCGCTTTGCTTGAGGAGACGAGCCATGCCGTGCCGCTACCTGCAACTTGTGCTGCTGACCGTGGGGGCCGTTCTGCTTGTGCACGCTATCAGCCCAACTCCAAGCTGGGCGCAGGCGCCAGCCGCGGTTGCCCCGGCAGAGAAAACCGAAAAGCTGCCTCCACCGCTCACGCGGTACAAGGGCCGCGAAATCGCCGCCACCATGAGCTACCTGGGCGCGGATTGGCTGATTCGCGAAACCCGCGAACGCGAGGAGGCCTGCCAAAAGCTGCTGGAAATTCTCAAGGTGGCCCCCGGCATGACCGTGTGCGATATGGGCTGCGGCAACGGCTTTTATTCGCTGCAGTTGGCCGAAGCCGTGGGCAAGAACGGCAAAGTGCTGGCCGTGGATATTCAGCCCGAGATGCTGAGCCTGCTGTCCAAGCGCGCCCAAGCCGCTGGCGTGGCGAACATCGAGCCCATCTTGGGAACGCTGATCGACCCCAAGCTGCCCGACGAAAGTTGCGACCTCATTCTACTGGTGGATGTTTACCACGAGTTTTCGCATCCCGAGCACATGCTCAAGGCCATGCAAAAGGCGCTTAAGCCCACGGGCCGGCTGGTGCTGGTGGAATTCCGCTTGGAAGACCCGCAAGTGCCGATCAAGCTGCTGCACAAGATGAGCAAGAAGCAAATCTTGAAAGAGCTGCCTCCCAACGGATACAAGTTGGTCGATGAATATGAGAAGCTGCCCTGGCAGCATGTCATGTTCTTTGGCCGCGACGACCCATAAGGTTGGGCTCAAAGGGTGATGGGGGCGAGGCTCGTGCGGGCTCAGCCTGCGCTACCATTGCTACATCCGTACCCCCCTTCGGCACATTTCAACACGGCATTTCGCCGCACACATTTTCTTCCCAATTCGTCTTCGCCAAGCGGCCAATCGACGTAGCACGGCAGGGCGGTAATCGCTATGCTCTCCAACCCCCAAAGCATGCGATCCCCCCCTACCTTCTTCGGAACGACTTGGACGAGGATTCCCAGGATGCGCACCGTGGAACTGCTCGAAGCGGCCATGACCGCGGCTCGTCAGGCCGGCTATAAGATTCGAATGGAATGGTTGGGCGACACCACTGGTGGCACCTGCACCATTCGAGGACAGAAGTGGCTGTTCGTCGATCCGGCCCAAAGCCCCAGCGAGCAACTAGAACAAGTCATTGCCGGCTTGCAATGTGACCCGGCCGTGTTCAATTTGCCCATGCCGGTTGAATTGCAAGAGCTGCTCACCTTCCGCCGCTCGGCTTAGGCCGGTTGCGGTAGGCAACAGTTGTTGCGTGCCGGGCCGTTTCAGCGCCCCGGCCTTTTTCACCGGCGGGGGGCGTGCTTGCCTGGCCGCTATTTTGTCTGACCGCTGTTTTTGCATGGGCCGTGCTTTTGGCTTCCCCGCTTGCCTTTGGGCGAGGGGAAGTTGCGCGCGGCAACAGCCGCCAGAAACTGAGCGATGCGCCAGCGCGTTGATCCGCCTGTTGGTTGCCCGACAACCTGGGGGCTGATTCGGAACTGGGGGTGTGCTACCATAGCGCGCTCGAACATGGTTCAGCACCCTTCCCCCCAATGGAAAGGGACGCCCACTTCCTGATTCCATTTCTGGAGGCTCGCAGATGGTTCTCACGCCTAGTACGATGCTTGCCCTTGGCACCGCCGCGCCCGACTTCACGCTGCCCGACCCCGCGGGCAAGAAGCATTCGCTGAGCGATTTTCAAGGCGCTCCGGCCCTGCTGGTGGCATTCATTTGCAATCATTGCCCTTACGTTAAACACGTGGCCGACGCTTTCGCTCAGTTGGCCACCGAGTACCAAGATCGCGGCGTGGCCGTGGTGGGCATCAGTTCCAACGATATTGGCACTCATTCCGGCGATTCCCCCGAAAAAATGGCCGAGGAAGCCAAACTGCGGGGCTACGCCTTCCCGTACCTGTACGACGAATCCCAGAGAGTCGCCAAGGCATATCGGGCTGCCTGCACGCCCGATTTCTATGTCTTCGACAAGAAACAACGCCTGGCTTACCGCGGGCAGATGTGCGCCAGTCGGCCCGACTCGGGCATTCCCGTCACCGGCAAAGACCTGCGGGCCGCTCTCGATGCCGTGCTCGATGGCGAGACGCCATCGGACGAGCAAACGCCCAGCATCGGCTGCAACATCAAGTGGAAGCCAGGCAACGAGCCCGACTACTTCCAAGGTTGAGGCTTGGGTGAACGGCTGCCACGCCGCCCCAAGCTACGCGGGTGGCGAGCCGGACCCCCGGATCAAAAAAAATCTGCGAAAATACAGCTAGCATCGGGCCTTGCATCTGTGGCATTCTCATCCTGAACGCCACGGCACCGCTGCTCTAGCCCCCCCATGCAGATCATGCCCGAAAAATGGAAGATTGCCGCCGCCCAGATCGATATTTCGGTCGGCCAGGTGGAGCACAACTTGGCGCGGATGGAAGCTATTCTGGCTGAAACCGCGGCCGCCGGCGCGCGGCTGACCGTGTTTCCCGAATGCGCCCTGCCAGGCTACTGCTTCGACAGCCTGGCCGATGCCCTGCCCTACTCGCAAACCGTGCCTGGCCCAGCGACCGAACGGTTGAGCGGCGTGTGCGCGGCGCGCAACGTGTATGCCGTGGTGGGCATGCTGGAACGCGACGGCGAACGGCTGTTCAATACGGCGGTGCTGCTGGGTCCTGACGGCGTGATCGGCCGTTACCGCAAGGTGCACCTGCCGTTTTTGGGCATCGATCGGTTCACCACGCCTGGCGACGCTTTCGAAGTCTGGGATGCCGGCGGTCTTAAGATTGGTTTGAACATTTGCTACGACGGCGCCTTCCCGGAAGCGTCGCGGGTGATGGCCCTGGCCGGCGCCGACCTGATTTGCCTGCCTACCAACTGGCCACCGGGCGCCGAAACCACGGCCGACTTCGCCATCAACACCAGGGCTTTAGAAAACAACGTGTATTACCTGGCGGTGAATCGGGTTGGCACGGAGCGAGGGTTTAAGTTCATTGGCCATAGCCGAATTTGTGCGCCTTCGGGCCATACGCTTGCCGATAGCCCTCACGATCACGAGGAAATTCTGTACGCCGAAATCGATCCGGCGGTTGCCCGCGACAAACACCTGGTGCGCGTGCCCAACCTGCACGAGATCGATCGCTTTGGCGACCGCCGCCCCGACACCTACTCCCCCCTTGCCAAGATTACCGGCCGCGAAGGCCAACGCCTCACGCCCAAAGCCAGCCTGGGCTGCGCAGGCTGCACCGATCCCAGCCCGGCCGGCAGGAAGTAACACCATCCGCGCGCGGGGGACACGGCCGTTGCGAGAGGGGCGCCCCCGCCAAAAACGGCGCCAACCTGCTGGCAAACTCAAGACAGATCAGCCAAAATGAATGTCTTCCCTCCCAACCGTGAACGGGACGGGATGGAACTTGCTTTCTGGCGTTTCGTAAGCTGAAGGGAGAATTGCACCCTGCTCATTCCTTCCCCAACCTGGCAGCCACCTTCCGTATTTGCTCCTTGGTGAGGCTCCACCCTGCAATGCATCGCATCTTTTCACCGTCGGTTCTGCCTGCGCTAACGCTGTTGGCAGCGTGCTCAGCGGTTGAGTTTTCAGCATGGTCCGCGGCCTTCGCCGCCGACTTGCCGCCTACGCATGTGCGGTTTTCGCAGGCAAACACCCCAGAGGTTCCCGACTTCCAGAGGCATGTGTTGCCGCTGTTGGGCCGGTTGGGCTGCAACGGCCGCGCCTGCCACGGCTCGTTCCAGGGCCAGGGTGGTTTTCAGTTTTCTCTGTTTGGATACGACTTTGCCAAAGACCACGCGGCCCTCACCGGCGGCGACAGTCCGCGGGTGGCTCTGAAAAGCCCTCGGGAAAGCCTCATTTTGCAAAAGCCCACCCTGGCCATCGATCACGATGGCGGGGAGCGTTTCAAACCCGGCGGGTGGGAGCACAGGCTATTGCTTCGCTGGATCGAGTCGGGCGCTCCTGGTTACAACGCCGAGCAGGCTGCCACGCTGATTACGCTCGACTTGGAACCCAAGGAAATGGTGTTTGCCGCCGCCGGCAAAGCCACGCCGCTGAAGGTTACCGCCCGCTGGTCCGACGGCTCGCAAGAAGACATCACGGCCCTTTGCCGCTTCCGCTCGAACGACGAATCGATTGCCGAAGTGAACGAAGAGGGCCTGGTCACCAGCGTTGGCCCCGGCGATACCCACGTGGTGGCGTTCTACGACAACGGCATCGCCGCCGTGCCGGTCATTCTGCCGGTCTCGGAGTTGGCGGGCGCGAACTATCCTCCCACTCCCACGCCGACCGCCATCGATCGGTTGGTGGTCGACAAGCTACGCAAAGTGGGGCTGGCGCCGGCCGAGCTTTGCACCGACGCCGAGTTTTTGCGGCGGGTGAGCCTCGACCTTACCGGCACGCTGCCTGCCCCCGCCGAGATCGAAGCCTTCTTGGCCGACACCTCAACCGACAAGCGCGACCGCAAAATCGATGAACTGCTGCGGCGGCCCACCTACGCGGCCTGGCTGGCCACGCGGCTGGGCGATTTGACCGGCAATGCCGAAAACAACATGCCAGTCGGCGGCGAACAGGGCACCCGGCGCGACAAGTCAGCGCAGTGGTATCGCTGGTTGTACCGCAGGGCCGCCGAGAACGAATCCTTCGACAAGATCACCGAAGGCATCGTGCTGGCCGTGAGTCGCAAGCCAGACCAGAGCGACGAAGACTATTACCAAGAAATGACCTCGTACTTCCGCGCCGCGGACCAGGCCGATTTCAGCCAGAATCGCTGGATGCCTTACTTCTGGACGCGTGGCCAGTTCACGCCGCCGCAAACGCTGCGATTTGCTTACGCCTTCTTGGGCGTGCGGCTGGAGTGCGCGGAGTGCCACAAACATCCCTACGATCAATGGACTCAGGCCGATTATCTCGACTTTCAAGCCTTCTTCGATGGCGTGCGCTTCCGCCAGACCGGCAACCGCGGCGAGGCGCAAGAACTCAAGAAAAAACTAGGCCTCACGGCCGACATGGATAGCGGCGGCTACAAAAAGCTCTTTGCCGACCTGGCCCACAAGGGCACGATGGTCCCCTGGGGCGACGTGGCCGTGCCCGACTGGAGCAAGGGCTTGCGCAAACCTCGCCCGAGCGACAAGAACCCCACCGGCCGCGTGATTACGCCGCGTCTGCTCGGTGGCAACGAAGTCATTGCCGAACGCTACCACGATCCGCGACAACCGGTCATGGATTGGCTGGTGCAGTCCGAAAACCCCTACTTTGCCAGGGCGATTGTCAACCGCGTTTGGGCCCATTGCTTTGGCATCGGCATCATCGAACCGCCCGACGACATGAACCTGGCCAACCCGGCCAGCAACGAGCCCCTGCTGGCATACCTGGCCCAGGAGTTCATTGCCCACGGTTTCGACCTTCGCTGGCTGCATCGCGAGATCACCCGCAGCCGCACCTATCAATTGAGCTGGCGCCCCAACGCCACCAACCGGACCGACGAACGCAACTTCAGCCGCGCCGCCGTCCGCCGCTTGCCGGCCGAAGTCACCTACGACGCGCTAGTGTTTGCCTCGGCCACCGAAAGTGCTCAAGCACAACTGCAAACCGATGAGAAACTGGTGCAGGCAAGGATGATTGGCTTCCCCGAAACCGATCGCAACGCCCAGGGCGTGTACGCCGTGCGGCTGTTTGGCAAGCCAGCCCGAGTGTTGGTTTGCGATTGCGAACGCTCCAACGAACCGAGCCTGCTGCAGACCATTTACCTGCGGAACGACGCCGAAACGAACTCGCTGCTCGGCCGCAAAGACGGCTGGCTCAGCGAAGTGGGCAAACGCGGCGTGGCGTGGCAAGCCGAGCATCGCGACGAGTTGGTCCGCGAAGCCTGGCTCCGCACCTTCAGCCGGCCCCCTTCCCCCGAAGAACTGGCCGTGGGCAAGGAACAACTGGACCAGGCGGAAAATATCCACACCGGTCTCCGCGACCTGCTTTGGGCTCTGACCAACAGCAAAGAGTTTATTTTGAATCATTAAAGGATCGACAAACATGGCCGCTCACAAATACTGCGATGGCATCACCCGCCGCGACGCGCTCAAGGTGGGAGCGCTCGGCGCCGTCGGCTTGGGCCTGGCCGATTATCTCCGCGCCGGCGACGCCGGTGCGGTGAAGACGGATCAGTCGCGTTCTGCCATCGTGATCTGGCTGGGAGGCGGGCCGCCGCACTTGGACTCCTTCGACATGAAGCCCAGCGCCCCGGCCGAAATCCGCGGCGAGTTTTCGCCCGTCGCGACCAACGTGCCTGGCATTCAGATTTGCGAACACCTGCCGCGGCTGGCCCAATGTGCCGATAAATACGCCATTCTCCGCGGCGTATCGCACACGTTGGCTGGCCACGAGCTGGGCACCAACTACCTTAGCACCGGCAACCGCCCCATTCCTTCGCTCATCTTCCCCGGCTACGGCGCGGTGGTAAGCAAGGAATTGCCCGGCGCCGACGATTTGCCGCATTTCGTGGCCGTGCCTTCCACTCCGCAAAAGGCCGGTTACCTGGGCGTGCGCTACGCGCCCCTCTCCACGAACGAAACACCCAAGGCCCGCGCGCCGTTTTCGGTGCGCGGCATCACCCTCAGCGGCGGTCTCACCGTGGAGCAGTTCGAACAGCGACAGCGATTGCTCGACCGCGTTGATACCACGTTTGACGAACTCCAGTCCAGCAACAGCCTGGTGGCCGGCCTCGATCGATTTGACCGCCAGGCTTACGCGGTGATCAGTTCATCCAAAGCCCGCGAGGCGTTCGATACCAGCCTGGAGCAGCCCCAGATCGCGGCGGCGTTCGGCGAAAGCAAGTTCGGCCAAAGCTGCTTGCTGGCTTCCCGCCTGATCGAAGCCGGCGTGAAGTTCGCCACCGTTTCGTTCAGCGGCTGGGATACCCACTCCAACAACTTCAAGAACACCCGCGACTCCCTGTTCCCGCAGCTCGACCAGGGGTTATCCGGCCTGCTCAACACGCTCGCGGCCAAGGGCTTGCTGGAAACGACCACCGTGCTGGTCACCGGTGAGTTTGGCCGCACGCCCAAGATCAACGCCAAGGCGGGCCGCGACCACTGGCCCAGGGCATTCTCGGTGTTGATGGCCGGCGGCGGAATCCGCGGCGGCCAGGTCATCGGGGCCAGCGACGGCCAAGGCGCCGGCCCCGCTGGCGAAGGCATTGCCCCCGACGCCGTGGCCGCCTCGCTCTACCACAGCCTGGGCATCGACTTCCGCAAGGAATACCACACCAACACCGGCCGCCCGGTGATGATCGTTCGGGAAGGCTCGGTCATCCCCGAGCTGTTCGCCTAGCCGTATCCAATGGTTCTTGTTGAAGACGCTACGACGATTCGGCCTAATCGGAAAGCCTGGCACTACGCCCTCCGCAAATGTGCCACTGCTTGCGGTCGAATGCGTCTTCCCAGCAGAACAGGCTTGCCACGACCGGAAGCAGTGGGCGGCGGAGGCGGGCGTTCAATTTCGTTGGCCGAATCGTGGGCGGTTCGGCTGGTCCGCGACTACGACTTGGGAAATCCCCAGCGAATAACTTCCCACCGCAGTCCGCCGTCGCCGCTCTTGATGGCGTAAATCGGCGTGTTGCTGCTTTGCCAGTGAAAGTCGGTTTCGGTCGTCGGGGGCGAAATGCGCGCCGGCGGTGGGTAGTCCATGCCGAACAATGTCATGTATACGGGAAAATAGGGGATGATATTCGCGCCCGACTGCCAGCCATAGAGCAACACGTACAGCCCCCAGGTGCTGGCCGAAACATCCCACGCCTCGCGGCCCTGCAGGTACAACTCGCCCGCAATCAAGCGTCCTTGCATATTCACGGTAGAAGCCGCGTTGGCCCGGCGCACTTCAAAACGATTGGTCGCGGACACGACGCCGTTGACCTGCAGCCGGGCGTTTTCGTAGGTCTTCACATCGTTGCGAGCCACGATCACCGGCAGTTGCAGCGGCCGGCTCGTTCCCAACAGGGGGCGAAGATTGTGACCGCTGAGCTGCACGTTCTGGCCGGTAATGTGAATGTCGTGAGCCAACAATGTACCCCGCACGGTTACGTTATTCTCCAAGTAAAGCGCGCTGGAACTGCGATAGAACAGACCCAAGGGGTTGGTTTGCGGGTCGGCCTCGAGCACCGTGTTTTGCAGGGTTTGCGGCAGCGCGGGTATCGAATATTGCTTGCCGCCTGGGTAGAGCCGGTACGAAGTCGTTTCGGTGCTGGCCTGCCACGTGCCCACCGTGGTGGTCAACGACGAAGTGGATAGACCGAGGAGCGTCAAACGATCTTTGGTGTCTTTTGTTTGGCTGCTGTAGTTGAGTCGGATGGTCGAGCCGCCCAGGGGGCGATAATCGGCATACCCGGCCTGCCGCATTTGATTCAAACCTTGCAGATAGTAATTGCGGGCGTCGCTATCCTTGGGGTAATCGTTCGCCAACCGCAAGTTCCCTTGAATCCACACCGGCCCATCAATCCGGCCTGGAACGTGCAACGAGAAGTCGCGGTCGCGATGTTGGAAGACCGTGTAGTCTTGAAACTTCGTCCAGTCGCTCGGGGTCGCCGACAGGGCTCGGGGCACCAACTGCACCACGGCCTGCGCCGTATGCACGGCAATGGACCGCGGCAGACGCGGGTCTTGGGCATAGCCTTGCGAAACCAGCGTCAACCGGTACGGCCAGAGCGTATAGTTCGGATCGGTCGCCGTGAGCTGGGCGTCGCCCGTTTCGAAGGCAACCGAGTAACCGCTGCTGGAAGTCAGCGAACCGGCAATGATCTGATCGACACCCGTCCACGAGCTTTGATTGATCTTGCGCAGAGCCACGCTGAGCCCCGTTTGCGCGGCATCGCGGGCCGCGTCGCTCAGATCGCCGTTGCGCGTCAGCCGTACGTTCACGCCCTGCGAATGCAAGGCGGCGTACGACAGCGACAGGCCGATCGAAAGCAGGCCGAGCACGATCACAATCGAGTAGCCGCGGCGATGGTTCGCCCGCTGCCTTCCTGCGCGCCGCTCTCGCTCTCCTGCTACGCGCCGCCCTACGCAAACCATCATCGCAACACCTCGTAATAAAGCGCCGCGGAGCCAAAGTAGGGCATGGCATTGACCGCCATGCTTTCCAGCGCGGCGCCGGGGGGCGCCAATTGCAATTCAATCCGCACCCATACCTGCCGCAAGCCGCCATTGCCGCCGTAAATGCCTTGTGGCCAGGGAAGCTCGCCCCACGGTTGGGTCCCGCTCCGGCCGGCTGCCAGATGAGCGGCAGTCGGCAGCAATCGCCGCGCGAACCAAATCACTCCGCGGCGAGTGGCGTTGCCCGATACGGCCGTGGTGCGGAGCAACTCGGTCAGCAACACTTTCTGCGAGCTGGCCGAAGCCAAGATCGACGCAATCAGCGATCGCCCCGAAGCGGAGTCGAGGGTTTCCAGCGCCGTGGTGCTGGAATTGCTCGGAGCCCGAACTTCGAGCAGCCGCCGAGGATCGGCCGGATCGGTTGTGATAATCAATAGTTCCCTTACCAGCGGCGGACCGGCCAGGTTCGCTGGCGTGCCCGACGTGGGTCGCCACGCCACCAGCGCGATGGGCACGGCCGCGCCGCCAATCGTTTCGTGCACCACCACCACGCCGGGGTTCGCTTCGGTGGCCCAGGCGTTTTCGATATGGCGCGTGATGCGTTCCAGTGTCACGCGGGCATGCTGCGTCATGGTGGCCGAGTTGCGTGTGAACTCCGAGCCCTGCCGCACGCCGCCCGCCAAAGCGGCCACCGCGGTGGACACCATGGCCAACACCGCCACCGAAAGCGCCAACTCCACCACGGTGAGTCCGCGGCGCGACTCGCCCGCCGCGGCGCTTGGCCGGCGGCGCGGCGCCAGGTCGCCTGCCGCATCGATCGGCGCCGCGGACTTCAAGGCCATGCAGGTAGTGAATTGGGCCATGCCAGGATTCGCCATCAGGGGGTTGGTGGAACGTAAGCGAACACGCGCCGCAGGTTGGCCAGGGTCTGCACGCCGCCGCCGCGGCGATTGACCGACACGGTGACTTCGACCGCGCGGATATTGCTGGTTTGCCCTGCCGCAAGTCGCTGGCTGGGATTGTTCTCGTTCACGTAATACACCGCCACGGCCAGCCGCCACGTTGAAAGCCATTGGGGCTGGCAGCGGAACGCCGTACCCCGCAGGCCGCCCTGGCCGTTGTCTTGCCCATAGGCAATGCCGTAAGGATCGATGGCCGCGACGGAATAGCCGTCGAAGTCGTCGATGTCGTCGTAATTAACCCGCTGAGGGCCTTCGTTGGCAGCCAGCCCCAGGGGCCATTGATTTGGCCCCGCACCCAGCGCGTGGTAGCGGCGGCCGGCGATCTCATCCAGCATTTGCTCGGCCAAACCGCTGGCAATGGTATGCTCGCGTCCCAGCTCGGCCGAATCGATGGCGGCGCTCATCGAGAGCAACACCGACGACCCGATCATGACGGTGAGGGTGGTCGCCACCATGGCTTCCACCAAGGTAACCGCCGCGCGGGTTAGCACCGCACGAGAAATAATGTTGGCTTTCGCTCCGCGAAAGCATTTCCTTTCGCGGAGCGAAAGGCGACGATGTGCGGAAGTTATTGCGTGGTTGCGCGGAGCGATGAGTGAGCACATGGGCGAGGCCGAAAGGCGAGGAAGCTGCCCCCAGCGTGTGGGGAAGGAAAAAAAGTAGGCGCGGCAGAGTCCCCTCGCGCATCCAGCTGTCCCTGCCGCGCCTGCGGCTTGCGCCCCTCCCCGAGACGCCCGCCGCGAAAATCTAGCTTGGCCACCGGGGTAGTCAAACGGGGGGCAAGCAAAGTCCGGCCAAACTGGCGACCTAGGCAGGTTGCTCCCCCCTTCTTACAATCATTTCCATTGACAAAATCGCTCCCCGTCAACCGAGTAGGACCGCGCAGCCATGGACCGCGTCTATAATTTCTCCCCTGGTCCCGCCGTTTTGCCTCTAGCCGTGCTCAAAGAGGCCCAAGCCGAACTGCTCAGCCTGCCAGGCATCGGCGTTTCGCCCCTGGAAATCAGCCACCGCTCCCCTTGGTTCGAGGGCGTGCTGGCCGAAACCACCGCCAATTTGCGAAAGCTGCTCAACCTGCCCGAGAATTTCTCGGTGCTGTACATGCAAGGGGGCGCTCGCCTGCAGTTCTCCATGATCCCCATGAACCTGCTGCGGGGAACCGGCCAAACTGCCGATTACGTGGTGACCGGCGCCTGGGGCGCCAAAGCCGTGGAAGAAGCCGGCCGCGAAGGCAAAGTGAACATTGCCTACAACGGCAAAAGCCACAACTACAGCCGGCTTCCCCAGGCCAGCGAGCTCAAGCTCACGCCCGGCGCCGCCTACGTTCACACCACGTCCAACGAAACCATTCAAGGCGTGCAGTTCCAGCAAGAGCCCGAGGTGGGCGAGGCCCCGCTGGTGTGCGACGCCTCCAGCGATTTCCTCTGCCGGCCCCTCCCCATGGAAAAATACGGGCTGATTTACGCCTGTGCCCAAAAGAACCTCGGCCCGGCCGGCGTGACCCTGGTGCTGATTCGCAACGACCTGCTCAAACGCACCCCGCCCGACCTCCACTCCATGCTGGCCTACACCGAATACTCCGAGAACAACTCGCTGGCCAACACGCCGCCCGTCTTCGCCTGCTACGTGGTGATGCTGGTCACCCGCTGGCTGCTAGAGCAAGGTGGACTGGCCAAAATGGAAGAACGCAATCGGGCCAAGGCGGCCATGCTGTACCAGGTGCTCGACGAGTACGAAGACTTCTACCAAGGCCACGCGGCCCCCGAGTGCCGTTCCACCATGAACGTCACCTTCCGCCTGCCCAGCGAAGAATTAACCAAGCGGTTTCTGAAAGAGTCCACCGCCCAGGGTCTGTGCGATCTCAAAGGCCATCGCTCCGTGGGCGGCATCCGCGCTAGCATTTACAACGCCATGCCCATCGATGGCGTGGAAAAGCTCCGCGAGTTCATGCTCGAATTCGCCGCCCTGGCAAAAGTGTAGGGAACGCACCCCGTGCGTGCCCCCCGCGTGGTCGATCACTCAACCACCTGCGGCGCCCGAGCGCCTTGGTCTTCACCATGAACACAACCGCGCACGGCTGCGCGGATTGAACCTCCACTCTCGTCAGGCAGACCCATGCCCACGCCAACTACGTCCCCATCCGCGGCCCCCATTCGCGTGACCATCTGGAACGAGTTCCTCCACGAGAAAGCCCATGACCTGGTGAAGTCGATCTACCCCGACGGCATTCACGCGGTCATCGCGGCAGGGCTGGAGCAGCAGTTGGGCCAAAGGGTAACCGTTCGCACGGCCACGCTGGAACAGCCCGACCATGGCATCCCCGACAGCGTGCTCGACGAAACCGACGTGCTGCTCTGGTGGGGACATCGAGCCCACGACCAGGTCAGCGACGACCGCGTGGACGCCGTGCAGCAGCGCATCCTCGCCGGCATGGGCCTGATTGCCCTGCACTCGGCGCATGCCTCCAAGGTGTTTCGCCGCATGATGGGCACCGGCTGCATGCTCCGCTGGCGCGAAGCTGGCGAGAAAGAACGGCTCTGGATCATCGCCCCCGGCCACCCCATCACCGAGGGCCTGAGCGGCGAATACTTTGAACTGCCCGAGACGGAAATGTACGGCGAGTTCTTCGACATCCCCCAGCCGGACGAACTGGTTTTCATCAGTTGGTTCGCGGGCGGCGAGGTCTTCCGCTCCGGCTGCACCTTCCGCCGCGGCCGCGGCAAAATCTTCTATTTTAGGCCAGGGCACGAAACCTACCCCATCTATCACAACGGAACCGTGCAACAAGTCATCGCCAACGCCGTCCGCTGGGCAGCCCCCGTCGCCGCCACCTCCCCCTACTTCGGCGCCGGCCGCAACATCGAGCCACCCCTCGAACCGCTGGTCCGCAAGGGCAAAGTCAACGAAAGCCTGCACGAGTAGGCCACGGAAGTGTGCCACGGTTTGCGAGCGAATCAGCCCACCACCGCCCAGTCTCTTTCCACGCTCGCAAGCAGTGCCGAACCGCCCAAGACACGGCCAACAAAGTCGCATGCCCGCCTCCGCCTCGCATTGCTTGCGGTCGTGGCGAGCTTGCTCTACGGCCAAAACGCATTCGACCGCAAGCCGTGGCTCGCTCGCGTTGCACTTGCACAAATGCAACAGAAGCGCGCCGCTGATGAGCCCGCTCTCGGCAAGAGTTCGGGCTACTTTCCATCCACTTTCTTGGCGGTCGGCGCCGCAAAAAAATCATCTTCGTATCGCCGCAGCAGTTTTGGTACGTCGGCCGGCACGATGTAGACCTTGCCGCGGATGCGTTTGGTTTCACCCGGCTTGAGGCCGCCGATGCGGAAGTCGCTATGCAGGCAGGTGATCACGCCTTGGAATAACTCCTGGTAAGGTTCCCAGGCCGTGGCCAGAATCATCTGCTCGTTGTGGCTGAAGCAGCCGATCAACCCTAGCGAGGGCGCGTGCTTGTTGAGAGGGCGGGGGTTGACGTCAGCCCGAGGGACGCCCGGTGCTGCCCAAACCTGGCCGGGCGTGTAGCGGGCCTCGGTGGCCCAATCGGCCGTGGGCATCCGCTGCAACTTGCCGTCGATGAACACAAAACTCTTCTTCAGGTAGTCGTACGTGCGAGGGTTCTGGGGATCGCCCAGCCCTGTGAATTCGCCGACCCGCATGCAGGGCTGAGCCCAATGAACCTCGGAGGCCGTTTCTGTGGGGTTATGCGCCGTGAGCCGGAAATCCACCTCATCGTGGCTGGCGGTAATCACGTGCTTGACCACCACGCCATCGGTCAGCCGGCAGGTCAGTTCCAGGCGACTGCCGTCGGCCGCGGACTGCTCGAGCGTGGTGGTATGGCCAATCACCGTATGCTTGCCCCAGTCGGCCGTCTGGCTGTTGGGCCGGCAGTAAGCTTCCAGATACAACGTCTTAATAGAACCGCCCGGCACATCCGGGCCGGAAATGGTGAGAATGTTCTTTTCCCAGGAGAGCCGCAACCGATCCGGCGCCGGCTTAGGTTCCTCCCCCCGACCCTCCGCACAGCAAGTAGTGCCCGCGGAAAAAACCACGCATCCCAGGGCAAACCCCATCAAAACCGACGGTAAGCGTAGAATGCAGAAATTCATGGCGTTCTTTCCCCCCCTGTTTTCAACGTGCGATCGCTGGGCGTAGCAACAACGGAAAGCTGCCAGTCGCAAGAAGCGGACGCATCCCCGGCCGGCGGCGAACCCTCGAAAAAGGGTTGCGGAATAGCCTAACCCCGCAACCGCCGCCATCCCAAGCAAAATGATCGCTGCCATCCGCACAATCGCTATTTCTCCCCATATTGCACGGAGTAACGGGGGACGCTGAGGTCGGCGCTGGCGAATTTCTTCCCCAAAACACCAGCCGGAACAGAATTCCCACAACTCAAAACTTCAAACGCCAGCCGCGGCAACTATAATGTCAATGAAGGATTGTGCCGTGAGAGCGCTATTGGTTAAGAGAAGAGCCCGATAAGGCTGGTTCTTTTGCCTGCTTTTCCACGGATGCTTGCCTCACGAAAGCTGGGTGTTCCCTCGCCCAAATGAATCGCCGCGTTCCCATTGCGTTATCTGCCGCCAACTTTCTATCCCTGCGACTGCCGCGGGCGTGCGGGTTGTGGCAAGAAACTAATCCCGTTTTGCGAGCCCCTTTGCCATGCGTTTACGCTCACTCCGCACGGTGTGGACTGCCGCTTTGTTTGGCTTGCCGATGTTGCTGTTTGGCAGCGCCATTGGCATTTCGCCGTGCCCAGGGCAAGAGTCCAACTCGCAATCGCCCACGGCCCCCAAGTCTTTTCGGGCTTTAGCGCCGGGCGTGCTGCAAACCATCTACCCCGACAACGACCCCAAAGAGCAGGTCAGCCGGCACGATATTGTGGACCTGCTGGCCAAAGACCCCGATTTTGGCGAACGGGAGGGCGTTTCGCGCAACCTGGCCAAAGATGTGCGATACGAGCACAAGGTGTGGGGACTGGAGTTTACGTTCAAGCCTGTGCGGATGATCGAGGTCAACATTCCCACGCCCGACGGACGCCTGGAACGCAAGCTGATCTGGTATTTGCTGTACAACGTGCGGAACCCCGGCCCCGAGCCCGTGACCTTTGTTCCCCGCATGTTCTTGCGTTCGCACGACTCGAAAACGCGCGAGTGGGTGCCCGACATGGTCATTCCCGTGGTGGTCAAAGCCATCAACGAAAAGGAAGACCCGGCCCGCAAAATCCACGACAGCGTGACCATTTCGGCCAAGCCCATCCCGCCAGCCGAACAAGGCGTGGACCGTAGCGTGTGGGGGGTGGCCACCTTTGCCATGGTGAATCCCAAAACGGGCCAGTTCGAAAGCGTGGATTCCGAAACCGACGAGTTTTCCATTTACATTCAGGGCCTGACCAACGCCTACAAAATGGAGAACAAAGACGGCAAACGGAAATACCTTCGCAAAACGCTGCAAATCAACTTCTGGCGCCCCGGCGACGAGTTTTTTGAAGACGACTCCGAAATTCGCTACGGCATGCCCGACAAGCTTGACTACGAGTGGCGATACATGTAGTTTTAACGGCTTCCCGGCAGCAGAGGCCCCCAACAAAGTTGGTATTCGTCTGGGCTGTTGCTCACAGGGTGCCCTGGGGTTACTTGCATTGTGCCTGGGGGGTTACTCACCAAGAAGAACCGATACATAGACTCGCGTGGCCCATTCCGCCGTTTGTCGCCCCCCCTCTTGCTGTGGGGTTTGAACGCTTGGCCGTTCAGCTCCAAAAACAATGCGTTGTGGGGGGTAGGCGGCGAAACGATCCGTGGCTCGCGCGCCATCGTAACCGTAATTATGTTGGGAGTTTAGCGCAAATGGCACATAAAAAGGGACAAGGCTCCAGCCGCAACGGTCGCGATTCCAACGCGCAGCGCCGCGGCGTCAAAAAGTACGGCGGAGAAGCCGTGCGGGCCGGCAACATCATTGTTCGCCAGGTTGGCAACAGCTTCCACCCCGGTCGCGGTGTGGGCCAGGGTAACGACTTCACCCTGTTCGCCCTGATCGATGGCTTTGTGAAGTTCGATCGCGGCGGCCGTCGCGTGAGCATTGCCGACACCCGAGCCTAAGGATAACCCGCGTCGGGTGTCATGTTTGTCGATCGCGTTGAAATCGATGTCGAGGCCGGCCGCGGCGGCGATGGCTGCATGAGCTTTCGTCGGGAAAAATACGTGCCCAAGGGCGGCCCCGATGGCGGCGACGGCGGCCGGGGCGGCAGCGTTATTCTGCGGGCTCAAGAAGGCGTCAACAGCCTCGCCCCGCTCACGCAAAAGCGGCGGTGGAATGCCCGCAACGGCCAGCCGGGCCAAGGCTCCAACTGCCACGGTCGGGATGCCGAAGACGTGATTCTGCTCGTGCCGCCAGGCACGGTCATCCGCGACGCCAAAGCCGGGTTCATCATGAAAGACCTGCGGCGGCCGGCGATCAGGTCACCGTGGCGCAAGGCGGCAGCGGCGGCAAAGGCAATACCCGGTTCAAGTCGTCCACCCACCGCGCCCCGCGCGAGCACACCCCCGGCGAGGAAGGCGAGCGCCGGGCCCTGATGCTCGAACTCAAGGTCATCGCCGACGTGGGCTTGGTGGGCCTTCCCAACGCCGGCAAGAGCACGCTGCTCAGCCGGGTTTCGCGCGCCCGGCCCGAGATCGCCGACTACCCTTTCACCACCAAATATCCCAACCTGGGCCGCGTGCAGTTGGGGTACGACGACGCCTTTATCATGGCCGATATTCCCGGCCTGGTGGAAGGCGCCCACGCCGGCATTGGCCTGGGGCACGAATTCCTTCGGCACGTGCAACGAGCGGGAATTCTCATCCACCTGGTGGAGCCGGCCCCCGTCGATGGCAGCGAACCCCTCGCCAACTATCGAGCCATTCGCGACGAACTACGCCAGTTCGACCCCACCCTGGTCGAGCGGCCCGAGGTCGTGGTCGTCACCAAGGCCGACCTCCCCCAAGCGGAGGAGGTGCGCGGCCTGCTAGCAACCGAACTCGGGCAAGACGTGCTGCTGATCTCGGCAGTCACCGGCCAGGGCTTGGACCGATTGTTAGCAAAAACGGCCCATCTATTGAAAGAAAGCGGCGCCGAAGATTAGCGGCGCGCTTTTTGCCTACTGATGGTGAGCGAAACCACGAGGGATGGTGGGGGGGCCGCATGAAGGGCATCCCCCTTGCCCAATGCCGCTAAACCCTCGCTTTCCCGCAGCATTTGGTTGACTTTCCTCCAAAGCTGCCAGTAAATTGGAAGACAGGACGATTCCGTCCTCGGAACAGCACATCTAAAGGGCTGCATGGAAGGGGATGCGTCACTCATCCCAACCCCCCTTGCATGCGCAGCGATCGGATTTGGAACGGAGAGATTTTGCTATGGCGAAAGCCCAGGGCGTTTGGGGAATCGATATTGGCCATTGCGGCTTGAAGGCGCTGCGCTGCACGCGCCACACCGAAGACGACAAGCTGATTGCCGACGCGTTCGATTACATCGAATACGACCGGATTCTCACCCAAGAAGAAGTCAACGACCCCGCCGTGGTCGGCGACTATCTCAAGCAGTTCCTCTCGCGGAACCAGGTTAAGGGCGACCGGGTGGTGATTTCGGTGCCTGGCCACAAGGGGCTGGCGCGGTTCGTCAAATTGCCGCCGGTCGAGTCGAAAAAAATTCCCGACATTGTGCGGTTCGAAGCCCGGCAGCAAATCCCGTTCGATCTGGACGACGTGATCTGGGATTACCAGCAAATGGCGGGCGGCAGCGAAGAAGACGGCTTCGTGCTCGAATCGGAGGTTGGCCTGTTCGCCATGAAGCGCGAGCAGGTGGCCAAGGACCTGCGGCCGTTCGATGCCGCCGATATCGAGATCGACGTGGTGCAACTCACGCCGCTGGCCCTCTACAACTGGGTCTCGTTCGATCAACTGCAAGACACCCCGGCCCCCGAAGATTACGACCCCGACAACCCGCCCGAGTCGGTGCTGATCATTTCGATGGGCACCTACAACACCGACCTGGTCATCACCAACGGCTATCGCGTGTGGCAGCGGAGCGTGCCGATCGGCGGCAACCAGTTCACCCGGGCCCTCACCAAAGAACTAAAACAAACCACGGCCAAGGCCGAGCACATCAAGCGCAATGCCTCCAACGCCGATAATCCCAAAGCCATCTTTCAGGCGATGCGGCCGGTGTTCAACGATCTGGTCACCGAAATCCAGCGGTCGCTGAACTTCTTCGCCAATATCGACAAGAAGGCCAAAGTTGGCCGGGCCATTGCCCTGGGCAACGCCGTCAAGCTGCCGGGCCTGGTTCGCTACCTGTCGCAAAACCTCAATCTCACCGTGCAGCGGCTCGAGAACTTCAAGGCCCTCTCGGGCGAAGGCGTCGTCGATGCCCCCGTTTTCCAGGAAAACGTGCTGACCTTCGGCGTGTGCTACGGGCTCTGCTTGCAAGAGCTCACCGACGCTCGCGTGAGCACCAACCTGATCCCGCCCGAAATCGTCAAAGATCGCATGATTCGGGCTAAAAAGCCCTGGGCGGTGGGCGCGGCGGCCGCGCTGCTGGTGGCCCTCACGGCCAACGTGGCGGGCAATTGGAAGGAGTACAACTCCGTTCGACCCACGCCCGAAGTGCTGGCGGCCGAAAGGGTGGCCAACAACCTCATTACAACCTCGTCTGGCTATTCCGCCGCCTTCGAGGAATCCAAGCAAAAGCTCGCCAAGACCAACCAGGTGGGGCACCACCTGGTGCCCAATATCGAAGGCCGGCTGGTGTGGTTGGAATTGTTCAAGGCCGTCGATGAATGCCTGCCCGCCCAAGCCAACCCCACGGAAGATGAAAAGGTGGCCCAGCGCTTTTCGCCGCTGGTCGCCCTGCTCGGCGGTCCCGGCGCCAGCGTGAACGAATCGCTACGGCTCGACCATCGCATCTATATCCAGCAAATCGAGACCTCGCCCCGTGATCTGTCCAAGTGGATGGCGGAAAACAAGCGGTGGATCGAATCACAAGAAAGCAAGTCCAACCAACCCGTCGATCCCAACGCCATCGACCCCAACACCGGGCAGCCCTACGGCGCGCCCCCTCAAGAACCCCCGGCCGAGTCCAGCGCCGCGGAGGGCGAGAATAGCGCGGAAATTCCCACCGGCTGGGTCATCAAACTCCGCGGCTACCACTACCACAACGATAAAGACCACCCGGAACGAACCGGCGCTGAGTACCTGCTCCGCACGCTTATCAAAAATCTCCGCGAAAAGTCGATCACCTTGACTCCGCCGGGCGAGGAGCAACCGGTGGAGATCACCCTCAAGCAATTGGGGATCGAGCACCCGATCATCATCCAGCCGCGGATCGTCGACTGGGACCACCAGGCGCCCAACCCTCTCAGCGATGCTTCCAACCCCCTGGCGGCCAACGTAACCTCCACGCTCACCAAACCCATCTTCGAGTTCCTGGTGGAGTTCACCTGGAAGCAAACACCGCCCAGCAAACGCAACCAGCCCACCAAAGAAGGTGAAAGTCCCGTGAACCCCGATGGGCAGCCCGGCGGCAGCGATGTGGCGGGAGATCCTTAACGCGGGTAATCCGCGGAGGGAATTTCAACGCATCAAACATTTCCGCGGCGCGCGGAACGGTTAGCACGAAAGAAACCGATGACACAAAAACTGACAACACCTGAGTTGATGAAGAAGCACCACTTCTGGATTGTGCTCGGCGTGGCAGGCGTGCTGCTTCCATTGGGGCTCTGGTTCTACGGCGTTTCCAATGTGCGGGGAATGACCGAAACCGAACGCGGCGCGCGCGAACAAATGCATTCCCGCGTCGCTGGCGTGCGGCCCGCCAACCACCTCAACGATAAGTTCAAAGACGTGGTCGATGGCGTGCAGAAAGTGAATAGCCAGCACGTTTATAATGGCTGGGAAATGCGCTACAACGCCCAAAAAACGCTCGTCGATACCTGGCCCGATTGGCTTCCCGCCAATTACATCGACCAGATCGAAACGGCCATCAAAGAAGGCAAGGAAATCCCGGCCTCGGTTCGTCAGGCCTACTTGAACCGAATTCGCGAGGAATTCCCTCGCGTTTATGAAAGTATCAAAGGCGGACTGCGAACCCCCGCCACGCCGGGGGGCGGCAGCGATCCTGGTCCCATGGGCACGCCGCTGCGAACGGGCAACGTGGAAGGACGCGGTCCCACGGGCGGCGCCTACTCGGGCTTGCTGGCCTGGTCGCCCGACGAACGAGGCACGCTCGAACAAAAGCTCGGCGGCGGCTGGTCCACCCCGCCCACGCACGATCAGATGATCTACACCCAAGAAACCTTGAACATCTATCGGGCTCTCATCGAAAACATTTTGAACCCCCTCAACGCCGAAGCCTCGGAACACCACCAGGCGAACATCAAGAAAATCCAATCCCTGCAGGTCGGCGCCGACGCCGAACCGCTGCCGGTCACGGCCGCCAAGCCCGTCGCCGAAGGCGCGACCCCCGATGAATCTGGGGAAGTTCCGGCCCAGGGAGGGCAAACCGGCGCGGCGCGCGGCGAACGCGCGGTCAGCGAGAACGGACTCAATGCCCCCGATGGCAAACTCCGGTTTGTCGATGCCTTTGGTTACCCAGTGGTCGATCAGAAACTCTCCCCGCCGTTTGCCGAATTTCGCATGCTGCCGGTTTCGATGAGCCTGGTGATGGACCATCGCAAGATCCCCGATCTGCTCGCCCTGTGCGCCAACTCGCCGCTGCCCTTGGAAGTGCGGCAAGTGAACGTCACGGCCGTGGGCGGCGTGGGCGTGGTCAGCGCGGGCGCGCACCGGGATGAATCGGTCTCGATGATAGGCGGCAATCGCCAGAGCGGCCGCGATACGGCCAGCGCCAACCGCACCCAACTCGATGCCGAAGTAGAACTGGGCTCGCACGACATGGTGGTCGAAATTCGCGGACTGATTTATCTGTTCAATCGCCCCGATCAGAAGCTCATTGGCACCGGCACGGCCGCGGCCGGCGATGGCGAAGCAACAGGCGAGGAACCCCCGGCTCCGGCAACCGTCGAAGCCGCGGAACCGCCGCCCGCGGCAGTCCCCGAACCGGCCCCTTGATCGCCGGCCTCACAACCGCGGACCCTCCGCGGCAAGCAGGTAGACAGAGAACGAGACTTTGAGTTACGGAACAGGCAAGACTCCCCACTTCCTCCCTGGCAGGAGAACGAACGATGGCTGCTCGGCCCCGACGTTCCAAACAAAAGCAAAACCCTTTGGTCGAACATGGCGAAAAACTGGCCTTTGGCCTGTTCGTCCTCGGCTTGGGTTGGGCCGTGTATGGAGCGATCACGCATCCCACTTATGAAAAACGGCCCGAGACACTCGAGCAAACGGCCAAAGACAAGCTCACCCAAATTCAAAACGCCAAGCCCGACGACGGCTTCCGCAAACAGTTTCCGGCCGAGGACTTTGCCGAAAAGGTCAAAGTGGCCAACCAACCCATCCATCCCGATCCTTTCATATTTATTACCCCGCTCAATTTCGATGGCGGCACCGGTCTCGGCGAAAAACGCGGTCAGCCCGAGTTGGCGTCGTTAGCGGATATCAATGCCCGATTCGTCCGCATGAGCCTGGCCATGGTGCCGCCCGCGGCTGTAACCGGAGCGCCAGGGGCGCCAGGTGGCGGAGCGCCGGGTACGCGGCCGCGAGGGCTGGGCGGAAATGTGGAAGATCCCGGATCGGGAGTTCGTCTCGGACGGATCCCCGGGGGAATGGTCGGCCTGGCCCAGGGTGGCGGCGTGCAAGCGCCCATCGGTTCCATCCCCAAGGGCAAAATGGCCATCGTGGTGGTTGGCCGCGTGCCGGTCAAAGAACAGGTCGAAATGTATCGCAAGGCCTTCCGCAATAGCCGCTTCAACGATCCCGATCGCGATTCACCCAGCTATGTGTCGTTCTTGATTGAACGGGCCGACGTTACCGACGACGAAGCCAATCCCAAGTGGACCGCCGTCAATGCGTCCGACCAGTCGTTGATCCAGGCCAATTTGCTGGAGGCCAAGGACTGGGCGCTGGAAGCCCCCGAAATCGTGGACCTGCGACATGTCCGCCGGCTGGCACTGAATCCCGACGGTGCCGCCGTGCCTTGGGAGGGCTTTACCTTCCCGCTGCCGCCGCGGTTGCTGGAAGATTGGAGCACGGAGGTCACCTCGAAAACCATCAAGAAGATCGACCCCGAAGCCCTGTTGGGCGTTCCCGGCCAGGTGCCAGGCGAAGCCGAACCGGCGCCGAAGCCCGCGGGTGGCAATCCCTTCGCGAATCCGCCAGCGAACCCCTTCCAGAACCCGCAGGGGGGGGCCGCCTTTGATCGCGGCGCCAACCATGTTCGCAATCGCCAGCAGTTCGTGGCCCAGCAACTGCCGGGCGCCAGAATGCCGGGCGGGGCCTTCGCGGGCCAGCGCATGAATCCCGATCTGGAAGGCATGCCGGGCGGGCTTCGTAACCAACTCCCTGGCGACGAAATCCCCGATATCCTCTTCCGCTTCTTCGATTTTCAAATCCAGTTGAACCACCGCTATCGTTACCGCGTGCGGCTGGTTTTGCGCAACCCCAACTTTGAGTTGCCCGAGCGATATTTGCAAAACGCTGAGTTGGGCAAGAGCCAATTCGTGCTCTCGCCCGATAGCGACCCCAGCCCCGTGGTGGCCGTCAGCGGTTACAGCGAGGTTCTGGCCGGGCCGGTGAAACCCTCGGTCGGCATCTCCGACGCTTCGGCTTCGGTCATCATTCGCAATCGCGATGCCGAAACGGGGGCCACCATCGCCTACGAATTCCCCGGCATCGAACGCGGCACGCTGCTCAACTTTACCGTGGTGAAAAAAATCGTCGGCAAAGACAAAACCGAGGTCGGCCCCCTGAAGCCCAACCCCGTCGATGGCAGCGTGACCGTGGCCGATAAGGCCGTGTTCAACTCCAACGAGATCCTGCTCGACATGCGCGGCGGCGATAAAGTGCCCGGCTCGCCCACCAATCGGGTCGAAGAACCCAGCGGCGTGCTGGTGCTCGACGAAAGCGGCCGACTCGCGGTGCGCGGCCCTCTGGCCGACCAACAGACCGATTTCGTGGAGGCCCAGACCCGTCTGAAAGACCTCGCCACCAAGATTGCCAAACCAGAAACGCCCGACGAAAACAAAAAGAAAGAAGACGAAGAAGGCCGCCCCAGCAAACGAGGTAACGGCCTCGGAGGCAAGGTGGGCGGAGATCCCTGATCCGACCAGCGCCAAGTCGGAGACCGGCGAAAGTCCTTCACGAAAACCAGGCCAGGCACTGCCATCCCGCGGCGCCTGGCCTTTTTCGTCGGCTCGTCGCCACCGCACATCCCTGCCGCTGCTTACCAGCGGGATCGCCCAAACCTTCGCAGCCAAATGACCGCCGAGCGGACCATGCTCACCACGATCAGCAGGCCCACCGGCAAGATATTTACGGCCAAGATAAACGGGAAGGCGTTGCTGGCCTTCATGTTCACGGTCCACACCGCGCCCACCACGCCGGCCAGTACGGCCACAATCAGCATCGCCGCCAGCAATTGAATGAGGCGAAACTGCGGGCGCGACGATGCGGGCGAAGGTTGCGACACGGTTGCCAACGGCTCTAGAGTTCAGTGGGGGGATGCCATGCCTGCTAGTATAAACACCAGAGGCCGCCCACGTGCAACTGCCAACACGTGCAACCGCCAACCAGGCGAAACCTGCATCGCCCTCACACGCTGGCCGGCAGCGGGTTCGGCGCCTCTTCGGCAGCCAGTCGCTCGCGCATCTCGGCCGCCAAAAACAGCGAGCCGGCAATGCACAGCAAATCGTCGGCCTGCATGCCCGCCTGGGCTTGCTTCCAGGCAACTTCCGGCGACGGGGCCACGATCAATTTACCGGGATCGCACCCCACCTGAACGGCGGCCGCCGCCAACTCGTCGGGAGACACGCCGCGGGGATTGTTCTGGTACTGCGTGAGCACAATCTGGTCGAACCAGGGCGCCAAGATCGCCAGCATGCCGGCCGGGTCTTTGTCGCGACTGGTGGCAAACATCAACCAGCGTCGCCGGGGGGCGGTATGGGTTTGCAAGGTTGCCAGCAGGGCCGCCGCCGAAGCCAGATTGTGGGCTGCGTCGATCACCACCGCGGGGCGTTGCCTTACCAACTCAAACCTGGCCGGCCAACGCACCTTCGCCAAACCCTCGGCCAGGGCCGCCGTGGGAATCGACCAGCCTTGCTGGATCAGCCGCGCCAGGGTGGCCGCGGCCACCGCGGCGTTGTTGGCCTGATGGGCGCCAACCAGCCCCAGGTCGAAAGGCATATGGCGCCACTCCGCCGGCAACCCCTCGCCGGCCAGCACCACCTGCCCTCGGGGCAAGGCCCCGTTGAGCGATGCCAGCTTTCGATAGCTGCCCGAGAAAGTTGTGCCTGTTTCCCAAAGGTCGGCCTGCCGCTCCCGGCACGCGGCTTGGATCACCGCGCGAGGTTCGGGATCGAGCACGCCGCTCACCACGGGAATGGATGCTTTGATGATGCCCGCTTTTTCGGTGGCGATTTCCGCCAGCGTATTGCCCAATAGCCGGGTGTGATCGTAGCTGATCGAGGTAATGACCGACACGGCCGGTTCGCACACATTGGTGCTATCGAGTCGTCCGCCCAAGCCAACTTCCACCACGGCCACATCGGCGGCCGAGCGTTGAAAATGCAGAAAGGCGATCGCCGTGGTGAGTTCGAAGAACGTCAACCGCTCGCCGTGTTCCATGCTGGCAGCGGCGGCTCGCACGGTTTCCACCAGTTCCACCAACTCGCCCCGGCTGCATTCAGCGCCGTCCACCACAAATCGCTCTTCCACCCGGCTCAGGTGGGGCGACGTGCACAGGCCCGTCTTATAACCGGCGGCCACCAGGCAGGCGGCAATCATGGCCGCCGTGGAGCCTTTGCCTTTGGTGCCGGCGATATGCACCACCGGAACCTGCAGGTGAGGGTTGCCCAAAATGGCGAGAAACTTGCGCATGGGCGCCAGCTCAAACGTGCGGCGGCTGGGGCGATCCGGCGGCCGGCGTTCGTAGTTCACGCGGCTGAACAAGAACTCCAAGGCTTCGTCCCACTCCATGTGCGGCTGTTTCACTCCGGCTAGCTGATCCGCCCGAAACTGCGAAGGACGCCGGTCTGGCCTCCCTTCCCCTTCCCCCCTCGGCAACAAGGATCGCGCGAGACCGTGGGGCCATGCCTGTTCGCAGGCGGGGGAGAAACGCGTCTCCCCCGCATCTTCCCACCCATCGCGCGCACGGCAACGCCGCTCGCTGGCAGGTATTGAAGTGTAACCCGCCCGGCCAACTTTGTCGCCAGGGGCATCTGCCAAATGAGTTCATCTTCCCGTTCGAGACGGCCTGCTCGCTCGCCAAGGAGTTCTTTCGCTCCGGGCAGATGTCCGAGACTTTGTCGTGGTTCGAACTGTAAAGAGCAGTAACGCAGGCCGAACAATCCGTTCCACCGGAGCCGCGGGCAGCAAGGCGCAAACCTGGTGAGAGAAGTCCTTGAGCATCCCGGCCAGTGACGGCTGGGTGGGCACGGGCCTATTTCTTTCTCCTTCGTGTACCGCTGGCTTTGCCGGTGTGAATGGACGTCGAACATAACGACGAGCTTAGATCGGCTCCCAAGGTCGAGGGCAGACCGTGCTTTGTAGTGGGACCACGTATGCTGGGATCGAGTCTACTGGCCAACGAGCGCATGGAGGGTTCTACGCGGGGCGGCGATCCCACAGCCCACGGACACGGGCATAGCCAGCGGCACTCATATTGGGGGAGGCAGTAGCCGCCAATGCCACCCGGCCGAATCTTTGGATAGGGGTAGGGAAGCCCGCTTGGTTTCGGGCTCCCCTCCCTCACGGGAACGTAGTTGCCACTGTCGGATTCAGGTCGGTAACATCGACCTGGAAGGGACTTGCACCCTTCTGATCAAACGCCGTCACAGGCGCACTGGCTTGGGCGTCCCCGGCCATGATTGGGCGTGGCGGCGGTTTTGCCGCTACCTGTTTCGCTTCCGGCCCAAACGGCCCATGACGGCGCGGGTTCGCTGCCGAGTGCCGGTGATGAGTCCGCTTTCGGCGAGGGGCTGGATAATCAACTTCTCTGCCCCCGTTTTCAAGTTTGGGCTAAACTCCCATAATCGGTCGTCGCCCGGCCTGCGTGCTGCCTGCCTCCCACCCTCCGGTTGGCAGCGATTGTTTCATTCCCTGCACGGGAGAGAGTTGCCGATGATTTTGTATTGTGTCCGACACGCGGAGAGCGTTTACAACGGCGATGGCCGCATCCAAGGCCAGGCCGATCCTCCGCTGTCGGAATTGGGCCATCGCCAGGCGGCGGCGTTGGCGGTTGGCCTGAAGAAGTTTCCTGATGTGCAGGCCATTTTTGCCAGCCCCTTGCAGCGGGCCATGCAAACCGCCACGCCCATCGCCGAGGCCATCGGGCTGGAAATCCAGAACGATGACCGCCTGAAAGAGCTCAACGCCGGCATCTTTCAGGGCAAGCGGTGGGACGAAATTGTGGAGCAACACCCCCAAGAAGCCGTGGCCTGGAAGTCGCTGGAGCCCGACTTTGTGATCCCCGGCGGCGAGTCGCGGCGGCAACTGATGCACCGCGGCCGGGCTGTCCTGGAGGCGATTCGCGGCAGCGGCGCGCAGCGGGCCGTTGTGGTGGCCCACGGCGGACTACTCACCGCGGCCCTGCGAGCCCTGTTGGAAGTGCCGGTCAACAGCAACCCCTTCAGCCTGATGAACGCCTCGGTGTCGCAGCTCACCTGGCCCTCGCCGGAATCGACCTTGGTGAAACTGATCACGCTCAACGAAACCTGGTTTTTGCGCGACGCGGGCATTGATACGCGCGGGGGAGATTTGTGAGGAGGGGCTGGAGGATAGGGGCTGGTTGTGGGTAGCTGGTTGCTGGTAGCTAGTTGCTGGCGGTGAACCTTTTTTGATCTGCGTGTGTCTGTGGGGCTCATTTCTTGCTGCCGATTCCGAAAGGCTGGTGTGCCATGCGAAACCGCGACCACAACGACGAACACTCCTTTCAGGCCGATGCGTAAACGCCGGCGCGGGTTTCCTTCCGAAACGTAGGTGAAACGGGGCGTGCGCATCGTGCATGGCGACAAGCTCTTTTCCATGGATTCGCACGTTGGGTTGGCTCTCTTCCATGCGGCATCGCGTTCACAATAGCCTAAATTTGATCTATTCCCCTGGCACGCAGGTTGTCTCAACCAAAGCCGTGCAGGGGGTTCATGGCGGCGTTGCGCACCCGGCCGGCGCGGTGGGGGTGATTGTCAAGTCGCCGGTGGATCGGCAGCATGCTTATCGGGTGCGGTTCACCGATGGCTTTGAGGCGGCGATTCTGCATGAGAATTTGATGCTGCTGGCGGAATACAAAGAGGGGAGCATCAATGATTGTGGGCAGGTGCTTTCCGAGCATGGCCTGTTCGATCGGGTGATCTTCCGTTGCGTGATCGGTTCGCGGGCTTACGGTTTAGACGACGAGGCATCGGACATCGATCGCCGCGGCATCTACCTGCCGCCCGCCGATCTGCAGTGGTCGCTGTTCGGCGTGCCTGAGCAATTGGAGAATGAGGCGACCCAGGAGGCCTATTGGGAACTTCAAAAGTTCATCATTCTAGCGCTGAAAGCCAATCCCAATGTGCTGGAGTGCTTGTACACGCCGATCGTGGAAACCGCCACGCCGTTGGCTCAAGAACTGCTAGGCATGCGATCGATGTTTCTCTCGCGACTGGTGTTTCAAACCTACAACGGTTATGTGATGTCGCAGTTCAAGAAGATGCAAACCGACATCCGCAACCAAGGCCAGGTGAAGTGGAAGCACGTGATGCACTTGATCCGCTTGCTGCTCTCGGGCATTCAGGTCTTGCGCGACGGCTTTGTGCCGGTGCGGGTGGGCGAGCATCGAGCGGCGCTGCTCAGTATCAAGGCGGGAGCGATGCCGTGGAACGAGGTCGAGGCGTGGCGGATTGCCTTGCATCGCAGCTTTGAAGAAGCGTTCGAGCAGACCGCGTTGCCGGAGCGTCCCGACTACGAGCGGGCCAATCAGTATCTCATTCAAGCCCGACGGCTGGCGATGACCGAGGAACTTCCCTGATGGAAACCGAAAAGTTGCTGCGGCAGGTCAACGCCCATCCGTATCCGCTGGTGTTCGCCACGATCAGCGGCGCGCACTTGTATGGGTTTCCGTCTCCTGATTCTGACTATGACTTGCGCGGCGTGCATCTGTTGCCGCTGCAAAACGTGGTGGGATTGAAGCCAGGGCAAGAAACGGTTGAAAAGGCCGGAGTGGCTGACGGTATTGAGTTGGACCTGGTCACGCACGACGCCAAGAAGTTCTTTGGCCTGATGCTCAAGAAAAACGGCTATGTGCTGGAGCAATTGCTGTCGCCGCTGGTGGTGTATACCACACCGGAGCATGCGGAGCTGAAGGAGATCGCGGCCGCGTGCATCACGCGCCACCACACCCATCACTATCTAGGTTTCGCGGCCAACCAATGGAAACTGTTCTATAAGGAGAGCCCTGCGCGGGTAAAGCCTCTGCTCTATGTTTATCGCGTGTTGCTGACGGGTATTCACCTGATGCGCACCGGCGAAGTCGAGGCAAATTTGCGATCATTGAACCAAACGGCCGGGCTTTCGTTCGTGGATGATCTCATCGAGCAAAAGCTGGCGGGGCCGGAGATGTCCATGTTGCCGGAAGCCGATTTGGCCTTTCACGAAGGCGAATACCATCGGCTGGTGCGTGAATTGGAGCGGGCCGCCGAGGCTTCCCGACTGCCAGAGCAAGCCGCCGGAATGGACGCGCTGGACGACTTGCTGGTGCGTCTGCGATTGGGAGGATATGGCCGATGACGGGCCTGAGGATCCGAACGGAGGACGCTGCTGACCGCGAAACCATCGGGCAAATCAATCGCCTGGCGTTTGGGCAAGACGACGAAGGCCGGCTGGTGGATGCTCTGAGGGAGGGCGGTTTTATGCGGCTATCGCTGGTGGCGGAAGTGGATGGTCAGGCAATGGGCCACATTCTGTTCAGCGCGATCCGGATTGTTGATGGGGGTGAAATCGTTAATGCCCTGGCCGTGGCGCCCGAGCGGCAACGCCAGGGCGTTGGTTCGGCCCTGGTTCGAGCGGGTTTGGATCGTTGCCGCAACGATGGTCACCGGATCGTGATCGTGGTGGGTCATCCTGGCTTTTACCCGCGGTTTGGCTTCTCGCCCAAGTTGGCCGAGCGGTTGCAATCGGAGTATGCAGGTGATGCGTTCATGGCGCTGGAGTTTGTGCCGGGGGCGCTGGATGGCGTGACGGGTGAGGTGCGGTATTCGCCGCCATTTGCCCAACTATGACGCCCCCCCGACGTTCTCTTCGCTCCGTGGCTTGACGCACAAAAAAGGCTGGAGCCGGTGATTTCCCACAAGGGGAAGGCCGGTTCCAGCCTGATGCAAGCGACCGCGCGTACGCGGCGGCTTACTTGGCGTCGGCCGGTTCGGGGAGCCGGACCAGCGTCATTTGCTCCGTCCGATCCTGGCCGTAGTGCACCAGGATGGAGGTTTGGTCTTTGGTGAGGTTGCCGAGGCCGGTTTCGAAGACGACGGTTTTCTTGTCGCCCACCGACCAGGCAGCGCGCTGCGTGGTGGGATCGACCGAGCCGTAGACGGGCAAGGTGTTATCCGCAATGGCGTCGTAGTAGTTGCCGCGGATGGCGCCTTGGGAATCGATGGCCAGTTGGAATATCTGCTGGGCGGTGTTTTCGCCCTGCTGCACCATGCCAAACACGCCGAGCGATTGCCAGGTTTCGTTGGCGTTGGCTTCGCCTTCGCGGCCTTCGTTGGCGATATCGGCGGCCTGGTTGTAGTACTCGGTGGCCGTGCCAGCGTCGTTGCCGTTCACATACACGTTGTTGCCAGTGTAGACCACGTTGCTGCCGTAATCGTAGTACAGGGGATCGGCCGCGATGCCGCAGTAGGCCGCCACGGTTCCCCAAACCGGCACGCCCCAGTAGCCGCCCACACCCCAACGCGGCGCGACCCAGGCGCCGGGATGCCCCCCGTACCAGCCGGGCGTGAAGCAGTTGTAGCGAAAATTATTGCGGACGAAGGTGCTTTGCGACCGCATGTTCACGGGGCTGACGTACCGCGTGCCGCGTCCGACGTTGGCCACGCCGGCTCGGCCGACCGCGGCTGCTCCGCCATTGGGGCCGCGGATGGCTGCCCCCTCGGCGCCGCCGATGCGAACGCCACCGTAATACGGATTGCGGTCGAACCCGCCATGCACGCCATCGAAGGGACCAACTCCGCCCACTCCACCCACACCGCCGGGGCGTCCAACGCCGCCGATTCCATCAACGCCACCCACACCGCCGGGGCGTCCAACGCCGCCGATTCCATCAACGCCGCCCACACCGCCGGGGCGTCCAACGCCGCCGATTCCATCAACGCCGCCCACGCCACTGGGACGTCCGACACCACCGATTCCGCCAACCCCACCGGCTCCGCCAATATTCACGCCGCCGGGTCGGAAGGCGCCGCCGGCGTTGCCGTTAAAGCCGCCGCCATTGAAGCCGCCTGCTCCACCCAATCCACCGTCTCCACCGCGGAATCCACCGCCGGCGCCGCCATTGAAGCCGCCGGCCCCGCCGCGAAAGTCGCCTCCTCCTCCTTGAAAGCCGCCGCCTCCCAAGCCGCCGCCGCCAAAGCCCCCGCCGCCAAAGCCCCCGCCGCCAGCGCCACGGAATCCGCCGCCACCGCCGAATCCACCACCACCGCCGCCCCGGCCGCCAAAGCCGCGGGCGTTGGCGTCGCCATGGAAACCCCACAAGGCAGCCAAGCTGACGGCCACGCTCAGAATCAACGGAAACCGCTTCATGGACCTGGACTCCAGACGAGAGGAAAGAAGTGTACGGGGCGTTATTTGCTATCGGTATTGCGCACGACCTTGAGCGGCGGCGTATCCGGCAGGCTGACGCCGGCTGCCGCACGTTCAACCGATTGCCAGGTGAAGGCGTTGTTGTCGATGGGGACCAGCAGGTTGACGGCCGAGGCGAGGCTGCCATCGGGGAGTAGGCCCACGGCGTTCATGGCCCAACGGTCGTCTTCGCGGACCCACCACGATTGGCCGGTGACGCCGGTGCTGCTGAAGAGCCAGGCCGTGACGCCGCCGCCTGGGGTGTTGCCGAGAATCTGGTCGCCGGTGGAGACCTTGGCGCCGTCGCGCCACAGCTCGTAGCGGGCATGCAAGAAGGTTTGCGCATCGTCCCAGGCGTACGAGATTTTCAACTCGCCCTGCTCGGTTTTGGCGTGCCAGTCGCCGACCAGCCAGGCGAGGTCGCTGAGGTTGCCATGCAGGGCCGCGGCGGCCGACTGCTCGCGAGACGAGGCAATAAGCCATTGGCCGTCTTCGAGCACATGCAGCACCGAGTAGTTGCTCACCGCCGGGCTGGTTTGATCTTTGAGGAACAGCTTGAGCTGACCGCGTTCTTGGGCGACGAACCGCCCTAGCAGCCGGATGCTGTCAATTTGCGTTTCGATGCGGGCCTGGGGGTGTTGCTTGAAGAACTGCGTGTACGCCTGTTCGATGGCGTCTCGGCCACGGATTGCCTGGCCGTCGTCGCCCACATATTCACCGGCGGGCGTCCAGAACTTGGCCACGGCGGCGGCATCTCCCGAATTGAATGCCTGGGCAAAGGCTTCGGCCGACTTCTGAATGGCGGCTTGCTCGGGGGACTGGGCGGGAGCAACGTTCGCTTTGCCGGAGGCGGGAGCGGTCTGGGATTGCGGTTCCTCGCCGAGGGCCGTGCAAACCAGGCCGGTCAGCGGGACGGCGGCCAGCACCCACAAGGCCGCCATGGATCGATGACTCATGTTGCTTCCTTTGGAAGATTGAGGGGTGGGAAGCGCTGGATTGCCGGAGCGGATCGCCCCTGCCCGCGGCTTCCTATTCCTTTAGCTTAGGTCTTTTATGGGGGAATATCTCGGCAGGGTTGCGAGAATTTTTCGCGTGGAGTTGGCGCGGGTCGGAAGATTTCGCGAGCGGGACGTTTGCCCCCGGGCAGAATGCAACGTAGGTTTCTGTTGCTGTCACGTTCGCGGGGCGGCAACCTCTGAAGGCTCGAACCGGGTTTGCCTGTCGTTAAGACCAAAGACATTCGTCTGGCCCGGCTCCACCTTGGGAGGATAGACAGAGCGGCTTCACCTTTCTCAATGGCCGCTGTTTTTCGAGCGCGGGAAGTCCGCGCCGGAAGTTTCCCCGCACCAACTTTTCCGCATTTCGCGGAGGCGCTGGCACGTAAGAGATTTGTTTCTGCTTTTCGTTCTGCGGTTTGTTCGTTCCTGCGCCAGTTCGTTTCGTGCGTGGTTCGCTTCCACCGCGCACGAAACGGACGCCGCCACCGAATGATGATCTCGGGAGAGACGTGGATGACCTGTCAAGAACTGGCGTCGCGGATTGAACAGTTGCAACCGCAAGCGTTGCCGCGTGACGTGGCTCGGCTTTGTCTGCTATTAACCAATCAGGTTCCGGACCTGGCTTGTTTGGCGGACGCTCACCGACTTGGCGAAGCCTGGCGCGAGGCGGCTTTCCGCCTGCAGGCCGCGGCCGATCAGCACGCGGCCATGACCGAGGAACTGGAAGAGTTGGCTTGCCATCACCCCGACGACCTGACGGGCGAACAGATCCACGTGCTGATTCGCGCCATTAAGGTGCAGAACCAGGTGCTGCAAATTTACGTGGGCGAAGCGAATTTGGCGGCTGGGGGCTAGTGGCTGGTAGCTGGTAGCTGGTGGGGGGCGGCGAGTATCTGCCGCCGTGATCGTTAGGCTTTTAGTTCCCAGGTTACCAGTCGGCCGTTGCCTACCGTGATCAAGGTTTCGCCGTCTTCCGCGAGGCTGACCGCGTGCACGTGCATGGGGGCTTTTTCTTCTTTGATTTGCTTGCCGGTCTTCAGATCGAAGGCCTGCAGGAAACCGCCGTGGTCGCCGCCGGCCGCCAGCAGCCAGGCGCCATCGGGACCGAAGGCCAGCGCTTCGACCAGCCCTTTGAGTTTTTCGTTGGAAAACTCGTGGACTTGTTTGCTGGCTTGCCAATCGAAGACTTCGACCCGCGACGCTCCGCCCAGGTGGTCGATGTTGCCGACCTTGCCCATGCCGCCGACGGCCAGAAATTTGTTGTCTCGCGAGAATGCCAGGCTGCGAATGCCGCCGATGGAGTGTCGCCGGGCCGAGGGATCCCAGGTGTACATGACGGGGGCTTCGAGCGTGGTCAGCGAACGGCCCGACTCTACTTCCCAAATGACCACGTGCCCCACGCGATCGCCCGTGGCGAGTAGTTTGCCATCGGACGAAAAGGCGCAGGCGTAGAGCATGGAAGGATAGTGGTTGGGCGTTTGTAGCTCGTGCCCTTCGAGCTTGCGAACCTGTTTTTGAGTGGCGGCATCCCACAGGCGGCAAACCATATCGTCGCCCACGCTGGCCACGAGTTTGCCGTCGGGCGAGGCGGCGACGCCGCGAATCCAACGGCCGTGAGCCTCGCTTTCGACATGCGCTTTTTCGTTCGACTCACGGTCCCACCACACCAGCGTGCAATCGTAGCCACCCGACACGATGTGCTGTTCGGCGACCGCCACGCCGGTGATGTAGCTGGCATGGCCTTCCAGCGGCTTGCCGACGGGTTTGTCTTCGGCCAGATCGAAGGCGTAGAGCCTGGCGTCGGTCGAGCCGCAGTAGACTTTGCCCGAGGCGCGATCTTCGGCGAGGCAGAAGAGCATGCCGGGGGCGGAAATGTTGAGCTTGGTTTTGAGCTGATCGGGGTTGGCGGTCATGATCGCAAAGCCTGGTCGGGTTGAAGGAGTTGCCAGCCATTTTAAGGTAGGGAACGGCGAGCGTGCTGCTCGGGCTCGCGCGGTTCGTTACGCCAGCACGTCTTGAATGGGTTTGATGCCGGGATTGACCAGCGGGATGGGGCGGGCGCCCACGTGGTATTCCTTGTCGTGTTTGATTCCCAAGGCTTCGAAAATGGTGGCAAACAGTTCGCCGGCGCCGACTTCGCCGTCGGCCACGTGCTGGCCATCTTCATCGGTTTTGCCCCATACCGCGCCGCCGCGAATACCGCAACCGGTGAGCGAAGCGCTCCAGGCCCTGGCGAAGTGGTCGCGGCCCAAGCTGGGGTTAATGCTGGGCGTGCGGCCGAACTCGCCCAGGGTGATGACCAGCGTGTTGTCGAGCAGGCCGCGGGATTCGAGGTCGTCGATCAGGGTGGACATGACGTGGTCGAGCTCGGTGACGAGTTCGAGGTGCGTTTCGAAGTTTTGTCCGTGGCTGTCCCACCAGGCGCGGGCTACTTTCACGAAGGGTACGCCGGCTTCGATCAGGCGGCGAGCCACCAGCACTTGCTCGGCAAATTGGGTCGGCCCATAGATGTCGCGGAATTTTTGCGGTTCTTGCTCCAGGTCGAACAGCTTCTCGCTGGACATTAAACCGCGAACGCGTTTGTAGGCGCCGTTGTGGCTATCGACGCTGCTGGATTCGCGGGCCTGGGCAAAACGGGCGCCGAGCAGTTGCCGCAATTCGGCCCGTTGCTGGTGGTCCAAATCGCTGATGGTTTCGAGCCGGCGAATGTTGGCGGGCATCAGTTCCTTGTCGAGGAACATGGGGGCGTAGCGGGCGCCGAGGAAGCCGGAGGTGCCTTTGCGGCGGCCTTCGGTCGAGGTGTACATCGACACGTAGTCGGGCACTTCGCTGTCGGCATGCCCCAGTTCGCGGGCCAGGATGGCTCCAAGGTCGGGGTAGGGGAGATTGGGTTCATCGCGCCTGCCGCGTTCCATGAGAGCCGCGCCGCCGCCGTGATCGGCAATGGCCGTGTTGAGCGAACGGATCAGGCAGGTGTGCTGCATCCGCTGCGCCATTTTCGGCAGCAGTTCGGAGATATGGACGCCGGGGACCGAGGTTTCGATAGCCCGAAAGGGACCGCCGGTGGGGCGGCCGGGCTTGGGATCCCAGGTTTCGAGCTGACTGGCTCCGCCGGCCAACCAGAGCAGAATGACGTGCTTTTGCTGGCGTTTGAGCTCGGCCGCCAGGGTGGGGCTTTGGAGCACGTTGAGCAGGCCCATATTGGCGGCAAAGGCGCCAGCGGTGGCCGCCGCGCCCAGGAAACCACGGCGATGGATGCGGTGAGCTTCGGAACCGCAAAAGTTTTGCCGGCGATTGGCCATGGTGTATTCCTTATGCTTTGCCTGAGTGGGGACTGTTCGGGTGGTTGTGGATTCTGCCGCTGGGTATTGACCGCCCGTGCAGATGAATGGGATCGGGGGCGTGGAATCGGGCGAAGCCTCGGCTTCCTTGGATGGGATGCGGATAACGAGATTTAATGGTTGAAGCGGAACTCCGAACCGGTAAGTAAAGCCCAGACAATCTGTCGCCAGCCTTCATTCAGCCGGTCCTCGCGCTGGGTGAGGTAGTCGCTGAGCAGCGCGAGTTCCCGCTCGTCGAACGGGCGGGAAAGTATGTTCCAGGCGACGGTTTGCAGGGCTTGCGGGCGATCGGTCTGTTGTTCGAGATTGCCGAGCAGCTTGTCTTTGGCGTTGCCCAGGTAGTCCGAGACAATCCGGGCGTTGTTGCTAAAGAGCAGGGCTTCGGACACGCTGACTTGGAAGTCTTCGGAGGGGGCTTCGATATTCGACGCAAAGCTCTCGACCGCGCCGTCTTGGCTCTTGATCAGGCCGGGCCAATCGATGTTGTTGGCGGGTGCGAACCGATCGGGATTCATGGTGGCAAAAGTGAGTGCCATGCCCAATTGGCGGGGCGTGAGCGGCTTGACCACCGCCACGGCAAACAGGTCGGCATAGGGACGAGTACCCTGGGGCCATTCGCTGGTGCGGCCATAGGTTTGACTGAGCGCCACGCCCCGAATCAATCGGCGGAGGTCGTAATCGTGCTCGATCAGGTCGCGGGCCAACCAATCCAGCAGCGCGGGATGGCTGGGCGGGTTGCCGCTGTGCATTTGATCGACGGGGTTGACCATGCCCCATCCCAGCAGTCGATGCCAGATGCGGTTGACGATGGCTTTCGCGAAAAAGTCTCGCTCGCCTGGCTGAAGCGAAAGGTTGACCAGTGCTTCGCGACGGCTGAACTCGGGCGAGGGGGGCGGTAGCTTGTCTTTTTCCAGCTGTTCGAGTTGTGCCTTGAGCTTTTTCTTGTCGGCATCGCCGCGGGGCTTCAGCTCGGGCTCTTGCACCACGGTGCCTGTGAGAAACATCAATTGGGCCGACTTGTTTTCGCCGGCGGTGGTCTTGAATTTAACATCGCCTTCGTCGTACTCGCCAACGAAGTTGGCCTTGGTAACGTAGGTGCGATTGAAGAACGATTGGAATCCGTAGTAGTGATCTTGCAGCCAGTCCGATACGAGCGGATGGTCGTGGCACTTGGCGCAGGTAATGTTGACGCCAAAGAAGAGCGAGCTGATGTCGCCGGTCATGCGATCCACATCTTTGGCCTTGGCCTTGAGGAGGCTGATGGCGCCTTGGTCTTCTTCGGCCTGATCGGCGAGCATGAGCTCACGAAACATCACATCCCAGGGCCGATTTTCCTCTGCCGCTTGTTGCAAATAGGTGAGCCACGCTTTGCCCAAGCGCTCGTCGCCCGCCATCATCAAGTCGAGCTCGTTGCGCTGGTGCACCGCATACTCGGGCAACTGCAACAGCCGATCGACCAACCGTTCGCGTTTGTTCGGCGACGAATCGGCGACGAATGCCTGGGCTTCTTGCAGGGTGGGCACGCGTCCGACCAGGTCGAGACTCAAGCGACGAATCAACGCCGAGTCGGAAGCCTGGGGGGCAGGCTCAACCTGGCGGTCTTTCAGCAAGCCATGGATGTAATGATCGATGGCCTCGGGAATGGGCGTGGCGGCCGGAAGCAGATCGTCCGCATGCGCGGGATGGGCAAATCCCCAGGCGAGGAGCAGAAAAGCCCAGGCTCGGAACGAGAACGTCATACACGACACTCTGGTGGGGCAGGTAGTGGTGAGGCGGGATCGGTTGAGCGACCCTGGGTGGGTTGCCCAGGAGTACCCGATGGTGATGCGCTCCCACCCAGGGCATCTTCGTGGGCAGGCGAGTGCAGATGGTGTCGTGCACCCGTTCGCCACGGGACGTGGGCCACACAGATGCTTGGGGGGCATCTTGGCGACCCAGTGCGAGGCATCGTTGGTTGGCAATGCTAGCGACCGTAACCCCGGCAGTCTATTTCCCTTGGTGGGTAAACCGGACGCTGCATCGCAGGGAGATTATTCTATCAGAATTGACCGATATCCCCAAAAGGTTTCCGGAGACCGGCCGCGAGTTGGCAAGAAAAGTACCCGCGCGGACGGCAATGGGACGGCAAATAGGGAAATTGCTGCCGAAGGAGGTTCTGCCGGTCTGAGAATGCCGGGAGACTGGGTGCGTCGCGGGAACCTGCGGGGTTGGCAGGTCACGTTTTGCGCTGCACGCAAGATAGTTCGTGGCTGCCAGTTAAGCCAATCGCAGGAAGCGCGGGCTGCGTGGGGAGGAAAAGGCCACGCAATCGTTGCGGCCCAGGCTGCGACGCAAGGACGAACCTTTTCCCCAGGGGCCGGGCTGGCGGTGGGGGAACCAGAACTAGCGGAATCGACGAAGCTTGCGCAAAACTTCTGACGCTGCATCATCCGAACTGGCCGAATTGGGCGCTGGTTTAGGCAATTTGCCCGGCGTCCGGCGATTATCAACCCGCGTGTTGGAGGTAACATCTGCCTCGCTGGGGGCGGGCGGCGCCTCGGCCATGGTTTGGTCGACTTTGTACTGAGATGTATCCGGGGCCACCATTTCTCGGGTGTCCCCGGCCCCCTCGTCGGTCAACCAGTCATCGATATCCATTTCCTTGGTGGAATCGTCTGTTGTGCCGCGAGCCGATTCGGCCTGACGCGCGGCCGCTTCCGAGATGTTGTGCACCTTGGGACGTTTGGGGGCGCTGATCGAAACCTTTTCGACGACCAACTCAAATTCCAAAGGTCCGACGGTCAGCTGGTCACCGGGCTGCAGTTCGCGTTCGCCAGACACACGCTGCTGGTTCACATAGGTGCCGTTCTTGCTGCCGAAATCTCGAATTGCCAGATAATCGCCCTCGAGGATGAGGGCGCAGTGATGACGGCTGATCAGGTCGCTCTTGGGGCGCAGTTGGCAGTCTTCGGAGCGGCCGATGAAGAATTTCGGGCCAACCACTTTGATGGTTTGACCTTTGGCACTACCAACCATCACCTTGAGTTGAACGTCCATACACACTCCGCTTGCCAGGCTTGACTGGCAACTAAATGGTCGGGGGGGCGAAGCGATTAGCGATCGTTGTCAACAACCGGGAATTTTCGCTACGGTTGCGCTTGATATGATTTGATCCTAACAGCTTCCATCGGCAGTGTCAAAGAATAACTTTCACAAGTTCTGTCCTTGCAAAAACTTAACGCTTTTGATTCCACCCCCCCAGGGCGAAGCGATCCCGCTCCAAGCCGAGCGCATCGACCTCCAAGGAAGGGGGGAATTCCGCGGATTTAAGTTGCCAATCGTATTGCGAGGCCAATTCGGCAAGCCAACGATCGGCCAGTTGTCTCGGATGCAAGTCCACGCCGGTAATGTCTTTAATTCCTGGGAGTTCGGGCGCGTACCCGGATTGGGCCAGCAGGACGCTGCCGTGCTGCAAAATGGCATTTCGTCGTTTGCGCTGGGCGCTGCCGGCGATTTTGTGGGAACCAATGACGACGTCACCTATAGCCCGGCGCTGGAAGCAAAGGAATGGATCGTCGGCCGAAGCTGGGGTGGCAGATTCGGCAGATTGTGTTTCGGCGCTTATACCCCAATGGGCGAGAGTTGCAATCAGCGAACCATGGATGATTTGGTAAAGCTGAGTCGATTGCACGCCATGGAGAAATTGCGTTGGAATTGCGAAGCTGTAGGTCAACTCGCAATCGTGTAAGATTGCTCCCCCTCCGCTCAGTCGCCGCACGACGGGGCAGTTTTGACTAAATGCGTGAAGTGAGCGATCTGCGTGGCTTTGGAAGTATCCCAAGGATAGGGTGGGAGCATTCCAGGTGTAGAACCGCAGCGTGGCTGCGCTGGGAGGATCGGATGGGGTGGCCAGGTGGTTGAGGATTGCTTCGTCCACCGCCATGTTCCAGGAGCCGGATGCGGCGCCGTGATGGAAAACTTGGCAGGTTAATGGAAGCGGGGACATCGGCACGGGATTATTTGGTTGGATTCGGTCTCGGCAGGAACGGTCGCCCAGCAGGCTGGCTAAGCCTCGGGCGTCCACCGCAGGATGAGGTGGCGGGCAGCTTGAACTTCATCGGGACGGCTGATCGAAGTGGTGTGCGGGGCGTCGTGCAGCAAGTCTTCGGCCTCTTCCGTGATGCGAAACAGCGTTTCGGCCAGGGCATCGAGCGATTCTTTGCTTTCGGTTTCGGTGGGCTCCACCATCATGGCTTCGCGCACAATCGGCGGAAAATAGACGGTCGGCGCGTGGAAGCCGTAGTCGAGCAGTCGCTTGGCGATATCCATGGCCGTAATGCCGCGGTCGTTCTTGAGCTTTTGGGCGCTGGCCACGAACTCGTGCATGCAGCGATTGCCTTGTGGGACCGGCAGAAAATGCTTCACGCGGCAAAGCAGGTAGTTGGCATTGAGGACCGCGTTTTCGGCGATGCCGCGAAGGCCCTCGGGGCCGTGGGTGCGGATGTAGCAATAGGCGCGGACCAGCACGCCCACGTTGCCGAAGAAGCTGCGAACGCGGCCAATGGACTGGGGGCGATCGTAATCGAGCCGGTAGCCTTCGCCATCGCGGACGATCACGGGCGAAGGAAGGTAAGGCGCCAAATGTTTGCGCACGCAGATGGGGCCGGCGCCGGGTCCGCCGCCGCCGTGCGGGCCGCTGAAGGTTTTATGGGGATTATAGTGCATCATGTCGGCCCCGAAATCGCCGGGCCGAGTGATGCCGAGGATGGCGTTCATATTGGCGCCGTCGAGATAGATCAAACCACCCGCGGCATGCACGCGATCGGCGATCTCGCGAATTTGCCGGTCGAACATGCCCAGCGTGTTGGGATTGGTGATCATGAACACGGCGGTTTGATCGTCGAGTCTGGCCGCCAGGTCGTCCATGTCGACATAGCCTTGCGGGGTGCTTTTCACGGTGACGCTCTCGAAGCCGGCCATGGCGGCGCTGGCCGGGTTGGTGCCGTGAGCGCTATCGGGAATGAGGACCTTGGTGCGGCGCTGCCCTTGGTCGCGAAAATAGGCCGCGGCGACAAACAGGGCCGACATTTCTCCTTGCGCACCGGCGGCCGCTTGCAAACTGGTGGCGTCGAGACCACCGATTTCGGCCAACATGCCTTGCAGCTCAAACAGCAATTGCAGCATGCCTTGGAGCGTGCTTTCCGGCTGATAGGGGTGCAGGTGCAACATGCCGGGGAGGCTGGCCAAACGCTCATTGCGTTTGGGGTTGTACTTCATGGTGCACGAGCCGAGCGGATAGGTGTGGGTATCCACCGACATATTCAGGGTGGAGAGGTTGGTGAAATGCCGAACCACGTCGGGCTCGGCCAGCTCGGGGAGCGGCGGCAGCGTGCCGGCCAGATGAGCGGCCGGCAGCAACTCTTCGAGCGGCCTGGTGGGAACGTCGGCCGGGGGCGAGGTGGCCGCGCGCCGGCCAGGCTTGGAGAGTTCGAACAGTAATCGCGTCGCGCGGGTGTTACGCATGGTGGAGGGATGGCTCTAGCAGGTAAGCGGGGAGTGTTGAAACGGCGAGCAACGCCTGAGGTTGGGCAGTCAGGATTTGCGCTTCTCGGCCAGTTGACTCACGAATGTCGCATGCTCGGGCGTGGTGATGCCAGCATGCAATGTTTGGAAAACCGCGGCGGCGTTTTCTTGCAGCAGCGAGGGGAGATGCAAGCGAAGGCCAGGAAATTGCGCGCTTTCGAGAATTCCGTCGGTGTTGGGGCCTTGCTTCACGTAAGCGCCATTGGTCAGCACGAACCAGTCCAGTTGGCCGTCGAGCACGCGCCACACCACGTATTCCTTCACGCCGGCGTCACGATAGGCCGCGAGCTTGTCGTGCAGATCGTAGGATGCCGAGGAGGCCGCGATTTCGACGACGAACTCGGGCGGGCCGGCGATGTAATCATCCTTCTCGGTGGTCGTGGCACCGCCGTATTCTGGCAAGATGCGCAAGAGTACGTCGGGCTGCGGTTCGTCTTCGGGGCCAAGTCGCACCGTGGCGTTATCCGCGAAGTCGGTACCGGGCGTGGCCACGGCATAGTTTACGATCCAGGTGACAAGCAAGGCGTGCGGACGGGCGTGCTGTCCGATGCGTACTGGTGACCCCACGTATACTACCCCTTGAATTAGTTCTGCCTTCTTGACCTCGGGCATTGCCGAAAAGCGGTGTTCGAACTCGGCGCGCGAGAGACGGTCGCCGCTGGCCAGGGGGTAAACGCCGATCGAAGTTGCCGTGATTGGTTCGGTGGTGGTTGCCATGGTGGATCCCCTCTTGAGTCGGAAATAAGAGGCGGGGCGAAAGGGATCGAATCGTTGCTGTTACTTGAATTATCTTCGCAAAAGCGGGTGATGGCCAGTTGATGCAAATTTAAGGGGGAGAGGGGCAAACGCGGGTACTTGGTGGGGGCGGCCTTGCTACTTTTTGCGTTGCTCAGCCAGTTGACTCACGAATGCCGCATGCTCGGGCGTGGCGATTCCCGCCTGCAATGTTTGGAAAACCGCGGCGGCGTTTTCTTGCAGCAGCGAGGGGAGATGCAAGCGAAGGCCAGGAAATTGCGCGCTTTCGAGAATTCCGTCGGTGTTGGGGCCTTGCTTCACGTAAGCGCCATTGGTCAGCACGAACCAGTCCAGTTGGCCGTCGAGCACGCGCCACACCACGTATTCCTTCACGCCGGCGTCACGATAGGCCGCGAGCTTGTCGTGCAGATCGTAGGATGCCGAGGAGGCCGCGATTTCGACGACGAACTCGGGCGGGCCGACGATATAACCACTTTCCAGTTTCGTGCAGCCCCCAAATTCGGGAAGTATGCGGATTAACATATCCGGCTGGGGCTCGTTCTCAGGCCCCAAACGAACCGTGGCATTATCGGCAACTCGCAAACCGGGAGTGGCCGCCGCGTAGTTCATCGCCCAACCTACGATCAAGGCATGTTGCTGACCATGCTGCTCTACTCGTACGGGTGATCCCACGTAAACTACCCCTTGAATTAACTCTGCCTTCTTGACCTCGGGCATTGCCGAAAAGCGGTGTTCGAACTCGGCGCGCGAGAGACGGTCGCCGCTGGCCAGGGGGTAAACGCCGATCGAAGTTGCCGTGATTGGTTCGGTGGTGGTTGCCATGGTGGATTCCCCTTGGAGTCGGAAATCAGGGGCGGGGCGAAAGGGATCAAACCTTTTGCTGGTGCTGGAATTATCTTCGCAATTGCGGCCGCTGGCCAGTTGTGCCAAGAAATACGGGGAAAGTAGCCCAAACCTCACCTGGGCATACGGAGCGTTAGTTTTGGGCCGCGGAAAGTTGCCTGGTTCGCTGGGGAGCGGCGGCCAGGGTTTGAACCAGGCCGTCAATCTCTTCGCGGGTCCGTTTCTCGGTGACGCACACCAGGAAGCAGTCAGCCAGTTCAGGATACCAGCGTCCGAGGGCTACGCCGGCAAAGTAGCCGTTTTCGGCGGCCGATTGCAGCAGCGATTCCACCTGGCCTGCCCGATCTCGAACCACAAACTCTTTGAAGTAGGGAGCGCTGGGAAAGGCCAATTCGAACCGTTCGTTGGCGGCCAGGGCGGCCGCCGCATAGTGCGACTTTTGCAGGCACAACTCGGCCGTTTGCCGGAGACCTTGAGGGCCCATTTGAGCCAGGTAGACGGTTGCGCGGAGGGCGAACAGGCCTTGGTTGGTGCAGATGTTGCTGGTGGCCTTTTCGCGGCGGATGTGTTGTTCGCGGGTTTGCAGGGTGAGCACCCAGCAGCGTTTGCCACGGCGATCGACCGTTTGACCCGTGATGCGGCCGGGCATGCGGCGCACAAAGGTTTCGCGGCACGCCATGATGCCCAGGTAGGGGCCGCCAAACGACATGGGGCTGCCCAGGCTTTGGCCTTCGGCCACGACGATGTCGGCTCCATAATCGCCGGGCCGCTTGAGCAGCCCCAGGCTGATGGGGTCAACGGCGACCACCAGCAGCGCGCCGGCATCGTGGGCGATTTTGGAGATGGTGTCCATCTCTTCCAGGCCGCCAAAGAAGTTGGGCTGCTGCACCAGCACGCAGGCCGTTTCGGCATCGACCATTGCGGCGAGTTGGTCGAGCCCGGCCACGCCTTCGGGAGCCGGCGCCACAACGTGGGTGTAACCGAGATTCGCGAGGTAGGTATCGAGCACCTGGCGATATTCGGGATGCACGCTGCCCAGCGAAACCACCTTGCCGCGGCGGGTGGCGCCGATGGACATCAGCACGGCCTCGGCCGCGGCGCTGCCGCCGTCGTACAGGCTGGCGTTGGAAACGTCCATGCCTGTCAGCTGAGTGATCAGGGTTTGATACTCGAAGAAGACTTGCAGGTTGCCTTGGCTGGCTTCCGCCTGATAGGGGGTGTATGACGTATAGAACTCACCCCGGCCGCCGATGTAGTCGACCACGGCCGGAATGAAGTGGTCGTAGCTGCCGCCGCCCAAGAAGCAGACGCTTTCTTCGGCCGACGCGTTCTTGGCGGCCAAAACGCCCATGTGTCGAGTCAGCTCGATCTCCCCCAGGGCGGGGGCGAGGTTCAGTGGCCGCTGGAGCCGCAGTTCGGGCGGCACCATTTCAAACAGCTCGTCGAGCGACGATACGCCAATCGCCTCGAGCATGGCTTGCTGGTCCCGCGGGGTATTGAAGAAGAAAGGCATTAGTGCCCACCCTCCGCGCACTGTCGTTCGTACGTTTCAAGACTCATCAACTTCCTGAGCGAATCGGGATTGGAAACCTTGACCTTGATCAGCCAGCCGGCTCCGTAGGGGTCGTCGTTCAATACTTCTAGTTTATCGGGGAGGCCGGAATTGACCTCGACCACTTCGCCATCGAGCGGGCTGTACAAATCGCTGACGGCTTTGACCGATTCGATTTCGCCGAATGGTTTGCCGACCGCAACCTGATCGCCCACCTTGGGCAGTTGCATGTAAACCAGGTCGGTGAGGGCTTCCACGGCGAAGGCCGTGACGCCGAGGGTGGCAATCTGCTGGCCATCTTTCTGATCAACATGAACCCACTCGTGTGTTTCGCTGAACAGCAATTGGTCGGGTGTCACTCGTTGGCTTCCTTATTCCCGGGTGCTGTGTTGGAAGGATCGGCTCGGCCCTTACACGGGGACGAGCGGCATCAAGGGGATCGCGGACGGTTGGTGGCGGAACACTTTCTGGGCGTTTATCTGGCTCGCTTGTAGAACGGCAGCGGCACCACTTTGGCCAGGATCGTTTGCCCTCGCACATCGACGGCCAATTCGCCGCCTTCGCTGGCCGCTTGCGGGGCAACCAGGGCCATGGCGATGGGGTGGTCCAAGGTTGGCGAAAAGGTGCCGCTGGTAACATGGCCTACGGGGGTGGCAGGTTGACCCTGTTTGCCAGGGAGCAAAACGGCGTAGCCTTCGCGGGCTGGGCGCCGTCCTGCCAGCGTTAGACCAATCAAGCGGGGCTGCTGGGCATCGACGGAAATTTTTCGCAAGGCGGATTGGCCTGGGAACACGGCGCCTTCCAGATCGACGGCGAAACCGAGCCCCGCCATGTATGGGTTGACATCTTCGTTGAGCTCGTGGCCATACAGCGGCATGCCGGCTTCCAACCGCAAGGTGTCGCGCGCGCCCAGCCCGGCGGGCAATGCACCTTGGTTTTGACCAGTGTCCAACAGTTGTTCCCACGCGCCCACGGCCGCGCGATTGCCGAGGATGAGTTCGCAGCCATCTTCGCCCGTGTAGCCGGTGCGGCTGACAATGCCGCCGTGCCCGGCGATGCGGGTTTCGGCGGCGGTGTAGTATTTCATGCTGGCCAGGGGACGCTCGACCAGCGGTTGCAATAGCGACAGGGCCAGGGGGCCTTGCACGGCGATCATCGCCCAGGAGGTGGTGAGATCGGTGACGGTGACTCCCTCCGGCTCGCGGTGCTGCCCTAGCCAGCGAATGATTTTGGGCCGGTTGGAGGCGTTGACCACCAGCAGGTAGTAGCTCGTTTCGGCGGCGTCTTGCAGGTGGTAGACCAAAACGTCGTCGAGCACGCCGCCTTGATCGTTCGTCATCAACGAGTAACGCACCTGGCCTGGCTTGATTTTGGGAACACTGCGCGTGACCAGCGAATCGAGATACTCGGCGGCGCCGGGGCCATCGAAGCGAATGCGGCCCATGTGAGAGATATCGAACAGCCCTGCTGCTTGCCGCGTGGCCTGATGTTCGGCGACGATGGAACGGTATTGCACCGGCATGGACCAACCACCGAACTCCACCATTCGCCCGCCATGGGCAACATGCCAGTCGTGCAGCGGGGTTTCTGCCAGGGAAGACGACATTGCGGAAGAAACTTTCTGCTTTGGCGCGGGGTGGGAAGGCGGCGGTGAGCGACGCCGGTATTCTAGCGGCTCGCCCCAGACTTGCCAGCCTCAAGCAGGTGGGGGCGGTTTGGTTTCGGCAGTGCCGAACGCGTCGCGGCCCGGTCGCATGTCTATCGGGTGATGGATGCCCCGGACGCCCCAATGGCGGCGAGGCTGCTAACCAGGCGATCGATCATTGCCGATGTGTGGCCGGCGCTGAGGGAGATCCGCAGGCAGGCTTCGCCGGGCCGAACCGATGGCGGGCGGATGGCAGGCACCCAGAGACCCTGTTCGCGAAGCTGGGTGGAAATCGCCAGGCAGTGCTCGCTGGACCCAATCACGATGGGAAGGATTTGGCTGGTGCTGTCGCCCAGGTTCCAGCCCTGGCTGCGCAAGCGAGTCGCCAATCGTTCGGCCATTTCGAGCAGCGTGACGCGGCGAGTGGGCTCGCTGGCGACAATCTGGAGCGCCGCCAACGCTGCCGCGCTGTTCGCCGGCGGAGACGCCGTGGAAAAGATGTAGGGGCGAGCCCGATTGATCAGCCAATCGATCAGCGGACGGCAACCGGCCACGAATCCCCCGCTGCAGCCGAGGGCTTTGCTGAGCGTGCCCACGCGGATGGCCACGGCGTCTTCGACTCCGGCCGCCTCGCATAGTCCGCGGCCTCGCGATCCGAAGACGCCCGTGGCGTGGGCTTCGTCGACCATGAGCATGGCGCCGTGTTGCTCGGCCAGGCAAGCCAGATCGGCCAGCGGCGCCACGTCGCCGTGCATGCTGAAGAGAGAATCGGTAACGATCAGCCGCCGCCGGGCCGGAGTGGAAACCAGTTGGGCTCGGAGAGTGGCCAGGTCGCGGTGCGGATAGACCTGTACGGTTGCCCGACTGAGCCGGCAGCCATCCACAATGCTGGCATGGTTGAGCTCGTCGCTGAAGACGGCGTCGTCTTTGCCGACGAGCGCGCAGATGGCGCCGACGTTGGCGGCATAGCCCGAGCCGAATACCAGGGCGGCTTCGGTCCCTTCGAACTCGGCCAGGCGTTGTTCGAGCAGGGCGTGTGCCTGGGTGTGCCCCACGATGAGTGGGCTGGCCCCCGCTCCCCAACCGTACTGGGCCGTGGCTTGCTGGGCCGCGGCCTGGAGGCGCGGGTCGGCGGCCAAGCCCAGGTAATCGTTGGAGGCAAAGTTCAGGTAGCTTTGGCCGTCGCGTTTTAGTTCCGCCAGATCGGTGGCCTCGCGGGCGAGAATTTGCCGGCGCAGATGCCGCGCATCGAGGCCCGCGAGGGCGTCGGTAATCCAGGTTAGCGAGGGGGGCAACATGGCCGGATGCGTCCATGGGCTCATGGCTTTCCATCCACTTGCTGTTTCCACTTCTCAATCAGGTTGAGCGCGGCCAGCGGCGTGAGGCCGTTGACGTTAAGGCGGCGCATTTCATCCAGCAGCGGGTGCTCCATCGGCTCGAACAGCGTGAGCTGAATGGCGGCCCCCTTGGGTCGGCGCGTGCTCTGCACCTTTACCTGGCCGGCGCCCGACACGTGTTGTTCTTCCAACTGCCAGAGCACGTCTTTGGCGCGGTCGAGCACGGTTCGGGGCACGCCTGCCAGGCGGGCGACATGGATACCGTAGCTCTTGTCGGCGGCGCCCTCCACGATCTTGTGGAGGAACACAATTTCTTCGTCCCATTCGCGGACGGCCACGTTGTAGTTTTTGAGCCGGGGGAGCGACCGCACCAGGTCGGTCAGTTCGTGGTAGTGCGTGGCGAACAGCGTGCGGCAACCGACATCGTCGTGCAGATGTTCCGTAACGCTCCAGGCCAGCGAGACTCCGTCGTAGGTGCTGGTGCCGCGGCCGATTTCGTCGAGGATGACCAGGCTGCGGTCGGTGGCCGTGTTAAGAATTCGCGCGGTTTCGGTCATTTCGACCATAAACGTGCTGCGGCCGCGGGAAAGCTCGTCGCTGGCCCCCACGCGGGCAAAGATGCGGTCGGCAATGCCGATGGTTGCGGAGCGGGCGGGCACAAAACTTCCCATTTGCGCCATGACCGTGAGCAGGGCCACCTGGCGAATGTAGGTGCTCTTGCCTGCCATGTTGGGTCCGGTGATCAAGAGCAGCATGCCATCTTGCTGGCCCAGGCGCACGTCGTTGGGAACGAATGTGCCGTCGGGTTCGGTGACGTCGAGCACCGGGTGGCGACCTTCTTCGATCACCAGCACCGGCTCGGCGGTCATTTCAGGGCGGCAATACCCTCGCAGCCGGGCTTGTTCGGCCAGGGCCGCCAGCACGTCGATCTGAGCCAAGGCATCAGCCGTGCGTTGGAGCGATGGCACCGCCGCCTGCACTTCGGCGCGAAGTTCGAGAAATACCTGCTGCTCGATGTCCTTGGCCTTTTCGTCGGCCGAGAGCACCTTGTCTTCATATTCTTTCAGCTCGGGCGTGATGTAGCGCTCGGCGTTCTTGATGGTTTGCTTGCGAATGTACTCGGGGGGGATCTTGTCGCGATGGGCGTGCGTGGCTTCGAGGTAGTAGCCGAAGACCTTGTTGAAACCGACCTTGAGCGTGGAGATGCCTGTCCGTTCGATTTCTTGCTTTTGATAGCTGGCAATCCACTGTTTGCCGCCGTGCGCCAAGTCACGAAGGTCATCGAGCTCGGGCAAATAGCCGGAGCGGATGAAGCCGCCTTCGTTGGCATTGAGGGGGCATTCGGCTTCGAGGGCCGCCTCCAGGCGGTTCGCTACTTCGGGGCAGAGGTCGAGCTGTTGCTCGAGCAGGTTCAAGAGCGGGCTTTGCCGCTCGGTCAACTTGGCTTTCATGGCCGGCAATCGCCGCAGCGTGCGGCCCACATAGCTGAGGTCGCGCGGGCTGGCGCGGCCGGTGGTCACGCGGGCCAGCAAGCGCTGCAGGTCGTAAATCTCTTTCAAGTGATCCCGCAGGTCGCTGCACAGCCGGGTGTCGCGAAGCAACTCGGCCACGGCATCTTGGCGGGCGACAATGGCATCCCGTTGTGTCAGGGGAGCAGCCAACCAATCGGCGAGTCGCCGCGAGCCCATGGCGGTGACGGTTTTATCGAGCACGCCCAGCAGTGAGTTTTCCCGGCGGCGGTCGCGAATGGTGCAGTTGAGTTCCAGGCTGCGGCGCGAGGCTTCGTCGATTTCGAGGGCGTCGCCAGGGCGGTACGGAGTTAACCGGTCGATGTGGGCCAGTTGCGATTTTTGAGTTTCGGAAAGGTACTCCAGCACGGCGCCGGCCGCACAGAGGGCTGGGCCTTCGTGCTCATCGAAGCCAAAGCCGGCCATGTCCTTGGCGCCAAAGTGCTCGGAAAGCTTGCGGCTGCATTCTTTGGGTGCGAAGGTCCAATCGGCGCGGCGCGTTAGCAACATGCCTTGCGGCAGCATCTCGAGCGGTAATTCGGCTTCTAGCAGTTTCAAGCTTTCGGGCAGCAGGCACTCCGCGGGCGCCAAGCGAGCCAATTCGTCGATGGTTCGGGAAGGTGAAGCGCACGAGGCCCAGAATGCGCCGGTGGAAAGTTCCACCCAGGCCAGACCCAGGCCGGCTTCTTTGGTAATGGCCACGGCCGCCAGGTAATTGCTTTGCCGCGGATCGAGGAGGGCATCGTCGGTCACGGTGCCAGGCGTGACGATGCGGGTGACTTCGCGCTTGACCAGCCCCTTGGCTTCTTTGGGGTTCTCCACTTGTTCGCAAATGGCCGCGCGGTAGCCGGCGCTGATCAGTTTGCCCAGGTAGTTTTCCAACTGGTGGAAGGGAAACCCGGCCATGGGGATGGGGTTTTCGCCTTTGTCGCGGCTGGTGAGCGTAAGGCCAAGCACGCCGGCGGCCGTTTTGGCGTCGTCGTGGAACAACTCGTAGAAGTCGCCCATGCGGAAGAGAAGAATGGCGCCGGGGCAGGCCCGTTTGGCCTCCTCGTACTGCCGCATCATGGGAGTGGAAGCCATTGGCAAACAGGGGCGGCAAGTAGCAAAACGGGTGGAACGAAGGGAGGTCGCACCGCGACCTGAGCAGCGAATGCTAGCAAACCTGGCCGGAACCGCTCAAGGGTGGTGGCCACGATTGGCAGAAACGGCTGGCCCACGCGGGCCGGTTCGTACCGCGTTGCCAAGCTCGCGATTTCTCAACGGATGGGCAAGTCTCAGACCAAAAACCTGAAGCGATCAACGTAACTATGATGCGGGTGGTTGCAAGTCCATGGGAGCGGCACGCCCGTCCGTCGTTGGCGACTCATGGTTAGAAATTGCGTACGGGGCGAGGTGTTGCCGCGGACTTTTTCTACCCGCCAAGGCGAAGGTGGGGGTGACAAATCGGGTTCTCTGTGCGGATTGCAGCGAAAACGCCTGGTTTGGGCGGCCCCCCACTCCGTGAATCGGGAAAAAAGGATAGACGCCAGATAAGCGTCAAGTGGTAGGATCGCCTATTGCAAATTTTGCGCAACTGGCAAAAATCAGGGCACTTTCATGAGACGGACTTTCGCCCGCTGGGGGCTTAGTTTTCCGTCGCGTGGTCTTTCTTGCACGAGGCTCTTAAGGTGGCGAAGAACTTGTATGTCGGGAACTTGTCGTACTCTACGGCCAGCGGCGACCTGGAACGGCTGTTCGAGCCGTTCGGATCGGTCAAGTCGGCTCAGGTCATCATGGATCGTGAGACCGGACGCTCGAAAGGCTTCGGCTTCGTAGAAATGGTGAATGATCAAGAAGCGCAAGCCGCAATCACTGCCCTGAATGGCAAAGAGGTTGACGGCCGGGCGCTCACCGTGAACGAAGCTCGCCCCCGCGAAGATCGTGGTGGCGGCGGCGGCGGTGGTGGCCGTGGCGGATACGGCGGTGGCGGCGGCGGCCGTTCGGGCGGCGGCGGTGGCCGCGGCGGATACGGCGGTGGTGGCGGCGGCGGAAAACGCTATTAATCGCTACTGTTGACCAGTAATGCGTTCGCCGGGCGATGAGAGTTTTCTTGTTCGCCCTTCCATCCGAGTTGCCATCGAGCGGCGCTCTGAGCCGCTAGTTTTGCGCCTACGTGCTGGGGCTGGTGATCGTAAGAAATTCGAAGCCGTGAAGGTCGTGCATTTGCAAAGCAAAGGGGGGCGTCTTTCCCGCTTCGGTAGCCCGCTACAAAAAATTAGGCCGACTCCAGCCCGTCAAACTGGCGGGCGAGTCGGCCTCTCTCGTTGTATCGTAGTCGTCCGTCGTTGTGACGGTTACTGCAACTAAGGGGGGATCGCTCCCGCTTACTTAGCAGCGGTCTTCTTGGCGGCCGGTTTCTTGGCGGCGGCAGCCGGCTTCTTCTTGGGGGAAGCCTTGGGCTTGGCCGTGGTCTTCTTGGCGGCGGCAGCCGGCTTCTTTTTGGGCGATGCCTTGGGCTTAGCAGCCTTGGCGGGCGCCTTCTTGGCGGTGGAAGCCTTCTTTTTGGGAGAGGCCGTCTTGGCACTGGGCTTGGCCGCGGGTTTCTTCGCTGTTGCCATTCGTTGGCTCCTGAAGTTGGCGCCCTATAACTCCCTTCCTCAATCCCTCGTCCCCGGGCGCCGCTCGGGATAAGGTTCACCACCGCTCAAACATGACGGGGTGTGTTCGTCCTTGTCTACACCGGGCCAACCAAGGCCAACTCTTGCCAGAGTGCCTCGATCGGGCCGGCGGAATGTATTGTTTGCGGAATCGCCGCTTGGCTTAAGGCAATGAGAAGAGGCCAACGCCGAGGGCGGTCTTCCTGACCTTGAAAGCCAAACTCGAATCCGATTTCCTCAATGTACTGAAAGTTTGCGATGCGGAAGTTGCGAGTCTCCGCGGTCCATCACGTTGATTTCTTGCTCGTTAACATCTCTGCAAGCCGCGGAGAACTTTAATGCCTCCCGCGTCCGTTGGCGGTTTACCCGCGTTAAGTTACTTGCCGCGACGAGCTCTGAGTCACCGCCCGTCGCAACCTGTTTTGGCAAGCGTTGGCGAAGGTTGTTGATTCCCTTCGCTGCCTTACTTGCCACAACATTGGTTGTTGTGCCAGATTGAAGCAACTTAACCATACTTACGTCAAGGCGGATCGGAAGAATCTGAACAACTTCTGCAATAATTTTTCCCTCGTTGCCGTCTTTGGTCAACCAATTTGTTATCGATGACCCCCTTCGCGACACGCCGGTAGCGATCGGAACGACGCATGGAACAACCAGGAAGCAGCGCGATGGCAGGCAAGTCGGACTCGTTTTCTTGCATTGTGAAAGGTGGTTCGTGAACTGCTTCACCGCTGAAGGTACACTTGGCGAGGCGAACCCCAAGGCACGCTGCACCGGTCGACACCCGCGCGCTACGATCGAACCACGGCGGCCGTGCTCTTGGCGGAAGCTCACAAGGACTCTTGCTTGGAGAGAAGCCGATGGCCTTGGATGAATCGCATTCATTTTCTTCGCTTCGCACCCTGGGACAGGCGCTGCGCAAACAGACCTGCACATCGGTCGAGCTGACGGAGTTCTTCCTCGATCGTTTGGAGCGGCTGGGGCCTCGCCTCAATGCCGTGGTCACCGTCACGCGCAAGCTGGCATGGGAACAAGCCAAGCGGGCAGACGACGAACTGTCGCGGGGCATCGATCGCGGTCCGCTCCATGGAATTCCTTACGGCGCCAAGGACTTGTTCGCCACGATCGGGGCGCCCACCTGTTGGGGCGCGGCGCCGTTCAAAGATCGAGTCATCGACGCCGACGCCACGGTGATTACGCGTCTGCAAGCTGCCGGGGCCGTGTTGGCCGCCAAATTGGCCATGGTCGAAATCGCCGGCGGCCTGGGGTACGACCAGGCCAATGCCTCGTTCACCGGCCCAGGGCTCAATCCTTACGACACGACGCGCTGGAGCGGCGGCTCGAGCAGCGGATCGGGCTCGGCCGTGGGAGCCGGGCTGGTTCCCTTCGCCTTGGGATCAGAAACCTGGGGATCGATCATGACGCCTGCCGGTTACTGCGGCGTGGCTGGCCTGCGACCCACCTATGGGCGCGTGAGCCGCCACGGGGCCATGGCCTTAAGTTGGACCATGGACAAAGTCGGCTGCCTTGCCCGAACCGCCGACGACGCGGGCCTGGTGCTGGCAGCCATTGCAGGGCATGACCCGGCCGATCCGACTTCCGTCCGGCGGACTTTCGCCTACAAGGTAGCCCGGCCAAAACATCGCATCCGCTTGGCGCGTTTGAAGGGCGACGTGGAGCACGTGCAGCCCGAGGTGCGGACCAACTTCGAAAAATCGATCGCCGTGCTGGAGCAAGACGCCGACATTCAAGAGATTGAACTACCTCGCTTGCCCTACAACGTGGTTTCTGGGGTGCTGATCGATTGCGAATTGTCGGCCCTGTTTGAAGACCTGGTAACCACGGGCGACATATGGGAAATGACGGCGCCGGAAGATCGTATCGGCGCCCACGCGGTGCAAATGATTCCGGCCAAGGACTATATCAATGCCTTGCGGATTCGCCGGCACATTCAAGTGGCCTTGGACGAGTTGTTGGCGCCCTACGACGCCCTGGTGACGCCCACGCTGGCCTCGGTGGCTGGTCCCGTGGACCGCGATTTTGCCAGCTACCATCGCCGCTTTCGTGGAACCGATATCGGCGGGGCGGCCAACGCCGCTGGCATCCCGGCGATTACCGTTCCCAATGGGCTGGGAGAAGCCGGACTGCCGACGGGTTTGCAGTTCGTCGGCCGGGCGTTTAGCGAAAACCGTTTGCTCAACCTGGCGAGGGTCTACCAGGAACAAACGTCTTGGCATTCCAAGCCGCCCAAGGGGTGGTGAGCGGTTGCTTGGCGCCTGCGCGGGTGGTGCATGCGATGGTCGCCAGTTCGCGCAATGTCTGCCCATTGCGACTGGCGGGCATGGTCATCGGATTTGTTACAATCCATTCCCAGCTTGCTCCTGGGCGGAAAGAGCAACCGTTTTTTGCTGGTCCCCACTTGGCTCAAGGTGATTCATGTCCGACACATGGGACTTCTACTTTGCCAACGTGAATGACGTTATCGCGTCACTGTTCGTGGATCTGGGCATTCGCGATTCGGCGCCCAACACCGACCGGCCCTGGCTCTTGTGGGCGTGGGTTTACTTCCGCGAACCTCGTGATGACGGGCTTTCCGGCTCCGAAGAGGCTCCAATCCTAAACGATATCGAAGACGCCTTGACGGAAGAATTAGAGGAAGTCCTTGGAGCGGAACTGGTGGGGCGCATCACGACCGCGGGTCGCCGGGAGTTCTATTTCTACGGGCCACGGCCAGATGAATTCGAAGAGGTTGTAGGCCGTGCCCTGTCGAGGTTCCCCGAATACGAATTTGACGCAGGCACGCAGGAAGACCCTGATTGGTCTCAATATCTAAATGTTCTTTACCCTTCACCAAGAGACCTGCAGCGGATAAAGAATCGGCACGTGCTCCAAGTGCTTGAGGAGCATGGCGACTCCCTGAGCAGGCCGCGCCCGGTAACCCACTGGTCGACCTTTAAGACACCATCCGATCGCGACGAGTTCATCGCGGCTGTCGTAGACGCCGGTTTTCAAGTCGTTGATCAGTCCGAAAGGGACGCCCTGGAAGTGAGTCATCCTTATGGGGTGACCGTTGAACGCACGGATCGCGTCGATTTTAATTCGATCAACGAGGTCACGTTGGAATTGTTCCAATTGTCCCGAGAAGCCAACGGCGATTACGACGGCTGGGAGACATCGATCGAGAAAGACGATGGCCCATGAATAACGATTTGGCCGCCGCCGTGCCCGGCAATTACGCGCAAAGTCGGCAGCGGTTTCTGGAAGCTGCTGCCGCGGTCAAGGCATCCATCGAGTCGTTCCCCCTTCGTGACTTTCAATCTTTGCCTGCCGGCTTGGTCGCGCAAGATAGCGGCGGCCCCACGCCCAGCGGGGCTACTTCGTGGTGTCAAACTCCCGAGGGCGAGCCGCTCCATATCGATGTGGCACACCTGGGACCTAAAGACGCTCCGCATCGCCTGATCGCCACGTGTGGGCTGCACGGTGTGGAAGCCTTTTATGGGGCGGCTGTTCTCAATAATTGGCTGACCGAACTGCGGGAGCCGAATATCGCGCGGCCGACCCAGGTTGGTGTCACGCTGATTCACGTGCTGAGCCCACATGGCTTTGCCTGGACCACGCGGGTGAACGAAGACAACATCGATCCCAATCGCAACTTCCTGCTTCCCGAGGAGTCGTTCGCGGGTTGCCCCGCCACGTATCGGCAGATCACATCGCTGCTCAATCCCGAGGCGATGCCGAGCCGGTGCGAACCGTTCCGCCTCAAAATGCTGGGAGTGCTCGCTCGGCACGGCATGGCGGCGCTCAAGCAGGCGATCGCTGGAGGGCAGTACGAGTTTCCGCATGGGCTGTTCTACGGCGGCCAGCAGCCCACGGCCACGCAGCGTTTTTTGGCCCAGCGGATTCCCGCCATCACGGCCGGCGCCGAGTGCGTGGTTCACATCGATTACCACACGGGCCTAGGACGCCGCGGCCAATACGCCATTTTGTGCGACGAACCATTGAACCCGGCCGATCGCGAGTTGTTGTCGCAAGCTTTTGGTCGTGAGAAGTTGAGCGAACCCGATAGCGAAGACCTGGAATATGCGGTGCGCGGGAGCATTGGGCGGTGGTGCCATCACGTGGCTGGCGGCCGCTATTTGACGGCCGGTCCCGAATATGGCACATATCCGCCGCTGACCATGTTGGCCGGCCTGCGCGAGGACAATGCGGCCCGGCGGTATTTACCGTATGGTCATCCTCGCCGCGAGAAAGCCCGCGCCCGGCTGCGAGAATTGTTTTGCCCTGCTTCGCCGCAGTGGCGACGTTGGGCGGTTCGCTCGGGCACGGATCATATTCATCGAATGTTGGCCGTGCTATCCAAGTTGCGGTAGAGTTCACGAGCGGCCGCAAGGTGGGCGTCGACTGCCCAACCACATTTTGCGGCCCCGTATTCGCTCCCCTGCTCTCGACGACTATTTCCCAAGAAACGACGACCCGCCATGCCCGACCCATTTGATCGCCAGCGTTTTGCCGCCGCCTATCGCCTGCTGGCCGAGGTCTTTGAACGAGAGCGACCGGAAGGTCGAACCGAGGATCACCTGTCGTTTATTCTGGGCGATCTCACTCGGCGGCTGTTCGTGGGCACCCACTTCATTCCGCCAGATGAAATCTTTGAACAGGTTGCGCAGGTTCTGCGCAAGGGCGATCCGCAGGAAGGGAAGCAATTGGCGCAACGCCTGCGCGAACACGCCAGTCATTTGGAAGAGTTGAAGCCTTAGCGCGGCGGTGGCCGGCGCCGCCCATCAAGCGGCCCGATGTTGCTCGTCGCCGCCGGAGTTGGGCGAGTCGTTGGCGTCGGCCGGTTTGGGCTGTCCGCCTCGCTTGCGACGGAGTCGGCGGCTGTCGAGTCGCCACACGCTTTCCGGCACGGCTTCGTCGACATCGCGGACCACCTGCCTGGGGTGCTGCACCAGAACGCAGCCATTGGGGATTTCGAATCCTGCCCCCACGTGCACGCCTGGCCCCAGGAAGGCTTCTTCGCCCAGGCACCCGCCCAGCAACCGCGAACCGGAAGCGATGCGGCGGCCATCGAGGAGAAGTTGGGCATCGCCGCGGAGGCTGGTATCCATGAAGCCTGCTTCGGGACAAATCGCGGAGCCGCGGCCGAGCACCGACATTTGGCAGAAGATGGTGCCCAAGCTGGCTTCCGCTTCGGTGACCACCGAGCGAACGAGCACGGCTCCGTTGACCACGCTTTTTTCGCCCAGCACCGCGCCCTCGACCACGGCGGCCGGCCCAATTTGCACGCCGTCGCCCAGAATGCAATTGCGCACCACCGCGCCTGGGGCAATTTTTACGCGGCTACCCAGGATGCTGGCTTCCACGTGCGCCGACGCGGCCACGCGACATCCGTTGCCGGCGAAGTACGACTTGCCAATCCAGCGGCTCGGCCGCACGCTGCCCGACCGGAACCAAACCTTGGGCAACAGCGAAGCGGTCGCCGCCAGGTGCTCGACGGCAAAGCGCTCAAAGAAGCTGGGCATGCCCAGCAGGTTCGAGGCCAACAGTCCGGCCCAATGCCGGATGGGCATCATGAACACGCGCGAGATGGGTACCACGAACCGGCCCGACTCTTCGAAGTATCGGTTGGCTCGGGCAGTCATTCGCGTGTAGCGATAGGGAATCGAAAGGGGCTGCGCCGTGGCTTCCAAAGCTTGCCGTTCGATCACGCTCGGCAGGTAGTAAAAGGGATAGGTTCGCAGTTCTTCACCCGCCGCAGAAGTAACCCGAGGCCCCTGCAGAACGGGAAAGAATCGCTCCGTGAGTTCGGAAACCTTGAGCGCCGCTTGCAGCGGCCCCGGGCTTTGGGTCTGCGATGCCAGTTTGATGAACCGGGCCGCCGCATGGTGTGTGAAGTACAAGTCGTCGTCGAGCGCCACGCACGGAAACCGCTCCACCTGGGCCAGGCTGGTGATGTGCTGCACGCGGCAGCCGAGCCGGCGGAGAATGTGCGCCTGCGATTCGGCCAGCGTGTGCCGGTGGATTTTCATGGCGCCCGCGCCCCGCTCAAAGGGAGCGACGCGTCGACCCGTCTCGAGAATGTAAGCGTCCATCGCCAAATTGGTTCCTTAGGCTGCCCGCTGCTCGCCGGAGAGCGGTGCGGTACTTCCATCTTGGGCGTAGCCAAACCGCTTCATGAGCCACCCCAGTTTGCCATCGATGGTCGAACGGATTTCGTCGGGCAGGGGTCGGTACTTGTTCTTCTTGTAGTCCGAAACGCTCTCCAAGTACCGGGTGAGTTTCTGTTCGAAAGCCGGCGTGAATTCCAGGCCCAACTCGGCGTACAGGCGGCGGATTTCACGCAGTTCGTTGCCTTCCAAATCTTCGAACCGCAATTCGGCCAGATGGTCGGAAGGCAGGTCGGCCGTTTCGTTCAGGTAGGCCTGCTCCATGGCCCGGTAATTATCGAGGAAGCGGGTTTGGTAGTTATCGTGCTCGGGGGGGTCTTGCAGTTGGCTGACCACGTGGCCTTCTTTGGCCATGTGCATATTGGAGCGATACACGGCGTACGGATGCCGCGAAATGTGAATGAACTTGGAACCGGGGAACAACTCGTTCAACGCGCCGGGCCGGCCCGTGTTGTAGGGGTTCTTGAGCAGCGGCGTGCGCTCGCCGCGGAAGCACACCAGCCGTTTGAGGAAGTGCACGTAGGCTTGCTGCCAGGCCTGCTTCTCCGCGGCGGGCAGCCGATCGGGGAAAATGTATTGATCGTAATGAGCCCACTGTTTGGGGAAGGCGATTCCCCAGTAGGGCGAGGCGTGGGAATTGCCTTGCAGCACAAACTCTTCTTCTTGCGGAGCGAACAGGTGGAATCGCACCGAATCCATCGGACGCTTCCAGGGCATGAACACGCTCAACAGGGGCGTGACCAGCCAGCCCGAGAGCACGAAGCCCGCGGGATTCATGATGTGATAGGCTTTGGGCGAACAGAACTGGGGATCGAGCGCGAGCAGGTTATGCAGGTGCGTGGTGCCGCTACGGTGCACGCCCAGAATGAAGACGGGCGGTTTGGGCTGCTTTTTCCACAAGAACAGCGGCAGCAGCAAACGCTCGGGGAGCGTCAAAATGGTGTTCGCGGTGCTGATGACCAGCGTGGCGACCAAGCGCGGCGCATAGGCCAGGCCCACGGCAAAGCGGGCGTGAATCAAGCGCGGAATCCACACGTCGAGCGGCGCCAGCATGCTGGCTTGCGAGAGCGGGAAGATGCGTTTGAAATTGGGGTCGATGGTGGCTTCGGTCACGGGGCTCTTGCCTTCGCCCCGTCGCCAGATGACCACCGCGCACACGGCACTGGCCAGGATCAAAAAGGCAAACATCAACGGGGCCTGCCGCGGATCGTGATTGGGAGCAATCCAGTCGAGCCAAGGCGAGTCTTGGGACTGTAGCAAACCAGCTTTGGCCACCACCCGCCGCACCACGATCCAGCCTGCCAGCAGTCCGGCAGACAGCAAAATGCCGCCGGTCATCAGCCGCAACAGGCCCAACAGCATGCCGGTGAGGAACAAGCCGGTCATGACGTTCAGGCTGTGCATGGTGAGCATATTGCTCGGATCGAGCAAACGCATCGGCACCGCGAATAAGAGGGCGCTGATCGTCGCCGCTACCAAAAAGTGATAGCGGTCGCGGAGCACGCTCAATAGGTATCCGCTGAATAGCACCTGTTGAATCATGGCCACGGGCATGGAAGTCATGGCGGCCGAAATCGTCCAAAACCAGGCTTGGGAAGGCGGCGATTGCTCGGACCAGCTATACGCCCCCGCCAGGGTAGCGAGCACCAGATAACCGCCGTAGGTGGTTACGCCGATGGCCAACCCGCCGAGCACGAATTTCTTCCAGCGCGGGCCGACAAACAGCCCATAATCGCTGATGGGCCGCTGGTCGAGAGACATCAGCAGCAGCAAGTAGCCCAGCGCAAAGGCCAGGACCACGCCGCTGCCGGCGCCCAGGTGCAAAGCGAAGTCCAGGCCGAGCATCCAGGTAATGCCCTGCACGGCGGCGGCAGAAATGGCCACCATGCCCCCCCAGATGCCGATCTTGAGGAGCGGAGAAAACTCAGAAAACTTCATGCTAATACCGTCGTACGGAAGAACCGCCGCGCGATGCCAACTCGTTTTTGGAAAGAAATCGCGGCGCGACCGTATCTATAAAACAAACTCTCCAACGCGGGGAGATCAACTCAGCGCGGTAAAGAGATAAAGGCAGAAGCGCGCATTGCCAGACCTGCGGGCTTGCCGTCAATGCTGGCAATGCGCGCGGACCTTTGAGCGGAAGATTGGCGCCTGCTGGTTCGCTCGGAGCGGAACGCCGCCCCCTTACGGTTCGCCCATCAATTGTCCAAAGAACACCGCATTCACGAACAATCGCTCGGTGCCCAACCAGTAGCCGCGGAAGTTGGGGTTATCTGCCAGCAGCACCACGCGGCCACGCCCTTGCTGGTCGATGACGGCGCTGGCCGCGTTCTCGGCCAACTCCTGGTTCACTTTTGACATATATCCGCTGAGCAAGGCCCCGGGGCGATAGACCACGGGGCTGGAGTAGGCGTTGTCCGACGGCCGCAAAAAGGTTTCGTGCGTTCGCATCACGGCCATCTCGCGGCAGTCGTAGCCAAAACCGAGCGGGTGCGTGGGATCGACCTCGGCCTTGAGAATCACGCCGCGCACCAGATCCTTGGCCGCGTATGCTTGGGCCTGGGCATACGGGCGACGCGCTTTGGCGTCACTTTCCCGCGGCGCGGGTGAATTCACAAACTTGGCATCGGCCAGGCCGGTGGAAACGACCCACCGCACGCCTTCGCTGCACGCGATCAGGGTTCCTCCCTGTTGAACCCAGCGTTTGAGCTGCTCCACGGCGGTGGCCGGCACGGCGCGATAGTTGCCGCTCACGACCACAATCGTGGTGTACTTGCCAAATTCAAAGCTCCCCAGCCGATGCGTGTCGGTCAGGGTGATTGGCATTTGCAGGGTTTGGTCGAAGAGTCGCCAGACCTCGCCCGCGTCGTAAGCGCTCACGCCTTCGCCCACCACGAGCAGAGCCCGCCGCGGCTGGATGGGAGCGAAGCGACGACTGCCCAAGTCGGGTCCGTCGAGCGAAAGCCCGCTACCGACGGCGAACGACGCCACGCCTTCGGCGGCCGCCTGCCGCAGCAGTTTCTGCAGCAGCGGCAACTTCTCTCGCTGATTGCCCAGGGGAACCAACAGCGTGCCGTAGCCCAGCTCTTGCGATTGCTCGCCGACCTGGGCGGTGAAGGGCTGCATCGCCACCTTCACTTCGAAATCATGCGCGTGCAACTGCTGCAGCAGACGGGGAGCGTGGTAACCGCGCCAGTCGATCAGGCAAGCCGCCTCGTCGCCTTGGAATGCGGCGGGCTTGGGCATGGGAGCCAGGCCCTTCGCAACGCGCGCTTGATCTTCGCCGGCTTTCGAGTGCTTGGTGGGCTTCGCGCCGGGCCACTGCTCCAAAGCCGACCAGGTTAGGCCGTAAGCATCCGGCAGCGTCCACGCCGAAATATCGTAGAACACGGCCTCTTCAAACTGCGTGCGGTGTTCGAACACGGCCTGCACAAAGCGGTAGTCTCGTTGGGCCGTGGGAATCAGCAGGGCTTCCCCTGGATGGTAGGTGCGTCCGTCGGCGGAAATGCGTTTCGTTAATGGTTCGTATACCAACCGCTGCCGATCCAGCCAGGCTTGAAACAGCTTAAGCCGTTGAGGGTCGCCTGGGGCCGAAACCACATAGCCTTGCGTGGTGTCTTTCTTCGCCAGTTGCAGGTTTTCTTGATAGAACTCGCGCTGGTGCTGGTTCAATTCGGCCTGGAGCGCCAGCGTGCCCCGCAGGCTGGAGATGGAGGTCGCCACCTGGTTGCGAATGGTGTACGGGAACGAAACCGGACCGTTGACGCTCTCTTGCACTTGCCCTCGGCTGCTGGCCTGCTCAAACAAGATGCCGACCGCCCCGTGCAGGTCGGGGTAGGTGGAACCTTTGCCGGGGTAATAGTCGTCGAACTGGTCCTTGGTGAAATAGGCCGACCCGATTTCGTCGAGCGCCTTGGCGTGAAAGTCTCCCAGCTTCGCCGTCAGTTCCAGGTTTCTGGCCGGTATCCAGGGGTTCTTTCGCCGTGGCACGCCGGGCTGAAAAAAATAAGTATTGTCGGTTCCCATTTCGTGGTAATCGAGCACCACGTTGGGTAGCCAGCGGTGATACCACTTCATACGCGCCCGGCTTTCGGGCTGGGTGAGCGGCAGCCAATCGCGATTGAGGTCGAACCAATAGTAGTTGGTGCGGCCGCTGGGGAATGTTTCTTGATGCTCGCGATGGTCGCGGTCATCGTTCGCAATCGCGCCGCGATGGTTATTGGTCCAATGCGCGAACCGCTCAAAGCCGTCGGGATTTAAACAGGGGTCGAGCAGCACGATCACGTTGTTCAGCAGGTTTTCCACGTCTTTGCCCTGTGCGGCTGCCAGGTAGTAAGCCACCACGGGGGCGGCGTTGGTAGCGCTCGGCTCGTTGCCGTGAATGCCGTAGCCCATGTTCAGCACCACCGGCAAGTCGGCCGCGGTCTGGTTCTGTTGGGGAGCAGCTTGGGGATCGGCCCAGCGGAGGTGCGCCTTCCGCAGGTCTTCGATTTGCCTGGCATTGGCGGCCGAGGTAATGGTGAGCAGCAAGAGCGGCCGATCGCCGTGGCTGCGTCCGTACTCTTCGATGGCAACCCGGTCAGAAGCCTTCGCCAAGGCGCGCAAGTAGCTCACCAACTGCTCGTGCGTGAGATGCCGCGAACCGATCTCGAAGCCCAGGAACGCTTCGGGGGTAGGCACCGCCGGGTTGAATTTGGTTTTGGCCGGCAGGTAGGAAGTTGTTGCCGTGCCGAGGGGGGCATTGGCAAAGAGCAACGCCCGCGGATCGGCCATCAACAGCAAGCTTACGACAACCAGGCAGCGAGCACTCAAAGTTCGGAGCAGCATCGAGGAATTTTTCATGGGCGTGGTGGGCAGCGTTCATGCTGGGAGGGAAGGATTGCCGGGCCAGAACGGTAGGATCCGGCCAGCATACGAGAATCAATTCCAGCCGCGCGAAGCGAGCCGGTTCCGATTATGATCGAATTTCGCTCGTTCGCGCCGGAGCGGACTAGTATGCTTGGCCTGCCGGCTCAACGCTACTAAAACACCCAACCGGCTCCGCGCGATCCACCCCCACCCCGCTTCCCCAAATCCAAACGAGACCACCATGGGCGATGTTCGCAACTTTGGCGCCGCTGGCGACGGCCAAACCGATGACACCGACGCTATTCTGCATGCCGTGGCCGACGGCGAGGGCCTGGTGACCTTTCCCCGCGGCGTGTATCGCATCTCGCGCACTGTCGAAATCGATCTGGATCGCCACGGCCCCCTGGCTTTGAACGGATCGGGCGGAACGGCGCGAGTGATCATGACGGGTTCTGGCCCGGCGTTCCGCTTTGTGGGCACGCACGCCGGCACCGGCGATCCCACGAGCGTGCAGCCTCGCGTAAGCAGCGTGCAGCGGATGCCCACCGTTTCGAGCTTGGTGATTGAAGGCGCCCATCCCGAGGCCGATGGCATCGAGTTCGTGGGCACCATGCAGGCCACCCTCGAAGGCGTGCTGCTGCAAAAGCTTCGCCATGGAGTCCGGCTCTATCAACGCAATCGCAACGTGCTCATTTCGCACTGCCATATCTATCAAAATCGCGGCATCGGTATTTTTCTCGACCAGCTTAATCTGCATCAGATCAACATCATTGGTTGTCATATCAGCTACAACCGCCTGGGCGGTATCCGGATCGAACGCTCTGAAGTGCGCAACCTGCAAATCACCGGCAACGATATCGAATACAATAACCATCGGGTCCATGAATCCGAACCGGAACCCACGGCCGAAATCTATATCGATACCACGGCCGAAGGGGCCAGCATTGCCGAAGTCACCATCGCTTCCAACACCATTCAGGCCACCCCTTCGCCCGGCGGCGCGAATATTCGCATTCTCGATAACGACGAAAACAATGTTCGTCCCGGTATCTGCGCCATCACCGGCAATATCATTGGCAATCAAGAAACCAATGTGCATTTGCAAGGCTGCCACGACATCGTCATGAGCGGCAACTGCATCTACTCAGGAACTCACCGCAATCTGCTGATTGAGAACTCGCGAATGATCACGCTGGGGAGCAATAGCTTCCGTCGCCATTCGCGCAATCTCTATACCGGCGTGAAGATCGTAAAATCCGAGGATGTGATTCTGCAGGGGTGCTCATTTCGCGACGAAGAACCCGCGGGGCAACCAACCGGGGCTTCGCTGCTGGAACTCGAAGACTGCCGTCGCGTGCAAGTCAACGGATGCCAATTCACCAACGGCGTTCCCTTTGGCATCGACGTTCTGCGAAGCCATCAAGTGTCTATCGTGGGCTGCAATGTGGCTGAAACTCGGGAGACGCCCGCTGCTCAGGGGGGCATTCGATTTCAGGGCGCCGGCGCCAACAATCTGATCGCCAGCTCGATCGTCACCTGCCCTCAGGGTAAGCCACTCGACCTGGATCCTGCCGCGGGTGTGACGACCGAACGCAAAGCCTGATCGGGCGGCTGAGGTTGTGTGCCCGGCCGCCGGCAGGCAACCCCATTTACCTTCAAGGTCTCTTCCAAGTAACCGCAACTCTTGTCTGCCCCGGCGACTTGAAACGTGATGGCGGCCGAATGGGGAATAGTCCCCATTCGTTTCGGGGGCCGGGCCGCGGTATAATGCCCCACAGGCTCGGCCGATTCGCGCCGAAGAAACGCGGCCCTGTAGAAACGTCGTTGCGTGGTCGAGCCAGTGGGGGGAAGAAAGACACCCAGCGTTGACCGCTCGTTGTTTAACGCTGCCAATTCGCGCCTGTTCGCTGGCCTTGGCGGACGGGCGTTCCAACCACCGAGGGAGCCGTCGCATGTTTTCAACCAATCGTCGTTCGTTCTTGGCCGCCGGTGGGGCAACCTTGCTCGGAGGCGCCGCCAGTGGTTTGGGGGATTTCGGTTTTCTTGGCAAGTTGCCGCGGGCTGGCGCCGCCGAGGTCGACAGCGATGGCCTGGTTCCGCTCTCGCCCGAGATTGAACCCCTTGTGCGCCTGCTGGAGGATACGCCTCGCGAGAAATTGCTGGAAGTCGTGGCCCAGCGCATTCATGCCGGTTTGACTTACCGCGAAGTGCTGGCTGCCCTCTTCTTGGCCGGTGTGCGCAATATTCAGCCGCGGCCCGCGGTGGGCTTCAAGTTTCATGGCGTGCTGGTCGTCAACTCCGCTCACCTGGCGAGCCTCAATTCACCTGACGAACATCGCTGGCTTCCCATCTTCTGGGCAATCGACTACTTCAAGAAAACGCAAAGCCAAGATGTTAGTGAAGGCGACTGGCACATGCGGCCGGTCAAAGAATCGGCCGTGCCCGAGCCGCACCGCGCCGTGCAGGCTTTCACCGCGGCCATGGATAACTGGGACGAAGAGGCCGCCGACGTGGCTGCCGCTGGCCTGGCGCGGGCGGCGGGCGCGAACGAAATTTGCGAGCTGTTCTATCGCTACGGCGCCCGCGATTTCCGTTCGATTGGCCACAAAGCCATCTACGTGGCCAATAGCTTCCGCACGCTGCAAACCATTGGTTGGGAGCATGCCGAGCCCATCATCCGCGGTCTGGCTTACGCCCTGCAAAACCGCCGCGGCGAACCCAATCCGGCCGAGAACGACCTGGTGGCCGACGCTCCCTGGCGGCGCAATCAAAACCTGCTGGGCAAGTTCCGCGAAGATTGGGTGACCGGCCGCCGCGATCCCCAGGCCACGCGCGAGTTGCTCACCGCGTTTCGCACTGCGGGCCATGCTGAAATTTGCGATGAAGTACTGAAGCTCAGCAATGCCGGTTACCACCCGCAGGTGCTATGGGACGCCGTGTTCCTGGCCGGCGGCGAGTTGCTCATGCGACAACGCGGCATCGTGGCGCTGCACGCCCTGACTACGGCGAACGCCCTGCGTTACGCGTTTGAGTGGGCCAAGGACGATGGCGCCCGCAAGCTCATGCTGTTGCAAGCCGCGGCCTTCCTGACCATGTTCCGCGACGAAATGAAGAATCGCGGCAAGCTGGGCGATATCGATATCGCCGCGCTGCAGCCGGAGGATGTTTCGTCGCAGGGTCCGGAAGCCGTTACCGAGGTGTTCGCGAACCTGGCGGGCGATCGCATGGCGGCTGCGCGAAAGGCGCTTTCCGTGCTTCGCGACCAGCGGCCCGAGGCGCTCGTCGAGGCGGGTCGCACGTTGGTCTTCCTCAAGGGAGACGACGCCCACGACTACAAGTTCAGTTCGGCCGTGCTCGAAGATTGCTACCACGTATCGCCCGAATGGCGCAATCAATTTCTCGCGGCCGGGGTTTTCAATTTGCACGGCGCCGACGAACGTGACAACGCCCTCGTTAAGCGCATTCGAGGCGCGCTGGAGGTTTAGACTTCCTTGTTTTACCCGGATGACGTTGGGGATATTGCGGTTCGCATGCTGGCGGCGATTGCCTGCGGAGCGGTGCTCGGCTGGGAACGAGAAGCGCAGAACAAGCCCGCCGGGGTGCGCACCCACATGATGGTTGCCTTGGGCGCGGCCGCGTTTACCCTGATCACATTAAAAATTTTCGAAGCGGCCCAGGCCGATCCCAATCATACCGTTAGCGCCGATCCGCTCCGCGTGGTCAGCGGCGTGATTGGCGGAATTGGCTTTTTGGGCGCTGGCACCATCATTCAAAGCCACCGATCGGTGCAGGGCATTACCACGGCTGCCGGAATTTGGGTGGTGGGATCGGTGGGCATTGCCTGCGGCATTGGCTACTACAGCGTAGCCGTGCTCACCGTGGCCCTGGGCGTGGTGGTGTTGCTGGGAGTAGGCGTGACGGAACGCCTGATTGCTCGGCAGTTGAGCGGTGGCAAGTCCCCCGCCCCCGAGTTGAGTAAGAACGAGTCTACCGAGCCAGAGTCTGCCGAGCCGACGTCCGGGGAGAACCAACTTCTCAACAAGGCGGATCACATGCAGCGAGGCTCTTCGCCGGGCGAGTAGCGGATCGAACCAAGATCGGCCCGATGGTTGTGCCCGGCGACGCTATCGCAACAGCCCCACGTAGAAGCTGAAGATCTGCTTGTCGTCGGTGTCGGCCATCATCATGGGGTAAGCAAAGTCGAGAGCAATCGGCGCGGGGCCCATCGCGGGGATCGTAATGCGAAGACCCACGCCCGGCGCCACGCGAAGGTTGTTGCTGTCGAAAGTAACATCGCTCTCCACCGTGCCAAAGTCGCAAAACACCACGCCGCGAAGCATGTCGTCCGCGGTCAGCGGCACCATGTACTCCACCGATCCCAGCGCCATCAACTCACCACCAACGACCACGCCGTTTTGAACGGGCGAGGCGCCGCGGAAGTCGAAACCACGCAAGGTTGAGAAACCGCCAGCAAAGAAGTTTTCGAACACAGGCGTTTGACTGCCCGTGATGCCAAATCGGCCCCGCACGCTCAGCACGTGGCGTCCGGAACCGTCGGGGCGCTGGCTCAACATGAAGTACTGGCTGGCTTCGGCGGTAACCCGGGGGAAGTCGAAGTCACCAAAATTCTGCTCATAAGCCAGCTCGATGCGATGCCCTTCGGTGGGCAGGAACGAGCTATCGCGAGTGTCGCGCGTCAGGCTCAGTTTTGCCGAATACAAACCGTTGTCGCCGAGCACGTCTTGCAACTCTTGCGGAGAGTTGAAGGGGATGTTGCTGATGTTCACGTCTTCGGCCCGCAGCGTCAAACCCACCGATACGTCGGGGCGAATCTGATAGCCCAGGCTCACATTGCCGCCCAGCCGCTGTTCCGTCCAGTCGTCGTAGAGCCGGTCAAAGTAGAATGCGTTCACGCCAAAGCTCACCGGCGAATCCAAGAAGTAGGGTTCGCGGAACGTCATCATATACCGCTGCACCTGGTTGCCAGGCACGGCTTCCAATCGCAACCGCTGCCCGGCCCCGCGAAACGCGGTGCCCGTTCCCAACTGCGACCAACTGGTGGGCACGCGGGTAATGTCGAAATTCTGCTCGTCGAGCACAATGTTGCCGAGCACGCCGGCTTCGGAGTTCACGCCCACGCCAAAGCTCAGGCGTCCCGTTTGCGTTTCTTCCACCTGCGGAATCAAGATCGCGTCGCGGTCAGGCTCGTCGAGGTTGATGTAGCCTCCCGGAGGAACCAACGGGTCGGAATCACCCGCCAAACCGCCCGGCGGAGACGGCAACGGACTCGGCCCCGGATTCCCTTGAATGGGCGGAGGAGGTATCGCGCCGCCGCCCTGGGCTACCCGCGGTGAAGCTTGCAAATTGGTTTGCGGTGGTCGAGTCGGGTTGGGGTTGGCGTTGCGACTACCCGGTTGATACTCCTGTGCCGCTCCTGTTTCCGCATAGCGGGCGCCGCCGCCGTAATTGTTTGCCGGGCTGCTCCAGCCCGATGGCGCCGCGTCGGGCGATTGATATCGCACCGTTGTCGGGGCCGGCGTGGGTTGGGCTTCCGTCGGGCGAGACCACGGCGAAGGTTGCCGGGAATTGGCCGTTGGCGCCGCGTTGTAAGGTATCGCTGGCATGGTCCGCGGGTCGTACACTCCACCGTCGGCCGACACATTACCCGCTGGTGCGCCGTTCACCTGAATACCGCCCGCCTGCTGCACACCGCCCGCGTTCCCCGAGAAGCCCGCATTCTGCATGGCGGCAGCGTTGGGCCAAGGGTGGGGCTGGCCGTTCACCATGACCGGCGCCGGCGGTTGCGATGGGTTCGGTTGGTATCCTGCGGTGTCGTAGCCTTGGGGTGCATACCCCGGAGGCTGGTGACCTTGAGGCATCGGCACGCCCTGTTGCGGAACTCCTGGCGCTGCCATTCTCGGCGCCGCCGGAGGAACCGCGACCGGCACTCGCTGCCAAGGCAAACCCGGCCGGACAGCAATTGGCGCCGCACCTGGCGGGAACGCTACGGGGGCTAGTGGCTGGGGGCTGGGGGCTGGGGGGGCGGTAGCGATTGGCGCCACGCCTTGCGGCATCGCCATGGAACCTGCCGCGGGCTGATGGGACCACGCGTTGGAAACCATGCCCGGTTGGGGCGGCACGGCTACCGCATCCTCGGGTCTTAACTCGCCCGAGATCACCACCACCGCGGGCTTTTGCACCGCGTGCGCGCCCAGGCCATCGGGGCTTTGTCCGCGAACCGCGCCGCCATTCTGGCCGAGCAACTCTTCGCCGGTTTCCATCTCGGCCGGCTGCACCAGAATTCTTGGCGCAGCGCCCATGTGGGGTTCATTGCGGAACAAACCGGAAGCCCGCAGGCGGCGTTCGCTGTCGCGAAGCTTGCGAATATCCACAATGTCGCCAGGCCGCAGATCGATGCGATTCAGCACGGTTCGCACTCGCGTGTGCGGATTATCGCCTTTGATCTGCACGTCGATCCGACCCACGCGGTAGCGATCGCCTTCCTTGATGGAGTAAACCAGGTCAATCGTGCCGGGCTCTTCCAAGAACCTCGGCTCGGCTTGCACGTCCGCGAAAATGTACCCCACCGCGCCGTAGATTTCTTTCAGCTTATCCACGTCGGCGTTCATCTTGGGTTGGTCGAAATAGTCCTCCGTTCGCAGTTTCATCTCGTCGTTCAGTTCCTCGGTGCGGAACTTGGTAACGCCGACCACCGAAACATTACGAACCTTATAGCGCATGCCTTCGTGAATCACGAAGGTGAGCGTTAACTCATCGAGGTCTTCGTTAAATTCGGGCTCCACGCCGACCCTGGCTTGGAAGAAGCCCAGGCTGCGGTAATAGGCCGTGAGCCGTTCGATGTCGCCATCGATCTTCTCGCGGTCCACGTGCCCTCCGAAAATGCCGAGGAACGGCTTCTTGGACTGAATTTGGGTGCGCAGCCGGGCGTCGGTGGCGATGGTATTGCCCTCGAACTGCACCTTCTCAATCGTCTGTTTCTTGCCCTCGTCGATCAGGTAGACGGCGCCTTTGTCGTCGCGGCGGCTGCCTTCCAGCACTTCCACGCGCACGCGATTGAAACCATGCTCGCGGTAGAACTCCGCAATGGCTTCCTTGCCGCGTTCAATGCTGTAGGGGTCGAGCGGATCGCCGACCTTGAGCCCGGCCTTCTTCTCCAGGGTTTTACGCCGCGCGGCCGTGTTGCCCAGGATTTTGATGTATTCCAATCGCGACCGCTCCACCACCCGGTATACCACCACCACGCCGTTGGGAGCTTGCACGAACTCCGATTCCACGAAAATGAACCACCGCGTGCGGTTCAACGCGCGAATATCGTCGCGAACCACGCTGGCATCGAACATGCGGCCAGGGCGGGTTTTGATTTGCGAGGCGACACGGTTCGTGGGGATCGCCGTGTTGCCGGCCACGCGCACATCGACCACGGTTTGGCCATGAGGGTCGACCCGCTGCACCCGCGGACCTTCAATCGGGGGCGGCGCTGGCAGTTCACCGGTGGCATTGGGCTGGAGTTCCGCCGGTAAAGGTTTGGTGCCGGCCGTGCCCGGCAGCACGTGCCCTCCGGGGAAAACCGGCGCCGATGGGTTCGCCCCCAGCGGCGGCAACTCTTCCGCGGTGCGCGGCGGCGGCAGCATCTCCGGCAGCAATTGGGCATAAACGGCCGACCCCGACAGCCAAAGCGCCGCCAGCGCCAGGCCAACGTGGGAGCAACAGCGGACGTACGTTGAGACGGCTGCCATGGGGCTCGTTTTGCAAGCGATAAGATACAGGGAAAGGGGGGCCGGCCTTCGCGATCGAAAACCAATCATTCGCCCGCTCTCCACGCGGCGTGCAACGACACACCGAACGCGGGAAACGCGCGAGCGGCGTACAGATACTCGAAGCCCCCTAGTCGAACAAGGCGAGTTCTCATCGGTTTATGCCGCAACCATGCCTTGTGGCGCCATGCTTTTGCGCGGAAGTTTCCGTAGCCAATTCGGCCAAAGCCCGATTAGAATAGAATCAGGCGCGGCAGGGTCGCGTCTCCTCAATCCCGCCTGCTGCCGGGCGAATGTTTGGGAGACGGATTCCCGGTTCCTACCCCGAAGTTCTTGCCACAACTCCTTCTCCTACCGTGGCTCGCCATGACTCGACAGCAATCGGATCTGCTGGCAATGCAAGAGCAGCAACTCCAAGCCATCACCCGCCGGCACTTCTTCCAAGATTGCCAATTGGGCCTGGGTAAACTAGCGATGGCCGGCCTGCTGGGTTCGACGCTGAGCCCTCTCGCCGCTCAGGCCGCCAAGAACAACTCGGCCTCCGTGGCCGCCGACAGCAACCCGCTTTCGCCCCGGACAGGCCACTTTGCCGCCAAGGCCAAACGGGTCATCTTCTTGTTCATGGCCGGCGGACCCAGCCAGTTGGAACTGTTCGACTACAAGCCCGAGTTGCAAAAGCTCGATGGCCAGGTTGTGCCGGACTCGTTTGTGCAAGGCAAGCGGTTCGCCTTCCTTCGTAAAGACGCCAAGTTGCTCGGCACTCGCCGCAAGTTTGCCAGGCATGGCGAAAGCGGCGCCCAAATTAGCGAATGCCTCCCCCATCTGGCCACGGTGGCCGACGATCTGTGCATTGTGCGCAGCATTGCTACCGACGTGTTCAATCACGGCCCGGCCAAGCTGTTCGTGAATACCGGCTCGCCGCAGTTCAGTTTCCGCCCCAGCCTGGGGGCCTGGCTCACCTACGGCATTGGCAGCGAGTGCAACGATCTGCCTGGGTTTGTGGTGCTGCAATCCGGTCCTCGCGGTCCTCGCGGCGGTTCTCCCCTGTGGGGGAGCGGCTTCCTGCCCACCAGCTATCAAGGCGTGCCGTTCCGCGGCGGGGCCGAACCGATCCTCAACCTCGCTAGCCCCGCTGGCTACAGTCACGAGCGGCAAGGCGATTTCTTTGAGACCGTGGGCGACCTCAACGCGGCCCGCCGGCAAGCCGTGGGCGATCCGGAAATCGATACCCGGATTTCCGCCTACGAAATGGCCTACCGCATGCAGTCCAGCGCCCCCGAGCTGATGCAAATCGGCGATGAAACGGCCGACACCCTCGCCGCCTACGGCGCCGTGCCTGGCAAAACCTCATTCGCCAACAACTGCCTGCTAGCCAGGCGGCTCGTCGAACGGGGCGTGCGGTTCGTGCAGCTTTACCACACCGACTGGGACCACCACGGCAACATCGGCACCAACCTGGGCGAACCACTCGACCAGCGTTGCGGCGAAATCGATCAACCCTGCGCGGCCCTGATTCGCGACCTCAAGCAACGCGGCCTGCTCGATGAAACCCTGATTGTGTGGGGCGGCGAGTTTGGCCGCACCCCCATGGGCGAGCCCCGCGATCTGATCGGCCGCGACCACCATATCGACGCCGCCACCATGTGGTTTGCCGGCGGCGGCATCAAGCCGGGCATAACCATCGGCCAGACCGACGAAATCGGCTACAACACGATCGAAGACCGCGTTCACGTTCACGACGTGCAAGCCACCATCTTGCACCTGCTGGGCCTCGACCACTTGCGGCTGACCTACCGCTTCCAAGGCCGCCCCTTCCGCCTGACCGACGTGGCGGGCGAAGTGGTAAAGAAGATGCTTGCCTGAAGGGTGGCTGGTAGCTAGTGGAAGCATGCAAGCGTGAAGCAACATTTGCTACCACCGGCCACCAATCACCAGTAGATACTAATTTAATTACCAGCCACTTTTTACTCTTCACCAGCTACTAGCAACCAGCCACCAGCAACTCTCCCCCCATGTCTTGCCTCCTCTACACCCGCCAAGGTTGCTGCCTGTGCGACGATGCCGAGGCCCTGCTGCGCCGCCACGGCTTGCAGCCCGAGCTGGTGGATATTGACGAAGACGAAACCCTGCGGACTCGCTTCAACGAGTGCGTGCCGGTCGTGGTGATCGACGGCAAAGAACGCTTCCGAGGGCGAGTGGATGAACGCCTGCTGACGCGGCTATTGAAGCGGCGATAGGCTTTTCAAAAGCCAATCATCGGCGGATGCGGAAAACGAATCACCTCGGGTGAAATCAACTTTTTCAGCAGCTTCACCACCTCTTGCTGACCCTCCGGCGTGTGCCGTACGATCAGCAATCCGGGCAACCCTCGCACCCGGCCAGGACCAGTTTCACCCCAGGTATCAGGTAGCACCACCTCGCGCAGCAAGGCTTCATACTGCTTGCCATCGCGGGCCGGCTCGAGTGGAACATCTTTGCTGCCTTGCCCGCCCGAGGGGGCAGCGTTGCCGAATGGGTCGTTTTGCCAAACGGCCGACAACCGATAGCAACGCACCGTTAGTTCAGGCGAGTTCCCCAAGCGGAAGACGGGCGACCCAAGCGGCCAAAAATAGACGCGATCAGTGGACCGCCTGTTGGTCCCCCCGGCGACTTCAGCTTGTGCCATAAAATCCTCGACCAGGTCGATAAACGCCTTCTCGTGCCGCACCACCACCCGGCCAGGCACGCCCGACACCAGGGGGCTCGCCGCTTCCTCGCCCTCCGGCGCCGGCCAGCGCTGAGGCTCAAACATGTCGCGGGCAATGGCTGCCACCAACGCGGCGTTTACGCCTTCATACAATTCAAACACCTTCAAGTTCCGCGAATGATCGGGCTTGTCTTCTAACTTCTTTTCGAGCGAACCCTGCTCTCCGTTGGGCGGCGCGGCCTGGCGGAGCTTGATCAAGAGATCTTCAATTTCCTCATGCACGGCCCTCGTTTGGGGAACGAACAGCACCTCGTTGCATGGACTCTCCATCACATCGCCCGGCCCAGTCCCAACTCGCCACGACCAAGGCGAAACGATGGACTGCAATAGATCGGCTAGCTCCCAAGGATCAAGCGTTCCATCTTGCGTGCGAACCAAATCGGCCACGGGATAAATGGCTGCAATCTCTTCATTGTTGGCAGCATCGATCGTGGTGATGAGCACGACTCCATCCCTCAGCACCCAATCGAGATCGTGCTTTAACAGCATCGCCCCCAAGGCCGCCCGCAGCGAAACGCCGCGCTGCTGGTAAGAGATCGGCAGATCGAGAGGGATGGCACTGTCTTCCAGTGCCCTCTCGTCGAGCACGAAGGGCACGCCCACCGCCTGGGAAAGAAACTTCGCGACGTCGGAGAGCGGCGTGGCGACGAAGTCGAGAGCTAGCTCCTTGGCGAAGATGGCATTCCAGGCTTCCCGTGTCCGTCCCCCATCGTCCAGATAGATGGCGGTGGGCAACGGCTGGGGCGGCTCTGCCTTCGCGGCTTGCTGGTATCGTCGCATCGCCTCCAGGAGCATTTGGACCGAGCGTTGCATCTCTTCCGTGTGAACCACCACCAGCCGGCCCCGGAAGGCCGCGATGCCGCCCGGCCCACCGTTATTGCCCCAGGAGTCGGGCTTGATCATGGACTGAATAATTCGCACCCAAGTTTCGCTGTCGCCGTCGGGGTCCTCGCCCAGCAGATCATGGATGGGATACACCCGCGTGATCACGTCGTTTTCCGAGACGTCGGCCGTGGTGATGACCAGGGCCTCGTGCCGGTAATGGAAACCCAAGTCGTGTTTGGCCAACATCAACTTGAGTGCGCTGCGCAATTTGACCCCACTCACCTTGAAGGTGATGGGCAAATCTGACGGAATCGCCGCGTCTTCCAAAGCCCGGGTATCGAGTTGCACCGGAATGTTGTGCAACTGAGCTAGGAAGGTCGCCACGTCTTTCAGCGGGGTTTCGACGAAGTCCATCTCGGTACGCGAATCGAGCGCTTCCTGAATCTTGGCCTCGGCCTTGGAAAGCTGCGTGGCGGGCGCCGGCTCTTGCGCCAGGCCAGAGGAAACAGGTGTCAGAAGAAATCCGATCGCCAACATCAACCACCGAGCGATGCCGCGCACCGTGCGACGATGTAAACGTGCCATACCTATTCTCCTGTTCCAAGAGATTCCCGCTCAGGGAAAGCTTTCCGCTAAAATCGCTCGGGGGTTAGAAGTAGTTTTGCCCATGCACCCCCGCGGGCGTGTGTGGGCTCATCAGCCTTTTCAGCAACTTCGCCACTTCTCGTTGGCCCTCCGGCGTGTGCCGCACGATCAACAGGCCAGGCAAACCATGCACCCGGCCAGGGCCGGCCTCGCCCCACGAGCCTGGCAGCACCAGTTCGCGCACCAGAGGCTCGTACTGCTTGCCATCGCGGGGCAGGGACTTCGGCTCCGTGGGAGGCTTTGCCTTCTCCTCAAGCCCAACCTCGGCGCTGCCCACCTGGGGCTCTGGCCAATAGGCAGGCAGGCGGTAACACCGCACCGTGAGTTGCGAATGCTCACCCAGCGCAAACACCGGCGTGTGCGTGGGCCAGCCGTAGAGCGGGTCGAATTGTCTCGACCTGGTACTGCTCGCCAACCCCTCGTTTTGCTCCAGATAATCGGCGATCAAATCGATGAATGCCTGCTCATGCCGCACGACTATTCTGCCAGGCACGCCCGCCACCACAGCTTTGCGCACTTCGCTGCCTTCGGGCGCCGGCCAGTTGTCCGGCTCAAACATCTCGCGAGCCATCTCGGCCAGCGGCTCGACGTCCACGCTCTCGTAAAGGTCAAACACCTTCAACCGCCGCGAATGGTCAGGTGTTTCGGCCGGCCCTTGGTTGGGCTTCGGTGAGCCTTCGGCTCCGGCCGCCTCCTGGGGCGCGGCCCGGCGGAGCTTGACCAGCACGGCGCTAACTTCGTCGTGCGCTGCCACCGTCTGAGTAATGAACAACACGTCTTCATTGGGACTCGGAGTCGCCGCGCCGGGTCCCCCTTGGTCGGCCCACGACGCGGGCATAACCGTCGATTGCAGCACTTCCATCAATTGCCAGGAGTCAAGCGTGCCATCGCTCGTGCGAACCAAATCGGCCACGGGATAGATTCGCGTGAATACTTCCTCGCACGCCACGTCATTTGTGGTGATCAATAAGACCTCGTTTGAAATCACCCAATTGAGATCGTGTTTCGCCAGCATCACGGCGAGGGCAGCCCGTAGCGAAACGCCTTGTTGGCTGTAGGTAATTGGCAGATCAAAGGGGATCGCGCTGTCTTCCAGCGCTCGCTCGTCGAGCTTGACAGGCACGCCCAACTTGTCCGAAAGAAACAGGATCACGTCCGACAGCGGCGTATCCACAAACTCCAGATTCAGTTCCTTGGCCAAGATGGCGTTCCAGGCTTCCAGACCGCGGCCGCCGTCCTCGCATTCAATGACGGTGGGCAGCGGTTTGCCGGGCGCTGCCTTGGCGGCCAGGTGGTATTTTCTCATGCCCGAGAGCAGCGATTGCAGTTGGGAGTGCACTTCGTCGGTTTGCGTCACGACCAACCGGCCGCGATAGGATGCGATGGCGCCGGGGCCGCCCTGTTCGTCCCAGCTATCGGGAGAGACGGTAGAGACGATAATATCCACCCAGGCTTCGCCTTCGCCGTCACGGTCTTGGCCCAGCAGATCGTAAATGGAATAGACCTGAGTGCTGACCTCGTTGCGTAAGTAGTCATAGGTGGTAATGAACAGCGCTTCATGGCGGATATGCACGCCCAGGTCTTTCTTGCCGAGCATCAATTTCAGAGCGTTGCGGAGCTTGATCTTGTCCACCTGGAAGGTGATCGGCATATCTAACGCAATCCCGGCGTCTTCCAAAGCGCGCTCATCGAAGCGCACGGCAATATCGTGATATTCAGCAAGAAAAGCCGCGATGTCGGTCAGCGGCGTTTCGAAAAATTCCAGCGGCGTCGGCGTATCGAGCGCCTTGGCGATCTTCGCTTCAGCCTTCGAAAGCTCTGGGCCGATCGTCTGGCTTGGCCTATCGGCGTCTTCAGCAGAAGCGGACGCTTCCGTCGCCGCGGCGGCAGGGTCTGGCGTCGAGGGCGAGGCCGGCTCTTGCGCCATTCCGCATGACGCTATTGTTAGAAGAAAGCCGGCCATGATGACCAGTTTCCACTGCCGGACGATGCAACCAAGGGAACGTGCCATGCTACTTCTCCTGTTCCAATTGATATTCGGTTTCGCTGGGTGAATGCCCAGGAAGAGGGTACGCACCCCGTGCGTACCTTCCGGGTGGAGGATCGCCAAACCGTCGCGGTTGCGCACGCCTTTGCCGGAAAAGGGGGAGGCGCCGTCAAACGATCAACGGCGCGGGTGGTACGCAGAGGGCTGCGTACCCTTGGCTACTTGGCTGAGCGGCGGGCGCCGCTTCAAAAGCAAATGGTCTGCTGGTGCGGCCCAGGCGGCGTTATCTTGAGGGGAATCAGCCTTTGCAGCAATTTCACAACTTCTCGCTGGCCTTTGGGAGTATGCCGCACGATCAACAGGCCAGGCAAACCCCGTACCCGGCCGGGTCCAGCCTCGTTCCACGAACCAGGCAACACGAGATCTCGCACCAACGGCTCATAGGTTTGGCCATTGCGGACAGTTGGCCGCGGCGGATCGTTGGACTTGGCATTGCCTGAAGACGCCTCTTCACCAGTCGCGCGAACCGCGGGAGCAGGCGGCAGGTGATAGCACCGCACGTTGAGCTGGCCCGTTTCGCCGAGCTCAAAAATGGGTGCGCGCGTGAGCCAACCATGGATCGGGCGCCACTTCCGTGGCCATGCGGGCGATTGCGTTGCGTCGGCTTGTGCCAGAAAAACTTCCACCAAATCGGTAAACGCCTTTTCGTGCCGAACCACCAGTCGCCCTGGCACGCCCTCGACCACAGCCTTGTCAACATCGCCGCCCTCGGGCGCTGGCCAACGCTCGGGCTCGAACATTGCCCGTGCAATCTCCGCGAGCGGCTCGGCATCCACGCCATCGGGCAACTCAAACACCTTCACCTTCCGCGAATGGTCGGGCTTCTCCACCGGCTTCTTGCCTCCCCCCGCTGCCGCCTCACCTGGGGCGGCGGCCCTGCGGAGTTCTTCCAGCAAGGCCTTAATTCCCTCATGGGCTTCCTCCGTCTGAGTAACGATCAACACGTCTTCGCTGGGGCTAGGAATCACCGCGCCCGGCCCACCTTCCGTTTCCCAAAAGTAGGGTTCCACGGCTGTTTGCAAGACCTCCATTAATTGCCAGCTGTGGAGCGCTCCGTCACTATCACGAACCAAATCGGCCACGGGATAAATTCGGGTGACCACCTCGTTGTCTGCTACGTCTCTGGTGGTGATCAACAGCACGCCGTGCTTGATCACCCAACCGAGATCGTGCCTCAACCGCATGCCTGCCAAAGCGGCCCGCAAGGAAACGCCACTTTGTTGGTAGGAAATCGGCAAATCGAACGGGATAGCGCTATCTTCCAGTGCCCTTTCGTCAAGCCTGACGGGTGCCCCAACCGAGCGCGAAAGAAACAAGGCGATGTCGGCTAGTGGCGTGTCGATCGACTCCAGATCGACTTCCTTGGCCAGAATCGCGTCCCAGGCTTCTCTGGTTCGGTCTCCGTACTCCCAACTGAAGACGGTCGGCAGCGGTTTTCCGGGTGCTGCTTTCGCGGCCTCGTGGTACTTCTGCATCGCGGCTAGCAGCGATGCGATCCTTCTGTGTGCCTCCTCGTTGTGATTGACCACCAATCGACCGCGATAGAATTCGATGGTGGCGGGGTGACTGCTCGCATACTGCTCCAAGGGGCTGATGGCGGTGTGAACGATATCCACCCAAGCTTCGCCTTCGCCGTCGGGGTCGTCGCCCAATAGGTCGTAAATGGGATAAACTCGCGTGCTGGTTGTGTCATAAAACACGTAGGAGGTGGTAATGATCAGGGCCTCATTGCGATAGTGAAAGGCCAACTCATATTTGGAAAGCATCAGCGCCAGCGCGCTGCGCAGCTTGATTTTGCTCGCCTCAAAAGTGATGGGCAATTCCACCGGAATCGCCGCGTCTGCCAAAGCCCGGGTGTCCAACTGCATGGCAATGCCATGGTGGTCAGCGATGAACGCCACGACATCGGTCAGCGGGGTATCGATAAATTCCAACGAAGTGGGTGAATTGAGGGCGTCGACGATCTTGGCTTCGGCTTTCGAAAGCTTTCGGGCCATCTTCGGCATTGGTGACTCGACGCTGCCAGACGCAACTGCAGCGGCCGGGGCTGGCGCTAGGTCTTCCGTCGAGCGCGAGGCCGGCTCTTGCGCCATTCCGCAGGTGGCTGTTGTCAGGAAAAAGCCGGCCGCAACGAGCCATCGCCATTGCTGCACGATGCAACTGTGGGAGCCATCGCCTGAGAGAATCGGATGTAACGATTTCCCCGCACCACGGGCATACCCATCGAAGGAACGTGGCATGCTACTTCTCCTATACCAATAGATATTCGATTCTGCTGGGAGAATGCCTACGACGAATAAAACGCAGTCATCGTGGCGTCGCCGAGTTGGCCGACACCACGGGTTACATGCTCGCTGGACTTGGACATCCGCGATGGGCGACTGATCCCCGGTCACGCTTGGCCGAGACGGCCAAGCCACGTGGGGGGTGTTGCCTTATCGCGCTGCCGCTAGAAAAAGTTGCCCCCGCCTCCCGGACCGAGGGGGCCGATCAGCTTTTCTAGCAGCTTTGCCACTTCTCGCTGACCCTGGGGCGTATGCCGCACGACCAACAGGCCTGGCAAGCCCCGCACCCGGCCAGGGCCGGCTTCGCCCCACGAGTCGGGCAGCACCAGTTCTCGCACCAGCGGTTCGTAAGGCTGGCCAGGGCGAGGAACCGGCTGGGGCGACTCGTCGGCCTGGGCGTTGCCCGCCGGCTTGTCTTCGCTCCCCGCCACGGGCGCCTCGCCAATCGGCGGCAAACGGTAGCACCGCACCATCAGCGAACCGCTTTCACCCAAGTCGAAAACTGGTGTTCGGTCGAAACGTCGCTGCGAAAACGAACCGGCCGTGTAAGCTTGGGCCAAGAAATCTTCAATCAAATCGATAAACGCCTTCTCATGTCGCACGATCAACTGGCCAGGCGCCGCGGCCAACACCGGGCTCGCCACATCGTCACCCTCGGCAGCGGGCCAACGGTCGGGCTCAAACATTTCGCGAGCAACCTCCGCCAGCGGCGCGAAGTCCATCCCACCGAATTCCTCCAATACCTTCAAGTGCCGCGAATGGTCGGGCTTCTCCACCGGCTTCTTGCCTCCCCCCGCTTCCGCCTCACCTGGGGCCGCGGCCCGGCGGAGCTTTTCCAGCAGGGTCTTGATGCCCTCATGGGCTTCCTCCGTCTGAGTAACAATCAACACGTCTTCGCTGGGGCTAGGAATCACCGCGCCCGGCCCACCTTCGTCGTCCCACGATTGGGGTATCACCGTGGTTTGCAAGACTTCCATTAACTGCCAACTGTCGAGCGTGCCATCGCTCGTGCGAACCAGATCGGCCACGGGATAAATTCGCGTGACCACCTCGTTGTCTGCTACGTCTATCGTGGTGATCAATAGCACGTCGTGCTTAATCACCCAATCAAGATCGTGCTTGGGCAGCATCGCCGCCAATGCGGCCCGCAGGGAAACGCCCTGTTGCTGGTAGGTAATCGGCAAATCGAAGGGGATAGCGCTGTCTTCGAGTGCCCGCTCGTCGAGCATCACCGGCACGCCAATTTGCTCCGCAAGAAACCGGGCCACGTCGGAGAGCGGCGTATTCTCGAAGTCCAGGTTCCGTTCCTTGGCCAGGATCGCGTCCCAGGTTTCGCGTGTCCGACCTCCATCCTCCAAGTCGAAGACGGTGGGCACTGGTTTGCCAGGCGCTGCCTGGGCGGCTTGATGGTATTTTCGCATTCCCGACAGCAGCGATTGCACCTGGGCTTGCACTTCGTCGGTTTGCGTCACGACCAGCCGGCCGCGATACGATGCGATGGCGCCGGGTCCCCCGTTCGAGTCCCAGGTATCCGGGATGATGGTGGCGTGAATGATGTCCACCCAGGTTTCACCTTCGCCGTCCGGGTCGTCGCCCAGCAGGTCGTGAATGGGATAAACGTGCGTGCTGGTTGTGTTCTGGAAGACGTCGATGGTGGTGATGAACAGGGCCTCGTGGCGATAGTGAAAGGGCAAATCATGCTTGCCCAGCATCAACGCCAGGGCGTGGCGCAGCTTGATTCCCTTGGCCTTGAAGGTGATGGGCAAATCGGTCGGAATCGCCGAGTCTTCCAAAGCCCGCGTGTCCAACTGCACGGCAATGCCATGGTGGTCAGCGATAAACGCCACGACATCGGTCAGCGGGGTTTCAACAAATTCCAACGCCGTCGGCGAATCAAGCGCCTTGGCAATCCTCGCTTCCGCCTTCGAAAGCTCCAGGGCCGTCGCGGGCGTGGCAGGATCGTCCTTAGCTGATAAAGCAGGAGCGGCCGTAACGGCGGCTGGCTCTCCAGGCGAGCGCGATGCCGGCTCTTGGGCGACAGGCTCTTGGGCAACCCCGCACGACGTTATGGTTAGAAAGAATACGGTTGCCAGGCCCAACATCCACCGCCGACCGGTCGATCCGCGATGCCAACCGCCGGGTAAAGGCCGCCCAAGTGATTGCGAACGGCCGCGCGCAAACAGACCACGGAAACGTGCCATGCTTCTTCTCCTGTTCCAGGTGATCTTCGGTTCCGTTGGGTGAACACCCACGAAGAGTTGAACATTCGTCAGGATAGAGCGGATGAACGCAGGACGCAATTTTTTCCCGCCACCAGTCGGCAAATAGTTGGGCATCCAAAAGGCGGGCGGAAAGAGGGTACATACCCCCCGTGCGTACCTTTCGGGTGGAGGATTGCCAAACCGCCGCGGTTGCGCACGACTCTGGCCGACAAAGGGGCGCCGTCAAACGATCGGCGGCGCGGATGGTACGCAGAGGGCTGAGTACCCTATTACTTTACTGCCGGTCTTGAACTGCGGCCGCGCGGAGCTTGATTAGCCACGCTTCGATTTCGCCGTGCATTGCTTGCGTATGTGTAATCAACAGCGCCTGCTTGCTGGGAATCGGAGTCGAGACGCCGGGTCCTCCTTGTTCATCCCACGACTTGGGCACAACCGTCGATCGTAACTCTTCATCCAAACGTCCCGCACTCAAGGTGCCGTCGCGGTTGCGAACCAGATCGGCCACGGGGTACAGGCGGTCAACCACCTCGTGGTCCGCGACATCTCGGGTGGTGATCAGCACGACTTCACTCCTTACGATCCATCCAAGGTCGTGCTTCCACAGTATCCGTGCCAGAGCGGCTCGCAGCGAAACGTCTCGCTCTTGGTAAGTGATCGGCAGATCAAACGGGATGGCGCTGTCTTGCAGTGCCCGCTCGTCGAGCAGGACCGGCACGCCGACCTTTGCCGAAAGCAGCCGGGCCACGTCGACCAGGGGCGTGCCGGCCAGGTCCAGGTCCAACTCTTTGTCCAACAGGGCGTTCCACGCTTCGAATGTTCGTCCCTCTGCGTTCAAATAAAACACCGTGGGCAGCGGCTTGCCGCGCGCAGCCTGCGTGGCCTGATGGTATTTTCGGACAGCGTTAAGGAGCGCGGATAGGGCTTCGTGTACCTCGTCCGTTTGGGTCACCACCAATTTGCCACGATTGGCAGCGATGATGCCTGGCCCGCCCTGACGGTCCCACTCCCAAGGAATGACGGTGGACTGAACGATCTCGGCCCAACTTTCACCCTCGCCGTCAGGGTCGTCGCCCAGAAAATCATGAATGGGATAAACCCGCGTAAAGGTTGTTTGCCCCATAACCTCACGGGTCGTGATGACCAGAACCTCATCGCGATAGTGAACGCCCAGGTCGTGCGGCTCCAACATCAACTTCAAGGCGTTGCGAAGCTTGATTCCCTTCGCTTCAAAAGTGATGGGGAGTTCTTCCTCAATGGCCGAGTCTTCCAAGGCTTGCGAGTCCAATCGCACGGAAATGCCGTGATGCGCCGCCAGAAACGCCGCGACATCCGATAGCGGCGTGCGAACGAATTTCAACTCGGTGGGCGAGTCGAGCGCATCGGCGATCTTGGCTTGGGCCTTAGGCAACGCGGGAGCGGTTGCCGGTTCTTGCCCATATCCACACGGCGCCGTGGCCAGCAAGCAAACGGCCATTACGGCCAGCAACCATCGCCAAGTGATCCCCCGGCGGCGCCCATTTTCGGGACCCAAGGAGCGGCAGGATTGCGCGCCACGGCGCGGAAGCAGACCACGGAAACGTGCCATGCTTCTTCTCCTGTTCCAGGGGATCGTCGGTTCCGTTGGATGAACACCCACGAAGAATAGAACGCCCCGTCAGAATAGAGCCGGCGAACCAAAGACGCAATTTTTTCCCGCCGCCGGCGAGCGAATAGTGTGGGCATCCCAAAGGCGGATCGAACCCAAACCACAAAAGCCCTCCCCTCACCAACCACCAGCCACTAGCCCCCAGCCACCTTGCAGGGTTGCCCCAGCGCCCTATAATGCCCGAACTTATGACGCCAGCCGAGCCCAGCCTACCGCCGCCCATTCCGCCCTCGCGAGGGATCTTGCACCAGGTTTCCTGGCGCGAGGTGCTGCCGAGCCTTACGCTGGGCCGCGCCGTGGGGATGGCCGCCTCGCCCCGCACGCTGCTCCTCGCCCTGCTAGGGCTGCTCTTCACTTGGGGTGGTTGGCTACTGCTGGCCCTGCTGTTTGCCGGCAGCGACGACCCCACCGTGCAGGCCCAGGTGGAAGCCATTCGCGTTCAACCCTGGGATTGGCGTTACCCTCCGGCCTGCCCGGTGATTGCCGAGCACACCCGCGGCACTCCCCTGGAACCGGCAGCCGAAGCCGCTCAGGCCCTGTTTCGCCTCGACCTGGCCCCGCTGGGCGGCCGCGATTTGCCCGTCATCGCTCGCCCCAGCCTGCCCGCCTGGGCATTACTCATTGCCTGCAACTTCTGGTGGCTGGCGGTTTGGGCCTACTTTGGCGGCGCCATCTGCCGTATCGCCGCGGTGAAATACGCCACCGAGCATTACCGCTTCAGGGCTGGTTTGCGTCATGCGCGGAATAAGTGGACCTCGTATTTTTCCGCCCCGATCATGCCGCTCATCTTTTCGCTGCTACCGGCGCTGTTCATTTTGCCCCTGGGTCTGCTCACGCTGTTCGATGCCGGGTTCGTTATTTCCGCCATCTTCTGGCCCTTCGCCATTTTGGCGGGCTTGGCCATCGCCATTCTGATGGTGGGGCTCACCTTGGGCTGGCCGCTGCTCTGGGGAAACCTCAGCATCGAAGAAAACTCCGACGCCTTCGACGCCGTGGGCCGAATGTACAGCTACGTGGGCGGCCGGCCGCTGCACTACGCCTTTTACCTGCTGCTTTCGGCCGTGTTTGGCTGCTTGGGCTGGTTCGCCGTCTCCTGGTTTGTGAGTTTGGCCTACGCCGCGGCCGCCCGCGTGGCCGGCGCCTTCACCAGCGGAGAGCGAGCCCAGGAATTAGCCGTGGCTGGCAACCTGCTCAATATGGGCGTGGGCGACAGCGTTGGCTTCCATGTGATGAGCTTTTGGGCCGCGGCCGGGCGGTTGCTGGTGATCGCCTACGGCGTGAGCTTCCTCTGGAACGCCTTCACCATTATTTACTTCTTGCTCCGCCAAGAAGTCGATCGCGTGCCCATCGACGATGTGTATCGCGATGAACCGCTCGACACCTCCGGCCTGCCCAAGCTCAAGGCCGATGCCGCTGGCGTGGCCACCCTGGCAGATAATGGCGAACCCGGCGAACCGGCCACCACTGAGCCCATTGAGCCTGGCTAACCGTCGCTCATTTGGCAGCAAGAACCGTGAGGGGCTGGTTTTGGCCGGGGGGCCGAAACGGCGAACCCGATGCCCGCCGCCCCGTGTCTTCGGTAGGGAGAAGGTAAAGGCGTTCGCTGTCTGACCTTCCGCGGGCAACCGCTGCCGCCTACGCGCTCGGCAAGGCAACCGTTATGATGACCCCTGAATGTGCAACTTAACGCAGGTAAACCGCAATCAGACGCTGAGGCATTAAAGTTCTCTGCAGCTTGCAGAGATGATAACGAGCAAGAACCTAGAGTGGCTAGCTGGTGAGGGGCGGACGAAACCAGCGATTTCACGGGCGGGACGCCCGTGCCACGGCGGGGGCACCCAAATTCATACATCCGCTGCCTCACGGAAATGGGGCGGCAGACTCACTATTCCGCGAAGTTGATCCATCATGAAAACCGACGAGCTGCGGGAAGCGTATCTCTCGTTCTTTGAATCCAAAGGCTGCACGCGCCGCGCCAGCGACGTGCTGGTTCCCACCTGGGATCCGTCGGTGCTGTTCACGCCCGCCGGCATGAACCAGTTCAAAGACCACTTCCTCGGCCGCTGCAAGCTCGATTTCACCCGCGCCACCACCTGCCAAAAGTGCCTCCGCACCGGCGATATCGACAACGTGGGTCGCACGGCCTACCACCACACGTTCTTCGAAATGCTGGGCAATTTCAGCTTCGGCGATTACTTCAAGCGCGACGCCATCCACTGGGCCTGGGAGTTCCTCACCAGCAAAAAGTGGCTCGGCCTCGACCCGGCTCGCCTTACCGTTACGGTCTATTTAGACGACGACGAAGCCGCCGGCATTTGGGCCAAGGATATCGGCCTGACGAACGATCGCATTACGCGGATGGGCGAGGACGACAACTTCTGGCCGGCCGGCGCTCCCACCAATGGCCCCGACGGCGTTTGCGGACCGTGCAGTGAAATCTTCTACCATCCGCCCACCGGCGGTGAGGTCGAGATCTGGAACCTGGTGTTTACCCAGTTCAACCGCGTGGGCGAGCCGCCCGACAACCTTCGCCCCCTGCCTAGCAAAAACATCGATACCGGCATGGGCCTCGAACGCTGCGCCTCCACGTTGCAAGGCGTCGATACCAACTTCCACATCGATATTCTCAAGCCGATCGTCGATGCGGCCGCCGAGGTGGTTTCGCGCAAGTACGACCCCAAAAGCGACGACGGTCGCCGGATTCGCCGCATTACCGACCACGTGCGAGCTTGCACTTTCGCCGTGCACGAGAACGTGTACCCCGGCCCCAATAAAGAAAAATACGTCATTCGCCGGCTCCTCCGCCGGGCCGTGCTCGACGGTCACCAGATGGGACTGCGCGAACCGTTCTTGTACCAGTTGGTGCCGACGGTCGTGGAGATGATGAAGAAAGCCTACCCCGACCTGACCGAAACCAGCGAGCGCGTGGCCAAGGTGATTCGCCAGGAAGAATCGGCCTTCCTCGGCACCATCGACGCCGGCCTGAACAAGATCGAAACGATCTTCAACGACATGCGCCGCGACCACCGCGCCGTGGTCCGCGGCGACGACATCTTCTTTATGTTCGACACCAACGGCTTCCCGCCCGAGTTGTTCGAACAGATCGCCGCCGAGCATAATTTCACGTTCGACTGGCCCGGCTTCCGCAAGCTTACCGAGCGCGGCGCCGACGGCCCCACCGGCCCGCTGTTCAAGCACGACCCGCTGGAAGCCATCAAGCGCGCCGTCGGCCCCACCGAATTCCTCGGATACGAAACCACCGAGGCCAAGGCCGAAGTGGTGGCGATTGTCGCCCAGCATCAACTGTGCGACTCGCTCGAAGAAGTCGGCCAAGATCAGCCTGTGCAGATTGTCCTCGACTGCAGCCCCTTCTACGGCGAGTCGGGCGGTCAGGTGGGCGACGTGGGCGAAATTGTTGGCAGCAATTGCCGCTTCGAAGTGATCGACACCCAGCGCGACGGCCAACTGATCGTGCATCTTGGCCACCTCCGGAGCGGCAAGTTGACCATTCGCGATCAGGTCCAGGCCACGGTCAATACCGAGCGTCGCCAGGGCATCCGCCGCGCCCACTCGGCCACGCACGTGCTGCACTATGCTTTGCAAAAGCACCTGGGCAAGCACGCCCAGCAACAAGGATCGAAGGTAGACGAAGATTGGCTGCGCTTCGATTTCACCAATCTGGAAGCCGTGGATAAAGAAACCCTGGCCACCATCGAAAGCGAAGTGGCCGACCGCGTGGCCGCCGGCAGCGCCGTGCAGTGGCAAACCCTGCCGCTGGCCGAAGCCCGCAAGCAAGGCGCCATGATGCTGTTCGGCGAGAAGTACCCCGACCCGGTGCGGATGGTTTCAATGGGCGACTTCAGCCGCGAGTTGTGCGGCGGCATCCATCTCGACAACACCCGGCAGATTGAAGACTTCGAAATCCTTAGCGAAGAAAGCGTTTCCGCGGGCGTGCGCCGCATTATTGCCCTCACCGGCGCCAAGGCCCGCCAGCATGCCGAGCAGGTGCAACAGGCCCTTGCCCAAACGGCCGAACTCTTGAAAGTTTCGCCCACCGATGTGCCCACGCAGGTGGAGGCTCTAAGCCGCCAGGTTCGCCAGCTAAAGAAGCAAGCCAGCTCCGGCGCCAAGGCCACCGAGACCATGCCCCAACCCACCGCCGGTTCGGCCAAGCCGCTCAGCGCCACCTCCGCGCGGCAAACGCTCGAACAGGCAGCCCGGCAACTCAACACGGGCCTGCTAGAAGTACCCGACCGCGTCCGCCATATGCTGGGCGAAATCGAGCGGCTGCAGCAAGAACTGTCGTCGTCCTCGCAGGCTCAAGCGGTCTCGGCCGATTCGCTGCTCGCTCAGGCCGTGGAATTCGGCGGCGCCAAAGTCGTCGCCGCTGAAGTCTCCGGGGCCAACCCCAACCAAATGCGGCAATGGATCGACCAGCTTCGCAAGCAGCACAGCCCGATCGCGGTGCTGCTGATTGGCGGCAGCGGCGACAAACTGATGGTGGTGGCCGGCGTGAGCCAGCCGCTGGTCGAACGCGGCGCCAGCGCCGGCAACTGGGTCCAGCAAGTGGCCCCCGTGCTCGGCGGCGGTGGCGGCGGTCGGCCCGACATGGCCCAAGCCGGCGGCAAAGACGCCAGCCAAATTCCGCAAGCCTTGCAAAAGGCCAAAGAAGTGGCCGCTCACATGCTTATGTAACGTCCATCATCAATGAGGCGATGGGCATGCGCCATTCTTTCCCCTAAGCTAATCAGGATTCTAGGCTGAAGGGGTGTTTTCTTCGAGCTTTGCGATAATTAAGTTCTCGCCTTGATTGGAGATTCGCCAAGTTCCACGACTGACGCTGTCGGCGTAGCCATATTTTCGTTTGGTGTCGAATAACGCTACAGGCATTTGCGATGGCTTCTGAAAACCGCACATCGTAAACCATCCATCCATTTCCTTTGGCGAGAAACCGGGGCGGCCTTCGATTTTGTTTATGTAGTATCCGATGGCGGCAATCCGTTCGGCCGTGTTGTTGAGTGCAAGCGCCCGCACAAATTGTCGCAATGTTTTATTACCAGCCGGTGGCAAAGTTGCTGAAACGACTTCGCCGCCATTGGCCGGTTGATTTCGGACTGCTGGTCCTGATGTAACGATTTGGATCTGGTGCACACTGGGGGCCAATGCCCGGGCCGCTTCTAGGACTTTAATTAAATCGGGACCATCACCCTCGATCGCTAGCTTTCCCTGAGATATATCGATTATCACTTTCATTTTTCCTCCTCCTGGACCGAACATTGGAAATATTAGATAATGTTTCCGATTAAGTCAATCTCTCAAGGGCGGCATTTTCCGCTGTTGCGGCGTAGAATTTTCCGGCGTTTCCCCTCCTGGAAAGTATCTCTAACTCTATTGACTATCCGAACTTGAGATGGGTACTATTCTCTGGAGATCGACATGGCAACTCGTTGGTTGATACCATTTAAGGCGCGTGATCCTCGATCTCCAGACGACGGTTTTTGGGATGTAGGGCTGCCGGAATGGCATTACCGCATGCTTCAAAACAAAGGCCACGAATGCCCGCTGGCGAGGCTAATCCTGGTCAAAGAAGTGCTGGCGGTGGAAACGACCCATATTTATGAAGGATGGGGTAGGCCGGATAAAGACGATTGTTTTGTGTATGCGGGGGCGCCAGATCGCGATTATCGTTCTTTGACAATAGACATCCCCGCACCTAAAGGCATGTTGTTCTTAGTCTTCGTGCTGCCGGACGGTACTGTGGACGATTGGGGGTGGCGACAGACCAACGACAACGGGGATCCTCTGGGAATGGAAAAGGGGAGGTTGATATGGCCACCGAATTCGATCTAGACCAGTTTTTAAGAGAGAATCCGCCTGCAAAGAAGTTCGTGCCCTACAGCCACCTCAACAGGCAATCGGACACACTTACCTTCTATTTTGAAGGCGATCCGGATTACTCCCAGCGGCTAACCGACCATGTAACACTCTTCCTTTCCTTGGAAACCAACGAGATGGTTGGTTGTCGTGTCAAGGGAATCTCCGGGCTAATCGACGATCTGCCCAACTACATTAGTATTAATCACGGTGGCATTAACCTTTCTTTACTTTTCTTCGCGTTTCGTGGAGGCGCGAACGAAGATGCAATGAAAGCCATCAATGAACTTGCTCGCGAGGCCAAAGAGCGAGAAATGACGATTGACCCACAGTTATTGTTGTCTTAGCAACTGATGAAAAACAACTTCGGCGTTTCAGCTGTGCTCGCATGGCCCTGCCAGTGAAGGAATTGTAGAAAACCGGAAGTTATTTTTCGTGCGTTCCTTAGCCCACCTTCATCCAAACACCGCGCAATCGAGTTTTCGGAGTGCGACTTCTCTTTTTATGCTTTGGTTTCGCTCCGTCGCCACCACGCGGACTGTTCATGCCTGTGCCGCGTTCGTTGTTTCGTTGACAATGCCGCCAATAATAGCCGGCTTGGTGTTCACTCCACGCTCCGGGCTCGGTGTACATGGTATTCGCTCAGCGAAATCCGACCGGAAAAGCACACGTCCACATCGTGACCCGGAGTGCGCACGCGGTCCACATACCGGCCGGCGTAGTGCAATCGGCCGTCTTCCTCCCGGTACAGCACCGGCAGGGGATGATCGTCCACCTCACAATAAACCAGCTCAGGCTGGCCGCCCGGCGCCACGTCCACGCCGTCGGGCAAATTCACATTCCATACAGTGCCCGGTTTGAATGGCTGCTCGAGCAGGTTGGCGAGCACCACCGCCGACCATCGCTTTGCCTGCTCCCAATCGACCTGTTTTTGCCGCCGAAACTGGCTGATCGCCACGCTGGGCGTGCCCAGGAATGCCCCCTCGCGCGCGGCCGCCACGGTGCCCGAGTAGTACACATCGCACCCGAGGTTGCCCCCTTCGTTGATGCCGGAAATCACCAGGTCAACGGCATCTCCCCAGTGAGCTAACGCCACCCGTACGCAGTCGACTGGCGTGCCGTCCAGCATGAATCGGCCAGGGCCCACTTCCGAAAGTTGCAACGGCTCGTGCGTGGTGGCCCGATGCCCACAGCCCGAGTGATGGTCGCGCGGAGCTAGCACGGTGCATTCCCCGAACCTGCTAGCAACCTCTGCCAAGGCCGCAATGCCCGGCGCGTCGATGCCGTCATCGTTGGTCAACAATATTCGCATGGGGAGCCGGATCAGTCTTTCCAGAAGGAGAGCGGGGGACTTGGGGGTTTGCCTGCATTATTCCAAGTTACCCTGCCTTGCCCAGCCCAACGCACGCTTCGCCCTGGCCGGCATTCGAGCGGTTGCTCGTCCCCCCCCAGATTTCCCGAGGGCCGGTGTCCAACCGATTCGTTCAGCTTGGTTGGCGCAATGCCAGCTCGATCACTCACCAAAAAGCCGGTCTACCGCGAATCGCGAGAATTGGTTATTACCCCCCCTGAACCACTTCCAGGCGGAGCACAGTTGCCATGACGGTCACCATTCAAGGCCCTGGCCGGCGTTCCAGTTTGATCATCATTCCGGCCCGGCTGCACTCGACGCGTTTGCCTCAAAAGCTGTTGTTGCGGCGCACGGGAAAGTCGCTGATTCAGCACACCTACGAAGCTGCCTGCCGAGCAAAATTGCCCTGCGGCGTGATCGTGGCGACCGACTCGGAAGAAATCGCGGCCGAAGTCCGCTCGTTCGGCGGCGAAGCCCAGATGACCAGCGCCGATTGCCAGAGCGGCACCGATCGCGTTGCCGAAATCGCCGCCCGCCGGCCCGATGTCGAGATCTTCATCAACGTGCAAGGCGACGAACCAGAGCTTTCGGGCGAGGCCATCGATCACTGCCTGGAAATGCTGCGGAACGACCCCTCGGCCCAAATGTCCACGTTGGCCACGCCGATTCGCTGCCTCACCAAATTGAATGACCCGGCCTGTGTGAAGGTGGTCTGGGATGAAGCGGGCCGCGCCCTGTACTTCAGCCGCAGCCCCATTCCTTATGCCCGCGAATGGAGCGACCGCCTGCTGGACGCCCAGCCGACCATCTACCACCAGCACCTGGGGCTGTACGCCTACCGTCGGCAGTTCTTGCTGCACCTGGCCGCCCTCCCTCCGGCGCCCTTGGAACAGATCGAACGCCTGGAACAACTACGCGTGTTATCGGCCGGCGATAAAATTGTGGTGGGCTGCGTGAGCGAACCCAGCATTGGGATCGATACGCACGATGATTACGAACAATTCGTGAAACGTTTTCGGCAACAGGCCGCATAAGCGAATCGAGGTTCATCCAGTCTCCTCGGTGACGCCAGCCAATCAAGGAAATGCCACCGCACGCCCCCCTCCAACGGACCACTTCCTGCGAGGAGTGCAGAAGAAACAGCTCGAAGAATTTGGTCCCGTGCATCCAGCCCAGGCAGGGCAGGCAGCGAATTTGCATACCGCAACCGACAAACTCGCCTCAAATGTTACGACCCGATTTTTCCCCGGAAAGAAAAGGGAAATCCTCAAAGCTTGCTCCACCCACTTTAGAGTTCCTATACTCTACATTTTGACAGGTAACGTGGGTGAAGGACTCTGCCGGATCGCCCGATTGAAGTCGGATTGGCGAATTCGCCGATGATTCCAGATGGGAGGAGCCCCCTTGGGTTTCCCCACCTCGATCCTTGTAAGAATTTGCACCTAATACCCCCCACGATTCGAAAGCTATCCGGCAAATACATGCGAATCCTGAAAATGCCCAACAGCTCGACCATTGGTTCCAGCTATTCTCGAGATGACGATGAACCCATCGTCATCACCGGGATCGGGCTGATTACCTCGGTCGGCAACGATCGCGAGAGTGTGTGGCGCTCGGTGCGACGCGGCAAGAGTGGGGTTCGTCATCTGACGGGCATTCCCGGAATTCCCGACAACCTGCTGCTGGGCGCTCCCGTCGATCTGGAGATGGACGCGCCGGTGGAGCTCAAGCCAATCACCTTGGCGCGCATCGCCGCGGCCGAAGCCATGCAAGATGCCCACGTGAACCTCGACCAGGTGGACCTCAACCGCTTTGGTTGTGGGCTTTCGGGCCACATGGGCGATACCGGCTGGGTTCTGCGAAATGCCGGGCGCGACGACTTGCTGGTTCCCGGCGCGGTCCCCTGGTTCCATCAATGGCTGCCCAACACGGCCTGCAGCCACATTGCCAACGAGTATGGGCTGCGCGGGCCTCGGCTCACGCACTCCGTGGCCTGCGCCTCGGGCCTGGTGGATATCCTCTCGGCCGTGCGCACCATCCGCGACGATCAAGCCGACATCGCCCTGGTGGGTAGCGCCGATAGTATTCAGCCGCTATTTGCCGCCGGCTTCGATCGCATGAAGGTTCTCGCCCAACACGAAGACCCCAAGCAAGCCTGCCGGCCCTTCGACAGCAATCGCAATGGGTTTGTGCTGGGCGAAGGCGCCGCCATGTTTGTGATCGAACGCTTGAGCCACGCCCTGGCGCGAAACGCGAATATCTATGCCGAAATACTTTCAGGCCGGATGCTGGCCGAAGCCCACCACGTGACCGGCCTGGATCAAGAGTCGGAGGCCCTGGCCCGGCTGCTTTCCGAAACCATGCGGGAAGCGCACGTGAACCCTGGCGACCTGCAATACATCAACGCCCACGGCACTGGCACCACACAGAACGATGTGGTCGAAACCCGCGGCATCCGCCTGGCGATGGGCGACGCCGCCGATCACGTGGCCGTGAGCGCCACCAAATCGATGCTCGGTCACCTGATTAACGCCGCGGGCAGCGTGGAGCTGGCAATCACCACCCTCGCCCTGCGAGACGGTTACGCGCCGCCGACCCTCAACCTGACCAACCCCGACCCAGCCTGCAACTTGGACTGCATCCCGCTGGTCGGCCGCCGCCAAGCGGTGCAACACGCCATGAAAATCTCCGTGGCCTTCGGCGGCCACCTGGTCGCCGTGGTGCTCCGCCGCTGGAGCGAACAGCGGATGACCCAGGCGGCGCCTGCCGCGTAGAACGGTCGAACACAACGATTGCCCCCCTCCGAACTCGGCGGTGGATTGCCTCATGAATTCCACCCTCAACGATATTTCCCCTCGGTTGGAACTCTCGGAAGGCGGCCTCGCTTTTGCAGGGTCCACCACACCGGGCTGGAGTTTTGCCTGGGATCACGTGACCCGAGTCGAAACGTACAAGCTCGACCTGTTCGTGGTGGATCGCATCTGCTTGGATTTCACGGTCGAACCGTGTAACCGAGTCTATTCGACCCACGACGATATGCAGGGCTTTCGCGAGTTATGCTCGCAACTGCGTCGTCACTTTCCGACGATCGACGAGCGATGGGGGATGGACGTGGCTTTTCCAGCCTTCACCAGCAATAAGAAGGTTCTCTACCAACGATAAGGCGCTGGTCGGTCCTTCGTCTTCACTTCGTCGGCCCCAAAGCCATCAGGTGCTTTACGGTTCGCAAGTACATGCGTCCGTGCGCCACCGCCGGCGTGCTGTTGCTGGGCGCCCCCAGTTCGACTCGCCCCGCCAAACGATAGCTCGGCTCCGCGGCTAGCACCACCGCCTCGCCATCGGCCGAAACGCAATAGACGTGGCCTGCCGCGTAGACCGGCGATCCGTAATAGGTGCCGCCCACGCGCCGCTGCCAATGCGTTTTGCCGGTCTTCAAATCGGCGCAGGTCACAATGCCTTCGTCGGCCCACAGGAAGACGAGGTCATTGACCACGATGGGCGTGGTGCTCAGCGGAGCGCCCCGTTCAAAACGATAGGCTTCCGCCACCTCGATTCGGTCGCCCCCTTTGTCCTGCTGATCCGGAAGTTGGACGGCCACCGTATGGCTGGCGCGGCCCAACCAACCGCTGGTGGCAAACACCATCCCGCCCGCCACGATCGGCGAGCCAATCGCGGTTTCCAGCGGGTCGGCCGGAAATACGTCCTTCTCCCAACGCTGCTCGCCGGTGGCTGCGTCGAGCGCGGTGATGCCGTGCTTCCAATTGGTGAATAGCACTTCGGTATGCCCGTCGGCCGCCACGCGTACGCAAGGGGTGGTGTACGTGGTCTTGGTGTCGCGGTCCACTTTCCACCGCACCTGACCATTGGCCGCATTGAGGGCCACCAGCGAGCTTTCCCCTTCGTGCTCGTTCGGCACAATCACCAACTCCCCCACCACAATCGGCGAAACCCCAAAGCCGTGCCCCGTTTTGTATGGCCCCAGATCGGCCCGCCACAATCGCCTGCCAGCATGATCTAGCGCCTGCACGATGTATTCTTCGGGCGTGGCCCAAGCAATATACAATCGCTCGGCATCGACAGCCGGCGTGGCCGAAGCCAGACTATTCAAGGCATGTTTGCGATGCGTTTGCGAAGCAAACCGCTCCTGCCACAACGGCTTCCCACTGTGCGCATCGAATGCCAGCGCCAGGCGATCACCGCTCTCCTCATCGCCACACGTTAAGAACAGCCGATCGCCCCACAGCACGGGGCACGAATGGCCAGGGCCAGGTAGCTCGACTCTCCACAGATAATCGGACTCGCTCCACGAGGTGGGCAAGTTTTCGGCCACGCCCAGGCCCGAGCCGTTCGGTCCGCGGAACCGTGTCCACTCCTGGGCCAACCCCACGCCGCCCACCCCACCACCAACCAGCAGCAATCCCAGCACGCACGTTGCCCACCGCCGTTTGGGCGAAGGGCAGCCCTGGGCTCGTTGGTTGCGAATGAAGGACCATTGCGTCGCACGGCACATGGTAAACACCTTGCAGGGAGGGCGTCTGGGGAGGAAGGTCGATTGCGCACGGGGGCCAGGCGCCATCGTCACCGATAGTCTTCGTCACGACCCGCCGCGGCAGGCAATCTGCAAAACGAGACTGCTGCTCGCCTTGCGGGCAATTGCTCTGAAGATATAATCCCAGGTAACCAAAGGAAAGCGCCCGGTTCTCCCGCCCCCCTGCAGGCAGTCCGCCTTTCCTTCCCCAGAGGGGCCGTAGCTCAGTTGGGAGAGCGCTAGCTTTGCAAGCTAGATGTCAGGGGTTCGAGTCCCCTCGGCTCCAGTTTTCTCACTTCTCGATGACGATGCCGCAGTTGTCGATTGCGGAGAATGCCTCCAGGTTCAACAATCCCAGCCAGGGGTCGGTGTTGGGGCTTCGAAAGAGTTCGGCATAGACGCGATCATTCAGTTGGTCGAGGTCGCTTGCCGGTTCCACGGCCAACCAGTCGTGGATCTGGCGATGGAAGTCATACTCGTTGCGCGCCGTGTCAACAGCGACGGCACGACGCAGTTTGGCGATCACAATCTCCAGCGCCGCCTGGCGCCGATTGGGCAGATACTCCTTCGGTATGGACGCGATTTTCGCCCGGATCAAGATCTCGCTCTGGGGGCTGAAAACAGTGCCTTGAAATTCCCGCTCGACCAGTTGGTCCAGAATGTGGGAGTCGATGGAAGAAATCCCTTCATAGCCCTGGGGTTCCTGTTCGGCTGGAATATCGGGCAGCGAGTCCGGCGTGACGGCGCGGACCAACGGCCATTCCGTAGAGCCCTTCGGAACGGGGATATCGAGGTCCGCACTGAACTCCGTAGGAGCCCACGCTCCTCCGATGACTTCGCCTCTGGCCCTTGGCGATAGGGCGGAAATCTCCCGCGCCAATTCTGCCTGCCGGTTGCGGTGGTAGGCGCCAAGTAGGTCGTTGTGCAAGGCATCGTCGGCTGATCCAAGGGACTCGGCAACTTCGGCCGCACGGCGCAGTTCGCGTAAGAATGCCTGGGGTGAATAAAGACCGGGCAAAACGTCAATCACTCGACCTCGGTAATCGAGCACGTAATGTGCGCTGTTTCCGGTAATCGTCCGCTCCAATCGTCGGCCATCGCCAAAATCGACCGTGATCTTCGGCGCCGGCCGAACCGATTGCCAATGCAGGATAAATTCGCCGCGCAGGAAGTCCGCAATCTTGGGGTCGGCGTAAACGATCGTGCGAAAAAAGCGACTGTTCGCACAACTCAGTTCATCGGTCAGCTTGCCGAGCAGTCGTAGCGAGAGGATCGACTTCCCCTCGCGCTCGGCGTGAAGGCGAGCCTGGGCCAGGTCTTGGTGCCAATACAGGCCCGCCGAAGCGGCGTCGCGCTGTCCGGCAATCTGGTCAAGCGCCTGGGCCAAGCGGCGCTCGGGTGAATTCACTTCATAAAGACACGCCGGAGTCACGCGCAGTTGCGCCAAGCGCGTTTCATGTGCCGCCGAGAACGCTGCCAGGCCTGGCGGACCCATCTCCCGCAATAAACTGATCGCCCACGCGGCGGCTGTGGGGTCGTCGCCCAGGGCGTCGATGGCCCACCGTGGCGCGTTCGCCGACGATTCATTCATCGTCGCCGCATAGAGGCCGTACATTGCGGCCAAATACATGCAGAGAGGAATGGCAACTCCCAGTCGGCGCCGAAGGAGAGACCGGTGCATCGTGTGGCTCCCACAAATATCTTCTGAAAAATCTGGAACTCGCCGATTCTATGAGCTAAGGATTGACTTCAACAACAGCAGTCGAAAACGCCGCCTGCCCAGGGTGTACATTTCCTGGGAAACTGCTCTCGAAGTGGACCCATTACTCGCCATGTGCGAGTTCGCTACAGTTCGACCACTTGCACGCTGACTTCCATGCGATCGAAGGCATTCGCTGGCCCGGACCAACTTCCCGCCAAGGGGGCAGCCTTTTCCTGCTCGCGGGCGACGGCTACCGAGATATGTTCCGAGGCCGCGAGTTTGTTGTTGGTGGGGTCGAAACCTCGCCAGCCGGCGCCTGGCAGGTAGATTTCGGTCCAGGCATGCGTCGCGCCGTGTTGGCCGGCGGCCATTTGAATATAGCCGGTGACAAATCGTGAACCAAAACCCCAGTAGCGGGCCGCCTCCATCATCAGGGCGGCGTAATCGCGACAGGAGCCGCTTCCCAATTCCAAAGTCGTATGCGGTAATTGCACGCCCGGATCGTAGCGCAGATTGTAATTCAGGGATTCGTGGATATGGGTGTTGAGCCGGTTCAACAACTCAAAGGTATCGATCACGTCGCCCGGTTGATAGAGCGAGCGCAGCCAGGCATGCAGGGCCGGGCCCTCGTAGGGATAGCTAGGCAACCGATAGGGCATCAACTCCACTTGCTCTTCCGGCGAATATTGAAACGGAAACAGACGCGCATTGGGATCGATGAGGCACTCCACCGGGGCGTCTTCGCTCAGATCGACATCGATCTCGGTGGCGACCCGCAACAACCTGCCAGGTTCGGCAAAATCGATCACCGCCACCGAATTGCCTTCGATATCGCGCAGCCAACGGACATTGGCGGCCGGCTCGATCTCGAGACTGGCAGACGCAATTCGCACGTCGTGCCCTTCACGAGGTCGCAGCAGAGCCCGATGCGAGCCAAATGTCACCGGCTCATGATAGTGATAGGCCGTGTCGTGAATGATGCGAATGCGTTTCATGGTTGTGACGCAACCTGGGGGGATTTCAAAACAACAGTGGATTCACGACAACCGCCTCAGGCCGACGGCTGCGGGCGGGAAGCCAGCAAGTCGAGACCCAGGGTCCGGGACAGAAACTTCATCGCCAGTTGGCCCTTCACGCTGTTGCCGGCCGAATCGAGCGGCGGAGCGAAGGTTCCCAAACCGGCTTTCCCGGGCGAGACGGCGATGAGACCGCCCCCGATACCGCTCTTGCCGGGCATGCCCACATCATAGAGCCAATCGCCGGAGTTTTGATAAAGACCCGCCGTGGCCATGACCGCGAGCGCGTAGTGGCACGTTTCGGGCGAGATGACTTGCTGGCGAGTGAGCGGATTGAGCCCCCCGTCGGCGAGCGTGGCAGCCATCACCGCCAAATCGATGGCGGTAACGGCAAGCGAACACTGCCGGGTGTACAACTCCACGGCGGTCGCCGGATCGACGTCGATCTGGCGGTAGCCTTTGAGCACTTGGGCAATCGCCTGATTACGAAAATTGGTGGCCTTGGCCGAGGCATAAACCTCGTCGTTCAAGGCCAACTCCCGCCCGGCAAATCGGTTCAATCCGGCCTGGATCGCGTCCCACTTGGCTTGCGGAGAATCTCCCGGCGCCAGGCAGGTGGTGGCAATCGCCCCGGCATTGACCATGGGATTGGTGCGCTGGCCAGGGCCGCGTTCCACGCCTTCGATGGAGTCGAAGGGGCGACCGGTGGCGTTGACGCCAACCCGCGCGCGAACCTCCTCGTGGCCCAGTGCTTCACATGCGAGCGCGAACACGAATGGCTTGGATACGCTCATGATGGCGAAGGGGTGGTTCGCTTCGCCAGCTTGATACGTATGGCCGCGGGCATCGACCAGGCACACGCCAAACAAGCGGCTGTCGGCGCGGGCCAACGCCGGATACACGGGTGAATTCTGGCCCTCGGTGTTTTCCACGAATTGTTGCCGCGACTCGACAACCATTCGTCGAACAATATCGGCCTCGGGCAATTGCCCGGTGGAAACGCACGGCAGATCGGCAGGCTGAGACATTCACGAACCTTCGCAAGTACAAATAGACCGGCAGTTCGCCGCCTCAGGCCGAACCACTATTTCGAAGCGCGTTCCGACGGCTCGTGAATATTGTAGAAGATGGCGTAGAACAGCGGCGTGATAATGAGGGAAAGCACGGCGGCAAACGACAGCCCGAACATGATGCAAACCGCCATGGCGTCGAAGAACGGATCCACCACCAGCGGAATCATGCCCAAGCAAGTGGTGAGCACCACCATGCACACCGGCCGCATTTTGCTGGTGCCGCCATCGAGCAGAGCCTGGTAAGGGGCCTTGCCCTTCTTGATTTCCGAAGCCACTTTGCTGAGCACCACGATCTGCCCCTTGATCAATTCGCCCCCCAGCGCCAGCACGCCCAGCAGTGCCATGAACCCGAAGGGTTTGCCGGTCAGCAACAGACCAGCGCTCACGCCAATGATGGCCAACGGCACAACCAACCAGATCAACAGCGTGGTGCGCAGGGAGTTGAACAGGCAAACCACAATGAACATCATCAGGGCGGCAAAGTATGGCAGCGGTTGGGCCAACGCCGCTCGAGCATCGCGAGAATTCTCATATTCGCCGCCCCACTCCAGCGAATAGCCTGGCGGAAATTCGATGGCTTCCACCTGGGAGCGAACGCGAGCGAAGAGTTGACTCGGCAGCCCTTGAGTCGGATCGGCGTGCACGGTAATGGTGGGAAAGCGATCTCGGCGGCCAATGACCGAATCTTCCCAATCCGTGGTTATTCCCGAAACGACCTGGCTCATGGGGATCATGCGGCCAGCCACGGGGCTCCAGATTTGCATGCTTTCGATCGCTGCCGCGTCGTTGCGTTCTTCTAGGGGCGGACGGGCAACAATGGGGAGCAACCGCGACTCTTGCGGGAACTCGCCCACGCCCGAACCGGTATCGCCCGGTTCACGGTAGAACCCCACCACGCGACCCTCCAGCGCCGTCTCCAGGGCACGGGATACATCGACCCGGGTGATGCCGTTGCGGCGGGCTTGCGATTCGAACAACGTGGGCCGGATGACCTTTTCCCGATCGCGCCAATCGTGCCGCACTCCCTTGGCGCCGCCATCTTCTTCCAGAATGCGTTGCACGTGGTCGGCCAAGAGGCGAAGCTGCCGCGGATCGGAACCCCGCAGGCGAGCCTGAATCCGCCCGCCGCTGCCTGGCCCCAGTAAGAATTTCCTGGCGACCGCATTCGCCGCGGGGTATTGCTCATCGATGTGTTGCTGCACCGCGGCCAGCGTCGCGCCAATCCGATTGGGGTCATCCATCTCGATCAAAAACTGCACATACGCTCGATTCAACGCTTCGGGAGAGTAAACCAGCAAGAACCGCAAGCCGCCGCCGCCCACGAACGACGCAATGTGGGCTACGCCAGGCCGCGATTTTGCAAAGTCTTCAATCTCCGCGGCGAATGCCTCGGTTTCGCGAATATGGGTGCCCGCCGGCAGAAACACATCGACCATGAACTGAGGCCGCGTGGCGGGGGGGAAGAAACTTTGCTGCACATGGGTGAAGCCGTATCCACCCAGCAACAGACCCACCAAACAAGCCGCCAAAACGGCCCAGCGGTAGCGCAGCGTCAGTACCAGCAGGCGCCGATAAGCCTGAAATACGCGGCCACCGTAGGCGTCGACCGGCTGTTGGTTGGGATTGGTATTTTGCGGTTTGAAGAACAGGCAGCCCAACAGCGGCGTAACCGTGACGGAAGAAACCCAACTCAGACTCAAGGCGATCAAGATCACCCAGAACAACGAATTGGTGTATTCGCCCGTGCTATCTTCGGAGAGTCCGATCGCGGCAAAGCCTATCACGCCAATGGCGGTGGCGCCGAACAGTGGCCATTGGTTTTCGCCCACCACGTCGCGCACAACCGTCAGTTTATCCTCGCCGGCTTCAATCCGAACCTTGACGCCTTCAATCACAATAATGGCGTTGTCGGTCAGCATGCACAGGGCAATGATCAGAGCGCCCAGCGAGATCCGCTCCATGAGCAGGCTGCCGTCCAGATACATTACGAGAAACGTGGCCAGAATCGTCAAGAACAATACCAGCCCAATAATGATGCCGGTGTTTCGCCCCATGGCAATGAGCAACACGATCACCACGATGGCCACGGCCTTGCCGAGATTGAAAATGAAATCGTTTACGGCCGTGGTCACCGCCTCGGGCTGGAAGTTGATTTCGCCGATCTCAATCCCGATCGGCTGCCGCGACTTGAGCCGATCGAGCGTGTCGCGCACCCCTTCGCCCATCCGCACCACATTGCCGCCTTGCACCGTGGAGATGCCCAGGCCGATGGCCGGCTGGCCGTCGAAGCGCAAGATGCGGCGGGGCGGATCCGAATAGCCCCGCTCGATTTCGGCCACGTCGCGCAGCCGCAACTGCCGGCTCGATTGATCCGAGCCGATCACAATTTCGAGCATTTCTTCCGGCGTGCTGAATCCACCTTGGGGATCGATCGCCAGATGTTCCTGGCCCACCTGCACGCGTCCGCCATCGGCCGCAATGTTCTTTTCTAGCAACAGGGAATAGATCTGTTCTTCGTGGATGCCCAACCGCGCCAGTCGCGGTCGCGAGATTTGCAGAAACACTTGCTCTTGCTGTTCGGCGAACAGTTCCACCTTTTGCACGCCGTCAACGGGTAGCAACTCGCGGCGAAGAAACTCGGCATATCGCCGCAGTTCTGGGTAAGTGAAGCCCTCTCCCGTGATGGCGAGGAAAACACCATACACGTCGCCAAAGTCATCGACCACGATCGACCTGCCGCGCGCCGCGGGCGGCAGTTGCGGTTGCACGTCGGCAATTTTCCGCCGCAACTCATCCCAAACTTGCGGAATCGAGTGTTTGTCGTAGCGGTCTTGAATGACCACGCTCACCACCGACTGCCCGCGACTCGATTGCGACTCAACCCGTTCCAACTGGCCGAGCGCCTGGCAGGCCGACTCGATCGGGTTGGTTACTTCCAGCGATACTTCTTCAGCGCTGGCGCCCGGATAGGGCGTAATGACCAACGCCTCTTTGATGGTGAACTCAGGATCTTCCAGTCGCCCTAGTTGTTGGTAAGCGACAAGTCCCCCGAGCAGCGCCAGCGCCATGGCGACATACACCACTCGATCGTGCTTGACGGCAAAGACGCCAGGATTCACGCCGAGCCTCCGAGAGCGTCGCCCAGGTCGCGAACCTGCATGCCTGCCCGCAGTTGTGTCACGCCAGCGGTTACCACGCGGTCGCCGGGCTGCAAGCCTTCCCTGACTTCTACCCGGTCTCCGGCCGCGGCGCCCAAAACGATGGTCCGCGGTCGCACTCGATTGTCGCCCTCGACCACCCACGCCACGGTTTCACCCTTGGGCGTTTGCGACACCGCCGTCACCGGCACCATAATGCGGTGATCGAGGATGTTGGCCTTGCGATAGGCCATGGTGACCGTGGCCGTCATGCCTGGCAGAATTCGCAACCCCTCGGGCATGGCCATCGCGACCCGCACATTGAAGGTTTGCGTGGTAGGGTCGGCAACCTGTGCCATTTCGCGAATTCGCACGGGAAACCGCAGCCCCGGAAGTCCACTGATTTCGGCCTCAAGTTGTTCGATGTCGGCCAGTTGAATGTCGGCTGCCATCACGGTTTCTGGCACGTCAACGGCGATCTCAACTTCTTCAATATCCTGGAAGCGAACAATCGGTTCCTTGGCCCTGACGTTTTGTCCTTCCTCCACAAACCGCTGCGCGATCACACCGTCGTAAGGGGCGCGCAGCGTGCAATCCCGCAGCTGCAAGTTGGCCTCGACAACCCGGCCCGCCAGACTGCGGACTCGCGCCTCTTGGGCTTGGATATCTTCTTCGCGGCCGATCGTGCCCTTGGCGACCAATTCCACCGCGGCCTGATGTTCTTCTTGCGCCACCTGGTAGGCGGTTTCGGCGGTGTCGTAGGCCGCGCGGGTCACCGCGTTGCGTTGCATCAATTGTTGATGCCGCTCGAAATCGATCCGGGCGTTCGCCAGGCGGGCTTGCGTCGATCGCACCTGCGATTCGCGTCGCCGTTGTTCCTCGGGTCGTTCGCCCAACCGCAACGCGGCCAGGTCGGCCTGGGCTTCGTCGAGTTGTCCTTGCAGGGTTTTCAGTCGCGCCTCGAACTCGTCGGCACGCAGTTCGCCGATAACCTCTCCCGTAGCGACCCGTTGCCCTTCCTTCACCGGAAACGAAACCAGCAGACCAGGAACCTGAAACGCCAGTTCCACGCGGCGAGCGGCGTCGACCGTGCCCGGAAAGATGCGGGTCCGCATGTCTTCGCCCTCGGCCACCACGAATGTTTTGACGGGCCGGACAACTTCGGCAGGCTCGGGGGCTTTCGATGAACAGCCCGCCGACGCGCCTGCCCAAGCGAGCGCGCACACCAATAGCTGCCAACGGCCAAGGGCTGGGACAATAGGCAATCGCATTATGAATTTACTCAAGAAAAGTTGCTTCTATGTTCTCGATGCGACAGTCGAGCTTGCTCCAAGGCAGGGCGAATTGCCTTGAGTCATGCCGCTTGCGCTGCTAGTGCAAATGACGGGGAGCGTGGCCCCCGAACTACCTCGGAATTCGCCAAGACATTGGAGCGAAAGTGTTGCCTGTTGCCGCCCTGGATGGGCGACCGCTTCAAGACGGTGAGGGGGCGCGATCTCAACGAGAAGAAGCTCTTGGCAAGCGTATGAATCGAGGTTGCAACTGTCAATGGTCGAGCAAGTCGCCGCGCCCAGATCGGCAAAACAATGCCCATGATTCACCGCAAACCGTCCGTTTTATTAATAAGGTTTAGGATCAAACATCAATGGCGCGAGTTGAGTGGCAGGTTATCCAGCGACGCCGCTACTTTATTTGTCGAGAACGAGCTTGAAGCTGGCTGACCATGAACCCGATTCCAACGGCCGCGCAGGAAACAAGCAGGTCGTGGAAGACCATGCTCAGCGAAAATTAACCCAAACGCCAGGCCCTGCCATCGCGGGCCAGCAACTCTTCCGCCTCTTTGGGGCCCCAAGTTCCGGCGGCGTAGTTGGGGAAACCGCGCGGCGGGAGCGATTGCCACACATCGAGGATTGGCGTGAGAATCTTCCAGGCCGCGTCCACAAAGTCTTCCCGCTGGAACAACGTGCCGTCCCCCAGCATGCCGTCGTACAGCAGGGTTTCGTAGCCGGTGACCGGCCAACTGCCGAACATGTCTTGCTGGCAGAACTGCATTTCCACGGGGGCCGTGCGAACCGTGATGCCAGGCAGCTTGACCTGGAACCGGAGCGAAATGCTCTCGTTGGGCTGGATCTGCAGCACCAACTCGTTGGTGGGCAGCTTGGCCGCGGCCGTGTCGCGGAATAGCAACTGCGGAGCGCGTTTGAAGCGGACCACCACCTCGGAAACTCGCTCGGGCAGGCACTTGCCCGTGCGAATGTAGAATGGCACGTCGGCCCAACGCCAACTATCAATCTTGAGCTTAAGGGCCGCGAAGGTTTCGACCGGTGAGTCGGCGCGCACGCCGGGCGAGTTGCGATAGCCAATGACCTTTTCGTTCTCCACCTTGCCAGGGCCGTACTGTCCTCGCACGGCATGCGTGAGCACCTCGTCGTCGCGCATCGCGTGGATGGCGCGCAGCACCTTGACCTTTTCGTCACGCACGGCGTCGGCGTCGAACGAGGTGGGCGATTCCATGGCCACCATGGCCAACACCTGGAAGATGTGGCTGGGGATCATGTCACGCATGGCCCCGGCGTGGTCATAATAGGCAGCGCGGTGTTCCACGCCCACGGTTTCGGCCACCGTGATTTGCACGTGGTCGATGTAACGCCGATTCCAAATGGGTTCGAAAATGCCGTTGGCAAAGCGAAACACCATCAGGTTCTGAACGGTTTCCTTGCCCAGGTAGTGATCGATGCGAAATACCTGCGATTCATCGAGCGCGGCGGCAAGGCGGCGATTGAGCTCGCGGGCCGAGTCCAGATCGTGGCCGAACGGTTTCTCAATGATCACCCGCCGCCAGGTGCGCGCCTGGCTGGCATCGGTTTGGTTTTCGGTGGTGAGCCCTACCGCGGCCAACTGCTCCACAATGGTGCCGAAAAATCGCGGCGGCGTGGCCAGGTAGAACAGGTAATTGCCTTCGGTGCCGCACTGCTCGTCCACTTTGGCCAGCAGGTCTTTCAGCCGCTTGTACCCCTCAGGCTTATCGAAGTCGCCCTGCTGAAAGAAAAGCCGGCCCTCGGCCAACTCGTCCCACTTGGCGGGATCGAAACCTTCGGGCGCCATGGCGCGAACGCCTTCGGCCGTGGCTTTGGTAAACGCGGCCGTATCGAGTTGATCGAAAGCGTAGCCCACCACGGCAAACTTTTCGGGCAGTAGTTTACGAGCGGAAAGATTGCAGAGCGAAGGGAGCAACTTACGGCGGGTCAGGTCACCAGTGGCGCCAAAGATAACGATGGTGCAGGGACCCGGCGGTGCGGGAGTTTCTGCAAAGGGAGAAGCGTCTTCGGCCATGAGCGATTCCTTTCGAGATTATTTGCTAAGTGGCTTCACTGGCGGATTGGGCGGCGGCCAACGTGTTGGCCAGCAGCATGGCGATCGTAAGCGGGCCGATGCCGCCGGGAACAGGTGTCAGGTATCCGGCAACCGGCAACAACGCATCGTAGTCAACATCGCCCACCAGGCCGGTCTCCGTGCGATTGATGCCCACGTCGATCACGGCCGCGCCGGGCTGCACCATGTCGGCGGTGATCAATTTCGCCTGACCCACGGCTGCAATCAAGATATCGGCGGAGCGAGTAATCCGCGCCAGATTTTGCGAGCGGCTATGGCAAACCGTTACGGTGGCGTCGCCGCCAGGTCCGCGGGCGAGGAGCATGCTGGCCAGCGGCTTGCCCACGATTTCGCTTCGTCCCACGATCACGGCATGCCGGCCAGCCGTGTCAATGTTGTGTTCCTTGAGCAGCGCGATCACGCCCGAGGGAGTGCAGGGAAGGAATCGCGGCCGGCCTTGCACCATGCGGCCCACGTTTTCGGGGTGAAAACAATCCACGTCTTTGGCCGGCAGCACATGATCGAGCACGCGGGTGGAATCGATACCGGCGGGAAGCGGCAATTGCACCAGAATGCCATGCACGGCGGGGTTGGCGTTCAACTGGTCGAGCAACAGCAGCAGTTGTTGCTCGGTTGCCGCTGTTGGCAGTCGGTGCAGTTGGCTTTCGATCCCGGCCTCGCGGCAGGCGCGGCGTTTATTGCGCACGTAAACTTCGCTGGCCGGGTTTTCGCCCACGAGCACCGCGGCCAAACAGGGCACGGGGCCGCCTGCCCCCACCAAAGCCTGCACTTCTTGCGCGACCTGGCCGCGAAGTTTCTCCGCGAGCGGTTTGCCGTAAAGAATTTGGGCCGTCACAAAACTCCCTTCCTGCTTGTGATGCGTGCCGAGTGCCTGGCGATAAAAGGCATGGCCGCGCGGCGTTTAGTTTACAGCAAGAACTCGAAGAATTTGAGCACGATCAGCAAGTGCAGTGCCGCGCAGGCGTAGAGGCCGGCAATGACGTCGTCGGCCATGATGCCCAAGCCAGCGGGCTGCATGCGTTCGGCCTGGCGCGCGGGGGGCGGCTTGGTGATATCGAACAGGCGGTGCAGCAGATAGCCAACCACCAGCAGGGCAATAACCTGAGCGTTGGAACCGGTTCGCAAGTCCACAAACATAAAAACCAGCGGCATGCTCACGATTTCGTCAAAGACCACCGCTCCGGGATCTTTGCGACCGAGGGCTTCCGCCGCGCGCTGACAAATAGGAATGCCAATCACAAACAGTGCGATGAGAATCGCCGCTTGCCAGAGGGGGTGCAGTTGCGCGAGCCCCCAGGCTAGCGGAACTCCCCAAATGGCGCCTACCGTGCCGGGCATGTAAGGGAAAAAACCGAAGCCGAAGCCGCAGGCCAACCACACGATGGCACGATTGAAAACCGAGCTGGGCGGTCGGGCATCCGGCGCGGTGGGATCGGGGGCTGGCGTGGCGCGGGATGTCATGCCCGGCATGCTAGCAATCCGAGCAACGGCGGACAATGGGGATTGAGCAGCAGCTTGATGGAGAACGCCGCTATCCGCTGGGGAATTGGCAGGCCGCGTGGCTGGGGGTCGGACGCCAGGGAGCTTTGCTATGTACAGCGAGGTTGAAGCGGAGGAAAATGGTGGGACCGCTCGGGCGAACGCCTGGTTGGGCGTTATCCGCGTGGGTTCTGGTCAACCCTGCTGCTGCCACGCCCTTCGCGGTGGGCTCAAGGGGCGTGCCCTCCGACCCGTACGTAATCGCACGAAGGCAATTGATTTATTGGAGTAGGTGATGAGACGCCATCGTTTACGTTTATGGAGTTTTCTATCCCTTTGTTTAGCGATTATCGCGCTCGGCGTTTGTTATCGACGATCGATTGCTGATTATTACTACATCTATTGCTTGGAAGCTAGCGGCGCAACTGTCACGGACACACTTTGGGACTCAGAAGGCTTTGATCTTTCCTGGGCACTTGGGGATTACAGTGTCTCCTTTAGAAATCGGCATGTGAGTCGGTCGCAACTCAGATGGGTCAGCCGTTTGTCTTTGAGTACATCTTTAGCGCTAGATAACGTCACCTGGGATACTGACGCATTGGAGGAATTGACGAAAAGCAACAATCTATCAAAACTTTACATTTGCGCTCCCTTGACGTCGAGCGACTACAGTGCAGTTTCTCGCGTCAGCGGACTCGACTTCCTTCAGTTGGCACGAAACGCGTGCGACGACCATGCGTGCGAAGTGCTGTCAAATGGGTGCCATCAACTAGAAACGCTTCACCTCACGGATCTCCCAGTATCCGATCGGGGAATCGATTCGCTGTCGAGACTTCCGCGACTTTCTAATCTGGCCGTTGTGCGTTGCGATATTTCCGACGCTTCCGTTCCCGTATTCTTACGAATGCCGTCGTTAACTCGCTTGGTAGTCGGTCAAGATTTGTTGAGCGACCAGGCTAGGATGGAGTTGCGTGAGTTTCGTCCGGGTATTTTTGATAGATAACGAGCGGAGCGTTCCAAGGGCAGGGCTAGCGGCGGGGTGGCACCATCGGCATGCCCCCGTTCTGAGTGCCACCCAAGCGTCATTGGGGGAGCCTTGCTAACCGCTGGGGAATTGGCGGCAGTATTCGTAAAGCGCCATGGCGGTGGCCGTGGCCACGTTGTAGCTGAAAGGGCGACCATACACGGGAATCTCGACCACGTCGTCCAGCAGTTCCAGCACGTCTTCGGTCAGCCCCTGCCGTTCGTTGCCGATCACCAGCACGGGCAGCGGAGGAAAAGCGTAGGCGTGGAGCGATACGCTGCCGGTGGTCTGTTCCAAACCCACGAGTCGGTGACCAGCCTCTTTCAGGCGTTTAAGCACCGGTGGCAGCGTGCGGTGAACTTCCAACTGCACGCTTTCCGCGCCGTCGCGCGCCACTTTCTGCAACACCTTCGGCGTTCCGCAGCCAATGACCCGTTCAATCCCGCAGCAACCCGCCGTGCGAATAATGTTGGAAAGGTTCACGTTGCTGCGCATGGGCGCGCAGGCCACGATCAGGCTGCGCGGGGCATTGAGAGCCGTGGGAGGTTTGTGTCGCAGGTGAACGAATTGAGACATGATTGCCGGCCGGGAGACGAACGGGTGAGGGTGGAGAGATGGGTCGCGGAACGGTTTCGCCCAGCTAGGATCGAGCAATCGGCCGCACTATAATCGACAGATCGCGGGAAGATCGACTCTTGCCGTCGATCTCCTTCCCGTCATTCACTGCGAACCGTCTTGATTTGCGTCCTGCCGCGACCGCCACGGTCGTTCAACTTATATCGCGCCACCAGCATGAAGTTAAGCCAACGAGTTCCGGAAGAAGGTCGCATCTATCGCATCCTTTCCATCGATGGCGGGGGGATTCGCGGCGTGATCGCGGCCCGCATCCTCACAGAACTGGAAGCCAAGCTGCAAGCCAGGACCGGCAGCAGCGAAACCCGGCTCAGCGACTTCTTTGACCTGTTTGCCGGCACGAGCACGGGCGGGATCTTAACGTGCATCTATTTGTACCCCGACGCGGCAACCGGCCGACCTCGCTACACGGCCTGCGAGGCATTGGATATGTATGTGCGCAACGGGGCAGAAATCTTCGACATCCCCATCTTTCATAGCCTGGCTTCCATGGGCGGCCTGAACGATGAAAAATATCCGTCCGCTGGCATCGAACGCATGCTCCAAGGCTGCTTCGAAGACGGCAAATTGAGTGAACTGCTCAAGCCCTGCCTGGTGACGGGCTACGATATCCGTCGCCGCAAGGCCATGTTCTTCACCCAGCACGACGCCCGCGAGTCGGAGGGGCGGGACTTTTTGATTCGCGACGTCGCCCGCGCCACCTCGGCCGCCCCCACCTATTTTGAAGTGCCGCTCATCAAGTCGCTCACCGGCGTAAGTTACCCGGTGATCGATGGCGGGGTGTTTGCCAACAACCCCTCCCTCTGCGCCTACGCCGAAGCCCGCACGCTGTTCGGGGCCAGGGCCTCGCAAATGGCGATCTTCTCGGTAGGCACCGGCTCGGTGCGGCGACCCTACCCTTACGAAGAGGCCAAAGACTTTGGGGCCATTGCCTGGATCAAGCCGCTCTTCGATATCATGCTCACTTCCATGGCCGAAACGGCCGACTACGAAATCAACCTCGCGTTCGACGCCGTCGGCTCGCCCAATCAATATCTCCGCGTCAATGTGGAGATGGATCGCCTCCCCCCCGATACCAGCAGCGAGCTCGATGACGCCTCGCCGGGCAACATCAACGGGCTGTTGGAACTCGGCGCGGAAGCGGCCGAACAACATGATGAACAGATCGACCGGTTTGTCGACCTGCTCGTGCGTGAAGCGGAATCGCGCGAAGTGGCGTGAGCCGGCTATCTTGCGTGCAGCGCAAGCCTACTTCTGTTTCGCGGCCAGGGCTTCGCGGATGGTCTTCACCACCTGCTCGGCCAGGGCTTGCGAGCCTTCAGGCGTGTAATGCACGTCGGCCTTGCGCTGAATCTTTTCCAGCTTGGGCAGGGCGAAAGCATACAGGTCGTTGGTGGCGACCTGATTTTCTTCCATGACTTTGGCCGCGATCTTGTTGTAGGCCACTTCGTCACCCACCAGCCGGCCCTTCGCTCCCTGAGGAACAGGCGTGGTGCTGCACCAAATCAGCGCGGCGCCGGTTTTCTTGAGTCGCGCCACCAGTTTCCGCAAGTTGGCTTCGTACTCTTCGGGCGGCACCTGGCGTTTGCTGGTCGATGCGGCGGGATCGGCCAGGTTCTGCCCATCGGAGCCCATGAACTTCAGGTCGTGCAATCCCCAGTTGAAGTGGATCACGTCCCATTTGCCATCGCCCAGCCAGGTGTCGATTTGTTCCAAACCGCGAATGGTGGGTCCGCAATTGGTACGGGGACGAAGGACGTTGGCTTCGCCCTGCAATAGGGAACGAACGGGAACGGTGTATCCAATGGAAATGGAGTCACCGATCAGCAGCACGCGAGGCAGTTGGGGATCCTCTTTTACCACATCCATCGCCGCGGGCGCTTTCTTCGCAGGCTGCGGTTTGGCTGGCTCCTCTTGGGCCTGAAGATTTGCACAAAGCCCGCAAGCAGCCAATGCGCTGTAAATCCACGTTCTTGCCAGGGCCTGGACCATAACACTCCTCCCACACGCAGATAAATTGGAAACGACCTGATCGATCAGCCTGCCCGAAAGAGGGAGTCCGTTCGCACTGGCATACCCCTCCCTTCTGGCGACTGGGCCTCTCATTGTATCCGCCGCCGCGGCAATTACTTGCAGATTTTGACAGAGGACGTCCCCGTGTGGAGTCCAGCCGGCCCCGCAGTCTTCGCCCTCGGCACCAGCGACTCCAGGGTCGGCGTTTCACACAATCTTCACCATTTCTTAACACTCGGAGTGTCCACTGGTGCTCAATCAGTGCGTGTGAGACTCGTGAAACGTCATTGCTCGGGAGATGAATGTCATGTCGTCACGGAACTGCTGGCTTCGAAGGTTCGCGATCGGCGTGGCCCTGCTGATCGCCAGCCCGCTGGCTGCCCAGGGGGTGAGCGTTGACTCCAAATTGCCAGAGTACAAGCCGGCTCAGGGCGTCTCGGGCAATATCAAGAGCGTGGGCTCCGACACGATGAACAACCTGATGGCCCTGTGGGCCGAGGGTTTCAACAAGTTCTACCCCAACGTGCGCGTGGAGATCGAAGGCAAAGGTTCCTCCACGGCTCCCCCGGCTTTGGTGGCCGGAACCGCCAACTTTGGCCCCATGAGCCGGGAGATGAAGTCGCAAGAGGTAGACGCCTTTGAATCCAAGTTCGGCTACAAGCCCACCGCCTTGCCAACGGGCATCGACATGCTGGCCGTGTTTGTCAACAAAGACAATCCGATTCAGTCGCTCACCCTGCCGCAGGTCGACGCCATCTTCAGCAAGAACCGCAACCTGGGCCAGGCCAAAGAGGCCAAAACCTGGGGCGATGTCGGACTGACCGGTACTTGGGCTGCCAGCCCCATTAGCCTGTACGGACGCAACTCGGCCTCGGGCACTTACGGTTACTTCAAAGAATTTGCCCTAGGTAAGGGCGACTTCAAAGACGCCGTGAAGGAACAGCCGGGTAGCTCGTCGGTGGTGCAAGGCGTGGCCCGCGAAAAGGCAGCCATCGGCTATAGCGGCATCGGTTATGCCACGGCCGATGTGAAAGCCGTGCCGCTCGCCGCCGACGCCGATAGCGAGCCCGTCGCCGCCACGAGCGAGAACGCCTACTCGGGCGACTACCCCCTGGCCCGGTTCTTGTTAGTCTACGTGAACCACAAACCGGGAACCCAACTCGATCCCCTGCGACGCGAGTTCATCAAGTACATCTACAGCAAGCAAGGCCAAGAAGTCGTCATCAAAGACGGCTACTTCCCCGTCACGGCCGAAGTTGCTCAACGGGTGCTCGACGAACTGGGAATCAAACCGTAACTCGCCCCCGTGGCAATGGCCAGTTTGTGCACAATGGGTCAGGCGGAGCCTGACGGCTGAAAAGATTCGCCACCCCGCGTGGAAACGCGGGGTGGGCGGTTTGGGATTTCCCCGTTCGAAAGTCCATGGCGGAACCTGAAAAGTCGTTTACCGGCGTCAGACGCAAACGCGAAACACGGTGGGCCGTAAAAATGGCCGACCGTGTTTCGACGTTTTTCATTACGGCTGGCGGCATCGGCACCATTGTGGCCGTTTCGCTGGTCTGCGTATTCCTGGTCTGGACGGCCGTACCCCTCTTCCAGTCGGCCCAAGTCTCGCAAGCCGTGCAGGTCCGGCGCGCCTGGTCCGCCGACGATCAACCGCTCAAAGTGGGGCTCGACGAATACCGCACCATGGGCTGGGCCCTCATGCCAGACGGCATGGTGCGCGTGTTTCGCGCCGATACCGGCGAACAAATTCATGCCCAAGAAATTTTCGCCGGCCAAAAGATCACATCGTTTTCCTTCCCCATCGGGTCAGAAACGGCGATCTTCGGCTTCGACGACGGCCACGTGCGCGTGGCCCGGCTGGGTTTCAAAACCACCTTCTTGAATGCCAGCGAATTCGACAACCGCCCCGAAATTGCCGCCCAATTGCGCGACTTGATTCCCGGCGACCTGTTGCGCTCCGAGGAAGCCGTGTTGCAACTCACGCCCCAAGGGCAGTTGCGACAGCAGCAGTTCTTCAGCGAGGTTCAAGCCGAGTTCAAAGTGGCCGAAGCCGCAATTACCGGCGTGGACTATGCCGACGGCCCGCAACGAATTCTCACCCAGCAGCAAGATGGCACCACGCGAATTCACGCCCTCGCGGCCAAACGCAATTTTCTCAGTGGCAAAACCACCGTGGCCCTGGGAAAGTCGTACGACCTGCCGCTGCAAACGCGCAACACGCCGGGTAAGTACGTCTTGATCTCGGCCTTGGGAGATCGCGTTTATGTCGGCTGGGAAGACGGGCTGGTCCAGCGGTTCGATACCCGCAATCTCTCCACGATCGCTTGGGCCGAAGACATCGACCTGGCCCCCGGCGACGCCCAGCTAACCGTACTGACATTCCTCCTAGGGCGAATCACGCTGGTGGCGGGCGACGATCAGGGGGTAACGCGCTGCGTGTTTCCCGTTCGAGCCCCCAGCAACGACGACGGCTACCGCGAAAGTGCCGAACAATCCGCCAATGCCGCCGAAGATTCCGCGACCAACCAGGGAGTTCATCTGGTAATCGCCCACACGCTGCCAGGTCCGGCGGCGGCCGTCAGTGCCGTGGGCGTTTCCACTCGCAATCGCAATCTCGCCGTGGGCTACGCCGACGGTGGCCTGCGGGTGTTCTACGTTACCAACGACAACCTGCTGTTGAACGAACAGATTACGCCCGGCGAACCCGTCCAAGAGGTGCTCTTCACCCCCAAAGAAGACGGCCTGGCGGCCCTCACGCCCAGCGGTCTATGGATGGCGAGTTTCGACGCCCGGCACCCAGAAGTCACGCGATCGTTGTCGTCGGTATTTTTGCCCGTGTGGTACGAGAACTACGCCACTCCGCAACACGTGTGGCAGTCGGGTGGCGGGTCCACCGATCTGGAAGCCAAACTCGGCATGTGGCCGCTGGTGTTTGGCACGTTGAAAGCCACGTTTTACGCCATGCTGTTCGGAGCGCCATTGGCATTGCTGGCGGCCATCTACACCAGCGAGTTCTTGCACCGCTCCACCAAGGCCAGAATCAAGCCCACGATCGAGGTGATGGCCAGCCTGCCGAGCGTGGTGCTCGGCTTTTTGGCGGCGATTGTCTTCGCCCCCTTCGTTTCGCAACTGGTGCCTGGCATTCTCAGTTCGTTTGCCATGGTGCCGCTGTCGTTGATCGTGGCGGCGTTCTTGTGGCAATTGCTGCCTTACACGGTGCAAATCAAGTGGCACCGCGCGAAGTTCACGCTGATGTTCTTGACGGTGGGGATCGGCCTGGCCGCCAGCGTGCTCGTGGGGCCGCTGGTCGAGAGTTGGCTGTTCGCCGGGAACGTGAAAACCTGGCTCCTGGGGCATCAGGGCTCCCCAGTAGGCGGTTGGATGATCTTGCTGCTGCCGCTCACGGCCATCTTCTGGGCCGTGGTTTCCGGCCGGCGCCTCACCCCCTGGCTGCGCGATGCCAGCCGCAACTGGACGCGCGAGCGGTTTGCCGTGGCGAACTTTGGCAAACTCCTGCTGGTGCTCGTTTCCACCCTGGCCACGGCCTGGCTGGTTTCAACGGCCCTGTCTTGGAAATGGGATCCCCGCGGCAATTACGTAGGCAAGTACGATGATCGCAACGCCCTGATCGTGGGCTTTGTGATGGGATTTGCGATCATACCTATTATTTACACCATTGCCGAAGACGCCCTTTCCACCGTGCCCGACCATTTGCGCAGCGCGTCGCTGGGAGCTGGCGCCACCCGCTGGCAAACCGTCACGCGAATTATCATCCCCACGGCCATGAGCGGTTTATTTTCGGCCGTCATGATCGGCTTGGGTCGAGCCGTGGGCGAAACCATGATTGTGCTCATGGCTGGAGGAAACACTCCCATTCCCGATCTGAATATCTTTAACGGCTTTCGCACGCTCTCGGCAAACATCGCCACCGAACTGCCGGAGGCCGTGCCAGGCGGCACCATCTATCGAACCTTGTTCCTGGCGGGCCTGACGTTGTTTGCCATGACATTTGTGGTCAATACGATTGCCGAAGTGGTGCGGCTCCGCTTTCGCAGGCGAGCCTATCAACTATGAGTATTTCCACCGCGCCCCCGCCCCAACTCCCCCTGGAATCCAAACGTCGTAAACGGGTGGCTAATCCGGCCGTTTCCGTGATTTCGCAAGGCGAACCGTTCGCCTGGCTGATGGGCGGCGCGCTGGCGGTCTGCGTGGTGATGGTGGCCAGCCTGTTGGCCATGATCGTCTACTTTGGCTCGGGCACTTTTTGGCCCCTGCCCGTCGAACGCTTCCGCCTCACCCAGATGGACGCCGACGGCCAACCCCAAGCAGTGGTCTATATGGGCGAGGTCATGGAGACCGCGCCGCTGGCCGAGCCGCAACTCGATCCGCCGTCTCCCGGCGAGCCTACCGGTGGACCCGCGGGCGAATCTTCCCGCAACATTCCTCCGCAACCCCCGGCATCGCCATTGCGAATGGGCGCGCTCGGTTGGTCGATGTGTTTGCTGCTGGCCGTGCTGGTTACCGCCGTGGCCATCTTATGGTTTCTGGTCGATGACCGACTGGCCGGAAGGCTCGGCTCTCTCCTGGCAACCATCCTCTCCGTCGGTCTGATTGCCTGGTCGGGCTATCAACTGGCGCAGGCCCCTTGGGTCCAGGTTGGCGAACGGTACAAGGTCCGCACCGGCAACTTCCAGCTCACCAACACGCACTTCACCTGGTTGCTCAGTCCCGAGATTCAAGAACGCACCCAGCCCCAGTGGGCCGTCGTTTTGGAGCGTCAGGAATATGGTCGTTTCTATGGCTTCCCCGCAAAGTTTCTGATCGATGGCAAGACCATTGCCGACGAGCCGAGCCAGGTCTGGGCCCAGTTCGAAGAACATCACGGCGCCGTGCTGGAACGCATGGCCCAGATCAAGAGCCTGGTGCATCACGACATCGGCGAACTGAACGCCGAACAAGAGCAAGCTCGGTTGACCTTGAGCGAGCGGCAACTGGAGTTGACCGACGCCGAAGACGACCGTCGCCGGCTGGAGCTACAACTGCGGCAGGCCAAACGCGCCTCAATAAATGCAGCGCAAATTGCCCCGCTCGAATCGCGGTTGCAAGAGCTCGAACAAGAAGTGCAAAGCCGGCAGGGTTTGGTGAGCGCGGCGGAGCAAGCCTTTCAAGAGACCGAGGAATCGGCGCGGCTCAAAACCGAGCGAATTCAAGAGCAGCTGACAAGGCTCCGTCAGGAAAATGAAAAATATGTCATGCAGCTCACCACCGCGCAAGGGCAAGCATCCACGCTCACGCTCGACCAGATTGTGCGCGCCTATCCGGCCAATCAATTGGGCCTGTTCGGCCAGTTGGGGGTTTACCTGTCGCGGTGGCGGGAATTCATCTTCGACGATCCACGCGAAGCCAACGCCGAGGGGGGCGTTTTCCCGGCCATTGTCGGCACGGTGGCCATGACACTCATTATGGCCATTGCCGTGGTGCCCTTTGGCGTGCTCGCGGCGCTCTATTTGCGAGAATACGCCAAGGGTGGCTTCATTGTCAGTCTGGTGCGGATCGCCATCAACAATCTGGCAGGCGTTCCCAGCATTGTGTTCGGCGTGTTTGGGCTTGGCTTCTTCTGCTACATCATCGGGGCCTTCGTCGACGGCGGCCCCGATCGAATCAATGTCACGCCCCTCCCCCCAACTTCTTGGTGGTTGGTCATGTTGGTCCTGGCAGCCACCGGAACCGCCGCATTCATGCTTGGTATTCTCTCCGCTTGGCAGCAAAAAGCCCGTCGCAACGGAACCTGGTTGCCGGCATTGCGAGCCGTGGCGCTGGTGCTCTGGCTGGCGGCCGTGGTCGCCTTTTTTGTATTGATCTTTACCAACCCCTTCTTCAACGGCATGTATCGCGCCAAGTTGCAAACGAGCCCCACGTTTGGCACCGGCGGCATGCTTTGGGCATCGCTCACCTTGGCGCTGCTCACGCTCCCGGTCGTCATTGTTTCCACCGAAGAGGCGTTGGCGTCGGTGCCCAATTCCATGCGCGAAGGCTCCTATGCCTGCGGGGCCAGCAAGTGGCAAACCATTCGCCGAATCGTGCTGCCCCGCGCCATGCCGGGCATCATGACCGGCATGATCCTGGCCATGGCCCGCGGCGCCGGCGAGGTGGCCCCGCTGATGCTGGTCGGCGCCAGCAAATTGGCGCTGGAACTGCCTGTCAATTCCGAATTTCCCTTTGTCCATGGCAGTCAAACCTTCATGCACCTGGGGTTCCATATTTATGACGTGGGATTTCAAAGCCAAAACAGCGAGGCCGCCCGCCCTTTGGTGTTCACAACCACGCTACTGCTGATTCTGATCATTGCCCTGTTGAATATCGCCTCGGTCTGGCTGCGCGCCAGGCTGCGGCGGAAGTTTGTTTCATCCGCGTTTTAGGCCTGTCATAGTTGCCTTTCGCGGAGCGAAAGCCGACTTTATTTTTGAGCGAACCCACAAACACCTGCGACGGATATCCCGATCGATGATCGAAACCACTCAGCCATCTGTCACCACCCCACCCGCGGCGGCCGCGCCCTCCCGGCTTTCGCCCGGCAATCGGTTGCAGGCCATTGCCCGCGGCGAAACCGTGCAGGCTGTTTTGCATCGGCAGGTTGCCGCCGAAAAGCCCGTCTTGGAAATCGTCAATTTCCAATTGTGGTATGGCGAAAAGAAAGCCCTCTACAACATTGGCATGTCCATCCCGCAGGGTAAGGTCACCGCCCTGATCGGGCCTTCAGGCTGCGGCAAGACTACCTTGCTACGATGCGTGAATCGCATGAACGATCTGATCGACACCGTGCGCATCGCCGGCGATATGCGCCTCAATGGCGACTCCATTTACCATGCCACCGTAGACGTGATTGAATTGCGCAAGCGGATGGGCATGGTCTTTCAGAAGCCCAACCCATTTCCCATGAGTATTTTCGAGAATGTCATTTATTCCCTCCGGATTGATGGCATTCGAGACAAGAGCCTGCTCAACGAAGTGTGCGAGCGGAGCTTGCGGGGCGCGGCGCTGTGGGACGAAGTGAAGGACCGCCTGTCTGAAAGCGCCTTGGCTCTCTCGGGCGGCCAGCAACAGCGACTGTGCATTGCCCGGGCCATCGCCGCCGAGCCTGAGGTCTTGCTGCTCGACGAACCCTGTTCGGCCCTCGATCCCATTGCCACGGGCAAAGTCGAAGACTTAATCCAAGAACTCAAAGGCGAATACAGCATCCTGATTGTTACGCATAATATGCAGCAAGCTTCGCGGATCAGCGACTATACTGCATTCATGTATCTGGGCCGCCTCATGGAATACGGACCCACATCCAAGATATTCACGAATCCCATCCTGCCAGAAACCAACGACTACGTGACGGGCCGGTTCGGTTAGGAGGGCAAAGTCGCCTTTCGCTCCGCGAAAGGTTCTGCCTTCGGCAAGCGTCAGTCGATTTCACCGGCAGTGATTGCAAGAATACATGCGCGGCTCTGGCAGGCGGCGCGGCCATAAATGCGCGAGGAGAAATTTACGGATGTCGCAGCACTTTATCCGCCAGATGGAGAAGCTGAAGAATATGATTCTCAGCCTGGGCGGCTTTGTGGAGCAGGCGCTCCAGCAGGCGATCGCGGCCATAGAAACCCGCAATGTGGAACTGGCTCAGCGGGTGATCGATGCCGACGAACAGATCGACCAGATGGAAGTCGACGTGGAGGAGGAATGCCTGCACACGATTGCCCTCTATCATCCGGTCGCGTCGGACATGCGGTTTGTGGCAGGCGTGATCAAGATCAATGGCGATCTCGAACGGATCGGCGACCTGGCCGCGCACCTGGCCGAACAGGCGCTGTTCCTGGCCGAAGAACCCGAGGCGAGCACGGCGCCGTTCGACTTCGAAGCGAGCAGCCGCATGGTGTGGTCGATGGTCAAGATGAGCCTCGACGCGCTCGTGGCTCGCAATGTGGAGCTAGCCCAACAGGTTCGCCTGGCCGACGAAGAGGTGGATGCTTCGCATCGCCGTGTGTATCGGTATGTGGAGGAAGAAATTCGCCGGAACCCGCAAGAGGTGCGGCGACTGATCGACCTGATGAACATCTCGCGGCAACTCGAACGGATTGCCGATCATGCCGTGAATATTGCGGAAGACGTGATCTTCATGGTAACCGGTGAAATTCATCGCCACGCCGACGAACCGCTCAAATCATCGGCCGTCCGCCCCTGAATGGAGCGGCCGGGATATAGGAGGCGTCGATCAATTACTCCGTCATTCCCGCGAAGCCTGCCCTCGTGAAGACGGGGGGCGGGAATCCAGTTGCAGCGGATACGACTCGGCAAGCACCATTGGTTAGGACGTGAACCGCACGACCGGAAGTTATTCTTCGGCTCGCCCTTATATTCTGATCTCGTGGCGATCGATTGCCGCTGGCCCGACTACTTCTTTTCCACCCGCCAGGCTTCCAGCCCGTTCTTGCTGGAAATCAGCAACGCCGGTTTGCCTTCAATAGTGGTCGTGGCCACGCCGTTGATCACTTCGCCGTAAGTAAAGCGGTCGAGTGCCTGTCCGTCGTCGGCCACAAAGTGAACCGAGCCGTCAGGGCCCGCCACAATCCAGTGCGGCGCGTCGCCGACCAGTTGTCCCCAGGTGATTTGCTCCAGCGAAGGGTGCTGTTCCCCTCGGGGCAAGCCATAGCTGAAGCGTTGCTGACCAGCGAGAGAAAAGCCCAGAAACAGATCGTTGCCCTCGGGCGACAGGCCCAAGCCGGCGTAACTGAGCCGTCCGCCCGGCGCGATGGGCGCCGACGCAATGCCGCGAAAAAACTGATCAGGCACTTTGATTTCATCGCCGCGTTCGCCCTGGGCGGTAAGGCGCGCGATCGAGCCCTGGGAGTGGGCAGCCAGAATCTCGCGAGACTTGTTGCCCAGGGGTTCCGTCAGCACCATCCGAAACACATCGCGGATGCTGCGGTTCGACCAAATGCGTTCTCCCGAGGGGCTCACGGCCTGCACGCCGACCACGTCGAGATAGCTCACCAGCAGTTCCAGCTTGCCATCGCCATCCAAATCGGCCGGCAGGCAATCAAAAATGCCGGCGTGATCGGGCGACTGAGGGTAGCTGAGCAGGTGCTGGAATTTCTGGTCGTAATAATGCACCTGGCTTTGGCCGATCGCCGAACCTAGGTAGTACCGCCTGCCTTCGCCATCCACGGCCGAGCGCAGATAGGCAATCACCCCCTGGTTCGGCACGTCCAGCGGATATCGCGAGGAAACCTTGCCGGCTGCATCCACTTCAACCACGGCTTGCCAACCTTCCATGGCCAGCACGGTAGGCTGGCCCCCTTCGCCGGGCACAATGAGAATATTGCCCGGATCGCGCACATCTTCGGCCGTCCAGAGTTTGGTCAGTTTATGCGCTTCCGGCGCGGCAGCTTCGGCAGCCTGGGCTTCGCTGCCCGGGGCCGAAGGCGAAATCGGCGTGGCGGCCGGCGGCTCCATCATCGACTTCTCAAATTCGTCGAGCTGTTGCTGGTGCAAGCTCTTCCCTGCCAGCAGGGCGTTGAGCTTGCCGGACAGATCTTCCACAAAGTCCACGTTCGGATTGATGCCCCGCTGCGCGTTTTGAATGGTGCCATCGGCGCCCAGCAGGTAGGTGGTGGGAATGGCGTCGATGCCAAACGATTTGAACGCGTGCTGATCGGGGTCGCGAACAATCGTCAGATTGGGCGCCAGCTCTTTGAGCGTGTTCGTCAAGGTTTCGGGCGTGACCGTTTCGTCTTCAATATTCACCGCCAGGAATCTTACTTTGTCGTTGTCTTTGAACAGCTCTTGAACCTTTGCCAACTCGGGCATGCTTTGCAAACAGGGTTGGCACCACGTGGCCCAAAAGTCCAGCACCACCACCTTGCCAGCCAACGATTCGGGCGTGACCGCCGTGCCATCGAGTGCTTTGAACTCAAAGCTGCCGGCCTTCTTGCCCAGCCGAGCATCGGGCGCGGGGCCCACAAAACGCTTCACCAACTTGGCCCCGGGGGGCACCGCAAACTGGAACGTGGCCGGATCGATGGAGCCGTTGATCTGGGCCCGGTGGAAATCGGCCACCACGGCCAGCTCGCTCACCTGGCCTTCTTGCTCCAAGTGCTTACGCAACGCATCGGTGGGGTATTCCACCCGACGCAAAGCGAAGGTCTTCTGATCCACCCACATGATCATCTTGCCCTCGGGCATCGCAATCCGCACCCGGTTGCAGGCGGCGCCGTCGATCTCCGCGGCGGGCAGCAACTCCAGCGGCCCATTGGCGCTGGCAATCAACTGTTCCACGAATTGCCCCGACAACAACAGCGTCAATTGCAGCGCGCCGCCCACCGGGCGCTCGAGCAGCATGTAGCGAATGTAGTCGTCTTTATAGACATCGGCCGGCGAAAGCTGCGGCGGCGCGTCGGCCTCGACCACATAGCCTGGCACGTCTTCGTACTGCGAATACACCACCTTGCCGTCGCAAACCACTTCGCCTTCATAAGCTTTCAGCCGCAATAGGTTCGGCCGTTGAAAGGTTACCTCAAAGGGAAAGTCGTGACTTACCAACTGATCGTCCAGCTTGTAGCGCATGCTGGCCTGACCTTGGTCGGAATACGATTTCAGGTCGAGATAAACCTTGGCCATTTGGCGGAGCACGTCCACGGCGGGGTTGTCCGACTTCTCGACCGTGGCTGCCGAAACCAGTTGGGTTTGGTGCGACGGCGATTCCGGTGGCTTGGCGGCGCCGGAGGTGGAGTTGGGCTTCGGCGCCGGATCCTTTTCGGAACAGCCGCCGAGCAAAGCCACGGCCAACAGCATGCTGCCGACCAGGCAGGAAGGCACCCATCGAAGTTTCGAGATCGTTCGCCGCATGATTTTCCCTAATTTGCTGCGAGTGGCTGGTTATGGTTCGCGAAAGTTGACGGGCCGCGTTGCTCTGGCAGCAGGCACGATTCGCAGCCCGGCGTCAATGCTCTTTCCGCGTGCCCCCCTCCTCCCGCGAAAAATAGCGCGATCGCAGAGGGGGTGCGTTGGTTTTAGAATGGAAATGGCTGGCGTGCTTTTCGCCGCTCGCCAGCCCCATTCCGCGGGGCATTATTTGAAAAGTTGCCGCTTGGGTAAAGCTCGACTTTCTTGACCACTTGCGAACGGTGGCCCTAAGATGACAGAGGTTGCCGGCCTTGACGCCCCAAACCGTTGCGGGTCAATTGCCGCAAAGCCCTATCCGATCGAGAGTTAGCGTTTATGCAGTATTCCTTGCCCTGGCAGCCAGGCCGGCAGCTTCTCTTGGAGCTTCCCACCGACGCCTTGGTCTGCGCGTTTGCCGGTCCCCAGGATCCAGGGGCCGCGGACGTTTTCTCCACCGCCTGCGAGGCGCTTGAGCATCCGCTCGATTTTCCCGCCTTGGCTAGGGCGGTGGTGCCGGGTGATCAAGTGGTGCTAGCAGTGGAAGACGATATTCCCCAGGCGGCCGCGATCGTGGGGGCGGTGATTAGCCGCCTTACGGCCGCGGGCGTGCAGGCAGCCGATATTCGCGTGCTGCAGCCGCGGCCTTCGGTCCAGGCGAGCGAACTGGGCGAAGTTCTCCCCGGCCCGATTGCCGAACAGGTGCAATTCACCGTCCATGCTCCCGAGAATTCCGAAGAACTGGCCTTTCTCACGTCCACGCAAGACGCCATGCCGGTGCTCCTGAATCGGCATTTGATCGAGGCCGACCTGGTGGTGCCGATCGGCCGGCATCGACCGCCGGAGTCGCCCGGCTACGATGGCCCAGCCGGCACGGTTTGCCCTACCTTTTCTGATCGACAAACCCAAAAGCACTTTCGAGGATATCACACCACCAATTCGGCCACGCGGCACCTGGATCGGGCGCATGCCAAAGCCGAAGAAATCAGTTGGTTGCTGGGCGTGCAATTTGTGATCCGCGTGATCCCCGGCGAACAAGACCACATTGCCGCCGTGGTGGCAGGCAGCGCCGCCGCCGCCAGCGCCGCTGCCGACAAAGCCTATCGCGAAACCTGGCAGGTCAAGGCCACCCGGCGGGCCAGCCTGGTTGTCGCCACGGTCACAGGCGATGCTCGCGAGCAAACCTGGGAGAACTTTGGCAGGGCCGTGGAAGCCGCCGGCGAGGCGGTGGACACCGATGGCGCCATCGTTATTTGCTGCGATCTGAACGAACCGCCCGGCCCTTGCGTGCAGCAATTGGTGCACGGCGAACACCCCGTCGCCGCGCTATCGCAAATCCGCCGCCTGCGGGAATACGACGCCGTGCCGGCCGCGCAACTGGCCCGCGTGTTGGAGCGGGCTCAAGTCTGCCTGATGGGCTCGCTAACCAAAGAACTGGTCGAAGATCTCGGCATGGTGCACGTGGAGAACAGCACGGAAATTGCCCGCCTGGCAAAGGCCCACGCTTCGTGCATGCTGATAACCGGGGCGCAGTTTGCCACCGTGGCAATCGACGAAGCCGCCGCCGCTTCGCTGGGCGATTCGTAATCGCCGGCGTTCCTCGAAAGCTTGCCATGCCCAACTCCCCAGCGATGCACAGCCACAACTGGTTCCAAGCCCTGTCCGCCGCGGGCGGCCAGCTAATTTCCCCGCCGTCAGAAGGGCTACCGTTATCCGCCCATCCCGGCGCTGCGCAAAGCTTTGGCAACGTGGCCGGGGAATACCAGGCCCTCACCCAGAGCTGTGGCGTGGTCGACTTTTCCCACGCCACTCAAATCGAAATCACCGGCGCCGACCGCCACTCGTTCCTGCACAATCTGTCCACGGCCCACGTCAAGAAACTGCAACCGGGCGAAGGGGCCGAAGCCTTCATCACCAACGTGCAAGGCAAAACGATCGGGTTCGGATGGATCTTTTGTACGCCGCAATCGCTGATCCTGGAGACGGTCCCTGGCCAGGCAGCGGTGCTCATGCCGCATCTCGATCGCTATCACATTACGGAAGACGTAACCCTCACCGATCGTAGCGAAGATTGGGCCGAGTTGCTGGTGGCCGGCCCGAAAGCTGCCGAGCACCTGCAAGCCTGCCTGCAAACGCCGCTGCCCGAGAGTTACCTCGCTCATCGCGAGGTGGTTTGGCAAAGCCGGCCGGTTTGGATTCGCAACATTCACCGCCTGATTGGGGGCGGGTTCTTGCTGAGCAGCCCCCGCGAACACCTCCTCGCCCTCTGGCAACGTCTCACGGCCGCGGGCGAGCCGGCCGCGGCCCAACCGGTCGGCAACACCGCTTGGAACCAGGTGCGGGTAGAATACGGCTGGCCCTGGTACGGCATCGACCTTTCCGATCGCAACTTGCCGCAAGAACTTGATCGCAACGACCTCGCGATCAGCTTTGTGAAAGGCTGCTACCTGGGCCAGGAAACCATCGCCCGCCTCGATGCCCTAGGGCACGTGAACCAAACCCTCCGCGGCCTGCAGTTAGAAACCACGGACCTTCCCGAGACCGGCGCCGAATTGCTGCAAGACGGCAAAGCGGTGGCCCGCATTACGTCGGTGGTGCATTCTCCACGGCTTGATGCGCCACTCGCATTGGCCTACGTGCGGCGGGTTTTCAACACGCCGGGCACGGAGCTGAATACCCAGCTTGGCAAAGCCCGCGTGGTTCCCTTGCCGCTTGTTTATTAGGCAATGGGGGTCGGATTTGTGCGGAAGTAGTCATCTTTTGTTAACCCCGATAGGGGTTCCAGCGCGTAGCTGGCGGTTGAGCGCAGCGACACCGCCGGAGACGACGATCGCAATCAAACCGCAATCGCGCCAGCTTACACCTTGGGCTCCCAACCCGGCCGGTACTCGCGTCCCCAGTATTGCATGGCCTCTTCATCGTCCTTGATATGGCCGTTGCTGGCGTCGCAGTTCAGCGTGCGGCCAACTCGGTAAGAGATGTTGCCCAGGTGGCACATCAGGGTGCTCTTGTAAGCGCCTTCGATATCGGAGTTGGGTTGGTCGCCCGACCGCACGCATTGCAAGAAGTTGTCGATATGCGTTTCGTTGGGCTCGGCGCCTTTCTCTTCTTTGACCAGCTTGTTGGCCTTGTCGTAGATAGCGTAGCCGCCATTTTGCAACACCATCGTGCCGTTTTGGCCGTGGAACGTAGCGCCGAACCCGGTTCGCTCGTAGCCTTGGCGGTTGCAGCTCAGGCCTTCCCACATGATCGACTTGCCGTCGGGGTACTTGAAGATGGCCACGTGCGTGTCGGGCGTTTGCTGGTCGTCTTCAAAAAAGTACCGGCCGCCGCTGGAGGTGACCTGCGTGGGGTAATCCACATCCAATCCCCAGCGGCAGAGGTCCAAGGCGTGAATGCCGTTGTTGCCCAGCTCGCCATTACCCCAGTGCCAACGCCAGTGCCAGTTGTAATGCACTAGGTTATCCACGTAGGGCTTCTCCGGGGCGGGGCCCTGCCACAGGTCGTAGTTCAAATAGCTGGGTACCGAAACATCTTTCCCCTTGCCGATGGTATCGCGAATGTTGGCGTACCAGCTCCGCGAGTAGTGCACGTCGCCAATCGCGCCGTTGTGCAATTCTTCAATGCCCTGCCGAATCATCGGGGCGCTGCGGCGCTGATTGCCCATGTTGACCACCCGACGATTCTTGCGGGCAATCTCCACCATCATTTCGCCTTCGCGAGGATTGTGGCAGCACGGCTTTTCCACATACACGTGCTTGCCAGCGGCGCAACCGAGAATGGTGGCCGGCCCGTGCCAGTGATTGGGGGCCGCACAAACCAGCACGTCCACCGATTTGTCGTCGAGAATCTTGCGGAAGTCGACCACTTGCTGGGGCTCGGCGTGCCCTAAATCGGTCACAATTTTGGCAGCTTTGGCCGAGGCGCGTTCGTCCACGTCGCAAATGTAGCCAATTCGGGCGCCGGGGTTGCTAGCAAACACACGGGTCAGGGCCGAACCGCGGCCATTCACTCCCATCACGCCCACCACAATGGCTTCATTGGCCGATCGTTCCTCGGCTTTGGAAGCCCGGGCGAACGTGAGCGCGGCGCCGGCCAAGGCCGTGGTGCGAGCAGCGTCTTGCATGAATTGGCGGCGATTCACGGTCATAGCGGGAACTCCAAAGATCGCGATGAGTCAAACTGGCCAAAGGCTTACCAACCTGGCGGTTGGTAAGCGAAAGCTGCTCAAACCGCCGGCGCCATGCGCCCGCGGAACCAGGCAAAATTCGTAACCAAAATACGTTTTGGTTCCATCAATAGATGCTGCTAAGATACTTACATCCACACCCGCCTGCAATTATTTCCCGCCTGGAGTTTCGCATGCCTTGCCGCCTGCCTTGGGGTTCGGATCGCCATGGGGTCAACCTGGCGCGCCCCCTCATGGGGCTTGTTGCTATCGTTGCTGGCTTGGTGCTCGTGTCGCCAGCCCAGGCCGCGGCCCCGCTACATGCCCAAATCGATGCGGCCATTGAACAGGCGCTGCCCGAGCTGGCCCCCACCGCGGCCAAAACGCCTCCCCGCATTGCCGACGATGCCGAGTTTGTCCGGCGGATCTATCTCGACCTCACCGGTTGCATCCCCACGGCCGACGAAGCTCGGGCTTTCCTCGACGACTCGGCTGCTAATAAACGCGAACAGCTGATCGACAAGCTCTTGGCCGGCCCCCGCTACGCGCGTCGGATGCGAGAGCACTTCAACGTGATGCTGCTCGAACGCCGCGGCTCCAGCCCCGAGTGGGACAAGTACCTCGAAACTTCGTTCGCCGCCAACAAACCCTGGGATCGCCTGGCCCAAGAAATCCTGGCCGGCAACCCCGGCGACGACGCCAGCCTGCTGGGTTCCGATTTCTTCTACACCAAGCGGCTGGAAAACTACGGCCAAAACCCGGTCGATTACGACGCCCTCACGCGCGACGTCGGCCGGCTGTTCTTTGGCGTGGATTTGCAATGCGCCAACTGCCATAACCACCTGTTCATCGATGATTACAAGCAGGCCGACTACAAGGGCTTGTACTTGCTCACTTCCAGCACCTTCAATCGCAAAGACGGCACGCGCACCGTGCTCGCCGAGAACCTGCTCGCCAGCAAGCTCGATTTCTCCTCGGTATTCGACCAGGTGCCCATGAGCATCGGGCCGCGCGTGCCAGGGTTGGAAGAAGTATCGCTCCCCAGCTTTCCCAAGGGCGAAGAGTACCTGCTGCCGCCCGACAAAAAGACCCGCCACCCCGGCGTGCCCAAGTTCAGCCCTCGCCAAATTCTGGCCGAACAGGCCCCGCAAAGCGCCAACTTCCGCCTCAACGCCGCCAACCGCCTGTGGTGGGTGGCCATGGGCCGCGGACTCGTCGAGCCGCTCGATCTGTCGCACTCCGACAACCCCGCCTCGCACCCCGAACTGCTGCGCCTGCTGGCCGACGAACTGGCCGCCCACGATTACAACATGCAGTGGTTCCTCCGCGAGCTGTTGCTCAGCAAAACCTACCAGCGCAGCAGCCTGCTGCCCGAGCAAGCCCCCGCCCCGCCGCAATCGTTCCTGGTGGCGATGGAAAAGCCACTTTCCGCCGAGCAGCTCACTTGGAGCGTGCTCCAGGCCACGGACAACCTGGCGGCCATCGAAGGTATCGGAACACCCGCGGATGCCAAGTCGTCCGAGAGTGCTCCAGCCACGTCCAAGGTGAGCCTGCCCAAACTCAGCGAAGTGAAAGCCAAGTTTGAATCGGCATTCGCCAACCCGCCGATGGAGCCCGAGGTGGAATTCAAGCCGTCGGTCAAGGCGGCCCTGTTTCTCTCCAACGACGACCTGGTGTTAGGCCTGCTCAAACCCCGGCCCGGCAACCTCACCGACCGGCTGCTGAAGCTCAAAGACGATCGAGCGGCCGCCGAGTTGCTGTACCTTTCGGTGTTGAGCCGCAAACCCAGCGACGATGACTACGCCCTGGCCACCGAATATCTGGCTCGCCGCACCGACAACCGTGAACAAGCCCTGCAAAACCTGGCCTGGGCTCTGCTCAGCTCCAGCGAGTTTTGTTTGAACCATTAATCCGCATGGCACTACCATGAATCAATCTCAGCTTTGCAAACCGTGGGAACATCGCTTCTCGCGACGCACGATGCTTGGCGGAATCGCAGGCGCGGCCGCGGCGGGCGTGGGGCTCGGTTCGTTGCTTCAGCCCGTGCTGGCGAGCGAGCTCAAAAAACAACAAAAACAGGTCGTCTTCGTCTGGCTCGATGGCGGCATGAGCCAGCTCGAAAGCTGGGACCCCAAGCCCAACACCCTCTTCGGCGGTCCCTTCCGAGCCATTCCCACCAGCGTGCCTGGCCTGCACATCAGCGAACTTCTGCCAGAAATGGCCAAGCGCATGCATCACATGTCGCTCGTTCGTAGCGTGTGCACCAAGGATAACTCGCATTCGGCAGGCGTGGCCCGCATCCAGCGGGGCGACCCCAAAAACCGCGGCGTCACGTATCCCTACTTTGGGTCGGCCGTGGCCAAGCTCATCGGCGCCGGCTCCAGTGGGCTGCCTCCCTACTTGTGGGTCAAGCCCGGCAGCAGCGGCTTCATCAACCAAGATGCTGGTTTCCTGGGCGCCAAGTACGGCGCCCTGGCCCTGGGCGACGGCAAACCGCCCGAGAACTTGCTCCGTCACGAAGAGCTCTCGCCCCAAGACGACCAGGAGCGCAACGAACTTCGCCGCAAGCTCAACGAGCGTTACGCCCAGCATCACCGGCCCGAGTCCAACGACGCCAACAGCTACGTGTACGACATGGCCTCGGCCCTGATGGCCCGCATGGACCTGTTCGACGAATCCCAGGTGCCCGACAAAGACTGGGACCGTTACGGTCGCACCGAGTTTGGCCGGCACATGCTGATTGGCCGCCGCTTTGCCGAGGCCGGCGTGACCTTCGTCAAAGTAAATTCCTACGGCTGGGATACGCACGGCGACAACTTCAACGGTCACCAAACACTCATGCCCAAGGTCGATCAGGCCTTGGCCGCCATGGTCGATGACCTGGTGGACCGCGGCATGTGGGAGAATACGCTGCTGGTCATGATGTCGGAATTCGGCCGCACGCCCCGCATCAATGGCCACATTGGCCGCGATCACTGGCCCGAGGCCTGGAGCGTGGTGATGGGCGGCTGCGGTCTCAACAAAGGCGTGGTGGTCGGCAAGACCAACGACCTCGGCACGTTTGTCGATTCCGAAGAACACGACATCGGCCATTTGTTCCACACCTGGTTCCACGCCCTGGGCATCGATCCCCACCGCGTGGAATACGACAACGCCGGTCAACCGCTGCCGATTGCCCACGACGATTGCCATGAAATCAAAGAGGTGCTGGCGTGAACGAAGAACTCATCAAGCAATTCGAGCCCCAGCCCCTGCAGGTGCTCAAGGTAGACCAGCGCCAAATGCTGGTGGTCCGCTTCGGCGCCCAAGGCAAGCGTTTGTTGGCCGGCGGTTTCGATGGCAAAGTCTATCGTTGGGATCTCTCCCCGGCCGACGGCCCGATAGAAGCCCCGCCCTTGGAAGAGCCCAAGAAAAAGCCCCCGGCGCCGGTCGGCCCCGAGCTGCCGGCCTTAACACCGGTCCTCGGCCACAGCGGCTGGGTCACTGGCATTGCCTGCCATCCTTCGCAACCCATCGCGTACTCCGTCGATTCCTGGGGTAAGCTGCAAGCTTGGAATTGCCTGGAAGAAGCGTCGAAAACCCTCTGGGAAGTGGCCGCCGCCCACGACGGCTGGATTCAAGGCCTGGCCATCAGTCCCGCCGGCGACCTGCTGGCCACCTGCGGCAACGATGGCCGCGTTCGCGTGTGGCAAACGGCCGACGGCAAACAGCTCTGGGACATCGCCGCCAGCCAGCACGAGGTGTTCAGCCTGGCGTTCCACCCCAGCGAACTCGCGCTCGTCTCCGGCGATTTGCTCGGCCAGATTGCCCAGTGGGATCTCCAAACCGGCAAACAAGTGCGCGCCTTTAACGCCGCCGTGTTCTACTCGCTTTCCCGTCTGCAAGACGTGGGCGGCGTGCGGTGCCTGTCCTTCGACCCGGCCGGCAAAACCCTGGTGGCCGGCGGAACCGTGCCCTCGGGCGGCGGCACGGTGCAAGGCGAACCCAAAGCCCTGCTGTTCGATTGGAAGACGGCCAAGAACGAGCACACCCTCGTGTTCGGGGCCAAAACCGAGTGCTTCTTGCAAGAGGCGATTCTCCTGCCCGAGAACGTGCTGCTGGGAGTCACGGCCGGCACGCCTGGCAATGGCCGGCTGTCGTTCTTTGCCATCGGCGAAGACAAGCCGTTCTTCCAGGCCAAGGGCCTGACCAACTGCCACAGCCTGGCGCTCGATCCCACCGGCAAACGGCTGGCTGTCGTCGCCACCGGCCCCAACGCCGGCGGCAACGGCCGTCAACTGAAAGACGGCGAATACGTCGCCAATCACACGCCGATCCACCTGCTGGAGTTCACTCGGTAATAATCTCAACATCTGGCGACCGCCCTTCGCCCTGCCCGTTGACAATGCACTATCCACAAATGTCTGGGGGGATGGTAGCGAGGAACTGGCGCGAAACGTCAATCTGGCCAACTCCATTCAGCGTGCCACTGCTTGCGGTCGAATCCGTATTGCCTGCGAAGCACGCTCTCCACGACCGCAAGCAGTGAGCGGCGGAGTCGGGCGTGCCACTTCGTGGGCCAAGTCGAGGGCGGTTCGGGCACTGCTTGCGAGCGTGGAGAGCGATGTGATAATGGTAGGTCGATTCGCTCGCAAGCTGATTCTATGAAAGAGGA